>CAIURC010000113.1 GCA_903901425.1 uncultured Spartobacteria bacterium | reverse complement strand
TGGCACGCCCTTCGGGGTGCATGCGCTTACTGAATTGCGTACCGGTGGTGGCGCGCAGCGCGCCACGCACCGGCTACCGGCTGTGTTCCCTCCGGGAACATGGCCGCTCGCGCTTTTTTGAAGGGAACGCTGGGGATATTGGGCGGTTCTTCAGCGGAAATAGAAAACCGCTTGCGTTAAAACCTACAAATCTTATAGGGTATAACCAATGAAGCTTTCAAAGCGCGGCGAATACGGACTTCGCGTTTTGCTCGACTTGGCCATGGCCGCCGAGCTGGAGCTCGCTCTGGTTCCGTTGAGCGCCCTCGCCGAGGCACAGGCCATCCCCGCTAATTTTCTGGAACACATCCTGGCCGATTTAAGGCAGGCCGGGTTCGTGACCGCCACCCGGGGCAAGTACGGGGGGTATTCCCTCGCTAAACCCGCCTCCGAAATCCGGTTGGGCGACTTGGTCCGCTGCTTGGACGGTCCTCTGGCTCCCATCCGGTGCGCCTCGGTGACCGCCTATGAGCGGTGCAGTTGTCCGGATGAAAAGCACTGCGGGCTGCGTCTGGCCATGCAGGAGGTGCGCAACGCGGTTTCAGGGGTTTTGGACGGCTGGACGCTTTCTGCCCTTGCCACCCAAACCTTGGGCGGGCTCCGGGCGGACGGCTGTCTGCCGCCATTGATCACAAAAATCCGCCACTGGTCGCTTGCAAGCCGGCCCCGGGCTGCAGCGCTGAAGCCTGCGCCTCTTGATGAGCCCGAGTTTTCCATCTGAACCCATTATGAACATTCCCAATCCTTCCACCACACGCCGCAGTTTTATCCGGACCGCCGCATTGTCCGGTCTGAGCTTTCTTCCCGGGTGCGGAAAGCGGGAGTCTAAAGGGGCTGAGGTGCTGCGGCTGGGTTTTTTCCCGAACCTGACCCATGTGCAGGCGCTGATTGCGTATGAGGAGACGCAGGCATTGGGGAAGGAGGGCGTTTTTGAGAAGGCAACGGGCTGTGTGTTGGAATGGTACCCGTTCAACGCGGGACCCAGTGCGATTGAGTCGTTGCTGACCGGAGCGGTGGACGCGACTTATGTGGGGCCGAGCCCGGTTTTGAACGGGTACATCCGGACCGGGGGCCGGGATGTGCGGGCTTTGGTGGGGGCGGCGCGCGGTGCGACCTCGCTGGTGGTGCAGCCCGGGGCGGGCCTGCGAGGGCCCGCAGATTTCCGCGGAAAACGGCTGGCGACGCCGCAGATGGGCAACACGCAGGATGTAGCGGCGCGCGCCTGGCTGACGGCGGGCGGGTTGACAGTGACACAGAAGGGGGGGGACGCGTTGGTGATCCCGACGGCGAACCCGGACCAGCTCGAGTTGTTCAAGCGGAAAGAACTCGAGGGGGTGTGGACGGTGGAGCCGTGGGTGTCGCGGTTGGAGTTGGATGCGGGGGGCGAGGTGTTGGTGAGGCAGGATGACGTGCTGGTGACCCTGATTGCTTCCAGCGTGAAAACGATCCGGGACCGGCGGCCGGTTTTGGAAAAACTGGTGGCCGCTCACCGGGCGTTGACGGACCGGATTCTGCAAGAACCCGCATGGGCCAAGGAAAAAGTGTCGGCGGCGCTCAAACGGGCCACTTCCAGCCCGATCCGTCCGGATCTTTTGGAACGGGCCTGGCCGCGGTTGAAGCTCGGCACGGGGCTCGACCGGGCGGATTTCGAGCAGGCCATGAACGACGCGCATGCGGCCGGGTTGTTGCCCGCGAAGGCCGATCTCGGCTCACTTTTTGAGACGTTATGAGCACGGAAACACCCTCGGATGCCGGGGACGCGGCCCAGGAGACGGATTGGTTGGAGTTGGTAAAGACCCAGTTGGCCGGAATGCGGTATGGCAGCATCCAGTTGTCGGTTCGGGACGGACGGGTGTTGCAGGTGGAGGCTATTGAGAAAACGCGTCTGGGCGGGGTGCCGGAAAAGCCAGGGAGGGAAGGACGATGAGTCTGCTCTGTCCATTGGGTCTTGTGGAAGCGGTCGCCCCTGTTGAACCTGTGGTGATGTCTCGAAGGTCGGTCCAGTCTCTGCTCGAGCCGCTTGCACGCGCGGTCCCGGAAACCTGGGAATCGGTTTTGGTCGGGGAATGGAGCACGGAGGGAGAGCGGTATGGCTTGGGCAAGTTCGTGTTCCGATCCAGCCGGACCCGGTTTAAGCTTGGGATATTTGCGGGGATCCATGGGGACGAACCGGCCGGGGTTCTGGCGTTGTGTGATCTGGTGCGTGAACTGGAGGCGCGTCCGGGCTGGGTGTCGGACTACGAGTTGCACGTTTATCCGCTCCTGAACCCGACCGGATACGAGGATGGAACTCGGGAGTCGCGGAGTGGCCGGGACTTGAACCGGGAGTTCTGGCGGGGAAGTTTGGAGCCCGAGGTGGCGTTGATGGAGGGAGAGATTTTGCGTGAAAAGTTCGATGGCTACGTGGCGCTTCACAGCGATGACACCAGTGATGGGGTGTACGGGTTTGTGCGTGGGGCGACTTTGACGGAGCATCTGTTGCGGCCGGCGCTGGCAGCGGCGGAACGCGCGTTGCCCGTGAACCGAGGAAGTCTTATTGACGGGTTTCATGCCGTGGAGGGCCTGATCCGGAGCGGGTACCCGGGGATTCTGGGGGCGCCTCCCGGGAGCAAACCGCAGCCGTTTGAGATTGTGCTGGAGTCACCGGCCCTTGCGCCGCTGGGAATGCAGCGGGACGCTTTGGTGAACGGGGTTCTGGAGATTCTGCGGCACTACCCCCAGATGATGGCCTTCGGCGGCGAGCTTTAGCAAAAGGGGGGAGGCACACGGCTGGGCGGCTGGAATCCTGGGCTCCTCCGTTTGTCGGGCGCAATCAACAAACCGCCATCCAGCCTGTCCGGCGGTGGGCGCTCTTTTTTCAGGGGACCCGAATCTGGGCGCCAACGCATGCGAACGGAAGGGCGGTTTTTCCAACCCGCCGCATTTTGCGGACTGGCAGACGGGCATGTCTGTCCACCGTTCTCCTTCAGTGCGGGGGGGGGGGGCTGTATCGCGATGGCTGTTTTTCGCGGTCTGTGGCGGGCATTGACCACCGGATTGGATGCGGTCTAACCTGTTCTAGGGGTACCAATCATGACTTTGACCAAAAAGGGGGAGTACGCGCTTCGGGCGATGATCCAGCTTGGCTTGGCAAAGTCGCTGGGGAGAGATGTGGTGCCGGTTTCGGAGCTGGCACAGAGCAACCGGTTGCCTCTGAAATTTTTGGAGCGGATCCTGCTCGAGCTGCGGGAGGCCGGGTATATCGAGACGCAGCGTGGTAAACTGGGCGGGTACGCGGTCAAAAAACCGATGGACAAGATTCAGATGGGGGAGCTGGTCCGGCTTATTGATGGGCGTTTGGCGCCAATTGCCTGTGCGAGTGAGACCGAGTATGTGCGTTGCACCTGTCCCGATGAGGAGCACTGCGGGCTTCGGATGCTGATGATTGATGTCCGCAACGCAATTGCGGACATTCTGGACAAGTACACCCTTCAAGATGTGGTGGAAGTCACCCTTCGAAAGATGCGCCGGGATAACGCGCCCCTCCCCTTCTTGGTGGAGGCTTGCGCTGCTGAGGTGCCGAGGCGAAGGGTGGCGGACCCGGCTGCGGGATTCCTCAATGCGCTCGGGATTCGGACTTCCGGGAGTGGCGCGGCCTGACTGTCTGGGTTTGCATTCCTGAGTTTCAGGGCTTTGCTGAGGACTCTGAGGCCGAAACTGGCCCTCGTGAGAAGGGTGGGTGTTTGGTTTAACTAGGGGCCCGGCGGAGGGCTTTTCTCTCCTTGACGCTGGGCGGGGGGCGGGTTAAGGGTAAGGGCTGATTTCCGGTGGCAGAGAGTGGGTTAAGCCCACTCTTTTTTTTCCCCGGGAAACACCGATTTTTTATGAATGCCGAATTTATTGCGATGCTGGACTACTTGGAGCGCGAGAAGGGGATCAAGCGCGAGGTGCTGGTGGAGGCTGTGGAAGGGGCGTTGGTTTCTGCAGCAAAGAAGGCGGTCGAGGCTGGGCGGGATCTGCGGTGCGTGATTGACCCCAAGAGCGGGGAGATCCGGGCGGTGGCGAAGCTGATCGTGGTGGAGAAGGTGCAGAACAAGCACGACGAGATTGCGCTGGCGGCGGCCCGCAAGATCCGCGGGGACGTGCAGTTGGGGGAGGAGTTGGACGTGGAGGTAACGCCCAAGAACTTCGGACGGATTGCGGCGCAGACGGCCAAGCAGGCCATGATGCAGCGGATCCGGCAGGCGGAGAAGGAGATGATCTACGACGAGTTCAAGGACCGTGCCGGGGAGATTGTGACGGGAACGGTGCGCCGGTTTGAGCGTTCGGACGTGATTGTGGATTTGGGCAAGTTTGAGGCAACGATGCCGGCCCGGGAGCGGGTGCAGACCGAGGACTACAACATCGGAGACCGGGTGCGTGCGTATGTGGTGGCGGTGGAGAACGGGATGCGCGGGCCGGAGATCATCATTTCGCGGAGTCACCCGAACTTTGTGCGGCGCCTGTTTGAGACCGAGGTGAGCGAGATCGCGGACCGGACGGTGGAGATCAAGGGGATAGCGCGGGAGGCGGGGTTCCGGACGAAGGTGGCCGTGTTCAGCGCCAACGAGAAGGTGGACCCGGTGGGGGCGTGTGTCGGGATGCGCGGTGCCCGTGTCAAAAACATTGTCCGGGAGTTGAACAACGAGAAGGTGGACATCATCCGGTGGAGTGCCGACATCAAGGAGTTTGTGCTTGAGGCGTTGAAACCGGCGAAGGTCAAGAGCCTGAAACTGGACGAGCAGCGCAGGCAGGTGCAGATCCGGGTGGACGAGGACCAGTTGTCGCTGGCCATCGGGAAGAAAGGCCAGAACGCCCGGTTGACGGCCCGATTGACGGGTTGGGAGATCAACATTGAGAAGGACGAGTCTGCGGCACAGATCTTCGAGGGGCGTGTGCAGGCGGCAGCCCGCTCGTTGAGCGAGGCGCTGGAGGTGGACGCGGCCACGGCCACGCTGCTGGTCAAGGGCGGGATGGCGAGTCTGGAGATGCTCGTGGAGGTGGAGCCCCAGGACATTGCCGAGATCGTGGGCCAGCTCGACCTTGCGACCCGGATCCATGAGGCTGCCCGGCGCGCCCACGGAAAGGGAGTTGCGGCGGCCCAGTAACCTGGAGGTCGTCCGGCCCGAGTGCCGGGAGCGTCCGGGCCAGTCCGGGCTGTGCGATCCGGAGAAATTTGTTTAGAGTGCGGACCAAGAGAGCGAGTCAACAGCAGGAAACCCTTTGAATGGCCATCAAGCCCACCCAAGTTAAAAGCGCGTTCAAGAAGATCACGGCCGGCAGGAATGCGGAGCCGGAACCCAAGCCCGTGAAGGCGCCGGCCGAGCCTCCAAAGCCCGAGCCGCCCAAGGAAGCGGTTTCGCTGATTGACGAAAAACCCAAGCGTCCCCGGGAACGCAGGCCCGCAGCCCATGGGCACAAGCCGTTTGCGTTGCCGAGCATTTCCAAGATTCTGGCTCCTGAGCCGCCCCCCGTTCCGGAGCCGGAGCCGCCGGTGCAGCCTGCTGAGCCGGCGGAACCGGCCGTGTCGGGTGCGGAACCTGTGCAGGCGGAGGAATCCAAGGGATCGGACAAGGTGATCCACATCAAGCCGCCGATCATCGTCAAAGAATTGGCGGCGCAGATGGGGCTCAAGCCGTTCGTGATCATCAGCGACCTGATGGAGATGAACATCTTTGCCGCCATCAACCAGCCGGTGGAACCGGATGTGGCGGGCAAGGTGTGCGCGAAGCACGGATTTGTTTTCGAGCGGGAAAAGCGGAAAGAAGGCGGCGGGGTTCACAAGGTGGTGGAGAAGGTGGTGGAACCGCCCCGGGAACTGGTGAAGCCCAAGGAGGACGAGCTCAAGCTGCGGGCGCCGATCGTGACCTTCATGGGGCACGTGGACCACGGCAAGACGACCCTCATGGACACCATCCGCAAGACCCGGGTGGCGGCCGGCGAGGCGGGCGGGATCACCCAGCACATCGGGGCGTATTCGGTCACGCACAACAACCATCCCATCACCTTCTTGGACACCCCGGGCCACGCGGCATTCACCGCGATGCGGGCCCGCGGGGCGAACGTGACGGACATTGCGGTCATCATCGTGGCCGCCGACGATGGCGTCATGCCGCAGACGGTGGAGGCGATCAACCACGCCAAGGCGGCCAAGGTCCAGATGATGGTGGCCATCACCAAGACCGATGTGCCCGGAGCGAACGTGGACAAGGTCAAGGGCCAGCTTCAGGAGCGCGGCCTCGTGCCGGAAGACTGGGGCGGCGACGTCATTGTGTGCCCGGTATCGGCCATCAAAAAGCAGGGGATCGACACCCTGCTGGAGAGCATCCTGCTCGTGGCGGAAATGGCCGAATTGAAGGCCAGCGGAAACGTGGGGGCACGCGGGACAGTGATCGAGGCCCAGGTGGAGCAGGGCCGCGGCCCGACTGCCACGGTGATCGTTCGGATGGGGACGTTGAAGGTGGGCTCGGCGTTCATCTGCGGGAATTTCAGCGGGAAGGTGAAGTCGCTTCTGGACGACAACGGCAAGCCGATCAAGAGCGCCGGTCCGTCAACGCCCTGCAAAGTGCTCGGATTCAGCGGCCTGCCCAATGCCGGGGACGAACTGGTGGTGATGGACAACGAACGGGCGGCAGCCACGCTCAGCCAGGAGCGCATTGATGCGTTGCGGTTGCAGAAACTGGTGGCGCCACAGCGGGCCACTCTGGAAAACCTCTTTAGCAACCTGGCGGCCGGCAAGCGGCCCGTGCTGAAGATCATTTTGAAGACGGACGTGCAGGGCTCCAACGAGGCGCTGGTCAATTCCCTCGAACAGATCGAGAGCAAGAAGATCGACCTTGAACTGGTGCACGCTGCCGTCGGGCCGATCACAGAATCCGACGTGTTGCTGGCCACGGCTTCGAACGCGATTGTGGTCGGGTTCAACGTGAAAACCGAGGCCAGCGCGGCCAACACGGCCCGCCGGGAAGGCGTCCAGATCAAGCTGTATTCCATCATCTACGAACTGATCGACCAGGTGAAGGAAGCCATGGCCGGGATGCTGGAGCCGGAAAGCCGCGAAACGGTCATCGGCCATGCCGAGGTGAAGAAAGTGTTCGAACTCTCGCGCGGCATGGTGGCGGGGTGCTTGGTCACCGATGGCAGGATTTCGCGCACCGCGCGTGCCCGGGTGATCCGGGGCCGCCAGCCGATCTTCGACGGCGCCCTGGCGACGCTCCGGCGGTTCACGGAAGACGTCAAGGAGGTCCGCAGCGGCTTGGAATGCGGGATCAAGCTCGGGGATTTCAACGAATACGAGGCCGGCGACGTGATCGAGTGTTACACGCTCGAAAAGGTGCCCCAGAAACTCTGAGCCGCCATCCGTCCCAGGGAAAAAAGCCGGCGGACACCCCTCCTGCCAGAGTGGGTCGGACGCGGCCTGTTTCATGGATGTCTTGGGAATGGCAGTAATTGAAGGGAACCAGAGCGATGAAACACCGTCTTGAAAGAGTCAACGAAGTGATCCGGCGCGAGCTTGGGGAGATGCTTGCCCGGGAAATCCGGTTCGAGTCCAAGCTGGCCACGGTCCAGCAGGTGGATATCACCCCCGACCTGAAGCATGCCCACGTCTATGTGAGCTTCATCGGGAGCGCCGAGGAGCAGCACCGGGACATGGCGCTGTTGCACGGCAAACGTTCGGATCTGCAGGCGGCCCTGAGCCGACGCGTGATTTTGAAGTACACCCCGCACCTCCACTTCAAGCTGGATGTGGCAGCGGAACGGGGAAGTCGTGTTCTGGATATCATGAGCCAGTTGCCGCCTCCTGCCCCGGACGAGGACCTGGACGAGGAGGATTCGGAGGACGGCGCCCGGAAGTGATTGGGAGCGCCGGCGGGCGTTCTTTTGAGACGATGAAAAAGAATTGTGAGTTGGGCGAGATTGCCGGTGTGCTCCGGAACGCCAATCGGTTTTTGGTGATGAGCCATGTGCGTCCGGATGGGGACGCTTACGGATGCGAACTGGCGATGGCGCTCTGTTTGCGCGAGCTGGGCAAGGATGTCACGGTCTGGAACGAGGACGGGATGCTGGACCGGTACCGGTTCATGCCGGGATCGGGTCTTGTGGAGCGGCCGTCTGCAGAGCCCCGGGATTTTGAGGTGGCTATCTGTCTGGACACTGCAGTCCAGGACCGGATTGGGAGTTGCTGGGGATCGGTGCGGAGTGCGGGATGCTGGATCAACATCGACCACCACATCACCAACAACCACTACGGCGATTTGGCGTATGTGGATGCGTCAGCGCCGGCTGCGGGCCAGATCCTGTACGAGTTGTTTGCCGGTCAGGGGCTGCCGTTGACGCGCGACATGGCGGCCAATTTGTATGTGGCGATCTCGACGGACACCGGCTCCTTCCGGTACCCGAGCACGACGGCGCGGACGTACGAGATTGGGGCGGAACTGGTGCGGCTGGGGGTGGACGTCGGCCGGTTGTCGCAGGAGGTGTACGAGAGTTATCCCCGGCGCCGGATTGAGCTGCTGCGGGAACTGCTCAACGTGCTCCGGATGAGCAGTGGGGACAGGGTGGCGAGTTTCGGACTCGACCGGGCCACCACGGCGCGCGTCGGTGCGTTGCCAGAGGACAATGAGGGGTTGATCGACACGATCCGGGCGATTGAAGGGGTGGAGGTGGCGGCGTTTTTTGAGGAGATGGAAGGTGGGCGTGTCCGGGTGAGCCTGCGTTCGAAGCGCCCGGAGGTGGATGTCTCGCGGGTGTGTGCGCAGTTTGGGGGGGGCGGACATACTCTGGCGGCTGGGGCGCGGGTGGCGGGCAGTCTGGGCGAGGTGGAAACGAGAGTGCTTTTGGCGATTGAACATGAACTTGCAAGGACCTGACGGCGTACTGTTGGTGGACAAGGCGGGGGGAATGACCTCGCACGATGTGGTGGCAATGGCCCGGCGGGCCTTGGGCACAAAGAAAGTGGGGCACTGCGGAACCTTGGATCCGCAGGCCACGGGGCTGCTGATCATCGTGGTGGGGCGGGGCACCAAGATCCAGGACCTGCTCATGAGCGAGGACAAGGAGTACGTCGGCACGCTTCAGTTGGGGGTGCTGACCGACAGTCAGGATGCCGACGGGCAGGTGGTCGAGACCCGGCCGGTGCCGGAGTTTACGCCGGACCAGATCGAGGCGGCGTTTGGAAAGTTCCACGGGGATTTCTACCAACTCCCGCCGATGGTCTCGGCGATCAAGAAGGACGGTGTGCCGCTCTACAAACTGGCGCGGCAGGGCAAGACGGTGGAGCGCGAGCCGCGGTTTGTGCATGTGTACGCCCATGAGATCCTTGGGATCCGGCTTCCGGAAGTGGATTTCCGGGTGGTGTGTTCAAAGGGGTTTTATGTCCGGACCTATGCCTGTGACATCGGGGAGGAACTCGGTTGCGGGGCGTCTCTGAACCGGTTGCGCAGGACGCGGAGCGGGAAATTTGGTCTGGAGCACGCAGTGACCGTGGACGAGTTGAAAACGCTGTCCGTGGGAGCGATGCGGGAGCGGTTATTGAGTTTGCCGACGGTGTCCCGGATGCGCGGTGCGTGAGGTCGGGCGATGAAACCGGTGCTGCATGCGATTGGGGAACTGCGGGGCGTGCGCGGGCCGGTGGTGCTGGCGGTGGGGGTTTTTGACGGGGTGCATCTCGGCCACCAGGCGGTGATCCGGCGGGCGCAGGATCTGGCCCGGGCGTGTGGTGGGACCGCGGTGGTGCTGACGTTCGACCCGCATCCGGGGCGTGTGCTTCGGCCAGACGGCGGTCCCCGTCTTTTGACGACCACGGACCAGAAGCTGGAGTTGATTTTCGGGATGGGCGTGGATGCGGTGCTGCTGCTCGGGTTTGATCTGGAACTGGCGGCGCGGGAGGCGGGAGATTTTGTGCGGGAACTGGCTGGGGCGTGCAGTCCGCTGGGCGGAATTTGTGTGGGAAGCAACTGGTCATTTGGGCGCGGGCGAGGTGGCAATTTTGAGTTGTTAAAGGGGCTGGGGAAGGAGTTGGGGTTTGAGGCGGTGGGGGTGGAAGCCGTGGAGTCCGTGGACGCGGCAGGTGTGATTAGCAGCACGGCGATTCGGGCGTCAGTGGAGGCGGGCCGGATGGAGGAAGCTGAGGGGCTGTTGGGAAGGCCGTATGCGGTGCGGGCCGAGGTGGTGCGGGGGCAGGAGCTCGGGCGGCGGCTGGGTTTTCCCACGGCGAATCTCGCGGTGCGCAATGACGCGCTGCTGCGGGACGGCGTGTATGCGGTGCGGGTCCTTGTGGATGGCCGGGCATGGGACGCGGTTTTGAACTATGGGTTGCGGCCGACGGTAGCTGCGGGCGTTCCGGAGAGGGTCATGGAGGCGCATCTTTTAGGGTTTGCGGGAGACCTGTACGGGCGGGAGGTCGAGGTGGCGTTTCACCGCTGGCTGCGGGCGGAGCAGCGGTTTGACGGAGTGGAATCGCTCAAGGCGCAGATTGCCCGGGACTGTGCCGAAGCTGCGCGCGTGCTGGGCTCCGGCGTTTGAGTCGCCAGACCGTGTGGGTTTCCCCTCAGGAAGCAACGCTCTTGCGAGGTGTCTCCTGGTCTGCGATGCTCAGGGAGCGTGTCAAAGTGGCGTCTCACTCTGCGTGGTACCGAAGGCGTCTTGTGCCGGTTGGAATCCGGGGAGACAGAGTTTGTGCTGGGATCAGAGGCCGGGGACGGAGTGCTGTGCGTGGAGGGGCTGGCGCCACTCCATGCGCGGGTCTCAATCATGGCGGGACGGATGGAGGTGGAAGACCTTGGGGGGGGAGTGGGGGTGGACGGGGAAGCGGTTCAGGGGCGGGTTGGGTTGGGCTACCCCGCCTGCGTTGAGTTGGGTTCGGTGACGCTCGTGATTGAGAAATCGGAGTTTACGGGGTCTCAGGGTTTGGAGACAACCGTTCTGCAGGTGCTCCCGCAGGATCCGGAACAGACGGTGATCCAAGCGGATTTGTTGCCCAGCTTCCAAGAGCTGGCCGGTGGATCTTGCACTGCGGAAACAACGAGCCGTTACACACTGGTCCATGAGATTGGGCGGGGCGGGATGGGACAGATTTACTTGGGCGAGGACCTTCAGTTGAAGCGGGAGGTGGCGGTCAAGGTGAGCAGCGTGGCGCAGGGCGCATTGGATCCGCGGTTTGCGCGCGAGGCGGAGGTCCTTGCGCACCTGGCGCATCCGAACATTGTGCCGGTTTACACCCTGGGCACGGATGGAATGGGCCGGCCTTTTTATTCAATGAAGCTCATCAAGGGACGGACGCTGCAGTCCGTGCTCAATGCGCTGAGGGAGGGGGATTCCGGGGTGCAGAAAGCGTACCCGCAGAGTGCGTTGTTGAATGTGTTTCGCAAAGTGTGCGATGCGGTGGCTTTTGCGCATTCGAAGGGGGTTTTGCACCGCGACTTGAAGCCGGAGAATGTGATGGTGGGGGAGTATGGGGAGGTGCTGGTGATGGACTGGGGTTTGGCCAAGGTTTTGGGGAGCGCGGAGGATACTCCCATGGATCGGTCAGAGCTGGGTACGCTGAGACGGGGGAGTAAACCGGGGGGCCATGGCGCAACCGTGGAGGGGCAGTTGATGGGGACGCCGCAGTACATGTCGCCTGAACAAGCGCAAGGAATGGTGTCGGAATTGGATGTACGCTCGGACGTGTATTCGCTGGGGGCGGTTCTGTATGCGATCCTGACGCTGCGCGCGCCAGTGGAGGGGCGGACGGTGGAGGAGGTGGTGAGCCGGGTAAAAAGCGGCCAGATTTCTCCCCTGTGGACTCGCAGCGAGGAAGAACCGCGTGGCACGGGTGGAGCGCTGGACGTCAAGATACCCGGGGCATTGATTTCGGTGACGCTCAAGGCGATGGCGATGCGGAGGGAGGACCGGTACACGGACGTGGAGGCGTTGGTGACCGACATTCAGGCGTATCAGAACGGGTTTGCAACCAGCGCGGAGGAGGCGGGAACTTGGAGGCGAGCTTCGTTGTGGGTGGGGCGAAACCGGGTATTGGCGGGAGCTGCGGCGGTTTTGGGGGTCGTGGTGTTGGGATTCACGGTCCGGGTGATTCAAAAGGGACGTGAGGCCCGCAAGGCTTTGCAGAGTTTGCGGGAAACGGCACCGACCTTTGCGGCTCGGGCTCGAGATGCGCTCGGAGAGGGTCAGTTTGAAGAGGCTCTGAGAGCTGCGACCTTTGCTGTGAGCCTGGAGCCGCAAAATGGGGGGTACCATGCGTTGCGGGGAAATGTGCTGCAGGTGCTCGTGCGCTGGCCGGAGGCCGTGGAAGAGTACCGGAAGGCGGTCCGGTTAGGCGCAAACGAGGGGGCGGAAGAAAACTTAATTTTGACGGAGGACCTGCTCCAGCGGGCGAGAAAAGAGGGTTTGGCAAAGGCGAAAGTGGCGCTTTACGAGGCGCTGCCCGCTCAGGGAAGGCAAGCGGAAGCCATGGAGTACGGCCGTGGACTGGGCGATTTCTGGCGGGAAAAAAAGAAAGATTTGAGCGTGTTGCCCGAGTTGGTGAAGCGGTTGGAGGAGAAGTTGTTGCCGGTGCCGGGCACCGGAATCTCGTTGAGTCGGACAGAGCTTACGGTCGGGGAATGGAAACTGTACTTGAAAGCCGAGGGGTTGCCCGACTGGTATCCACCGTCAAACTCCTGGACGCAGACGGACATGCATCCTGTGGTGGGTGTGACGTGGAATCAGGCGAGGGATTTTTGCATTTGGCTGAGCGCAAAAACGGGGAGGGAGTGGCGTCTTCCCACGAATGCGGAGTGGGAGGCCGCTGTTGGAGGCATCGAATACCCATGGGGCGATTATTATCCGCCGCACTGGGATGACGGAAATTATGCGGTTGCCGCGGACGGAAAAAGGGATCCTCTGCTGGTTGGGGTGGACGGGATCCTGGGTACGGCACCGGTGGCGTCGTTCAAGCCGAATGCACTCGGTTTTTATGATTTGGGCGGGAACGTCGCGGAGTTTATGTGGGATGGAGTGGACGAAAATAAAGGGTACATCCGGGGTGGCCGATGGGATTCTTTCTCCACCTATTGCAGGGTGACGAACCACGGCGCGTACATTTTTAATAGCAGTAATATAACCCTTGGTTTTCGAATCGCCCTGGTGCAACGCAAATGACTGAGCGATGCCCGAGGCCGGTATCATTAGGAGTGCGTTTGCACCCGAGGCCGCAAACACAGGTTGCTGGCCATGGGGTGGGGCGTTCAGCGGGCTTTTAGAGCAGCCGCAGGCGGAGCAAAAGCGCGTCCGGAATGTGTGATCCGGTTCCAGTGTTCGGTGCACGAGGCACGCATTTTTTTGAACACGTCGGGAAACCTGTCCTGGACATCCACGGATTCGTGCGGATCTGTTTCCAAGTCGTAGAGCGCAGCGGTTCCATCCGGAAAGCCATGGAACTTGAACCGCTGGTTGCGCACGGCGAGATGATGCGCCGATTCCAGCCGTGACTCCGCGTTTCCCGCCGGGTTTTTTGGGGATCCAGGTCCCGAAATCGTCATTCGGAACGCGTCTGGATGCGGGACTTGGGTTTCGCGATTTTTCAGGGAGGGAACCAGGCTGACACCGGTGAACGGTAGATGCGGGATTTCCGGGGTGCCGGTCAAATCCAGTACGGTGGGGAGGACGTCTTCCACCATGGCGAACTGGGTACGGTCTCCCGGCGCGATCTGGCCGGGCCAGCGGACCAGGAGCGGAACCCGGATCCCGTTTTCCCAGACTTGGGTTTTGTGTCCGGCGAGCCGGTGCGGGTTGCGGATCTTCCAGCCTTCGGCGGAGAGTTCACGGTCGCCTCCGCCGCTTCCCCGCGCCGTCTCCGGGTCTCCCTCCGAGCTTTTGGCGCTGGCGTTATGGGACATGCCATTGTCGCTGAGAAAGACGACGACGGTGTTCTGGTCGAGTCCGGACTGTTTGAGTCCATCCATGAGCCGACCGATGGCGGTGTCGAGCTGAAGGATGGAGCCGTAGCAGGAGGACAGGGCGGGCGAGAGGCCTTGCTGGGAAAACGGCTGGGAGGATTCCGCCGGGCAGACCCATGGCAGGTGCGGGATGATGTAGGCCAGGCTCAGGAAACAGGGGCGTGTTTTGTTTTCCTCCAAAAAACGCAGGGCTGCATCGGTCCAGAGGTCCACGCTCCAGCCTTGGCCGGTGGACTTGCCGTCTTGGGTGTACAGCACGGGATCTTTATGCTGGTAACCGCCGCCGCCGACCCATTTGTCCCAGCCGAAATCGGCGGGTGACCGGGGCGGGACCAACACGGAATCGAGTTTTCCAATGTGGCAGGTCTGGTAGCCCGCGGCCTTGAAGAACGAAGGCATCCGGGTTTCATCCGGGTGCAGGTTGGCCCGGGGCGGGACGCCCCAGACGCCGGTGAGCAGATGGTCGCGGCCGGTGAACAGCGCGGAACGGCTCGGGGAACAGGCCGGCGCGACAACAAAGTTGCGGTACACGGCAGATTCGGCGGCGAGTTGATCGAGGTTCGGCGTTTTGACCCGTGGATTTCCGGTGAACCCGAAGTCGCTGTACCCTTGGTCGTCGCTGATGATGAGCAGCACATGGGGGCGTCTTGTGTCAGCTCGGGCGTTGGGCGCTGGGAGTGTGGCGCAGAGGAGGACGAGCAGAGTTCCGAAGCGGATCATGGGGTTTTGCCGGTTTGAGGGGAGGAGGTGGACGGGACGCGCAGTTTGAGTTGAATCTGGTCGGCCCATTGCTGGCCGAAGTCTGGCAGCGGGGTGCCCGCCTTGGTATCCCGGCCCGCGCTGATTTGGAGCAGTGCCCAGTCGGCTTCAGGCGGAAACGCGCACCGGGCGGTGAGGGTTTTCCATTCCGGGACCGGCTGGCCGCCGTGGCTGACCCACGATTTTTTTCCCATGGCAACGGTCTCCTGCTGGAGACGCTGCCGGGACAGTTCCCCCGAGGTCGGCTCGGCCTGGAACAGGAAAAGATACGCCGTGAACCGGACGGGTGTTCCTGGCTGGGGCCTTGCATCCAAGAAAGCTGCAGAAAGTTCGAGGTCCGCTTCGGGATTCGTTCCGAGCATCGAGTGAAAAGGACGCAGGTCCACCCACTGATAGGCGTCACAGGAGTTCGCCCCGGGTGCTGCGCTGGGGCCTGCTGGACTCAGAAAATGAAGCGCCAGAGAACCGGAAACCGGAATGGGCGGAGGCGCGACTTCCGTGGGATCCCCCGACCACAGACCCGGGCCTGTGGGAAATACAGAGGGCAGCATGCCTGCGCTCTTTTCGAAGTCGGCATTTTGGATGGGGACAGATTTGACGATCCAGAAGGGAAGGCGTTGGGAAATGGCCCACGATGCGGAGGCCATTCCGAGGAGGATTCCAGCGGCGAGCGGCCGCCATTGGCCGAGAAAACCCGGTCGCTTCCCGGGGGGCTTCGGGCTGGCCGGTTCTGGAGTGGATTGTTCGAGCCGGGGCAACGGGATCGGTTCGGCTTCTGGTCGCGGGCCTTGGATGGATTGGAGTGCGGCAGGTGCTTGGAACTCGAGGTTGATGTACCGCAGATATTCCCTGCGGAATTCGGGATCCGATCGGAGGACCGCCTCAAGTTCTGAAACCAGTTCGGGCGAGGCTGGCTCGGCCCGGAGTTTTTCGAGGAGATCAAAGCGCGGGTCGTTCCGGTTCATGGCAGTTCTTCGAGAGCGAGGACGCTGCGTGTGCAGTCCATGAGTTGGAGGCGGGTGCGGTGGAGCGACTTGTAAATGGCGGCCACGGAGAGGCCAATCTGCACGGCAAGAGCCTCGATCTTGAGTTTCGAGAGGTAAAAACCGTTCAAGATCTGGATCTGGCGTTCAGGCAGTTTGCGCAGACAGCGCTCCAGCGCGCCGCGTTCTGCTTCAAGTTGCGGGGCGTGTTCCTCAACGGCTTCACCGAGAAGCAGGGTGAGGTCGTCGCTGAAGGTGAGACGGTCCCGGGCTTTGTCCCGGCGGAATGCGAGGACCTGCATCCGGGCTACGCCAAAGGCCCAACGTCGGAAGCTGAGGGAGTCCATCCCAGGCTGGAATTTTTTCCAGAGGGCGAGTGCGACCTCCTGAGAGGCCTCCAAGGTTTCCTCCCGGCCAAACAGGAGGGAAGCCAGATAGATGCGGAGGCTGTCCTGAACTTCCACGTAGAGGCGGAGAAATTCAGCGTGGTGTTCCGGACGGGTGGGTTCAGGGGGCGGGGGGAGTGCCATGCCAGAGGGATGCACCGCCAAGCCCAGGATTTGGACAAAAAAACGCGGGAAACTTTTCTCAGCCGGTTCGTCGTGATGAAGCGATGGAACGGAGCGCCGCCTTTCCGGCCCCGGGTGTTGGCCTTGGAACCGCAGACGGGACCGGCCATTCTCCGGGATGTGCGGCTCAGGCGAGAGCGGCTTTGACCAGTTCGCCGTGGACGTCGGTCAGACGGAAGTCGCGGCCTTGGAACCGGTAGGTGAGCCGTTCGTGGTCGAGTCCGAGCAGGTGGAGGAGCGTGGCGTTGAAATCGTGCACATGGACCCTGCCGTCGACGACGCCCATCCCGAGTTCGTCGGTTTCACCGAGGACGAATCCTTTTTTGACGCCGCCCCCGGCCATCCAGAGGGTGAATGCATCGATGTGATGGTCGCGGCCCACGTTTTTCCGGACCTCGCCCATGGGGGTCCGGCCGAATTCGCCGGACCAGACCACGAGGGTGTCCTCAAGGAGGCCGCGTTGTTTGAGGTCCAGAACTAGGGCAGCGGAGGCCTGGTCCACTTCGCGGCAGCGTTCCTCCAGTGAGTCGTCGAGGTTGTTTTTCTGGTCGCCGTGATGATCCCAGTCGGTGTGGTAGAGTTGGACAAATCGCACCCCGCGTTCCACCAGGCGTCGCGCGATGAGGCAGTTCCGGGCAAAGCTGGGTTTTGCAGGATCCACGCCGTAGAGGTCGAGGGTGGCTTGGGATTCGCTCCCGAGGTCGGTGAGTTCCGGGGCGCTGGCCTGCATCCGGGCGGCCATTTCGTAGGCGTTGATCCGGGTCATGATTTCCGGGTCGGCCACTTCGTCGAGTCGTGCCCGGTTGAGTTGGTTGACGGTGGAAAAGAAATCCTCGGCTTGGTTTTGGGAAACTCCCTGGGGATTGCGCAGGTTGAGGATGGGATCGCCGCTGCCGCGCAGGGGAACCCCCTGGTAGGAGGTGGGCAGGAACCCGCTGCTCCAAAGCGAGTTGCCGCCCCGGGGGCCGCGGGGCCCGCTTTGGAGAACGACAAACCCCGGCAGGTTCCGGGACGAACTTCCCAGCCCGTACGTGACCCACGCCCCAGTGCTGGGGCGTCCCGGGATCTGGAACCCGGTGTTCATGAAGAGTTTGGCGGGGCCGTGGTTGAACACATCGGTGGCCATGCCGCGCAGCCAGCAGACTTCATCCACGATTTTTTGGTGGTGCGGCAGCAGTTCGCTGAGGGTCATGCCGGACTGGCCGTATTTTTGAAAGGTGCGTTTGGAACCCAGCAGCTTTTCGTCGCCTTTGAGGAATGCGAACCGTTTGCCCGCGAGCAGGCTGGGGGGCGGAGTCTGGCCATGGAACTCGCGGAGCTTGGGTTTGTCCTCAAAGAGTTCGAGTTGGCTCGGGCCGCCGGCCATGAACAGGAAGATGACCTGTTTGACCTTGGCCGGGAAATGCCCGGCCCGCGGGGCCATGGGATTGGCAGGATCCACCGGGGCGGCCCAGCCGTCCTTGGCGAGGAGATCGTTGAGGGCGAGGGCGCCCAGTCCGAGGGCGCTCTGCTCGAAAAAATGGCGGCGTGTGAGGTCTTGGGCGTGGAGGCGTTGGGCGAGGTTCATACGTTATTCGCGGACCATGAATGCGTCGGTGTTGAGAAGGGTGCGTGCGAGTGAAACCAGAGTGGCCGCCTGGGCCGGGGAAACCCCTGCGGGCAGCGGACCCAGCGGGCCGCCCAGCAATAAGGCCGGGTCTTCCGCCCCAGGCTTTGAAAAGGCTTCAAGACGGCGCCCAAAATACTCCTTCAGAATGCCGGACTCGGACGGGGTTGCGGGTCTTCCGAGTGTGAGCGCCACTGCCCTTGAAATCCACGAGTCCGTTTGGGCTGGGGATTCTTTGAGGATCCGCCCGGCGAGTCCCTGTGCGGCTTCAAAGAACGCCTCGTCATTGGCGAGTGTGAGAGCTTGGAGCGGGGTGTTGGACCGTGTGCGCCGGGTGCAGACCTGCTGGAAATCCGGGGTATCGAACGTCGTAAAGAGCGGATGGGGCGCGCTGCGGATGAAGAACGTGTACATTCCGCGCCGGTAGCGTTCCGGGCCCTTGGCGGCCACCCATTGTCTGGCGTTCTGGGTGAAGGAGTAGACGCCGGCGGGTTGAGTGGGGCGGACGCTGGGGCCTCCCAGCGTGGTTTCGAGGAGTCCGCTGGCACTGAGGGCCGCATCCCGAAGCACCTCAGCCTCGAGCCGGAGCCGTTCCTGCCGGCCCAGAAGCAGGTTGCGTGGATCCTTGTCGGCCAGGTCTTTGCGCTGGCGGGAGTCCTGACGGTAGGTGGCGGAAAGCAGGATGGTTTTGTGGAGGTGTTTGAGGCTCCAGTTGGCGCGCAGGAAGTCGGCGGCCAGCCAGTCTAACAGCTCCGGGTGGGTGGGGGACGAGCCTTGGGAACCAAAATCCTCCTCGGTCTCCACGATGCCGCGTCCGAAGTAGCGCATCCAGACCCGGTTGACCGTGACGCGCGGTGTGAGCGGGTTTTTGGGGTCGACCAGCCAGCGGGCCAGATCCAGCCGGGTTTTCAGGGATTCGGGAGGCGTTCCCATGGCTGCTTGGGCCGCGCTGAGAATTCCCGGATCCAGCGGGCCCGCTTTTTCGTCAGGCTGGAGAAAGTCGCCGCGTTTGAGGAGGTAGGTGGGCCGGGGTTTGGGGATGTCTCGCGAAACCATCAGTTCGGCGACATTCGCGATTTTTTTGGTGGCGGACCCGGACTGGGTTTCAAACGCGTCCTGGACCAGTTTTTTCTGGGCAGCGGTGCGTTGGGCTGTGGGGACCCGGAGCACGGTCTCCCAGGGTTCCTCTTTTTTGGTGACGGGCTGTGCCTTTGGCATCGGAGCCGACTCGGAGAGTTCGATGGCAAACCGGCCCACCAAGTAATTCTCGTTCAGGTCATGGTGGAGTTGAAACTCCACGGGATCGGAGCCGGGCTCCAGAGGGGTCTGGAGGACGAAAACAATTTCGTGGTCGGCATTCATCCGGGCCTCGGAGTTTTTGGCGGTATTGATGGCCCAACCGGTCTTGGACGCCTGATCGATGGAAGCGGCTGCGGGATAACCGGGTTGCTCGTGGTCGGCGGCGGCCGAGGCGAACGGGATGGGCTGGTTTTTGCGCGAAGCCGTGAACTGGGTCAGAACGAAGTTTCCGTTTCCTGCAAGGCCGGGTCCGTTTTTGGGCAGGGATTCGTGGGTCAGCACGCGGAGACGGACTGCGCGGACGGGTGTGGCAGGGGGCGCGACGAGGATTCGGTAGCGGTCATTGAACGAGGCGCGGCCATCGGCGAGGAGGGAGTTGTCGGGAAGGAGACGGAACCCGGCGTTGTTGGCAGTGTCGTACTCAAGGTAACGAGCGGTTGACCACGCTGCGGGTGCCTGCGCCGTTGCTGGGGACGGATTGAGGCGTGCGAGTTGTGCGGATTCCCATGCGAGTTGTTCTTTCTGGGACTGGGCAAGGGCTTGGGCCCGGAGGGTTTCCGCGGAGGGATGGGTGCCGAACACCTCGCCTCGTGCGACTTCGAGCGTGGGCCCCTTGTTGTTGGAGTCGGCGCATTGGTTGAAGAAGGCGAACATCTGGTAGTACTCGCGCTGGGGGATGGGATCGAACTTGTGGGTGTGGCACTGGGCGCAGCCGAGGGTGAGTCCGAGCCAGACAGCGCCGGTGGTGTTGACCCGGTCAATGACCGCTTCCACGCGGAACTGCTCGGGTTTGGTGCCGCCCTCTTCATTGATGAGGGTGTTGCGGTGAAAGGCGGTGGCGATGAGCTGGGCTTTGGAGGGGTTGGGAAGCAGATCCCCGGCCAGTTGTTCCACGGTGAACTGATCAAAAGGTTTGTCCTCGTTCAGGGAACGGATCACCCAGTCCCGGAACGGCCACATGGCGCGGTCGCCGTCAATGGTGTAGCCGTTGGTATCTGCGTAGCGCGCCTGGTCCAGCCAGTGCCGGCCCCAGCGTTCGCCATAGTGCGGACTGGCCAGAAGCCGGTCCACCAACCGTTCATAGGCGTCGGGAGCCGGATCATGGACAAATGCAGCGGTTTCCTCCGGGGAAGGGAGCAGTCCTGTGATGTCTAGGGAGGCTCTGCGGATGAGAGTGGAGCGGTCGGCTTCCGGGGAAGGGGTGAGCTGGGCCTGTTCCAAGCGCTGGCCGATCCATTGGTCGATGGGGTTCTTTGCCCAGCCCTGTTTTTTGAGTTGGGGCAGGGGCGGCGTGGTGAGGGGCAGAAACGCCCAGTGTCCCTCGTAGGGTGCCCCCTGTTCGATCCAGCGGCGGAGCAGGGCGATTTCAGCCTCGGTCAGTTTGGGTTTCTTGGCAACCGGCGGAGGCATCACCTCTTCCTTGTCGTGGGACAGGATTCGGTTGAGTAGTTCACTTTTCCCGGGGTCGCCCGGGACAATCGCCCGAACACCGTCGTGTTCGGCAAGCGCGCCTTCCCGGGTGTCGAGGCGGAGGTCGGCCTTCCGGTGTTTGTCGTCAGGGCCATGGCAATACACGCAGCTCCCGGACAGAATCGGGCGGATGTCACGGTTAAACCGGACGGGTTCTTCGGCGAGCGCAGCCGAACCGGAGATGGCAAACGCGACGAGAGCCAACAAAGGGTTGGCCTGCGAACGGAGGGGAAAGTGCATGCCTCATCTTCCGTGTTCCGGTCAAAATCTCACACCCAACTTCAAAAAAATCGGGTGCGGACAAAAAAATACTGAAAATTCGGTGAGAACCCGTCCTGGGGTTGGCAATATGGGGGGATGCGAGTTGAAGAGGATGTGCAGCAGATGGTGGAGCGGGTGTTGAAAGGGGACGGCGATGCGTTTCTTGGGTTGGTGCATCGGTATGCGCCAGGGGTGAGGGCGTACCTAGCCAGCCATCTGTACCAGTTGGATGCCGTCGACGATCTCGCTCAGGAAACCCTGATTGCTGCGTACCGGAGTTTGGACCGGTTTCGGCAGGGGGAAGATTTTGGGGGATGGCTGCGGGGGATAGCCCGGAACAAATTGCGCAAACATTTTGAGCAGGTGCAGAAGCACTCTGGCTTGATGGAACGGTTCCGAGCGGAGTGTGCGGGAGTGTTGGGGGATGCGTGGGAGGAACGGGCTGAGGAAGTGCATGGGGAGGCTTTGCAGCGGATGCTGGGCTGCATCGGGCGGTTGCCGGACCGGATGCGGCGGGTGGTCCGGGCGAATCTGGACGGGAGCCGGGGTGAAAGTTTGGCTGAGGAACTCGGGACCACTGCGGGAGCCGTGTATCAGCTGCAGTACCGGGCGTTGAAAATGCTCAGGGATTGTATGAAGGAGGCGCATGGAACCTGATTTGGCGGATGCCTTGCGGGCCTATCAGGGGGGGGCGTTCCCTGAGGAGCGGCTCCGGGAACTGGTGCACAGGCTTCGGACGGATTCAGCGTTCCGGGAGGCTTTCGGAGACGCCGTCTGGATCCTCGGGCTCAGCCGGTTGGCGCAGGCCCCGGAACCGCGCTGGACGGGGTTGTGCGAGGAAATGGGCTGGCTGAACCCGGGCTCAGCAGCGGGGGATCCTCGAGGCGAAAATCCGGGGGCTGTGGAGGGGTTCGAGAATCTGGACCGGGTTCTCGGGGAGGTGCGGCGGGAACCGGCACCTTATGTGCGGGCATGGTGGCGCAGAGCCGCAGTGTTGGCTCTCGCGGCCTGTTTGGTACTGCTGGCTGGGCTGGGCTGGATGTGGGGTGGGCGTCAACCGGACGCGGCTGGGGGAGGACTGGGCGACGTCGTCTCGGCGGAGGGGGCAGTCTGGGAAAATCGCTCGATCCGGGTGGGATCCGAGGTGAGGGTGGGGCCCCTGAAACTCCTGCGCGGCAACGCCAGCATCGGGTTTCATTCGGGGGTGCTTTTGTTTGTGGAAGGTCCGGCGGATTTGGAGTTCCGCGACAGTAGCCGGATTTGGTGTGGACGTGGTCGGCTGAGGCTTCGGGTTCCGCCTGGGGCGGAGGGGTTTGTGATCGACACACCGGAAGGCGTGGTGACGGATCTTGGGACCGAACTGGGGGTGGAGATTGCGCCTGGGCGCAGCACTCGGCTGGCTGTTTACGAGGGAAAAGCCGAGGCGTCCCTCCGGGTTCCAGGCCAGGGAGGAGTGCGGACAGAAGTCCTGGGGGAAAAGCAGGGGGCAGAGTTGGTGGGCGCACAGGGAGTGATCCGGCGGATGCCCATTGAGGAACTGCAGGGAGTCGGCCGGATTCCGATGCCTGGCTTGAGGTTGGCGCCTGGATACCGGGAACAGGTGTTGGAGGCGGGCCCGGTTTTTTACTGGCGCTTGGACAGAGTGGAAGGCGATCAGGTGGCGGGGGAGACGGAAGGCACGCCGGTACTTTGGAAAAAAGGGGCCGTGGATTTTGTGGAAGACACGGCGGGCACGCGGAGCGCGTGGTTTCGCGGGGGGGCTTTGGCGGTGGGGGAGGCGGTGGATTTTCCCGGGGAAAAGTATGCCGTAGAATGCTGGCTGTGCGCGGAGCCGATGAGTTCTGGGGGGGTGCTTGGGTTGGCTGAGGACGACCGGTTTCAGCGGCATTTTGGGTATGTGGAGTTCACCAACCGGCTGGCTGGCAGTGGCCATGGACAGGCGAGTGCGCTGCGCTTTCTTCACAGGCGGCCGGCAGGCGGTGGCGGGGGGATGAATGTGCTCGTTCCGCAACCGGGATTAGCCTACCGCTGGCACCACTGGGTGGTACAACAGGACTCGGGTCGGTTGGAGGTTTACCAGGATGGAAAACGGGTGGGCAGAGCGGAGGCCGGATCAGATCCGGGCGGTGCCGGAGCGCCGTGTTGGATTCAGTTGGGAGCGTTGCGGGAAAACTTGGCAGGCACCAAACGGATGAAAAACGGGTCTGTGCTTCCGGTGCTGGAGCGGCCGTTTTTGGGGCGGATGGCGGAGATGGCGATTTACAGCCGGCCGCTTTCGGAACAAGAAATCCGGCGGCACGCCCAAAGCCGGTTGCCTTAAAGTCGGTTGCCTCAGCGTTTTTGCCGGGGATCAAGGGCGTCCCTGAGATTGTCGCCGAGGAAATTGAGGGCGAGGAGGGTGGCGGACATGAACACAGCCGGGAAAATCAGGAGCCACCAGTAGCTCCGGACCGGGTTGATGACCTGAGCCCCATCCGCCAGGAGACTTCCCCAGCTGGCTTGAGGCGGTTGGACGCCGAGGCCGAGAAAGGAGAGGAAGGATTCGTCCAGAATGACGGCCGGAACGGTGAGGGTCAGGTAAACAACGACCACGCCGAGCAGATTGGGCAGCAGGTGTCGGAAAATGATCTGAAGATGGGACTGGCCCAAGCTGCGCGCGGCGAGGACGAACTGCTGGTTTTTCAGGGCAAGCACCTGGCCCCGGACAATCCGGGCCATGGTGAGCCATTCGATGAGGCCTAGGGAGAGGATCAGGATCAGGATTTTGGAGTACCCGATCAGGCGGCCTTCCCAGAGGTCCGCGAGATGTTTTTTGAGGATGGGATCAAAAACAAAGAAGGCGATGATAATGAGGATCAGGCGCGGAATGGCGTAGAGGACTTCCACGGTGCGCATCATGAGGGCGTCCACCCGGCCCCCCACGTAGCCCGAGACCAGCCCGTACGCGGTGCCGATGGTGAAGCTAACCAGTGCGCCACTCAGACCCACCAGCAGCGAAATCCGGGCGCCTTCAAGCACGCGGCTGAGAAGGTCGCGCCCGTTGACATCAGTGCCGAAGGGGTGCGCGGAACTGGGCGGTGAAAACTGCAAGCTGGAGGGGGCATGCGGGTCGGCGTCGAGAAACAACGGCCCGAGGAACGCGCTCAAAACCAGAAGGCTGAGAACCACAACGGAGGCCCATGCGGTGGGGGCTTTGAACAGGCGTTGGGCGAGCCCCGGCGGGGGCAGGGATTTGGCGGGACTAGGCATCGAGTTGGATTCTGCGATCGAGCACGGAATAGAGGACGTCCACCAGAAGGTTCAGTCCGACCAGAAGGGTGCAGTACACGATCACTACGCCGGTGAGCAGGAAAACGTCCCGGTTAAGGATCGAGTGCACAAAATAACCGCCCATGCCGGGGATGTTGAAGAGTGTCTCCACCACAATCGAGCCGGTCAGGAGGTTTGCGGCAAGCGGCCCCAGAAAGCTCACCACGGGAAGTAACGCAAGTTTCAGGGCGTGCCGGAGCACGACCTTGGAGTCGGCCAGACCCTTGGAGCGGGCTGTCCGGATGAAGTCTTGGGACAGCACCTCGAGTAGCGAGGAGCGGGTCAGGCGGGCGACATACGCCATGGCAGGTCCAGCCAGAGTGAGTGCCGGGAGCAGAATGCTCTCGGGCTGGCCCCAGCCGCCCACAGGCAGCCAGCCCAGCCAGAGGCCAAACACCAAGGCCAAAAGCGGGCCTGCCACAAATGTAGGGACACTGATCAGCGCCAGGGCTCCCAGCATCGAGGCGGCGTCCAGCCAGGAATGTTGTCGGAGCGCAGCCACCGACCCCAGAAGGATTCCACCGAAGGTCGCAATCAGGAATGCACAGAATCCCAAAGCTGCAGAGACCGGAAGCCCGTCCCCGATGAGTTCGTTGACGGAACGGTCCCTGTACTTGGTGGAAAGCCGCAGGTCGCCCTTGAGCAGGTCGCCGAGGTAGTCCGTGTACTGTTCAAACAGGGAGCCGTTGAGTTTGTACCGCGCCAGCAGTTGTTGTTCGATGGCGGGCGGGATTTTGCGTTCCCTTGAAAACGGTCCTCCCGGAGCGAGACGCACCAGAAAGAAGGTCAGGGTCACCACGCTCCAGAGTACGAGGATAAAGCTCAGGAGGCGGCGGAAGAAAAAACTGGCCATGGAGCGGGTGAAAACTTGGGAGGCGAAAAACGGGTTCGATCGGAGGATGAATCGGTAGCAAGGGGTGTGGCCAACCGAAAAAGCGTGGGATCCGGAGTTGCGGGTCGGGGGATGGATCTCAAGCAAAGTGGCATTGGCAGAAGGAATCGGGCTGTCTAGGGTTGGGGAAAACTATGGCTGAGGGTTTTCGGGATTATTACGAGGTGCTGGGAGTTTCCAGAACCGCCACGCAGGAGGAAGTGCGCAAGGCTTTTCGCAAGCTGGCCCGGGTGCATCATCCCGATGTCGCCAAGGACAAAAAAACTGCCGAAGCCAAGTTCAAGGAGATCAACGAGGCGTATGAGGTGCTGGGGGATCCCGAGAATCGGCGGAAATATGACCAACTGGGGGCCAATTGGGACCGGGTGCGGAACGGGAGGGGACAGGCGGGGCCGAACGGAGACCCGGCGTGGAGCGAGTCGGGATTTAGCGGCACGGGGTTCAGCGATTTTTTTGAGCAGTTTTTTGGGCGTGCCGCCGGAGGGAACCCATTTGCCGGTTTTGCCGGAGCAGGACGGACAGGGGCCGGGGTCGCCAAGGAGGTGGATTTGCTGGTGACGCTTTCCGAGGCGTTGAATGGGGGAAAGAAAAAGGTGAGTTTCCGGCGGGCGGGCAAGACTGAGACGTATCAGGTTTCAATTCCCAAGGGTGTCCGCGACGGGCAGCGGATCCGGCTGGCGGCGGGCGCCACGGGCCAAGGATCCGACATCTATCTCCGGGTCCGGTTTGAGCAGCACCCGGATTTCCGGGTCGAGGGCTCGGATCTGGTGTTCGAGTTGGAGGTCCCGATTTGGCAGGCGGTTCTGGGCGGCGAATTGGATGTGCCGACGCCCGAGGGCACTGTCCGGTTGCGTCTGCCGGAAGGGGCCCAGATCGGGAGCCGGTTCCGGATCCGGGGCCGGGGATTGCCCGTGGAAGGCGGGGGGCGCGGTGATTTTTACGTGCGTCTGAAGGTCAGCCTGCCCCGGAAACTGGGTGCGGAGCAGCGGCAGGCCTGGGAGCGGATCCGGGAGCTGGGCGGCACCGACTGAACCTGCGCCCCGGACCTTGGGGCCGCCCCTGCCCCGCCCCTAGAGCTTGCGCCCCGGGGCGCTTCCTGGAGTGTCGGGGGCGGGTTGGGAAGTCGGGAGGCGAACGCGGGTGAAATCTTTCCTTTCATGGCCCGCTCGGTTCGCTCGGTTCGGGCGGGGCCGCCACAAAGTCGTGTTCCCGGTCGCGCACCACCAGCACCGGACAGGGCGCATGGCGCACCACTTTTTCGGTGGTACTCCCGAGGAAAAATCGGCGCAACCCGGTGTACCCGTGCGTGGCTATCACCACCAGATCGGCATCCCATTTCTGCGCAGCCTCGCAGATCACCTGATGCGGAATGCCGAGGGTGACCCGCACCGGGCCGCGCAGCGCCGCCGGCACATGGCCTTCCGCCAGCCCCTCCAGGCGCTCCCGCCACGGTTCCAAGGGCAGCGCATTGAGCCGCATCCCCAGCCCAAACTCGTCCGGATAGGGCAGCGGTTCCACGGCGTGCAGCAGCAACACCTCCGGCCCGTCCTCTCCCAGCGCACGACACAGCGCCACCGCGTACTCCAGCGCTTTGCACGACGGCTCCGAAAAATCCGTCGGCACCAGGATCCGCCGGAGCCGGGCCGGGCCCGCGGCCGCACGCTCCCCATCCCCCGATTCCTCGCCCGGACCCGGTGGATGCAACGCAGCCTCCAACCGGGACACGGATTGCGTCCGGGAGACAGCCGGGGCCTGGTTGAAAGGCTCCGCCGGGTTTAAGGGAGCATTCAAGGCCTCCGCTGGGTTCAAAGGCTCCGCCGGGGGCAGAGGCTGTTCCGAGGCGGGTTCCGGTCCCCGTTCCCGGGGGCGTTCTGAGGTTAGTCTGGATTCGCACACACTCAGGAAATCGGAAAAGGCCCGGGGAATGGACGTGCCGGGGTGGGGGAAAAACGAGGGAATGTTTGACACCCGACACCGAAACCGATTTCCATCTCGGCCGTTTGAACCTGAACCGAGTCCTGCGTATGAATCGACCTGTCTTCCGCGGTTTCGCCATTGCTGCCCTCAGCCTTGTGGTCGGGTGCAGCTTCCAGCCCAATCCCGCCGCGGAATCTCGGCGGCGGGCACTGGCGACGCACCCCGAGTTGGGGGTGGAGGGCAGCACATTCAACTGGGCTTTTGGGGAATTGTACCGCCGGTTGCTGGCAGAAAAATCCAAGAGGTTGCTGTCTGAAAACTGGCCCATGGATCTGGCCAGCGAGGTGGCGCTCAAGCTCAAGGGCGCCGGAAGTGCCGCTCGGACCGGTGCCGGGGGAGTACCTGCTCCCCGGACCTCCTCAAGCCTGAACCAGCCGCCCACCAAGGTGAACTTTCACTGGCGCTGAGTTCTTCCTGGTTTCCGCAGATCAGGGTTTCCGCACCACGAGGTTGGCGCGCATCACGCGCCAGTGGCCCGGAAAGGTGCAGAGCAGGGGATACACTCCCGGCGTTTCAGGCGCCGTGAACTGGAGTTCCGCCTTTTCGTTGGGTTTGACCAGAGGCGTGGCCTTGAGCACCAGCGGGGAGGCCGGCACATAGTTTTTCTCCAGAGCATCGGGTTGAACCGCCATCGCATCGGCCAAAGTCCCGACCTGTTCGTCTGCTCCCGCGGCAACCAGAACCAGGTTGTGGAGCATGAGATCCGGGTTCTCAAAAACGATCCGGACCGGTTTCCCAGCCGCGACGGTGAGTTCCCGCGGGGTGAACTGGAGCAGGTTTGGCACCGCCTGGATTTTGAGGGTGGAGGAGTCCACGGGATGAGCCTGATCCCACTCGGCAGCCAGGGTGCGGAGGAGGGAGTCATCCGTGGGAATCCGGGTGCCAGCCAGAAGAGCGCCCGTGGGGTCAAAGAGCGAGGCGGGCGGGGGCTGGTTGGACCTGGACCTGCGGACCACGATTTGAATCTGGCTCAGGCCTTTGGGCAGTTGGAGCTGGACCTGCTGGTCGGTGGACCAGTTGCTGTCGGCACTCAGGAGTTGGACGCCGTTCAGGAACACGTCCAGAAAGCCGTGCCGGATGCTGAGCACGGCGTCTTGGGGGTGTTCGCTGGCAACAAAAGAGCGGAAGGTGCGTTCGACCTGGGGTTTGCCCGCGGGAGAGGCCTCGTTTTTCTCCGAAACCATCTGCCAGTGCTTGAGCAGCGAGTCTGGATGGATTTCCAAGACGGGGATGGAGCGCGCCCGCGCGGGTTTCTGGCCGTGGCGCAGGTCCGCGAGCATTTGGGCCACGGCGGGCTCGGGTTGCGGTGCGGAGAGCAGCGGTTCAAGGGCTTTTTCAAAACCGGCATCGGTCTGCCGGAGAAACGCCACGGCATGGATGACCGCCATCCGGACCCGGGGGTGGGGGTCCCGGGCGAGGCTGGTCAGCAGGTCCCGGCCTTCGGGAAGGGCGGAGGCTTGGAACCGGAGGAGCCGTGCGGCGGCAACGCGGACCATGGGGTCCTTGGCATGGGCAATCTCCGAGAGCAGACCCGGAATTTGGGCGCTCCTAGCATGTGCCACCCAGAGCGCCTCCAGAGCGGCTTGGGGAAACGCGGGCTGAGTCCTGTCGAAGTCGCGGATCCAGCGTTGGAGGGCGGGCAGGCAGTCCATGGACTGGAGCCGGATCCGGGCATGCTGGCGGAAGAGGTCCTGAGGATGGGCAAGGAGCGCGAGAAGTTGGTCTTGGGAAGCCTTCTCGATTTCAGGCCAGTCTTTTGAGACGGGTCCGTCCTTTCGGAGAACGCGCCAGATCCGGCCATGGGTGTGGTCCCACTGGGGGTCGCGCATTGGGTGCTGGGCGTGGCCGATGATACGGCTGCAGAAATCCGCCACGTAGAGCGCGCCATCGAATCCGAAGGTGACATCGACGGGCCGGAAGGCGGCATTCGGATTGGAGAGGATGTCGAGGCGGTCCTGAGCGACCACGGGCCCCTTGTCGTAGGCGCTGCGGGAGATAGACACGAAGTAACTGCCGAGCAGGGTGGCAGAGGCGAATCCCTGCTGGTATTCGGACGGGAAATTGGGGCTGGAGATCACCTCCAGGGCGCAGCCCTTGTTGTAGTCCAGGACGGTGCTATGGCCGTACGGATGATAGATTCCGAGGGGCGTCCATGTCAGCGGGAGCGCATCCAGCACATGGCCGCCGCCGTAGCGCTGATAGAGGTTGCCGTATCGGTCGAAGCTGATGCGCCATGGGTTGGGGGTCAGGGCTTGAAACTCGGTCTGGACCCTGCCGGAGAAGGGATCCAGGCGGTAGGTAGTGGAATCAATCCCGCGCACCACGCCGAAAGGAGTTTCGAACTGGGAACGGTGAAAAACGCCGTCACAGAAAAGAATCTGGCCGACGGGGTCCACGGCGATCATGCCCCCGTGGTGGGAGTCGGTGACATCCACGCCGCGAAGCACTTCCTCGACATGGTCGGCCTTGCCATCGCCGTTGCTGTCTTGGGCCAGCAGGATCCGGGGTTGTGCGGAGATGAGCACTCCTTTGGGGTGGAACGCGATGCCGTCTACGGCGTCGAGTTGGTCTAGGAATACGGTGGATCGGTCGGCTTTGCCGTCCCGGTCGGTGTCTTCGAGGATGAGGATTTTGTCTTCCCGGGGTGAACCCGGGATGGTGTGAGGGAAGGACGGCATGGTGGCCACCCAGAGCCTGCCCCGTGCATCGAATGCCATGTGGACGGGGTTGCGCAGTTCCGGGAACTCGGCTTCCGAGGCAAACAGGTTGAGGGCGTATCCGTCGGCAACCTTGAATTCCTCGATCTGTTCGGCTGGAGGCTTGATGATGCCGCCGCCGTGGCGGTCGGTTTTACTGAGGCCTTCTGGCATCGCCGGGAGGGTTAACGCCGGTGCGTCCTTGAACCGGTGGCCGGGGTTTTTGGCCAAGTCATGGACGACGCCCGTAGCCAGATCGAGGAGTTGGTGGTACCGCGGCATTTCCGCGGCGTACTCTTCGGGGCGTTTGCGGACTCCGAAATAGACGACGGCGTTTTTGGGCCGGACAAGGTCAGCGTTGCAGCGGGCTTCCTGTTGAGTGGCTTGGGCAAGATCGGTCAGGCGCTCGGGTGCGATGTTTTTGAGCGGTTCCTCCCCGACCAGGGCGCCGGCCAGAGTCCGGGCCAGGACGCGGCAGCCGGCTTCATTGGGGTGGATGCCGAGTTGGGTCAGCGGGCCGGTTTTTCGGGCATAGGCATCCAGGGAGGCCTTGAACAGGTCGACGAATCCAGCGCCGTTTTCGGAGGCGGTTTGTTGGATGGCTTTGGAGTAGCGGGCAATGTCTTTGTTCCGGGCGGCGGCATCGGACGGCCCGCCCTCCTCGACGGCGATTGGAGAGACCAGGACAATCCGGGCCTCGGGGTGGAGTCGGCGGGTTTCCCGGAGAAGAATCTGGAGTTGGGAGCGGAATTCCTCCACGCCGGAAGGGCCTGCGAAGGACTCGTTCATTCCGTAGCCGAGGAGCACTGTGCGCGCGGGCCAGCTTTGGAGAAGGCTTTTGAGGTGTTCCGTGTAGCCCTCCGGCCGGAGTCGGTAGCCGACCTCGTCCCCGGTCCATGCAAGCGAGCGGATCTTGAGCTGGAGTTCCGGACGGGCGAGGTGGAGGTAGGCTTGGAAAGTGCCGTCTTCCAAGATTCGTTCCATGAGGGAGTTGCCTTCCACCAGGAGCGTATCGTGCTGTTTGAAGTCGAGTTCAGCCTGGAGGATGCAGGGGGCAATCAGAAAGGGGAGAAGGGATGGGATTCGCATGTGGAATTTGGGGGGGATTGCGGTGGGGATTACTTCCATTTCCAAAGCGGAAACGGATTTGACGAAGTTTTGGAAGAATCCAGATGGAGCACGGCAAGCGAGGCCGCGACCTCCACCCGGAGTTCGGCAACGGTTTTGTGGCGCTCTGCGGGGTCTGATGCCAGAGCTTTGCGCGCGGAGGCGGCCAGGTTGGGCGGGATTCTGCCAAGGGGCCAGTGGGGAGGGGGGTGTTTTGCGGTTTCTTCGAGGGAACAAATTGCGTTGGTGAGGATTTGTTCCAGCAGCGTTTCCGGGTCCGAAGCGGAAACGGGCGGAGCCAGAGCCAACATGTGGTGGAGGATGCCGCCCAGCGCGTAGATGTCGGTGGCGGGCCCGATCTCCTCGAAGGAACCAGAAGCCAGTTCGGGTGCCGAGTAGGGGGTGACGGGTGGCAGGAACGCAGGAGGGGCGGGATCGTCTCCTGGGCCAAGGCGTCGCGCATGCATCCAGCCCAGAACGCTGGTCTCGCCAAAGTGTCCCACGGTGACGGCCGAGGGGTGGAGGGCGCAGTGCAAAAATCCGCGGGAATGAGCAAAGCCAAGGCAGTCGCAGAGTTTGAGAAAAGTGAGGAGAAATTCGCTGAGGCTGGGGAGGGTTTCCCGGTTTTGAGCCGGGTACAGGAGTTGATGGAGGGTGCGCCCCTCCACAAACCCAGTGGCTGAGAAGAGGCGCCCATGGGGGTCGAGTCCCAGTGCGAACACCGGCGGCACGCCGGGATGCGGGATCTGGCCCTGCACCCAGGCGTCCCGGATGAACTGGAGGGCGTCCTTGGGGGAGGCCTGATTTTCTGGGTGGAGGACCCGGAACGCCACGGTGCGTTGCAATCCGGTGTCAAAGGCCTCGTAGATGGTGGAAGAGCGTCCTTGGACGACGGTCCCCCGTGGGTTGAAATGGGTGAGCAACGGGGGCGGGTGGGGAAGCCTGGCCAGAATGTCCGGGCTGAGTCCGGCTGTTTGAAAACGGAGCCGGTAAGGGCCGACGCTGATTTTGGCGCTGGTTCCTACGGGGGTGGGTTCAAGAACCGGGGTTTGCTGAAGCAGGACCGGGTGAGCGCGATCGACGGAGGACAGCATCCAGCGGTCCTCCGCGTATTCGAGGGTGGCATGGTGCGGGAGGATTTCCTCAGATTCCAGATGGAGTCGGCACCCGGGATCGGAACCGACCCGAAAGGCGGCCTCGGTCAGGGGCAGGGAAACCACCAGCCCACCTTCCGGTGAGAAAGCGACCAGACGCAGATGTTGCTCCCATGGAATTGGCATTCGGCGAAGATGCCTTATGGGGGGGGTCAGCGGTTTTTACCGGTACCGCCGCCGCCGCTTCCGAGGGCGTCAGGGTCGAGGCTGATGGGCAAGCGGACTTGGGGCAGATCCTTCAGGGTAAAGGTGAGCACCGCCCCGTAGTCGTTCATGCTCTGAGATTTCTGGGCCGTTCTGCCGTTGTCCCGGACGAGGAACCCGAACGAAGCGATCCAACTGGAGAGGTCGCGGTAGAGTTCGTAGCTCTGGGATTGGAGGATGTTGTTTTCGACTTCGTAGGCTTGCCGGACGGCAAATCCCCAGTTCTCACCGAGGCGCAGGTAGCTTGAGAGGGTGAGGAAGTTGCTGTCATCGAAGAGGGGGTTGTTCGCGAGGTAGCGGTGGCCGAGGGAGATTTGGAGGTTCTCGTTGACCATGAAGTTGACGGCAGAGTTGAACTCGGAGAATCCGTCGTTGAGCAGCGGGATCTGGGAGTCCACGGTGAGATTGGCCCAGGGGAGCGGGGACCAGCGGAGCCGGTTGTAGAAGTTGGAGAGGCTGCGACGGGGGCCGTAGAACTGCTCAATGAAATCCGAGCGTTCCATGTTGATGTCAAAGAACGAGTCCAGTTCGAACCAATTAAAGGTGAAATCGTTCCTGCGGGTTTGGAGCCGGTTGCGGACGCCGAGGCGAAGAACGCTCCAGTTGTCGATGGAATCGATGGCGGTGAACTGGGGGAAATCGAGGGTAAGCGGCCGGGTGGAGTAGCTCAACCGGTCGAACTGGTAGAGTTGGTCCGGGTCCTCGCCCGAGTGGACGAGGGAGAGATTCGCGTAGGGCTGGATGACGTGGAGCAGGCCGTCGAGGCCCCATTTGCGAGACTGGATGTGCTCGTAAGATTTGGAGAGTTTAAAGGAAGTTTCAAAACCCGCATTGACCACCGGCCGGAACACCGAGCCACCGCCGATGAGGTCCTGTTCGGTGCGGGTTTTCTCGGTGGCTTTTCCGCCAGGCGTGGTGGGGAGAATGATGGTCGTGACCGTGCGCTCCCTAAAAAAGCCGCTTTCCGAGTAGTACGTGGCGCGCAGCCCGAACCGTGGAATGAACGAGAGCCAGCCCAGGTAAGTTGCGGGCCGCGTGATTTGGTGGAAGGTGTCGACCCTGAAAGACTCGTAGTCTGCAAAAGCGCTGGTTCGCTCGTGGTTGCGCCGGTAAAAGCCGGCGCTCGAATCGGTCTCGTAAAAGAACCCCTTCCCAATGGGCCGGCGCTTCTGGTCGTAAGAAACTTCCGGGAGCCGCTCCGTCAGGTCAAACGACTCCTCGTTCAGGTTCCGGCGGAGCAGCAGGTTGGCCGTGTAATCTTCGTCCCACTTTGTGACCGTAATCGAGTTGTCCGGGTTCGGATTTCGGCGGAATTCGCCCTGCGAGAAGTCTTGGAGAAACCGGGCGTCGCTGAGCCGATTGATGTCCACCGAGCCATAGATGTCTTCAGTGAAGTAGACCCGGTTTTGAAGTGAAATCCGGTAACGGTTGGGGTCGATGGTTTCACGACTCAGACCGGTGCGGTTCACCCCGGGAGTGCTGTCCTCCAGATAGTAGGCGCGAAACCTGCCCCAGTTGGACTCTTCCAAACGCCTGGCTTGCGAGTCCTGCGCAGGCTTTGAATCCGCGGCGGGTTCGGGGTCCGAGTTTTCGGCAGTGAGCAGGGCGCGCTCAGCGCTGCCCCGGGCCGATCCCCAGTTGCTTTCGAAGCCGACTCCGACGCCGCGCTTGCTCATCAGGTCGAGCCGGATTTTTCCGGCCACGCCTGGGGAAAGCGGGAAGTAGTACTGGCCGAGCACATAGGCGCCCATGACCGAACTGTAGCCGGGAGACAGATTGAATCCCTCGTCCTTGTTCAGGGACTGATAGACGTAGGGAAACCAGAAAACCGGGATGCGACCGATGTAAACTTTGGCGTTGGTGAAGATGACCCGGTCATTCGGGTACACCCGGACAGTCTTGGCCCTGATAAAGTAGTCGGGCTTTGAGCTGTCACTGGTGGTGAATGTGCCGTTCTGAACCAGGTAGGCGTTGCTGCCCAGCGTACTCAGGGATTCCCCGGAAAATCGGAACGGGCCGGCGTCCCCCCGGAAATCTGCGGCGGAGAGTTGCTTGGTTTCGAGGTTGTACAGCGCTCGGTCGCCAGAAAAGAGCCGTCCGTCCCGGTAGATCCTGACACTGCCCTCCACCAGGATGTCTCGGGTTTCCGGGTTGAACTGAGCGTGGTCGCAGTAAATGGCGATCTCCCCATACCGAATCACCACGTTGCCGTCTGCGGTGGATACCTCGCGGCTGAAGTCGGTGTCGTCGGCGCTAATCTCGATGGGAATATCGCCGAACTTTCCGAACTGAGCCCATGCGCCTGCCTGAACAGTCAGGAGCAAGGCGAGGGTGAACAGCAAACGCTTCATAGGCAAAGCCCGGACCCTATCGGCCGGGTGGACCCCCTGCCAAGGCAAAAGGGGGGGCGGATCCTGTTGGAAACAACGGTATTGCCTCCCGGAGAACCAGGATCTGGCACAAACCGAGAGCAGGGTGGCGGTTTTCGGGCGGTTTCGAGGTCAGTCCGGGTAGCCGTCTGGATGTCTGAGGTGCCAGTTCCAGGCGCTTTCGACGATGGCGTCGATGGACTGGAAGCGGGGCGCCCAGCCGAGGGTCCGGTGGATTTTATCCGAGCCTGCGATGAGTCGGGCCGGGTCACCAGGGCGGCGGGGTTGTTCGCGGACTTCGATGGGCCGGCCCGTGACGCGCTGGCAGGCGGCAATGACTTCGCGGACACTGGTGCCGCCCCCAGTTCCGAGGTTAAAGCACTCGCTCCCAGGGAACTGGAGGGCAAGCATGTGGGCTTGGGCAAGGTCGAGGATGTGGATGTAATCCCGGATACAGGTGCCGTCGGGCGTTTCGTAATCGGTGCCGAACACGTCCACATGGGATTTCTGGCCCAGGGCGACCTTGAGGATGTTCGGGATGAGGTGGGTCTCAATCCTGTGGTGTTCGCCACGCTCCTGACTGGCGCCTGCGGCATTGAAATAGCGCAGGGCCACATAGCTCAGCCCGTGGATTTCCTGATACCAGCGGAGGATTTTTTCGAACATCAGCTTGGATTCGCCGTAGGGATTGATGGGCCGCTGGGGGATCGTTTCGTCGATAGGCGTCCTGTCCGGAATCCCGAAGGTGGCGCAGGTGGAGCTGAACACAAACTTTTGGACTCCGTGTTTGACGCAGGCATCCAGAAGGTGAATTCCGGCGGTCACGTTGTTCCGGAAATACTTGGAGGGATTCTGCATCGACTCGCCCACCAGTGCGTTGGCGGCAAAGTGCATGACGGCCTCGGGTTTGCACCGGGCCAGCGCCGAATCGATTTCGGAGTCCGCCGCGAGGTCGCCCACGATGAGGGGGGCACCCGGGTGGACCGCGGATCTGTGGCCTTCGCTGAGGTTGTCGAACACGGTGACTTTGTGCCCCGCGCTGAGGAGTTCTTCGACGCAGATGCTGCCGATGTAGCCGGCGCCGCCGGTGACGAGGATGTTCATAGAAAATGGAGGTTAAAAGTTGGAGGAGTCCTTTTGGGAGCGCAGCGCGGCGACCATTTGGCGGACATGCTTGTTTTTCATCCGGCCCTCGAGAAGTTTGAGACTCATGGAGGGGGACCCCCATTCCACAATTTCAATCTCGGTCTGGCGGCAGCCCCACTGGTTCATCGCCTTTCGAGAGGGGAAATACAGGTCGATCGTCTTTCTGCCTACCAGGGCGGCCCCGTAATCTTCGATCACATATTCCCTCCCGGTGGCACAGATCCGGAACCGGGTTCCCAGAGGCATCCATGACCAGTCGCTCGCCGCGCTGTGGACTGTGCCTCCGAAACGGAGGCGGCCGCCCACCCCGTTGGAACTTCCCCCGGGCTCGGAATGCGTGTAGGCCGTGGTTCGAACCGTCATTTTTCCCGGGGGCGGGGTGGAGGATGCGCCAGAGCGATGGTGGGGACGGGTCGCACAGCCTCCCAGCAGAAGGAGCCCACCCAGAAAAATGAAAGTTCTCAGCAGCACAGGCGGCGCACGTTAGGGGGGAGTCACGGGAGGCGCAACCGGGAATATGTTCACTCCGGGTTCTCCAAACGACCGGTTTTCCGGCTGGAGATCAGGTCGCAGAGACCCCGTTTTCCCGACTCTGCAGCAAAACGGACCAACTGCGCAGGCTCAGGCGCCCATTCGGACTCGGCGGCCTTCTGAAGCGCTTGGGTCAGGTTCAAGCCGCGCCGGTAGAGGAGGTCAAACGCCGCTTTGATTCCAGCCCGCGTTTGGGCGGATAACCCGGCCCGCCTCAGCCCCACCACGTTCAGTCCCGCCACACCGTTGCGCTCGGCCCCGATGCAGAAGGGCGGCACATCCTTGCTGAACGCCGATCCCCCCTGGCAGATGGCCAGCGAACCCACCCGGATGTGCTGGTGAAACACGCAGCCGCCCCCGACAAAAACCCGTTCCCCAAGCTGCACATGGCCACCCAAGAGAGCGTTGTTCGCCAGCACCGACCGGTTTCCCACCCGGCAGTTGTGCGCCAGATGCACCCCTGCCATCAGAAAACAGTCGTCCCCAACCACCGTCGCCGACCCCTCCTGGGTCCCCCGGTGTAGCGTGCAGTATTCCCGAATCCGGTTCCGTTCCCCAAGGATCACTTGGCTGCGCACCCCGGGCTGAAACCCGAAGTCCTGAGGGTCGGCCCCCACAATAGCCCCGTACCCGATTACGTTCCCGGCTCCCATCACCACGTGCCCTGTCACCACCGCATGGGACTGGATCACGCACCCGGGCCCGATCTCTGCCGGGCCTTCAATCACTGCATACGGGCCAATCACCGCGTCCGGGGCGATCCGGGCGTCGGGATGGACGCAGGCTGAGGGATGAATGCTCATGGAAAAAGGAGGTCGTGATCCAACAGCAGGGGGGCCGCGAGGACGAGCCTGAAATGTGCGTTTCAATCCCCGTTTCATAGGAGTCCGGCTTTCTTGAAGCTGAACCAAGGGCGCCGGTCGTTGTCGCTCGAGCCGAGGATGATGTGGTCCAGAAACTGGATTTGGAGCAGGGCAGCGGCCTCGGAAAGGCGGCGGGTGAACTGGAGGTCAGCCGTGCTCGGCTGGGGGTCTCCGGAGGGATGGTTGTGGACCACCAGCAGGGCGTAGGCCGGGTGGAGCAGGGCGGGCCGCAGGATCTCCCGGGGATGGGCAATGCTCTCGTTGAGGCTGCCCACCGAAACCTCTTCCATGCGCAGGAGATGATGTTTGGTGTCGAGCAACAGCACCCGGAGGCATTCCCTCTGGAGGCTGCGCATCTCGCTTCCCAGGAGAGCCCAGACCGCCTCCGGAGTGTCGATCCGCTGCCGCGCAGTGGATTCCAGGGCCAGCCGGCTGCCAAGGTGAAACGCCGCAGCCAGAAGCACCGCACGGCTCCGTCCCACGCCGCGGATCCTGGCCACCTGCGGGATGCAGGCCCGCGCAAGGCCCTGCAACGAGCCAAATTCAGAGAGAAGTTGGCGTGCGAGAAACAGGGGGGCGGCCCCCCGGAAACTCGACCGCAGCAGAACGGCGATCAGTTCGCTGTTCGAGAGCGCGTTGGGACCGCGCGAACACAGTTTTTCGGACGGAAGTTCGTCTGGCGGAATTTCAAGAGTGGGGTCTAGAAGCGGGTTTGCAACCATGAGGCAGGGGGAACCGCACGGTTTCATCCCCCCGGCCTCAGCCCCCGTCCCGGCACTCTGGGTGCCTCAGGTTCCTTCCAATCCGAGGTGACTCCACTTGGGAGCCGCCGGTGCGGTTTGGCGGGTTTGTCTGGCCGGGAGCGTTTGGCGCGGTCCGTCCCCTCCCTCAGAAATCGAACTTCCGGGAGGGCTTGGGGGTGTCGATGGGCGCTTTGCGGGAATCCATCAGGGTCTCGTTGGTATAACGCACCACGAGCAGCAGTTGGGCCGGATCCGCCGTGGTCGTCCCCGCTTCCGTAGCGACCTGGCAGAGGATTGATTTGGATTCCTTGTCGGAAATCCCTGGATCGAACTTCCAAACCGAAAAGTTGCCCTGATGGTTCGGTTCCACCCGGGATCGTCCCGCAACCGGACGGCCCTCCTTTGTCGGGCGTCCATAGGACTGAATGATTGCCTCGCGGAATTTCCGGTAGGTGCCGACGGGATTTTCCCTCGGGCGGATCAGAACCGTCCCGGCCACCAAGGCGCCTTTCCTGAATTCAAAGGTCCAGCGCACCACGGGTTCATCCGAGAAAACGCCGCCCTCGACCTCAACCTTGTCGCCGGAGGGCAGTTCTTCTGGGAGGTTGACCTTGTGGCGGTCCGCCAAGGTCCGGAAAACTTCGCCGACGCTGGAGCCCCAGGGAATTTGAACAAAGCCCTTGGGCCGGCCCGGGGCGTCTGCTTGGGCAGGCACCGAACAAAGAAGGGCGGTGGCAACAAAGAGCCAGCCGGGGAGGAGGCTGCACAGCATGCGGTGGGGCATGCGCACGGTTTTGGCGTCAGGGGTGAAAACCGGCAAGAAGGAATTCGAGCGCTTCCACCAGGCCAAGGAGGCCTTCGGTATGTGGGCATTCCTGGAGGCAGGCCAGATCTTGCCGGGCCTCTGCGAGCATCTGGTTGGCAGCGGAAATGGCGGCGGAAAGCGCGCCTGCATCCACGGCGAGTTGAACCAAGCGCTCCAGATCCCCGGGGGCGCCTCGGAGAATCGTTTCAAAGAGCCGCTGGCGTTCCTCGGGAGGGCTGTGTTGGAGCAGGTGCAGGATGGGCAGGGTCAGCTTTCCTTTCCGGAGGTCGCTGCCCAGAGTTTTCCCGGCGGTTTCCTCGTGGCCCGCGATGTCCAGACAATCGTCGTAGATCTGGTAGGCGGTGCCCAGGCGCATCCCAAACGTTCTCAGGCTGGAGACCGCTGGAGTGGGGGCATGATTGAGAACCGCGCTCATCTCGCAGGCTACTGCAAAGAGGGCCCCCGTTTTCATCTCAATGATCTTGTAATAGTCAGGAACGCTGAGCTGGAGATCGAACCGGCGCTGGGTTTGGAGGATTTCACCCGAGCACACCTCGCTGGCCGCCGATGCGATCTGGCGTCCGATTTCGCTGTTTTTGAACTGGGTCGAAAGCTTGAGGGCGTGGGCAAAGAGGCAATCCCCCAGAAGCACCGAGATGGCGTTGCCCCACTTGGCGTTTGCGGTGGGCTGGCCCCGGCGTTGATCGGCTCCGTCCAGAATGTCGTCGTGGATCAGCGTGGCGGCATGGATGAGTTCCACAATCACCGCAAGGTCGGAGTGTTCCGGGGTGACGGGACCGGTGGCCCCTGCGCTGAGCAGGGCAAGAGCCGGGCGCAGCCGCTTGCCATGGCTCTGGATCGCGTAGGCCACGTAGGCCTCCACCGCGGGGTCGAACGCGCGGGCCTGGGCTGCAATGCGTTCCTCCACTTCCCCCAGCAGGTCCCGGACAGGATGAAAGGCCTTTTGGAAAAGCTCGGCCTTTGTGGGGCTTTGGGTTGGGGCATCGCCAGAAATCTTCACCGCGCGGAGGATAGGGGCAGGGGATGGGAAGTCAATCCGGTGCGGTCGGCTCCCGCTGGAATCCCCCGGGATTCGCGTTGCCAAGCGCCATCCGGTCTTGGAGGGTGGGCGGGATGGGTGCGTTTGTATTTACCAACCTCACACGCAGGACTGAGATTGGAGCCAACTCCTACCTCCTCGAGGCCGGCGGAAAAAGGGTTCTGCTCGACTGCGGACTTCACCCAAGGGAGGAAGGGCTCGATGCCCTGCCCGTCTTGGAGGCAATCGGCAACCAGAACCTCAACGCGGTGATCGTTTCCCACGCGCACCAAGATCACATCGGGGCCCTCCCCGTGGTCTGCCGGAGGCATCCCGAAGCCCGGGTGTTTTTGACGGAGGCCACCCGCGCCTTGGGGGACGCGATGCTTCACAATTCCGTGAACGTCATGATGCGGCGCCGGGAAGAGGCGGGCGTGGTGGATTACCCGCTCTTCACCCACCGGGAACTGGAGGTCCAGTGGCGCCGTTGGATGCCAGTGCCGCTCCACACATTTTTCAGTGTGGACGGTGAACGGTTGGGGCCCTCGGGAGGCGAACCCGACGAACTCAGCTTCGAGTTTTATGATGCCGGCCACATTTTGGGCTCGGTGGGAACCCTCTTCCGGCACGGGGGCAGGACCTTGCTCTATACCGGGGACGTGAATTTTGAGGACCAGACCCTGATGCAGGGCGCCGCATTTCCCACCGAGGGCGTGGATGTGTTGGTGATTGAAACCACCCGGGGCGACCGCGGGATCGAACCCGGATTCACCCGGGCGGCCGAGGAAAACCGGCTCCGGGACGCCCTTCAGAAGGTGTTCGAGGGCGGAGGCGCAATTCTGATGCCGCTGTTTGCTCTGGGAAAAACTCAGGAACTTCTGGCGCTCTTTCACCGGTTCCGGCGGGAAGGCCGGCTGCGCCGGGACTGCCCCATTTACATCGGGGGACTCGGGGCCAAGTTGACGGAAATCCATGACCGGCTTGCAGGGCAGACCGTGCGCCAGCATCCCCGGCTCCAGCTTCTGGATGAGGTCGCTCCCTTTGTGGTCAGCGGCCAGAACGCCCAGACGCTTCCCATGAAATCCGGGCGGATCTACGCGCTCTCGAGCGGGATGATGACCGAGAACACCCTTTCCCACACCGTTGCCCGGTTGGTTCTGGGCGAACCCCGGCACGCCCTCTTTTTTGTCGGGTACGCGGATCCGGAGTCGCCCGCCGGCAAAATCCGGGCTGCGGCTCCGGGAGAGCGGGTGGAGTGGGGTGAACTGGGGGCGAAACTCAAGTGCGGCGTGGAAAAGTTCAACCTGAGCGGACACGCCTCCCGGGAGAGTATCTTGGAGTACATCCGAAAAATCCGACCCAAAAAGCTCGTGCTTGTGCACGGAGACCCTGCCGGTGTGGAATGGTTCCGGAGCCAAGTTTCTGTGGACTTGCCAGAGACCCAGGTGATTGTTCCCGAACCTGGGGTCGCGGTGGAACTCTGAAGCCGCTTTCTGTCGGGACGGAGATCCCGCGGGCTTACCCTGGGCTTCCTGAATCTCTGGGTTGGTTGGGCTTGCGCAGGGCAAAGAACGCGAGTCCGGCAATCAGCGTGGCCAGACCGATTAGAGATTCGCGGGGGTGTGCCTTGAGGACGTGCCAAAGCATCCAGATGTTCACTCCCACAAACACGGCGGGCGTGAACGGGTAGCCCCAAGTTTTGGACGGGCGCGGCAGGTCGGGTTGGCGGACGCGGAGCACAAACACGGCTGCCACGGTGAGCAGGGAGCAAAGGCTAAGGGCGCACTGGAGGTAGGTCAGCACCGTCTCAAAACTGCGCGTGGCCAGGAGCAGAAGTACCATGGCCGTTTGAAGGCCCATGGCCGCCACCGGGACATCCCGCCCGTTTTTGCGACCGAGCGGGGCAAGCAGCGGAAAGTCGCGAGCCACCGCAACCGTGACACGCGGCCCGACCCAGGTCATGGCGGAGAGCGAGGAAAGCAGGCCCGCGCAGATCAGGCCGGACATGATCCGGCCGCCGGTTGGGCCAAAAATGTGGGCAGCGGCGACCTGGCCGACCTCAAGTTTTCCCGAAAGCTCGGAGAGCGGGGCCGCTCTGAGGAAAGTGGTGTTGAGTCCGATGTACAGAAGGGTCACGAACACCGTTCCGAGCAGAACCGAGAGCGGCAGGTTGCGCTGGGGATCGCGGATTTCGCCGGCGATGTAAGTGGACGCGTTCCACCCGGTGTACGCGTACATCACGTAGATCAGGCTCACGGCAAAGTCTGGCGATGCGAGGAGCCGGGTTTCACCCGGGTTGAATGCAAAAGGCGTCTGGGAGCCCGGCGTCAGCAGCCAGCCGGCTCCGATCAGCACCAGGATGAGTAAAATTTTTGCGCCTGTGGCTGCATTTTGGAAGAGGCTGCCCGCACGCCCGCCGGCGAGGTGGATGACTGTCACCCCCAGCACGACCGTCTGGGCTGCGAGTTCGGGGGAAACGCCGGGCAGCAGAGTGTGAAAATAGCGGCCGAACGCCATGGCTGCGAGTGCCACCGGAGCCGAAAACCCCACCAGAAGCGACACCCAGCCCGACATGAACCCCACGGCCGGATGATAGGCGGCATTTAGGTAATGGTATTCGCCTCCGGACCTGGGCAGGGCCGCCGCGAGTTCCCCGTAAGCCAGGGCTCCAAAAAGCGAGCAGAGCCCGCCCACCAGCCACAGGGTGAGAATCACCCACGCTGAGGGGAGCCCCGGGATCTGGAATCCAAGGCTCGTAAACACCCCCGTGCCCACCATGTTGGCAATCACCAACCCCGTGGCGGTGGGCAGCGAAACAACGCGTTTTTCGGGGACTGACACCCCGACATCCCTAACAGGCTCAAACCGGTGCGCACGGAGAAAAAGGGGCGGGTCGCCCGGGGTGGATCCCACGGTAAGTCAGGGGCCAAGTGGTCACCCACGGTTTTATGACACAACTTCCGGTTGCCTGCCCACAGACGGACCTGTTAGCCTCCCCACCAGCATCAGGAATGCATCTGGCTCAAAGCCGGGTGCTGCCAACCGGGGACGGAGAAATCCCACGGTGGCTGACCAGAATGGTCGATGTGCGGAGGGGAGAAATCCTCCGAACAAAAATCTCTCCAGGCTTTCAACGGCGCCTCTCCTGATAAGGACGGGCGCCTTTTTGTTGCCCGGGTTTCTGGTGCCGCACCGCAACGCCACCAACCATGAACGCCAAGCCGACTCCGGTCATCCGGGAAACCGCAAATCCTCTCCACCACCTCTGGAACAACCACGGGACTTGGTGGTGCCATTACACCGAGCATCTGCCGGACTACACCAAACGCAGGGTCCGACTCAGCCTCCACACGCGGGATGCCGCCACCGCGCGTTTCCTGCGGGACTCCCTGCTGCTCGAAGCCCGGATTGCCGCCTAAGCCCCCCCAGACGCCATGCCCCGCAAAGCCACCAAAACAGCCCTCCCCGCAGCGGTCTCCGCCCCGCCCGCCCCGCCCGCCAGTGCCGCCAGTCCATCCAGTCCATCCAGTCCATCCAGTCCATCTCCGGCCGAAGAACCCCTCCCTGCGTCGAGTCCCTCGGCCAAGGTGCACTCGGTGCACCTCACCAAGCCCCTTGGGCTTCTGGGCTGGGACCACCTCGAGCCGGTGCTGCTTGCGGCGTTGGCCACGGAAGAACCCCTCCTCTTGATCGGCAAACACGGCACAGCCAAGAGCTTCCTTTTGGAGCGTCTGGCCCAGGCCCTCGAACTCAACTACCGGTTCTACAACGCCTCCCTGATCAATTACGATGATCTGGTCGGGATCCCAGTGCCGGACTCCACCCAGACCCGGCTCCATTACATCAGCACTCCCACGGCGATCTGGGATGCCGAAGTGGTCTTCATCGACGAACTCAACCGCACACGGCCCGACCTCCAAAACAAACTCTTTTCCATCATCCACGAGCGCCGGGTTCAAGGGGTGCGGCTCGAAAAACTCCAGTACCGCTGGGCCGCCATGAATCCGCCCCCCTCCGATGAGGCGGATTCCAGCGAGGTCTATCTGGGAGCCGAACCGCTGGATCCCGCGCTGGCAGACCGGTTCGGGTTTCTCATCGAGGTGCCCGACTGGTGCGATCTATCCAAGGAGGAAAAAGGGGTGCTGCTTCTCGATCAGTTCCGGGGCCGGCACGAGTTCCCGGTGGACGTGGCCCAAGTGGTGGCTCAGACGCGGGCTTTATACGCCGATTTCTGCACCCATCCGCCGGACCTGACCGCCTATTTCATCGCCCTTGAATCCCAGCTCCAGACGGCCGGCACCCGCTTCTCGAGCCGGCGGCTTTCCACGCTGTTCCGGACCGCACTCGGAATCCACGCGGCGCGGCTCACGCTTTTCTCACTGTCGGGCGACCCATCCCCCAAACCGACTCTGGAGAACACGTTGTTCCTTGCGCTTGCGTATGGGCATCCGGGGCTGGCGGCAGGGGGCGTCGACCGCGTGGCGTTGCTGGCGTTGCACCGACACGCGTGGGGGATTGCAGGGCTGCGGGAGGACGATCCTTGGAAAGAGTTGCTCGGAATCACGGACCCGCTCAAACGGGTTCTCCACGCCCTGCGGCCTGGGTTTTCCCTGAGCGAGGCTGATTTTTCGAGCTTGGTTCTTGAAGCGGTTTCCTCACAGCGCTGCCAGGAACTGAGCGCTGCCGTTGCCCTGGTGATCTACCTCCGGCTCCGGTCCTCGAAACGGATCGCCGCCACGGCTGCCGAGACGCTGGCTTCGCAGTTGAACCGGGTGCTGACCCCGGCGACAGTGACGCATCGCGTCTACGGACACGCCCTCAGCCGGTGTCGGGAAGTCGCCAACCTCTGCAGCGGTCTGGGCTCGGGGCCGCGCGATGCCTACACGCGCAACCTCCTCAACGCGTTTCTCCCCGACGGCCTCCGGGAGATCACTCCGGCCGAGCTGATCAAAGTGTTCCACAAGCTCTGGGAACAGTTCGGGCTCGGAAAGGAATGAGCCGGGTTTGCACCATGGGCTTTTTCGCACATCATAGGCTGTGAGATACAACAACATGAGCGCGCCGCCGCGGACCGAGTTTCAGTCCCGATGCGGGATCGTTTCGGCCCAGGGGGTGGTATTCTCTCTCGCATGGGCGCTTCACAAATTCTGCGGCACCACCCTGCAACGGCCCGAGTTCCAAGGTCCCTTGCCGAGCATTGGCGCGCTCAGAGACACCATTCTCAGGGTTTTTCCGGTTCCAGATTCGTTTTTTGAATGCGCAGGACAGCCCGTTTTTCCCGATTGGGAGGCGGATTTCCTGATTGGCAGCTTGGCAGGGAACCCTTTCGGAGAGGGGGGAGATCCCGTGCCGCATGTCTTGTGCAAGGACCCCCGTTTGTGTGCCGGGGTGCTGTCCCGGTGCGCGGGCCCCCTTTACCTCGCGCGTCGTGTCCCGGAGCTGACCTGGGACCGGCTTCTGGTGAGCCACGTCCTGTTCGATGACCCGTTGATCACTCTATGAACCTCCTCAGCCGCCAACCCCGCACCCAGGAAGCCCGAGCCATTCGGGAGCGCATTTTCAACGTGATCCCGGCCGCCTCCTACCAGATGGAGAAACTGTTTGGGCTTCTGGACATTGAATGGAGCGACGCCGTCAACTCGGCTGCCGTGGAGTGCAGCACTACGCCCCGGCTCCTGCTCAACCGGCAGTTCGTTGAGGAATACTGCCAGGCGGATGGCGACCTTTTTCTGTTGATCCTGCATGAACTCCATCACGTGATCCTGGGCCATACCCGGCTTTTCACCCGGGGCACAGAGGTCGACAACATCGTGTTCGACGCCGTGATTAATGCGATGCTGGCCCGCACCGTCGGCCGGTCCGTGGGCGTTCATCTGTTGACTTCCCTAAACTCGTTCGACGAGTTCCCCAACCGACTCCTCCGCCCGCCTCCGGGCTGGCCCGGTTCCTTTGAGGAAGCCATCGCCCCGCTCCCTCCCGCAGAACAGAAGGCGTTTCGCCTCCTGTACGGTCCCGAGGACGGCACCGTGACCTACCTCGACATCTACGAGTTGCTCCGCAAATCGGTTTCCAGCTCAGACAGCCCGGATCCCACCCCCCGCGAAGTCGACCACGCAACTCCCGGGGACAATCCCGAGACCGGAACATCCGGTGGCGGCAGCCAAACCGAGGATGTGGGGGACAGCGAGTTTTCCGGTGGGCAGGAGGGGGAACTTGTCAGTCAGAAAATCCGGCTTGGTTTGCTTCCAAAAAATGGGGGCACCCCAGTCCTGCTCGGAAACCACGGCGACGAAACGCCCGAGAACCGGCTTCTGAGGGATGTCGTCCGGGACCTGGTGGACGGTTGGCCTCCGCCGCCTCGGCGCATTGCCGGGCGGGACGAAGGTAAACCGCAAAAAACCTACTTTCTCGAGTCCCAAAAAAAACCGAAGGCGGCTCTGCAGAAAGCTTTCACGAGTCTGCTGCGCAAATGTGGAATCCATCAGGGACGCGGTCCCGCAAACTACCGGCCGCAGTTGGCGGTGGCCGAGCGGATTCAGGAAACCGTTCTCCCGGATCCTCGGGACCGGCGGGTCTTGGCTCTGCGCGCGCTGACGGGGGCTGCGCCCTTGATCTACCGGGTCAGCACCCGGGAAAAACGGGTCCGGTCGGAGCCCGTGCCGATTGTCCACCTGTACTTGGACATCAGCGGATCCATGGAGACTTACCTGCCGGCCCTGACCGCAGTCTGTCGTGAGCCGTTCCGGCGCGGCGAGATCAAGGTATTCGGGTTTTCCACGGTGGTCAGCGAGGCCAAGGGAACAAATCTCACAACCATACCGTTTCAAAACACCGGGGGAACTTCCATCCGCGCCGTCCTCGAGCATTTCGCGGGGATCCCGCTGCCGCGCCGGCCGCGTGTGATGCTGATTGTGACCGATGGAGACGTGGGAGTGCCGCCTCAGGATCTGGTCTGTGGACTGAAAAAAACCCGGGTGGTTGCCGCGATCACCGCCCCCTACCAGACCAAGTACCTGGAGGGCTGGGTGCGCGAGATTGTCCGACTCCCCAGTTTTTGATTTATGAACCCACACGCCGAATACGTTTCGCCTGGTCACCCCGACCGCCTCGCCGATGCGATTGCCGAGGGAATCGTCACCGCCGCTCTCCGGGACCGTCCCGACAGCTTGGTCGGGGTCGAGGTCGCCGTCCACCGGGACGCCGTCTTTATCGACGGCCGGATCGCATCCGGAGCGCGCCCTTTGGATATCGAGCAGATTGTCCGGAGCGTCTACCGGAACGCAGGGTACGGCGGCTTCTGGATCCCAGACCCTGACCGCCTGAGGATCAGCGCCGACCTCTGCGAGGAGGAACTGCCTGCGGAGGAGGCCGATATCCGGCCCTTTTCAGACGACCAGAATATTGTGACCGGCTACGCCTGCCGAAACGCCCACCATCTGCCTGCCGCACACTGGACTGCGTGGGAACTCGGAAAGGCGCTCCATGGGGCTCTTCGTTCCGATGCCGTTCTCTGGGGGACATTCGGGCCGGACTTCAAACTCCTCGTTTCGTTGGAAACGGATCCGGCTTCTGGGCGTGTCGCATGGAAGCAGTTGGTGTTCAGCGTTCTCCATATTCCGAAACTCCAGAGCGAGTCCCAGCACCGGCTTCTGGTTCCACTCCTCCAGCGTCTGCTGAAACGGCTCGAGGAACGCGGGCTCGATGGAGTGTTCAGAACCTTTGATCCCCGGAAACTCCTGCTCAACGGGGCCGGTGAATTTGCGGTCGGCGGGCCCGAAGGGGACAACGGTCTTTCCGGTAAAAAACTGGTGATCGACCATTACGGTCCAGGCATTCCGATTGGTGGCGGAGCGCTCTCCGGCAAGGATCCGCACAAGGTGGACAAATGCGGTGCGTTCCGGGCCCGGCAGCTGGCTCTGGAACTGGTCCGGGCCGGCGCCGACGAGGCCCAAGTAACCCTGGGGTGGGCGCCGGGCGGGGATGCGCCTTTTCTGGTGGAGGCCGTGACCAGTCGGGGCGGGGTCCGGATCCAAGTGCCCCGCGCCGAGTTGCCCGATCCGGACTGGTTCGCGATCCGGCGGATCGTTGGGGATCTGGAACTCACTGCCCAAGACTGGCAGGCCGCCGTGCTAGACGGGTATTTTGTGAATCCGGACCGGCCTTGGGAACGGTGAGGGGAGGGCGGGAGTTCAGCGACACTGGCGTCAAATCGGAGCGAGGCTGGGAAATAGCGAGCGGCGAGGAGACGCCGGAAACGCCCTTATTTGAACTCCATCGTTGGGCGGATCCGAAGGCTGCGCGTCAGAACGGCTCTAGATGGTGGGGCGGAGTTGACGTCTGGACACACTCAAAGGGACGCCGAACTGCAAGGGCATCTCCCTGAGAGTTCGAGAGCCGTGGTTTGTCTGGCTTGTCCAAAACTATGGTGATCGAGCGGTGACTTCAGCACTCGCCGCACCATTCGAATCAGCGGCGTTTTGGTGGTGCTCCAGAATCCGACCCTGAAGTTTCCCAGGACTCGAGGCGCACGTTGAGCGTGCGATTGGGGGCTGTTGCATGCAGTTCCCGATACTGACCATCCTGATAAACAATCAAGTCCATCTCAGGCGAGTCAGTCAGTGCGCGCACTAAGAGATACTGCCGTTCGGTCTCGGTGCGTTTACCATCAAGAGCGAGGATCAACGTGCCAGCCTCCAAACCGAATCCCCGCGCCAGAGGACTGCTGTTTACAATCTGAACTCCGCGTGCCGGTTCCCCGGAAAAACTGTCCAGGGTCACCTCCTGCAGACCCGATGGAAACGCCTTCTTCACGAGTTCTTCGAGCTTTCCTGCGTATGTTGAACCAGGGTTCGCCAGATTCTGACGCTGATAAAAGGCCATCAGCAAGGAGTCGTCGTTGTAGCGCTCCTGAATCTTCAGGAAGTAACTTTCCGCAGCCGGCAGCTTTCCCATCCGCTCTTGGAGTCGCCCCATGGTCGCGAGGCCGGCCGAGGAATACACCTCGGCAGCGAACTCAGCCAGACGCTCCGCCTTTGCCGTCTCGCCATTTTCAAAATAGTAGTCTACCACCCACGCACAATTGTTGGAGATACCCACAGGATCAGCGCCCCGCTCTTTGCCGGTCTCAAAAGCCACCACGGCTTCCTTTTCCATTTGGTGCGCCCGCAAGTAACTGCTCAGCCTGAGGTATTCGTAAGGATCATGCTCAGCGATTTTGCTCGAGATCGGCAGATACTGAGACGGATCGTTGCGCACGACCTCCGCGAGTTTTCGCATCGCACTGACGTTGTACTCAAGCAGGCCCCCCAGAATCTCTCGCATCTGCTTCACACTGGCGGTCTTTCCGTAAAGACGCTGGAGATAAAGCGTGGCGATTCCGATATGAGTCGGCGCCAGTTCATGCAGTGCCTTTATTTTCTCCAAGCTCAGATTTCTCATCTGCGGCAATTTGACATTGCGGCTGTAGAAATCGTACGCCGTCCCAGTCAGCAATACCGGTTCAAACCAGTCAGAAATACTGGGTGTGATCGGCTCAGCGCTGCTCTGACGCGCGATCGCCGCCCCCCAATTCGAGACTGTGATCCATTCGGGATGATCGCTGATCATCTGCCGAGCTTGCATCTCGCGATCGAGAGGATTGCTCATTGGGGTCATGAGGATCTCGGCCAAAGGATAAAAGGTCAGCTGACCAAACATTTTGTCCATCGCTGATTTGAACGATTTCGCCTCCTCTGGAACCCCCCACTGCTCTGCCACGAATTCGTGCATTTGCGAGATCACATGAGCCAGGTGGCGTTGAAAAAAGTGGGCCCACGTTCCGCGGTCAATGACTTCAATAGCAGCAGCCCCATTGGCCGGGTGTTGCACCGAACCGCCCGGCGGGACATTCAGGATCAACGCGGTGTCCTCTGGTCGTTCGCTGCCAGAAATCTCCGGAAAGACCTTCGCAATTTCCTGGTGCTCCATGGCGAGCGCGAAATTCAGGAATGCACGGCCATCGCCCACGCTCGGTCTGTATTCGAAAACGATTCGGCTCCAATCAGCAATCTCAGCCGGATTGCTCTCAAAAAGCTTTTTGCAGGCAACGCTTGAACCAATCGATTCGCAATGGGCGCGAAACAACTCGATGCGCTCCATCGTGGTGGCATCGCTCCGCGCCACCCGCCAGTCCCGCGCATTCCGTAAGCAGGCAGCAATCACCCACGGCTTCAACAGTTCGTTTTTCTCCGATGCTGACCGCAGTTCTCCAATCCACTGGTCACATTGCTTTCTCCGGTCGTCCAGAAGTCCAACGATCAGGCGAGCGACCCGGGCGGAATCCGAGGGCGCGTCACCGGCCCGCAGGGCTTCAGCGAGAGCCAGATGCGCAGTCGCCCGGTTACAGAATGGCCGTGCGTCCCAGAAGACACCCGAGTTTTCTCTCATCCCCAAAACGCCGATCACCAATGCGGCCTGCTCATGTCCCTCGGGATCAGCGGGATGTTCGGACAGCCACCTCGAAATCCGCTGATTCTCACTTTGAATGTCGTCCGCAGAATAACTCGTTAGTTTCTGGATCGGATGCTCTCCGGGATGCTCCGCCGAGGCCCGCACCTTCAGTCGTTTGAGCATTTGGCTCGCGAACTCCGTGTAATTGCCAACGCTCCACACGGATTCAGTCAGCCTGAGTTGAACCTTCAACGGTTCGATCTCGCCCGTCAGGGGAACGATGACTCTGTACTGATAGCTGTTATCTATCAATCCATCGCTCTCCACCCTCACCGGCCCCACGGTACGGTCCGCCCCTTTCCCTGTGGCCGAAAACCCCGCCAATTCGGCAATATTGCCGACCACCGATTCCACCACCCAAACCTGCTCGTTTCTGGGGTTGGACTTTGGCGCAACACGACTCGCCCCCGCTGGCTGGGCCTCCTTTGCCGCCGCGCTGCTGAACCCGGCCGCACCCACGTATCCCAACACAACCAACCAGAGGACTGTTCTTAAATAGCCTGTTTGATTTCGAAGGAAAAAGAGAGTGGGTGAGACGCGGGTATTCACAAGACCCGCGGAGATAAACATCACGTTTCGGTTTTTAAAGGAGAATCTGGCCAGCTACTTTAAGCTCCCACTTGCAGGCCTGTGATCTGGAACCTCTTGAGGGTTGGCTCCTAGAAACAAAGGCCGGGTTCTTATTTTTCAGGATTTGAACCCTGAAAACCGCAGAACGCCTCCCATTTTACTCAGTGGGTTTCACCCCGGCCGCCAGTGCTGTGTCGGGCGTGCCAATGAGCAGGAAATCCCCGGAGTCGCCCAGAACAACCCACCGGGAGGCCGTGAAAGTTTTGTCGAACCGTTTTCTCCGGACCAACCCATAGGCGGGAGCCCGCTCGAGCATGAGTTGCTCGCATTCCTTTAGATTGGAGATTACCCGGGTTTGTTGGTCGGCACTGAGCGGGAGCACCACGTCCATGTCCGGGCGGGTCAGGCAGGTCAATTTTTGGAGGTAAAACTCCCAGCCGTGGGCCCGCACTTCGCAGGCGAAAACCGTGGCTTTGTCGAAGTCCGCAGCAGCGCGCACCTTCAGAGCCAAGGGTTCCACGCTGGCTTGTTGGGCCAGCCAAGGATTGGCCAAGGGTGCCCGCTGGATGGAAGCCAGCCACAGAGTCGCTGCGGCCAGGCCCAAGGCGACTTGGGCTGCGGCACGGTTGTCCCTGAAGAAGAAATAAAGGGCGGCCCCCAACCCGGGCACCATCCACAGGGTGCTTGGAAGGGGCGCCGGCGTAAACCGACCGGCTACAGGAATCCCAATCGCGAAGAGGGCGAGCAGCCCGAGCGTTGCAAAAAACGCCCCGGTCCAAAGCCGGCGCGGCGGATCATTCCGGGTCCACGCTGAAATGGCCAATGCGAGTCCAGGGAAAAGCGGGAGCAGATAAGTGGGCAGTTTGGAGCCACTCATGGAGAGCACCAGGAATGGGATCAGAATCCAGCCCAGCAAAAGCGCCTGTTCGGAGCTGGGCCACACTTTCCTGCGCAGCTTGCGGAGGGCATCCCACAGCATGGCTCCGAAGAAGAACAACCACGGGGTCAGCCCGATGGGGAGCACCCAGAAAAAGAAATAAAAGGGTTTGCTGCGGCCGTGTTTGGAGGAGGCGAATCGTTTGACCAGTTCGTCTCCGACGAAATAGTCGAGCAGGCCCGGGTTTTTAAGAGCCACGGCGATAAACCAGGAGAGTCCCACCACGAGCATCAGTAAAAGCCCCCGGAACCACGGCAACCGCACCGGCGCACCTTCCTTGCGCAGCCCCCATTGCCAGCACACGGCGGCCGAGATCGGGACCACAAAAGCCATCGGGCCTTTGGTGAGAAACCCCAGCCCCATGGCGATAAAAAACAGCCAGCTCCAGATGCCGCTGGCGCTCGGATTCCCGAGCCTGCGGGACCGATCCACATTCACCAAGGCCGCGATTGCCGCTGTGATCCAGAACCCCATGGTCATGTCTGGGGTGAGGAGCCGTGCCCCGAAGAAAAACTGGAGCGAGCAGAGAAGGATCCACGCCGCGGCGAGTCCGGTGCGGGCGTTAAAAAGCCGCCAACCCATCCAGAAGGTAAGTCCCAGCGTGCCCAGGGCTGCCAGGGCGGAGGGCAACCGTGCGGCGGTGTTGTTGAATCCGAACGCCTTGAAAGAAAGTGCGGTTGCCCAATACACCATGGGCGGTTTTTGGAAATGCTCCACGCCGTTGAGCGTGGGCACCAGCCAATCCCCCGAGAGCGCCATTTCGCGGCCGATCTCCGCATACCGACCCTCGTCGGGTTCGTTGAGCCCGCGAGAGCCCAAGAAAAGGAAAACGGTGAGAACCGCCAGAACGAACAGCGCCGCCGATTGCCAACGGGGAAACGAGGTTTCCATGGGTTAGTCTTGGATCTCCGGCAGCGTAAACCGCCGATGCCGCCACCACCACAGGCCCAGCATATCGAGCGCCGGCCGCCAAAGCATCACCAGAAGACCGTATTTGGATACGCCGGCCTTGCGTTCCCGGTGCTGGACGACTTGTTCCACCACCTTGAACCCGGCTGCTACCGCCAGCGCAGGCATGAAAGAATAGAGGGTCCGCATCGGCAAAAACGCGTCCACGACTTCCCGTCGAAACGCTTTGAGCGCGCAACCGCTGTCGGTCATCCCATCCGCCAAGATCCGATTGCGAAGCGCATTCGCCAGACGGGACATTCCGATGCGCAGCCAGGAATCCCGGCGTTTGCCACGAACCCCGGCCACGACCTCCGCCTCCTGCATCCGGCTCAGCAGCAGCGGGATATCGGCTGGGACATTTTGCCCGTCACCATCCATGGTGACCACCACAGGGCCCCGGGCGGCACGCATTCCGATGTAAAGGGCGGGGGCTTGGCCGTGGTTTCCCTTCAAGGCCAAGATCCTCAGGGCCGGCCACTGGGCTGCCGTTTGCCGGAGAAGCGAGAGGGTGTGGTCGGTGCTGCCGTCGTCCACGGCGATGACTTCGCAGGGAGCGGGCAACGTGTCCAAAGTTTCCCGGAGCTCATTCAACAACGCCACGCAGCTTTCGGCTTCGTTGAAAAACGGGATAACGACGGAGAGAAGAAGTTCGGACACAAAAACCTCGATACTAGGGGGGCGCCCCGATGCGGCCAAGCGAAATTCCCGCATGGGGAGCAAAGCGTGGTCGGCCCCAATCGAGCCAACACGCCGGCCGCGCCCCGCCCAGACGAGGCGGGGATTACCCTCAAAATTGGAAAATTGCCGGCGGCTGGGCGAATGAACCGGTCACTCGTTCGGCTGACTTGCCCGCTTGGAGTCGCCCCAGGGTGTCAGACGCACTCAAGAAAGAGGGGGCTGATGGGTCTGCCGATTTAGGCCCCGGGAACTCCGCCTAGTCGGACGGAAAAACCGAGCGGGAATGGGTCTCAGGACGGAAAAAAGACAGGCAACTCCGAAAAAAACCGTAAAAAACGGGCCGCTGGCGGAGATTGTCTATGAGGCCCCCCCCTTGAATGTGAGTCCCTGAAGCCGATCTAAATCGTCGTTTTCTGCGCCTGTTTGCTTCGCATGAACAGGCGGTGCGCGCTTTTGTGCGGCGCCTGGTTCCTCAGCGGCCGAGTGGATGAACTGGTGGTCTTGGGGCGGGCTCTCACCCCTGCTGAAATTCAGGCGCTTTTTGAACCCCGAAATCCCTACCGCTGAAGTCGCTCTCCTTCACGCTCTTCTTATGCTCCCCAGAAAAACCCGCTCCCTCGTTTTGTTGTGTCTCGCTGCGATCCTACTCTGCGGCGGCATCTCCTCCAAT
>CAIURC010000112.1 GCA_903901425.1 uncultured Spartobacteria bacterium | reverse complement strand
TCTGGGGCAGGTCGGAGTTGGTTTTACGCCCGCTGGAATCCTCGCGGACATCCGTGACCTTAGCGCCGCGTACAGGGATATTCAGAACGACGGTTTGAGTTGGGGCAGCGGTACCAATCTGGCACTCGGGGCGGTGGCAGTCATCCCGGGGGTTGGAGATGTCGTCAAGGGCGCAGGGAAGGTGATCTTACGAACGTTCACCAAAAACGCACAGGAAATCAGGGCCATCGACCGGGCAGCGGTACTTTCAGATGCTCCTAAGGTTCATCTCAGTGAGCTTGGAAATGCCGCAGAGAACGGACTGGAACGTGTCACCGGTTCTTTCGATGCATTCAACCCCGGTTCGTTATCTGATGATCTTGCGGGCACATTTTCAGGTGGGCGTTATCGCGAGGTCATACTTGATGCTGACACTCTACTGCATCGTGCAGGCACGGCAGGAAAACCGTATGGCCAATTTTTTGATCTAACGCCGCCGCAAGGGATATTGCAGACGCGAATTGATAAAGCGGTTTTACCGCGGTGGCCAAGCGGCGCAACTTCGCAAATAGACTCGGCTTTTGGGCTGCGTATTCCCAAAGGGACCAAAGTTTACGTTGGTGAAGTGGGTTCGCAGGGCGGTATTTACGTTGGCGGAACACAGCAAGTTGTGGTCCCGACCCCATGGAAGATCCCCGGCGTCGTTGTTGAAAGTGCAACTCCTCTCAGATGATTCCACCCCATATTACGGAAGTCCTAGACCAGCTAAACGGTCTTTTAATGCGGTATGGTGAAGCCGATTGGGCTAGGGCTTGTCGTCAGCACAGAGCTGCATACATCGAGAATGAAGCTGCCGCGTTGAGAGCAATTTTGGCCATGTATGGCGGTATGGGGTCGTTCAACGACATTGTCCTTTATTCTGATAGTGGCCAAGTTGCCGCAGTTGATAATGACGAGTTTGATCGATTGCGGTCAGCGTTACATGCCCTTTGCTACAATAAGCTTTAATGGCGCTGAATTGATAAAGTGCCCGCGTGAAACGCCTTCGCCGCGTTAAGGTCCTCGCAGACTCGGCGGCACACGTCGCGCCAGCCCGCCGCCGAGCCTCTGGGCTCTTCCGGTTTTAGAGTGGGTGAAGTCCGAGGCGTCCGAGCAAAAACAGGGATGCGGACTCGGTTTGGCGTCCATCTGCCGAAACCGCCGATCTCGGCTGGTTCCTGATCGTGTTTCCGGTTAAGTGCTTTTCCCGATGAATCCCGCTCTGGAGCCGCGCGCCTGCCGAATGCTGTTCTGGGCGCTGTTCGTGGTGTTCCAGATCTGTGGAGGCCCGCTCTGGGGGCTCTTGGAGAGGGGGCACGATCACGGATTCGATGCGCGCGGGAACGTGGTGAGCCGAGCCGGGAGTGACGGGTCGACGCAGCAGCTCGCGTGGGACGCTTTGGGCCGACTCATCTCTGTAACCACGCCGGGGGTTTCGGAGAGTCAGGCCTATTACGACGGGTTCAATCGGAGGATCCGGACCGAGTTTACGCCGTCCAACGGGGCAACCCAGACGTTGGATTCCGCTTTCGACCCGCAAATTGAATTCCTTGAGCTT
>CAIURC010000111.1 GCA_903901425.1 uncultured Spartobacteria bacterium | reverse complement strand
GCAGGACGAATTGATCGCCCAAATGCTGGCGATTATTGCGGCAGACACGGTTCCGGAGCGCCCGGGGAGAAGCGAGCCAAGAGCAAGGAAGAGGCGCCCGAAAAACTATCAACTCCTGACCAAGCCGCGTCGTTTAACCGGGAACCTTCCCCGCAGAAACCGGCCGAAAAAGAACGGAAGTCGGACTAGCCGGAAAACCTTATCTTAGTGCCATTCCCCCCTGCCCCCTTTTATGCACGGGGTTGTTGTAACCCCGGGCCGCCCTCAAACGATGCTCCACCCAAATCCTACGGCACCTCAACGTACAACGCACCCACACCCGCCGGCACCGACGAGCCCGTCGCCGGCACGAACCTGAAAAAACCGCCGGCTCGCTGCGTCTTCTGCAACACCACTCCCGCAAATGTCTGCGCTCTGTTCGTGACAGGATGCGTGAACGAGCCCGTGAACCCGCCGTCCCGGGCCGCAACCGTCCACCGGATTCCCGCAGCCAACGCTCCGCCTTCCACCAGCGGCCCCGTCACACTCAACACGTTCAGCCCGTTTACCCGGCCAACGTTCGCAATCTCACCCGCCAAGCCCCCCCCCGAAATCCGCAGTTCCACCGGCACAAGATCCGGCACGGTATCCGTGACAACGCTGTTCACAGGCCGCTCCGGCCCGAAAACCCCATACGGATTCGCCGGCACCGGCACTGTCCGGGTCGGCACACCCGGCGCCACGTACTTCGATCCCACCAGCTCCACCGTGATCCCCTCCGCCCACCCCGCCGCATACGGCGCCGCCAGCCCGGCAGACCCCCTCTCTCCTCCGGCCCTAATCGGCTCTCCAACCGTTTCCCGTGACCCGGCCAGAAAAGCAATTTCCTAGCAATAACAGGTCAAACATGACGAATCCCCAGACTACTAATGCGCCGCTCCGGCTGGCGCAGTACCTCAAAGAATTTGTCGGCTTGCGGACCACTACGGTACGTGATGTCACCAAGTACGATGCGGTAGTGTGGTTTGGTGACATGCCGCAGGAAAAAGACTGCTTCTGCCCGGCTTGGGTTGATGGTTGTGAACCAGGAGAGCCGTGGCTTGAGGTGAAAAAGCAGCATTTCGAGACCATGCCTAAGCCGCCCGACACCATTCAACAGTGGATCGATGAAAGGGCATTGAAACGTGCCACTGAACAGATGCCTGCGCTCAAAGTCAGCATCCTGATGCCAGACGAACTTGCACAGCTCGATGAAGGTGAATCAGCACCGCTGATTGAAGTGTCGCTCAGTAACTATCCCGAAGTAGTGTCTGCCTATGATCGCTATCGCCCCAGTTGGCAGGCTTGGTCCGATGAATACCGGCGTCGGCAAGAAATCCAGAACCTGTATGCGAAATTATTCAGCTTGCATACGCAACTACGCAAACAGGGTGAGCTGCTCGAATTGGTGATTGGTCTTGGCTTGCTGGACTGGCGCGCACCGATTGGAGGCAAGGTTATCCCCATCCGGCGTCACATGATTGCGGCACGGGTGGAATTGGCGTTTGAACCTGGCAAGGGCGTAATGCGGTTGGTGCCGCCAGGAGATGGGGCGAGGCTTCAAATTGAAGACGATATGCTGGAAGTCGAGCTGCGCCCGGATCGCTCCCAGTATCAAGCGGTGAAATTACAGCTGGACCATATCGGGGATGAAATCTGGGATAAATCCCTGATGCCTACCGCGCTAAAACACTGGGCTGGAGCGCTGAATGCGGATTCCCTCTGGTCAGCAGATCTACGCAGCCATGCAGGCGACCAGAAGAAACCCGTAGTGAGTTTTGCCCCGGCACTTATCCTACGCAAACGTACGCAAACCGGCATGGTACGCATCTATGAAGCGTTGATAGACCAGCTTTCCGATGAGTCCGCAAAGGTACCCGAGGGCTGGTGTGGGCTGATTGACGATGTTGACGATCTCACCGGAGATGGAAGCAGCGAAAATGGCGAACGCAGGTTGGTTACCCCGACTGGTATCGACAACGACCAGATTTACTTCCCCCTGCCCGCCAACAAAGAGCAGCGTCGCATCGTTCAAGCAATTGATCGGCAACGCGGCGTGTTGGTGCAAGGGCCGCCAGGTACTGGGAAAAGCCATACCATTGCAAACCTGATCTGCCATTTATTGGCCACTGGCAAGCGGGTTCTGATCACGGCGGAAACTGGCCGCGCCTTACAGGTGCTCAAATTATGGTGGACCCCATTTTCCGGCCAAAATTCGGTCGAAATAAGCTATGGCGTGCGGGGTGTTGTTGATTGGTTAATGAGCGGATCGGGGAGAGGTCAATGGGAAAAGACGAGGCTTATCCATAAACGCCCGGAGGGCGAGG
>CAIURC010000110.1 GCA_903901425.1 uncultured Spartobacteria bacterium | reverse complement strand
GGACCGCCTGCTCCAATGCCGCCTTGTAGCGGTCCTCGTCCGCCTTCACCACCGCGTGCAACTTTTCCGGCCCTGCGTACAGATCCTGCACCACATGCGCCTCCCGGCGGTCCAACCCCGCCTTCAACGCCACCGGTCCCACCTCGTCCACAAACTTCTCGAGCGCTTCGTCCCGCGCGTACTTCATCCCTTGGTCGTGACACGCCATGCACGAAATCCCGTTGAGGATCGCGCCGTCCCGCCGCTTGTGGTTCTGCACAATCTCCGTCGGCCCGCGGTCAATCCGTTTTCCGTCTGCAGTCGCCAGATAATACGCGTGCAGGCCGTTGGGCAGGGTAAAAATCATCTCCTCGCCATCATGCCGGAACTCCCGGTCCGGATTCGACGTCAGCCCGGCGCCGACGGGCCCAAGCGGACTCCGAAACAGGTCATGTCCCCCGGTGCGCTGGAGCGGCGTGAAATCGTAGCTTTTCCAGTACATCCCGGCACCGGCCTCGTGCCGCTCAATGAGCCGGTTCCCATGCGACACCCCGCTTAGACGGAACCCCGCCCGCACCGCCCGGCCCGTCTTCAGGTTGGCCTGTGTGTCCACACCGAGTTGGCGCTCCAACTCCTGTTCGGTCGCCGGCAACCGCAGCAGATCATGGTAGAGCGGCGGCTGGCTGGCCGCGAAAACAAACCAGTCCGCCCGCACCCACGCCATGCCGCTCCCGGTCGCCTTCGCAAGGTCTTTCTCTGAACGCACGTCCACCCCCCTCAGCCCGTAGGGATAGCCGCGCACCACATAGTTTTCCCAGTCCTTGGCCGTCCACCCGTAGTCCCGCAGGTCGATCCGGTAAATCGTCCAGGCCGCGTCCACGGCCTTGGGAGTCACGATCCGCCCCCCGCGCGACAGGCTGTTGAGCAGTTTGGAAACAGCCGCCCGGTAGATGTCCAGTTGATCCTCGCTCTCCACAGGAGCACCGGCCCCGTTCCGGAGGTTGGAAAGGTTGGTGAGGGTCAGGTACCGGGCCGTGGGCTGGAGCGTCCGGTCCAAGCCGTTCACATCCCGTGCAATGGCCACCAGCTCTTCACGGAGCGTGACAAACGGACGGGCCACCGCCGGAACGGCCCCTGCGGCCCCGGAAACCGGCCCAGGTCCGGCGGGAGGAACCGCGGCCTTCTCTGCAGGTCCTGCCACCGGCCGCCCCTCTGCCCATGCCTTCAACGCCTCGATGTCGGATGCGGCAAGCGGTGCCACATACCCGGGATCTCCGGGCGCGCCTTTGCTCTTGGGCATCCGGCCCTTGGCAGCATCGGCACGGGACACCCGATCCAGAATGGCTTTGACGTCCTCCGCACTGGAGCGGAGGGAGGCCAGATTGATGGCGCCCGTCAGTACGGGCGGTTCGTCGCTCTCATGGCACTTCGCACAGTGTTTTTCAAAAATCTCCAGCACCGCCGCGTTGTCCGCGGATGCGGAAGCCCCGAGCCCAGCCAGCACCGAAAAAATCGCCAGTTTCAGTTTCATAAACAATTCAATTCACCCATCGCTCCGTTTTAGCGTGTGTTAGCCAGATTATTTCAAAAAAGGGCCCTTCCCGCCTCCGCTCGTCAATCCGCTCGCCCGCGGCTCCGCATTGATCTGAATGGGACTAGGGCGATCTGTCCGGCGGAAACCACCTCGGGATCGGCCCAGCGGGTTTCCCCCCACAGAAGAAGGATCAGGGTCCATTTCATCTCCCACAATGCCTAAAACGCAAGCATTCCTATAGCCAGCCCAACATTCTACCAGACCGGCCTCAGACCCGTGCCGAACGTTTTTAAAGCGCACCACTCCGGGTGTACGTCCGGACAGATCCGTCCGAGTAGTAGTCCGCATAGGTCACCACCCGAACCAAGTACGTCACCCGGCGTCCACAAGAGTCCGTCCCACACCGGTACTCGGTCCTGCACCCGACCTGCCGGGTGTAAAGATACGCGGGGGCGCAATACCCTGACCGGCGCGGGGTGTAATAGTCACCGGCCTGAACGTAACCGGCGGACAGAAGACTTACAGTGGCAAGGATTAGCAGTTTCATATTGGGTTTTTTGGGGTTTGCGGCGCCGCACTTTGCAGCATCCACACCCAACCCATCGCCGGACACTGCATCTTGATTGTGGGGGGATTGCCAAAACTTCAACTCGCCCGCGCTCCTTAGCGAACGATCCGACCCGGGGGGCAAAAACTCTCACGTTCACGGTTGGCGACCTGATTTTCAGGCACCGCTTCCGTCACTGATCCCGACTCGGCCGCATTGCCCCCGAAAAACCGGGCCTGCATCCGGCGGTTTCACGAGACGCATTCCCCCAGCAATTGTCTGAATGAGTCCCCACCGTTGCGGAGATCAAACCTCTCCGCAAGACCGGCAGCCTCCTCCCGCAGCGCGGCACACCTTCCCGCTGTGGCCGGCACGGCCCTGAAAACAGCGAGTGCTCCGCGCAGCAGATGAAAGCGCTGGAAGGGGGTTGTTGCGGCCGGTCCTGAGACCAGGGCCGGCTCAAGGAGATCCCGGGCCTGTTCCGTGGCGCCGCGACGCACCAAATGCCGGAGGTGATGGCCAAGCAATCCCTCCACTGCCGCGACACCTCGCACCATGGGAAGCCCCATCCGGTGTGCAACGTCGGCTTCCGAATTGAGTCCCGCGCGGTCCAGCGGTTCCAGAAGCGCTGCGAGCGCCTCGCGGGGTGCCGCCGCACAAAGCGACAACCCGCATGCACTGCGTCCGTCCACAAGATACCGGGCACACCGCCACGCCTGAATGGCATCCCCCCGCGCACAATGATAAAGAACCCGCACTTGGTTCGCATAGGCTTGGCACCCAAAATCCACCAAGCCGCCGTCCCGGCCCCCCGGCTCTTCCCCGGGCAGCAGCCCAGCCCGCGGCACGAAATCTGATTCCGGCTCTACTGCCTCCAATGCCCGCAGGAGGGCCCCAGCCTTTTCGAGGCGCCCCAGGCGCAGGCTGTGGTGGAGCTGCAAACGCAAACCCGTTTTGCGCTCGTACCCGCCAGCCCTCCGCAGGGCCTCCAACCAGATCCCCAAGGCCCGCTCCAGTTCCTCGAGGGGCAACTCAGGATATTCTGGCGCAAAATAGAGGACCCGCTCCGCCGCCCACAGGTACCGGTCCCGCTGCCGCCCCGCCTGAAAAACGCCTTCCTCCAGCCCTGAAAACTCCGGCCAGAAAAGCCGCACCAGTTCTCGCGGATCCCCGGTACCGATGCTGAAAAGGACCGCCTGAGAAAGGGCATCCCGCTCAAGCCCAACCTCCCCGCACCTGCCAGCTCGACGCATCGCTTCAAGAAAAAGATCCAACCGTCTCCCGCGGTCCACCTCCTCCCGGGCCTGCTCCACAAGGCGTTCGACCGACTCCCGTCCCAAGGGTGCACCCCCGTCCCCCCACGCCCCGCCGCCTTGCATATGCTTGTTCATGCCCTCATTCGCCCCCCACATTCAGGAGGCGTTCCAGCGACCCGTAAAAAAGCCCGTCCTCGGCCACCGAAGGCACCTCCCGTGCGGCCAGCAGCGCCTGCTGGTAAAGCACCCCCAGAACCGCCTCCACCCGTTCCCCGGAAACCTCGGGATCACACAGAGCCTGCACCAACCCGTGGGCCGTGTTCAGAATCAGCACCGCATCCGAGGGCTCCTCCATGGGTTGCGCCAGAAAATCCCGGCCCCGGGCGGCACTTCGCCGCCGCACCGAATCCCGGGGGGAAACCTCAAAGGTTGCGGCCATCCCCGCCCGCGGATCCGACGTCAATTCGACCCGGGCCCGCACCGGCCGCAGCACCCGCCGCGCACGATCCATCAAGATCTGCAGCGGCTCAGAAACCTGCACCTCCCGGGTCCACTCCCATCTCAGCTGCCGGGAGTCCGTTTCCCTGAACCTCCGGCCCGGCGACTCCGCGTCCAGTCGACGGAGCAAACGCCCGACCCCAGAGTACCCCGCATTCACCACGAGGAGGCTATGCGCGGCAGCAAACGCCTCCACCCGCCTGAAGTCCTCGTAGGACTCAATGAAGAACGCACCCGACCCACCCAACTCCTCCAGTGACTTGGGACCCAGCGAGGTTTCAAACTGCAGATGCGGAGCCACTAGCTTCAGGATCCGCGGATCTTCCGCCGCAAGCTCCGTGAAGCTGCGCTGGTGAATCCTCAGGATCTCCGCCAGCAACCGCGGATCTTCCTCCCGCAGCTCCACCAGAAAAGCCGCCAGCCCACGGGCCACTTCCCCGCGCACCGCCGCCAACACCCGCTCGGCATCCTGCAACCCCTCCCGAGCTGCGTTCGGCTTGAGCCGCGTTCCATTCACCAGACACCTCAGGAAAGGCATCTCCCTCGGCGCCAAGCCCTCCACTTCCCGGCTTAAAAACATCCCCTTCAAAAACACCAGATGCTGGGGCACATCCAACACCCCTGCCGGCTCCTCCAGAATGCACGCCAACCCACTTACCCCGCCCTCCCCGCACTCTACCCGAAACGCCCCCAGAAACCGCGTCCGCAGCATCTTTTCCGCAAAATCCACCCAGCGCTTCTGCACCGCTCCCCGCCCCCCGGATGCCGTCTCCCAGGGAAACCGGGCCGGATTGACCCGCTCCCGCCGCACCTCACCGCAGCTGAACTCGACGGGCACATCCAAAAATCCGCCAAACTTTCGCGCCAGGCCAAGGATCCGCGACCCATCATACGTTTCCCGAGTGTCCCCCCGCAGCGTCAGATAGACCGCCGAACCCGGTGCACGCCCCCCGGCCAGCTCCTCAAGGGTGTAGCTCCCATCCCGACTCCCCCTCCACCGTAGCGCCCGGGATCCCTGGACGCCGGCCCGCCGCGTCACCAGCGTCACCTCGTCGGCCACCATGAAACAACTCAGAAACCCCACACCGAACTGCCCGATAAACCCCTCATCCCGCTGCCGCTCAAGCTCACCACGCTTGGCGCTGGCCCCAATCGTCGCCAGAAACCGGTGCACTTCCTCCGCGCTCAGCCCAATCCCGTCGTCCTCCACCACCAACCGCAGCAGCCCGTCGTCCCCCTCGGACACCTGAAGATGCACTCCTCCCTCCCATCCCGGCTCCAGAACCCGCCGCGCCACCACCGCATCCACCCCGTTCTGGATGAGTTCCCGCACAAATACCGACTCCGTCGTGTACAGCGCACCACTGAGCAGTTCCAGCAACCCCCCAAGGGAAACCCCGAACACATGGCTGGTCCCCGCACTATTTTGTTCGCTCATAATTTGTGAAGAACTCCGCCCCCACTTCAAAAACCTACCGCTCCCCCACCGTAAACACGGCCCGCGCCTGAAACACAGGCGCAGAACGCGTCTCCACCACGCGGCCAGCATCGTTCCGGACCTCCACCTGCAACCCCTTCGTCCCCCTCCGCGCCAGTTGCCCAAGGTCCGACCCCGCCAAACTCTTGAACGTCTCTGACCCTGAAAAACTCAAGTTCTCCGCGTCGCTGAACTGCACTGGACTCGCCACCGCCAAAATAATCTCCGTCCCAAACGGTTCCTTCATCCGGAATTTGAACCCGTCCTGCGGACCGGGCAACGTCACCGTCTCGCCGCCCCGGATGAAGTTCTCCTTCCGACCCGCGTTCGGAAAAATCTGGGTCACCTGATGATCCGCGCTCCGGTGGTAAAGCCGGACATACACACCCTCCGT
>CAIURC010000109.1 GCA_903901425.1 uncultured Spartobacteria bacterium | reverse complement strand
GCCGGTTTGGCGGACCCGGCGTTGATGACAGGCGGGGCAGAAGTGGCGGGATTTGCAGGTGAATGCGAGGAGCTTTTCGTGGCCGCAATCCGGGCACTGGAAGCGGGTGAACCCTGCGGCGAGGTCGCCACACCGGAGAAAAGCGCGGACGGTGTGGACGGCATCTTTGCGGAGCGGCCCCATGGTGGGGCGGTGTTCGATTTCGTAGGAGGCAATGAAGGCGTCCCATGCGTGATGGACGATCTGCCAGAGGGGAGATGCGCGAGGGCGGCGTGGATGGTGGATCGCGGACGTCATGGAATCCGGGGATGGGGGGTGATGTCAGCACCGGGAGGCTGGGGGGAGTTTGTTGGGATTACGCAGGGTCGCTGGATCGTGTGCTGGTTTCATGGCGCGAAAGGCCAGGCAACCAGATGCTAGCCGGCCGGGGCAGGAGCGCTCTGTAGGGGGGCATGCACGCTTTTCAGGCGGGACTCCGGCCCCCTGCGATATTTTCAAGCTCCTCCATCCGTGTTGACCCACCGTCGTACCCCCTCCGTTTTCGGGAGCCGCCCCCATCTACCTGATCATCTACTGAGAACGGCAGGAGGATCCTCCCCCGAAAAATGAAACGCATCGCGAGGCCTGAGCGGCCTTGCGAGCCCGTGAAGGATACATCCGTTCAAAACGAGGTATCTGTGCGGGGCCTGATTTGTGCACGGTTCAGATCTTGAAAAGTGACAAATCCTCCATTGGTGGGGAGGTCAAATTTCAAGATGCGACCCCAAAAACGACTGAAATACACCCCATCCAAGCTCTGGAAACCCGCGGACTGCGGGAGCGCCCGGAAGGACGCACGGGGACGGGGTGAACCGAGAGAAGTTTGATGCGTCTGTTTGGGTGCCGCGGAGTGCGGCTTACGAAACGCGCACTTTTTCGATCACCGGCCGGAACGCATCCCATGGAACATCATGCGGAGCCGTCTTGTTCTTTGCCGCCACGGAAGGGCCCGTTCCTGCGGAGAGGAACGGGCCCTCGATGCGCCCAGATTTACCTCAGACCACGGGAGGCTGAGCCGGCTGGGGCGGCTCAGGCGTTTGGAGCGCCGCCGGGGGATTTTGGGGACAGACACAGGACAGACCCTGCATTTTGACCACTTTTGGGGACAGACACTGTGAAATGAAGAATTGATGGCGGGTTTGCCGGCGATGGGCTGTGATTTTTCGTTTATGGCGAAGAAAACGGCGTCTGAGAGCGCGGGGACGGCAGGCTCAGCGGCCGAATCGCCGCAAAAACAGGCCACGGTTCCCGCCTCGAACCGGCGTCCGGGCCTTTTGAGGCGATATCCGGGCAGCACAACGAGGCGAACCCTGTTCGCCTCTCTATATTCCGCAACCGGCAGTCGCCGGCCTACTCCGGCCGGCAACAGTGGATCGCCTGTCTCCTCAGGCTCCCGAGCACTGCCATGCCCGGCATATTCACACCCTCCAACTCCCGTGCACCCTTCTCCCGCCGCAGCCCAAATCGGTTCCGGTGTTTCTCAAATATCTCCTCCACATACTCCTCACTCCCAAACACCAAGCCTTCCGTAAAATACCAGTTCCGACACCGTAACGCCTCAAACACACGCAGCTTTCCTCCCGTCCGAAGCACTTCCGCCACCCGCTCCGGATCAATCCCCAGACGGCCTTCCGTCCCATCCTCGAGCGGATTCTGCGCCTCGCCTTTGTCGAACAGGTATACCCGGTACCGCGCGAGCACCCGTTCCATCTCCGCCGCGGGCGTTTCGCCTGCCATGGGCGAATCGAGGCACTCCATCACCACTTGTTTCAACCCCTCCTGCGCAAGCACACCGCCGCGCATCGCCTCCCCGTATCCCGACCATTCGTAGTCCGCAGGGTCATCCACCATTCCCGCCCGGACCGGGTTCAGGTCCACATAGGCCGCCACCGGCGCCACCGCCTGCTCGGTGTTCTGAATCCGCACACTCTGGAACCGCCCTTCCCAAAGGGTGCCCTCCCGGCCATGGATCTTGTTGTAAATCTGGGTAAAGCGCTGTTTGACCGACTGCATGAACTTGGACAGGTTCCACATCCGGTCGAAGAACTTTTCCCGGAGTTCCTCGGCAGCCTTGTGATCGCCCGATTTGCGGAACTTGGCGAGGTTGCCTTCGAGGCGTTTGGCGCCGTAGGAGACATCGGCGAGGGCGGCCAGTCGGACCAGTTCGGCGTCGTCGGGCATTATTTCCGGTCGTGGCGGGACCTTCACCTCCACATGGAAATGGTTGCTCATGATGCAGTAGGTGAGGATCT
>CAIURC010000108.1 GCA_903901425.1 uncultured Spartobacteria bacterium | reverse complement strand
GTCCTTGGAGAGGGTGAAGGAGATGTCGGTGGAGCCGGCCGAGCTGACGTTCTGGACAATCATGTCGATGATGATTCCCGTGGCCGCCAGGGCGGTGAAGATCCTCGCGGCGGTCCCCGGACGGTCAGGGACGGCGGTCACGGTGACCTTGGCCTGATTGCGTTCGACGCTGATGCCGCGGACGACGACGTTTTCCATGTTCATGGTCTCTTCCTTTACGATGGTACCGGGGTTTTGGTTGAAGCTGCTGCGGACCTCAAAGACGACGCCGAATTTTTTGGCGAACTCGACGGAACGGGACTGCATGACCTTCGAGCCGCTGGAAGCCATCTCGAGCATTTCGTCGTACGATATTTCCTCGAGTTTCTGGGCGGCAGGCACGATGCGCGGGTCGCAGGTGTAGACGCCGTCGACATCGGTGTAGATCTGGCAGAGGTCGGCTTTTACGGCGGCGGCGATGGCGATGGCGGTGAGGTCGGAGCCGCCGCGGCCCAGCGTGGTGATCTGGCCATCGGAGGTTTCGCCCTGAAACCCGGCCACGATGACGATTTTGCCGTCCTGCAAATGGGCGAGAACCTGTTCCGGGGCGAGGTTGGCGATCTTGGCCTTGGTGTGGACCTGGTCGGTGACGATGCCGGCCTGTGCGCCGGTGAGGGAGACGGCCTTGGAACCGAGGGCGTTGATGGCCATGGCGGTGAGGGCGATGGTGGTCTGTTCGCCTGTGGCAAGGAGCACGTCCATCTCGCGTTCCGCCGGGTTGGAGGAGACCTCGCGCGCGAGTTTGATGAGGGAATCGGTGACGCCGCTCATGGCGGAAACGACCACCACGACCTGGTTGCCGGCCTGCTGGGTGGCGATGACCCGCCGCGCGACGTTGAGGATTCGTTCGGGGTTCCCGACGGACGTGCCGCCGTATTTCTGGACGATGAGAGCCATTGGAAAAAGGGCCGGAAGTTTTCCCTGCAGACCGGTGCCTGTCAACCGTCAGCTCTGGCGGGGCGGTTGCCAGAGGACCACGAGGCGCTGGTTGTTCTGGGCGGCACGGAAATGAAGGGAGCCATCGGGCAACCCGACCACGAGGCACTCGATCTGGCCACTGCCTTCCTTAAGTTCGATCCCGCGGATCTTGAATTCTCCCAGCGGGAGCGGGGCTTTTTCTGAACCGCGCTGGCCCTGCTGAAGAGCCACCGTGGTTTCAGCAGCCTTGGCCCGCCACGGGAACACGCCCTGAGCCGGTAGTTTTTCTCCGGCGCGCAGAAGGATCCCGCCGTCCTCGTCGCCGAGGGAGACGAGGACGTCCCGGAGGAGGATTCCGGAGGGGAGGACTTCGATGGGGATGCCGGAAACGGCGAGGACACCGCTCCAGGCCTCGAGGGTGGTGGAGCAGGCATTTTTGACGTCATCAGGGACATCGCTGGCAGCCACTTTGCGGAGGACCTGGACGGCATCGTTGTGGAGGCCCAGTTGCTTGAGGACATGGGCATAGTTCCAGTCGAGTCGTTTGGAGAACTTGCCGGAGTCGACCTTGGGTTTGATTTCGCTGGCGAGCTTGGTGAGGTCCTTGACCTTGCCTACGGCAGCCACGAGGTGGAGCAAGGGTTCCTCGGCTTCGGGTGCGGTTTGGACGGCGCGTTCCGCCCATTTGAGGGCGCGTTGGAAGTCGCCCCGTTCCTCGCAGAGAGTGCTGGCAAGCAGGAAGCCGAGCCAGGAGTTGTGTTTCTCGGAGAACTCGACGATTTCCTGTTCCTTGGCGGGGTCATGTTCACCCGGTTTCAGGGCGAAATAGATCCCCAAAGCGGGTTGGAAATTGGGATCGTTCTGGATGCAACGCTCGAGGGCGGTGCGTTCTCCGGCGGAATCGCCCAAGGCGTTGCAGATCTGAGCAAGCTGGAAGAAGGGTTCAGCCCGGTCTGGAAACAGCTCGGTGAGTTTTGCGGTGGCGGTCCGTGCGTCCTCCAGTCGGCCGATTTGGTGGCAGGCTTTGGCCAGAGAAAACAGGGTTCGAGGATCTTCCGGTTTAAGGGAGAGGGCTTTTTCGAAGGCGGCAACGCCGATGTCCGGGGCGATTTCTGAGCGGCAGAGTTCCTCGGCGTAGTTGAGGAGTTGCTCGTGCTGGTCGGCCATGGATGCGACTTGGTTGGCAGCCATCCGTTTGAACTCGGCCATTTCCATGTAAACAGCGGAGTTGGGGTCTTTCGGATCCCGCATCAGTTTGACCAGTTCCCGGGTCTGGGCGAGTCCCTCGAGGGCGTTCCGGTTCTGGGGTTCGATCTGGAGGGCGCGCCGGTAGGCGGCGACCGCCTCGTCGCGTTGCTGGCGCAGGGCGAGGGTCAGGCCGAGGTTGTTCCAGATTTCAGGAATGTTGGGGCTGATTCCGGCGGCTTCTGTGTACAGGGCGCAGGCTTTTTCGAGGTTGCCTTCGCACCGGGCCAGATGGGCTTGGTGGAACAGGCGAAACGGGGTGCCGGGATGGAGGGCTTCCACCTGGGCGAGCAGTTCGCTGGCTTTGCGGATCTCGGAGTCTTCCAGGGCCTCACTGAGGTCATCAAAAAGATGAGCGGCTTTTCGGAAACTGGTCCACGGTTCGGCGGCCTCTGCTCCGAGGGCGTCGATGCCCGCCAGAAGGTGTTCGAGCTCAAAAGGAGACCGGGCTGCGACCTCAGTCGCCACGTTCGAAGGCCACGGAATCCGGTGGGGGAGCTTGAAGAAGTCGAGTTCCCAGGAGGCGCATTCGATCCAGACGTAAGTAGGGTTCATGAGACAGGGGGGCGAAGCATCGGGTTACGGCGTGGGGATGTCAACGCCGGTGGGGATGGCCAGGGCGGAACCTTGGGAGGGGCCGGATTCCCTTGGCTGGGTACCCGTGGAAATCAGGAGGCGGTTCCGCACACGGCGCAGAGCGGGTTTCGTTTCCAGGAAAAGCGGCGGAACTGCATGGAAGCAAGGTCCATGGAGAGCAGGGTGTTGGCGAGGGGCGCGCCGGTGCCGGTGATGAGCTTGACCACCTCGGTGGCGGCCAGGCATGCGACGGTGCCGGAGACTGCGCCGAGCACGGGGAACTTCCGGGTCCAGTCTGGGGGCGCTTCAGGGTAAAGGCAGGCGAGGCAGCCGCTGGCTGGCGGGGTCAGCGTGGTGATGCGGGCTTCCCATGCGTACATGGCGCATTCCACCATGGGCCTGCGGAGCCGGACAGCGGCACGGTTGAGCGCGAAGCGTTCTGTGAAGAGTGGAGCGGCGTCGACGACGATGTCAGCCTGTCCGACCAGCTGTTCTGCGTTGGTGTCGGAGATGTTTTCGGGATGGCCCTGGAGGGAGATCCGCGGATTCAGGGCCTGGATCCGGCGGAGGATGTTTTCGATCCGGGGTTGGCCAATGTGGTCGTGGGTCTGGAGTAACTGCCGGTTCAGGTCGGAGGGCTGGAGCACGCCGCCGGAAGCCAGAATGAGCCGGCCGACTCCGGCGGCGGCGAGCTGGAGGGCTACAAGTCCGCCAACGCCGCCCACGCGTGAGACCAGTACGGAGGCGGCTTTGAGTTTGCGCTGGGCGACCTCTGAGAACCCGGGGAGATCGAGCTGCCACGCATACGTCTCGAGTTCTTCGGGGAGCAGTTCCGGGAGTTGGCCAGGGGTCAGCATGGGGCGATGACTCCGTTGTGGAGGTGGAGCCGGAAAGTGGCGAGGCGGCGGGCTTCCTCACGGTGGTGGGTGACGTGCAGGACGGTGACAGGTTCCGAGCGATGGATTTCCTGGAGAAGCTCCAGAAGCCCCTCGCGGGTGTCGTCGTCGAGGGCGGAAAGGGGTTCGTCCAGAAGGAGAAATGCGGGCCGCGCGGCCAGGGCGCGTCCAAGAGCGACCCTCTGGCGTTCGCCGCCGGAGAGGCCATCGGGTTTGCGCTGGAGCAGTGGGGTGATCGAGAGGGCAGCCGCGAGCGCGTCGACCCGGGCCTGGATTTCAGCGGCGGGACGTTTGCGGAGTTCGAGGGCAAATGCGAGCTGTTTGCGGACGGTGAGCGTGGGGAAGAGAGCGGCGTCCTGAGGGACATAGCCGATGTTGCGCGCGCCTGGGGGCAGATGGGAGACGTCGGAACCGTTGAGCAGGACGCGTCCGTGGGAGGGGTGCCGGAGGCCGCAGAGGATTTCGAGCAGGGAGGTTTTGCCCTGTCCGGTGGGGCCGGTGAGGACGGCGTAGGCGCGCTGCGGGACGGTGAAGGAGAGGTTGTGGAAGGCGAATGAGCCGGCCTTCCAGGCGATCTGGTCGAGCTGGATCATAGGCGTTCCCCGCTGAAACGGACGGAGGCAAGGACGAGGATGGCAAGCCCCACCATGAGGAGGCTGACGGCAATGGCGGCTTCCAGGTTGCCGACCGAGAGTTCAAGCCAGACGGAGGTGGGAAGCACCTCGGTCCGGAGCCGGGTGGCGCCGGCAAAGACGAGGATGGGACCGAACTCGCCGAGGCTGCGGGCCCAGGCAATGCTGGCGGCGGCGAACATGCCGCGGCGCGCGGCGGGCAGCGTGACTTTGCAGAAAGCCGTTGCCCGGGAACAGCCCAGAGTCATGGCGACGTCCTCGGGCCGCTGGGAGAGATGGTCAAAAGTGCCGCGCATTGTGCGGACCGCGAATGCGGCGCCGATGACGCACTGGGCGAGAATGACGCCGGGAATGGTGTAGGTGAACGGCAGGATTTTCTCGACGGCGTGCCCGAGGGGAGTCTGAAAGAGGATGAGGAGGCAGAGGCCGACCACCATGGGAGGAAGGACGATGGGGACGTCGAGAGCGGCATCGAGCCAGTTTTTGCCCGGGAACCGTGCGCGGGAGAGGAAATACCCGACGGGCACAGCGAGGAGGAGCGAGAGCAGGGAAGAGAGGGTGCAGGTCAGGAGGCTCAGTCCAAATGCGTACCGGATTTCCCGGGAACCCAGCGCGCGGAGAAGGTCGGATGGAGCGCTGTGGGTTGCGGTGGCGCCGAGCAGAAGGACCAGGAAGACCAAATAAAGTCCGGTGACGATTCCGGTGGTGATCCAGATCGGATCGGTTTTTTGCGGGATGCCGCGGGTCATGGTTTAGCGTCCTTGTTGGGACGGAGCCATTCTGGGACCTCGATGCGCGAGCTTTCGAGAGGGAGTTCGTCGCCGCGCCATGAGAATCCGGCGGATTCGAATTGTGCGCGGTGGGTCTGGAAGAAGTGGAGGAGGCGTTGGGCGAGTTGTCGCTGGGTGGAACCGGACCGGATGCTGAAGGGTTGGACGGCCTTGGCGCCGGGATGCGGGATGGGGAGAAACTCGAGGTGTTCGGCCTGGGGTATGGCGTTGACCTTGTAGACAATGGCGGCGTCGAGGGCGCCTGCGCGCATCTGGTTGATGAGAAAATCAGCGGTGGGGACTTCCACGGCGACGTTCTTTCGGACATCGGCCTCGAGCTTGAGGCTGGAAAGGATGCCGCGGGTCATGAAACCCAAGGTGCTTTGTTCGGCATTGCAGAGCCCGACTTTCAGGCCCTGTTTTGCGAGGTCAGCAGCGGACTGGATCTGGTGGGGGTTGCCTTTTCGGACCACGAGACCGATCTCGGTTTCGGTCAGAACCGAGACGGACGGGAACTGTGCGGCAACGGGGGGGACAAAGCAGAGGTCGCAGGCGTAGTAGGCGTCTGGGAGCTTGGCGTTTGGGTTGTCGACCATGCTTTTCATGGAGGCGCAGAGGACTCCGCATCCGTTGAACACGGTGGTCACCTTGACACCTTCCCGGTCAGAGAACTGGCGAAGCAGGGTTTCAATGGCGAGTCGGTTGACCGCACCACTGTAGAGGAGGAGTTCGGGGGTTTGCGCCCAGGGATCGCCTTCCACTGGACGGAACCCGTTTTGGCGGAGGATTGCGCCGCCCTTTTCCGGGGCAGCCAGGAACCGGGCAAAGCGGAGAGCTGCCTGAGGCTGGGTGCAGGAACTGAGCACGGCTGTGGAGGCTGGTTCGGAATGGGCGGCGAGTTCGGGGATGGACACGGCCTCAAGGCTGGGAAACAGAGCGAGGGTGGAATCCCAGAGGATGGCCGCGTCGATGGCGCCGAGACTGAGGTCGCTTCCGACATCGGTGACGGTGGGTTTGGTGACGACCGCCTTTTGGGCGAGGGGCGCGTAGGAGTCCCCGAGCAGCGTCCGAACGAGGCGGCCGACCGCAGCGGTTTCCGGGTTGACCAGAGCCAGGCGGAGTTGTGGGTTGAGAAGGTCTTTGAGGGAGGCGACCCGGTGCGGGTTGCCCTTTGCTACGGCAATCACGGGTGTCTGGACCGCAAACGGGACAACTTCCTGGACGAGGTCGAACTTTTTGCCGGCCTCAATACCTGCGGAATCCGCGGAGACAAAGAGGTCGCCGCGGTGGGTGGTGCGGATGGCGCTCAGGAGGGAGGCTGTTCCGCCGAACTGGAGTTGGATTTCGGTTCCGGTCTCGGAGCGGAACAGCGCGGCTGCCTGCTCGACGGGTTTTTTGAGGCCTGCAGCGCAGTGGACGAGGAGGGTTGGAGACGAAGCCGGTGTGGGGCCGGTTGCGGTGGTGGGGGGCGCTGCGGCGGGCCGGAGCAGAAAGAAGCCCAGCAGGGCCAATCCTGCGGCAAGGATGAGCGGGTAGTACCTCATGGTTTTTTCCGGAGGCGTATTCCTGCGAGGACTCCGAGGAGAACGGCTACTGAAATGAGGATGAATGCCAGGGAACGCCGGGTCGGGCCGGGTTCGGACTTCGAATCGGTGGCCGCCGTTTTGGACTCAGGACTGGAGGAAACCGGCGCGGGGGCATTTACGGAGTTGCGCGGGGCCGGCGGATTTTCCGAGATAGGCTCGGTTTGGGGCGCGGCTGTCTTCTGGCTTGGAGCGGGACTTCCGGCAGTTACTCCTTTAGAGGCAGGAGAGTTGGACGGCGCGGCGTCGGTGGGGGCGAATGTCACGGTCTGCGGCATGACCGACTCCGTTTTTCTGGGGGGCGCATCCTTTGAGGAGGCGGGCTTGAGTCGTTCGGCATCGGCCTTTTCGAGTTCCGAGTCCCAGGCGGTATTGGAAAGGAGGTCCCATCCGGGGTTGAGGTTTTTGACTTCGCAGGAGCACGCGCCGAGGAGGAAGAGCGTGGCTTCCTCGATTGTGGATTTGCTCAGGTCGTTCCAGAGGCCAAGGACGCGGCCCCGTCCGAACACGACAGCCGCTGCAGGCTGGTCTTTTGGGAGTGCTTCGAGGCCTTTTGGGCCTGCGAGCATGCGAATGAACGGTGCCTCTTCGTTCTGATCGCGGCGAACACGGAGCAGGGACAGCTGGATTTTGAGTTCCGGCCCTGGGCCGATGCGGTTGGAGGGATCGTTGTCGTCGTTGGGGGCCGCAGGGGGGAGTGTGGCGGCGTTTTGGAGGAACTTGAGCCGGGCCTGAATGAGGTCAGCGGCAGTGTCATCCAAAGCGACGTTGCCGGACTCAATGAGGACCCAGACGGCGGAGTCCCCAGCCAGAATCCGGCGGAAGAGTTCGCTGCGGACAGGCGAATCGACGATTTGGTTGAAGGAATCCGGAGTTAGAGCTCCGTTCCAGACGGGTTGCGTCTGGTCTTTCTGGCGGCTCGGGAACGACAGCGTGGCTTCCTGGGCTTCCGGGTTGGCAACGGCTTCGAGGTTGAGGGGGGAGGAACTGCCCAGGTTCCGGAGTTGGGTGGCCAAGGGTTCTTCCTGGAAATGCGCGGAGGGCGCCTTCAATTGGAACCGGTCTGGCGCCCAGCGGTCCAGTGCGTACCGGAACACCGGTACGGTACAGGCCAGGCCCGTCTGGGCGATGAGGACGCAGAGAACCAGGCCTGCGAGCAGTGAGGGAGCAAATCGGGAGAAAGGTTTCACGGTGCGAGTGGTTAGCACTGCATTTTTGGCCGCGGTGAAGCGACCAAAATCCATGGAACCCGGCCTGAGGCGCCAGGGTGTCGCCGGCTTACGGGGCGGTGTCGCGCCCATAGCACTGGAGTTTTCCTGTGATGGTGGACACAAAGATCCGGCCCTGTGCAATGGCCATGCCGTCCCAGACGGGCGGGTGCTCGAGTTGGAGTTCACTGGAGACTTCGCCGTCCTGGAGGCTCACGAGTTGGAGGGTGGCCCCGCGTTGGCCCATGAGTGCGGCGTCCTGCTCGGCGAGGTCATGGTGAATGGCGGGATCCTTCTGGGTGAGGCGTTCAAACGCGTACTCCTCGTTGACGAGGTCGGGTGGCCCAGCCACCAGGACGTGGTTGCCGGACATGGCCATGGCTTGGGTCATGACGGGGACGTACCGGTTCCAGTCGAACTGCACAAACGAGCCGTCCTGACTTTTGGCCGGGCCTTTGCCGGGTTTGTCGCTGGCCTTGGGGGCACGGAACCAGAGCGCGCCGCCGTTTTTACCCTTGCCGTTGTCGACGCCGGAAACGACTCCGTGGATGGCGTTCCCGGAGACATCGCGGGCATCGCCTTTGTCAAACGAGCAGGCGATGACCGTGTCGATGGCCGCCCTCGAATCTGCGGTGGCAGCGTGTTGCCGGATTTCGTCGGTGGAGAAAGCGCGGAACGCGATGGCGACCTCATCGATCAGGCCTTTGAATGCGAGCGACTCGGGATAATCGCCTACAGAACCGCCCGAATCGATGCCGATTTCGAGGGGTTGCGCAGGCTTTTTCGGGATCAGAGCATGAGCGGTGGATTCGGAGGCCAGGTGGCCGTCGACGTAAAGGCGCATGGCCCGGTCGGAGGTGAGTACGGCGGCCAGATGGTGCCAGCCCTCGGACAGCGGCGCCTTCGCTGCAACCGAGGCGAGCTTGTTTTCGGCGCGGAGGAAGAAAACCGGTTCGCCATCGCGAAGCACCAGAGCGTATCCGTTCTGCGGTCCGCCGTGCGCGAGAATCACGCCGTTGCGGTCATCGGGCAGGACCCATGCCTCGACCGTGAGGGGTTTCTGGGCGGGATCCAGTTTGGGCGAATCCGGGAACTTCACGCCGGGAAACTGCGGTCCTTTCTGGCGCTTTTTCTTGTCAGGACCGGGATCCGCCTCGACTTCGGGCGCGGAGCGGTCCGCGGAGAAGAGCTGGTGCTCCATGGTGGTGGTCCACTTGTAGTACTTGGCTTCGCGGCCGTAGCCGAAGACTTTGTCCTCGTTGAAGACGAGGATTCGTCCTGCGGGTGCATATTTTCCGGCTTGGAAATAGCCGCTGTGGCCGCCGGCAAAACTGCGGCCATAGACCCAGTAGCTGCGGTGGAACCAGGAGTCGTCCAGAAACCCAGTGGGCGCAAACAGATGCGCGTCTTCGCCCTTCTGAGCGGAGCCCTGCGCAACCGCGTTTCCGGACACAGGTCCAATGTCGACCCGTTTGCCATCCGGCCCGATTTTCTGGGTGCGGAGGTAGGTCCATTTGCCATCGCTGGAGAGGATGTCGTTGAGACCGACGGGCATCTGGAGGGTTTGGAGGCGTTCTTGGAGGTCGCGACCGGTCTCCGGGTCTTTGTCGTCGTAGGCGACTTCGGCGATTTTCGTGCCCGTGGCGGCATCCAATTTGAAGAAGCGGAGTCCGCCATCGAGGAAGACGGAGCGTCCGGCGACGAAGCTGACCTGATTGTTTTCGACCAGGACGGAGCCATGGACGGGCCAAACGCTTTCGAGTTGTTCAAAAGCCATGTGACGGCGGTCAGCGGTGGGGCGGTAGCGCCATGCGAGGGCGCCGTCTTCAGCACGGAGGGCGTAGACGCAGCCGTCTTTGGAGCCGAAGAGGACGGCGCCCTTCCAGAAAGTGGGCGGGGAATCGATGCGTCCGCCTGCGGTGAAATGCCAGAGGGGTTTGCCGGTGGCGAGATCGAGGGCGTGAAGGGTGTGGGTGTCGATCTGGGCGACAAAAACCTTCTGGTTGGCGATGGTGGGAGCCGAGAGGCGGCCTTCGAGGGGCGCCTCCCAGGCTTTGCCGAGGTCCTTGAGCAGGGGTTGGCTGGAGGAACCACTGCGGGCGTTGTCGTGGCGGTAGGTGGGCCAGTCTTTGGCGTCAGGCTCAGCGGCGGCAATTTTCTGGTAGGCGGGTCCCTTGAGGAGCCGGTCGGCCTCGGCAGGTGCGTCTGGATGCGGGGTGGCGGACTTGGGCGCGAGGGCGTTCATGCCGTCGAGCTTGGCTTCCGGGTAGCAGGCGCAGTTGTGTGGGCCGGCGTAGACGAGGCCGTTGCAGGGCATGGTGCCGTAGAGGCAGGCGCCGCGGACCCAGTGGTTGATGTCCCAGTGCTGGGCCTTGAGATCCACGAACTCAATGCCTGTGCGCGAGGGCAGGATGAAACGGTCAGTGGCCTTGGCGATGTAGCACCGGTGATGGAACCAGTAGGTGTCGATGTCCGGTTTGAACTGGCTCTTGGACTCGCCAGTCAGCGGGTCGCGTCCGATGAATTCACCGGACATTTCTCCGGAAAGCGTGGGCGCGTTCCAGACCAGGCCGCCTGCGACAATGAGGTCTTCTGGGGAACGGTATCCGGATTTGTTGTGGGGGGCGGACCAGAGCTCGGCGCCAGTTTCGGCGTTAAACCCCTTCATGGCGCCATCGCCGCCAGCGTAGAGAACGGTATCCCCGTGGAGGACGATGCGGGGGCCGTAATTGTATTCGAAGAGTTTCCGTTTTGCGGCAGCGCCTTCCCAGATCGGTTTGCCGGAGGAGGCATCGAAACAGACCAGTTTTTCGCCGTTGTAGAAGACGAGGCGTTTGCTGTCGGTGGCAAGGGTAATGGGGGCGATTTTGCCTTCGTGGCGCCAGAGTTCTCGGCCGGACTGTGCATCTACGGCGACCAGAATGCGCGGGGTTTGGTCCCACTGGTACTCGTCAGCGATGCGTTTCTGGTCGCCGGTGTTGAGTTTGGGTGCGAAATCCTCGAGCGCCCATTTCTTGGGATTCACGAGCGCGTAAAGAACGCCGTTGGAGAGAAGGATTTCCTCGGCGCCCCTGGTGGATTCATAGACCTGGACGGGGTTGCCTGTGGCAGCGTCAAGGCAGGAGATGGGGTCGTCGATGTTGAGCGTGACGTAAACCCGGTTGCCGTCGGCGACCAGGCGTCTTGCGAGCTGTGTGGGACCGGATTTCAGGGGCCACAGGTGGGGCTGCCACCGTTCGATCGATTTCTTCCAAAGGACGGTGCCGTTGAATGCGTCGCGTGCGGTGAGGGTCCAGTGGGAGGGAAGCAGCGCGGAGATGCGGGATCCCTCGTCCATGATATAGAAGAGGCGGCCAGCCGCGGACACCTGAGCGCTGAGGCTGGACATCCGGTCGTGGTGCCTGGACCACCGGGGGTTGCCCACCCACTGGAGCCGTTCCGGGGGAGCAACAATCTGGTCATGCGAAGCCGGGTTGCCCTTGGCGTCGTAGTAGTAATGGGTCCAGTCGTCCATTTCCGTAGGACGCGGTTTGACCCATTTCTGCCATTTTCCACCCTTTTTGGTGTATGCGACGCCATTGGGGACGAGGACGCGCTCGATTTCGCCTTTGGCGATGGCGTCCGGGTTTTCAGCAATGATGAGGTTAACGAGGTTGTCGATGTAGGGAAGGAGGTTGCCGGACCAGTGGTCCACGGCCACGGAGCCGTAGACGTTTTCCGACAGAAGCTTTTCGCGGGCCGTTGCGACTTTCTGCGGGTCCCGTTCGAGGCCTTGCACCTGAAAACTTGCATTTTTCCGGAGCGCCTTGGTGACGGAGGCGTCTCCGCAGCCCGCGTGCACGACGAATCCTCCTTGGACCTCGGTTTCCGCCAAGATTTGGGCGGCAAACGATTCCGGGTCAACGGAGGTTGAGTCCTCGGTTTTTCGAGTGGGCGCGTCCTGTTTGGCGGCTTTTTGAGGTTTAGTATTTGCGGCATTCCCCGCGGGCGAGAGACAGAGCACGGCTCCGAGCGAAGCCAGGAGCAGGTTTTTTGGGGAGGCGAAGCGGGGCATGGTAGGAATGAAGGAACGGAATCTCAGTCGCTTCAACCCCGGAAATGCCCGTGTGTTGCTGAAAATTGTTCAATCTTGGTGCCGGGTTGCTCGGAGCGGGTCAGTGGGCCAGTGGGGAAAAACGGCCGCCCCCTCCATGGGAGGCGAGGATTTTTCGGAGTTGGCGCTCTGTCTCGGGTCGGACGCCGATTCCGAGGCAATGAATTTTGGCGGGGTGGGGGAGCGAAGTCTGGAGGTCCCGGAGATGAGTGCCGATTTGGTCGATGGTGATTTGAGTTCCGCGGCTGGGGCCCTGCTGGAGATCAAAATCGGACAGGATGAAGAGCGCATCCGGTTTGAGCTGGAAAGCGGCGCCGAGTGCGGCAAGGAAACCTGGGCTGCCGGTGACCGTGTTGGGGACACCGGACGGGAAAAAGCCGTGGGTGGCGAAGTGTTTCTGCAGCCACTGGTGTGCGGTGGCCCGGTTTTGGGCGGAGGCGGGGACCAGCTCGGTTTGAAAAAAGGCATAGTTCCTTGCGAACTGGACGAGGCCGAACCGGGTTTGTGCTCCGAGGGAGTCGAGGAGTTTGGAGGTTTCGTTTCGGATGGTTTCCATGGGCACACCGGTTTGTGCGGCTGCATGCGCTACGGTCTTGGAGATGTCGAACATCAGGACAATCCGCTCTGTCCGGGTTTGGACGCCCATGAACTGCACGGCGGATCCTTTGCCTGTACCGGGCGCTGAGTTTCCAAAAGCGGTGCCGGCGCCGATTCCTGCAGCGAGTGCTGTGGAGTCCACCAGTGCCGTGGAGAGAAGCGAATCAGGGGTGAACGCGGCCGGGGAGAACCCGGGAAGCGGGGGGAGTGAGGGAAGCGAAAGGGGAGCAGGTCGGGAGGATAGGAGTTTGTCTTGAAACACGGGCGGGCGTGCGAGTGCGGCCAGGGAATTTGCGGCGGCCTTGCGCTCGAGGGTTTTCTGGAGCGGAACCCGGACCGGCGGAGCGCTGGTGAACACGGGGGGCGGAGGTGTGAAGTGTCGGACCACCACGATGATGGTGGCGACAAAAGCAACCACGCCGTGCGCGATCAG
>CAIURC010000107.1 GCA_903901425.1 uncultured Spartobacteria bacterium | reverse complement strand
GGCGTTTGCGGAAATTGGCTTTGTCCCTTGCACGGAACTTGCGGGATTTGTCCACGATCCTGCCGGTGATATGATAGGTGCCGTCCTTGCCTTTTTCCGCCGTGGGCCGTGCTTTTCTCATGCCCCACCCTCGGCTCGGGACCAAAGGCGGGGCAACCGGACCCGGGCATCGGGGAAGCCTCAACCAGGGAGGCCAAAAGGCTCAACGGGGCCCCGCGGGTGAGTGGCGTCCTTGAAGGCCGGGGGAGACGGCGGGGGGGCTGAAGGGTGGGGCCGAGAGCTAGCGCGGCGCTGGATTTGTTTTGGTACCGGAGAACCGCAGGGAGGGTGCTCAGAGCGGGCCTCCGCTGAGGGATTTATGCGAGGATGTCGCGGACCACGTCGCCGTGGACGTCTGTGAGGCGGTAGTCGCGGCCGTCGTGGCGGTAGGTGAGTTTTTCATGATCCAACCCGAGTTGATGGAGCAAGGTGGCATGGAGGTCGTGCATGTGGACCTTGTCCTCGATGGCGTAATGGCCGAACTCGTCGGTGGCGCCGTGGGAATGACCTGGCCGGAATCCCCCGCCGGCGACCCACATGGTGAATCCCCCCGGGTTGTGATCCCTGCCAGTGCCATTTTTTTCGGCATAGGGAGTGCGTCCGAACTCGCCGCCCCACCAGACGATGGTGTCTTTGAGGAGGCCGCGCGCTTTTAGGTCTGCAAGGAGGCCGGCGATGGGTTTGTCAACGGCCTGAGCATGGACGGCATGCTGGGGCATGTTGCTGTGCTGATCCCAGGCGGGGTTGCTTGAGCTGTTGAGTGCGTAGTTTACTTGGACAAACCGGACTCCGGATTCGCTGAGTTGGCGCGCCATGAGACATTTGCGACCGAAATCGTCCGTGCCCTTTTCGTCGATCCCGTACAGGGCACGGGTAGCTGCCGATTCGCGCTGGATATCGACGACGTTGGGTGCGTGGCTTTGCATCCGCCATGCCAGTTCGTAGCTTTGAAGTACCGCTTCCAATTGGGTGTCGCCCGGTTCAAGTTGTTCTGCGTTGAGCACCTGTTGGAGTTCAAACTGACGGCGGGCCGCTTCCGGGGGACGCGATGCCGAGATGTTCCGAAACGCGATTTCTTTGAGTGGTGCGCCGGCCCTGCCGAGAGCGGTGCCTTGGAAACGGGCGGGCAGAAATGCATTTCCGTAGTTGCGTGGGCCGCCGTTTCCGAGGGAAGGACCGATGCTGACGAATCCTGGCAGGTTCTCACTTTCCGAGCCGAGTCCGTAGAGGAGCCAGGACCCCATGGATGGGCGGATGAAATTGGCGGCGCCGGTATGGAGAAAGAGCGTGGCTGGACCGTGGGCTACGCCTTCGGTGTGCATGGAGCGGAGCAGGCAAATGTCGTCCATGTGGCCGGCGATACTGGGGAAAAGATCAGAGGTCCAAAGACCGCTCTGGCCACGCTGTTTGAATTCCCAGAGGGGTTTCATCACCCGGAACTTGGGTGCGGTTTTTTCGCCGCGCTGGAGTGCGCGGAGATCCGCGAATTCGCGCATCTGCCCGTCGTGTTGGAACAGGGCGGGTTTGTAGTCGAACGAATCCACCTGGCTGACGCCGCCAGCCATGAAGAGGAAGATGACGCGTTTCGCTTTTGGCGGGAGATGCGGAGCCGGTTGCGATCCGGTGGCGGGCCGGTTCTGGCCGAGCAGTCCTGCGAGGGCGAGGGAACCGAATCCGCATCCAAAACGGTGGAGTGCGGTGCGGCGTGAGAGGAAGGGGGACGGGATCATGGGGTTAATCGAGGTAACGGAAATCGATGCAGCCGATGATGGACTGGGCAACCATCGCCCACGCTTCGGCGGGCGGCATCGGCAGGGAGAGCAGTGAGGAGCACGCGCGGGCCTCGGCTGCGGTCGGTAGTCGTGAGAGGGCGCGCCGGAAGAGGTTCCCGAGGCGTTCGGTCTCGGGTTCGGCCAGAAGCCGGTTTGCTGCGGCGCGCGCTTGTTCAAGCACGAAGGGATGGTTGAGGAAAAAGAGGGCCTGAGGCGCAACGGTGCTGGCGTGGCGCTGGCCCACGGGGGTGTTGATATCCCCAAAATCAAACGCGGCGAAAAGTTCGAGCCGGTTGTTCCTGAAGGCGGGCGTGTACAGGCTCCTCCGGACATCGGTGAAGACATAGCCAAACTCCACCTTGGAGGCGTCTCCGGAATCCGCGGCTGCATCCGCGGCCCCCACGATGTTTGGTCCGCCGATCCGTGGATCCAACTGCCCGCTGAGGCTGAGAATGCCGTCCCGGATTTGTTCGGCATCAAGGCGTCGGCGGTTCATGTGCGAAAAAAACCGGTTCTCCGGATCTGTGGGCGCCGGGGTGCGTGCTACCTGTTGCCATGCCCGGGAGAGAACAATCTCGCGTACGAGTTTTTTGGTGCTCCAGCCTTGCTCGATGAACCGCGAGGCGAGGTGGTCAAGGAGTTCCGGATGGGTGGGAGGGGTGCCGGTGGTTGCGAAATTGTCCGGGGTCCTGACAATTCCAGTGCCAAACAGCCAGGTCCAGACGCGGTTCACATAGACTCTGGCGGTGAGAGGGTTTTTGGGGCTGCTGAGCCAATCGGCCAGTGCCATGCGTCCGCTGTGTTCGGAGTCGAACGAGGCCGCATGCAGGTTCCCTATCACCCCGGGAAACCCGCGGGGCACGGTTTTTCCGGCCTGACGGACATCGCCCCGGATCCGGATGGCAGTGTCGCCGCGGGTGTCTTCTTCGCGGACTGACATGGTTACGGGCACCGGGAACCGTTCGCCGCGCAGCTTGCTGAGCTGGGACTCTTTCCTAGCAATGGCGGATTTGAGGGCCGCCACGGGGTCGGGAGCATCGTTGGGAGTAGCCGGGGAAGTGTCTGTGGTCTTCGGTCCCTGTTTTTCGTCGGCAGGCAGGAACTGGAGCGCATCCACGCACACCACCCCGGAGGTGCCCTCGTTGGATACAATCACGTAACTGTCGCCGTCTTTTTCAAAAAAGAAGGTGCCGAGTGAAACAAAGCGTCCCTCGATTTCGGGCGTCTTGTTCTGATCCACATGGACGGTGGTGTCGCCCATGGCGTGGAAGATATGGACTGGAACGTTCCGGGCCCGGTCCGGGAACCCGGGGAAGCTGAGCCGGACCTCGTACGATCCGGACTTGGGAAATTTTGGGGTGAATGTCAGCGATTTGGCGCCCTTTTCTCTGTTATGGTCGTGGAGATACCCGGTGCCGAAATAGGCTGGGAAAAACGTGGATGTTTTCCATTCGCCCACCGCTTTTGCATCCTGATCATCGAGAACCACGCCATGGAGCGCGGAGAGGGGGAGTGCGACTCCGGGTTCCAAGGGGGGCGCAGGCTTTTTCTCCGGCAGTTTGGCGATCCCGGCTTTGCGGTCCCGGAGTTCTGCGAGCCGGTTTTTCAGGGACTGGAGTTCCTGTTCGGCATCGGCAATCGCGCGGGATTCGACCTCGATTCTGCGGCTGATTTCGGGTTCGACGGGGAGAGGCTGAGTGACCCAGGAAACGACGTTGTCGGTGTAATTGGAGAGGGTGCGCGTGGAAGCGAAGATGCCGGCGAGGGCGTAATAGTCCCGTTGGGAGACGGGGTCGAACTTGTGGTCATGGCAGCGGGCGCAGCCGAGGGTCTGGCCGAGGAACGCCTTGCCGAGGGTGTCGATTTGTTCATCGATCACGTCGAACCGGAGGCGCTGCTTGTCCTGCTCTTCGTAAATGGTGGGGCCGATGGCGAGAAATCCCGTGGCGCACAACTGCCGGGTCCGGCTGTCTCTGTCGGCGGCTGGGAGCAGGTCGCCGGCGATTTGTTCCCGGATGAAAACGTCAAACGGCCGGTCCGCGTTGTAGGATTCGACCACGTAATCCCTGTAGCGCCATGCGTCTTTGAAGAGCAGGGTGCGTCCGCCACCGCTGGATTCGGCAAACCGTGCCACGTCGAGCCAGTGGCGGCCCCATGCCTCGCCGAACTGTGGTGAGGCGAGGAGAGTGTCTGCGAGGTGTGCGAGCGCCTCCCGGGGGTCTGTTGCAGCTGCGACCTGGTCGAGTTGCTCCAGTGTTGGGGGAAGGCCGGTGAGTTGCAGGCTCAGGCGCCGTGCCAGCACCGAGGGCTCCGCATCCGGCGCGGGCGCAAGCCCCTCTTTTTCCATGCGAGCCAGCAGAAAACGGTCGATGGATGTCCGTGGCCATGCCTCGTTGCGGACGGCTGGGACCGGCGGGTTTTGGAGGGGGGCATAGGACCAGAAGGAGCGTCCGGCTTCCATGGACATGGCTGTTGAGCGGGAACCGGTGCCGGGTTCCGTGCGCGGGTCGGGTGCCCCCATTTGAATCCATTTTTCAAGAACAGCGATTTCGGCGTCGGAAAGTTTCTTTTTTGGCGGCATTTGCAGGTCGCGGTCGGCCCAGTGGACGGCTTTGAGCAGGAGGCTTTCTCCTGGGTTGCCAGGGACAAGCGCAGGCCCAGTGTCCCCGCCCTTTTCCCAGCCCGGCTTGGAATCGAGCGAAAGGCCGCCTTTGACCTTTTTTGCCGGGCTGTGGCATTCGAGGCATTTGGCGTCGAGCACAGGACGGACCATTTTTTCAAAAAACTCGGTATCTGCCGGGTTCAAGGGTTGAGCGTGGAGGGCGACTCCGGCGCACAGGCCGCTCAGGGTCGGCAAGAACCCTGTCCATGGGCTGTTCCTGAAAAAATGGGGTTGGGGAAACATAGGCGGGGTGACACTTGGGAGAGTCTGGTGGGAGCGAGTTTTGGACCAAAAATTTCAAGGAAATCTTTTTTTGTCCGAAAGAAGGAGAAAATGGACTCAGTAGGGAAAGGACCCATGGAGAAGCCGTCGCCCGAGGAATTTGTATTTTTGCTGGCCCGCCACGAGCGGCTGTTGGGGGCCTATGTTTCCACGCTGGTGCCGCAGCCATCAGATGCTGACGATGTATTGCAGGAAGCCAAGTTGGTGATGTGGCGTGCATTCGGCCAGTTTCAGGCGGGAACAAATTTTGCTGCGTGGGCGCGGAAGATCGCGTTCCACCAGGTGCTGGCTTACCGGAAAAAAAGGAAGCGGGATCGGTTGGAGTTCAGCGAAGCGTTCTTGAATGCGGTGGCCGAGGAGATCGAGGTTTCCAGCGCGGAACTGGAGGAGCGGGAACGGCTTTTGCACGGGTGCATGGCTAAATTGCCGGAAGAACATCGGGAGGTTCTCCGCCTCCGGTACTTGGAGGGGCTGGATCTGGATGCGATGGCCGAGCGGCTTGGCCGGAGCAAGGTGGCGCTGTACCGGCAGCTTAGCCGTGTCCGGCATCTTCTGCACGGATGCGTGACCCGCGAACTGAAGGAGTCCGGATTTGGAGGTGCGGAATATGCACGGTGAACATGGGCATGAGGAACTTCTGGCGTTGTGTGACGCGCTGCTTGAAGGAACGTTGGAGCCTGGAGGAAGAGAGCGGCTGGAGGAGCTTGTGTTGTCAGATGCCGGGGCGCGGAAATTTTACGTGGAGTACCTGCAGCTGCATGCCGCCCTTCGTGCACAGAGCGGCCGTTTGGGGGAGGAATCCCTTGAATCGGTGTTACGCAGCGTAACTCCGGGGCGCGACCCAAGGCCGTCCCCGCAGTCGGGACTGGTGCGCGGCTGGTGGTTGCGGGCGGCTGCCGCATTTGTGCTGGGCGGAATCGTGACGGGCTCGTGTTGGATGTTGGCGCGACCGGCAGCAGTTGCGGTTCTGGAGGAGACCTCCAGTGCGCGCTGGGAGAACTGCACGGTTCCCACCCAGCCCGGGGCAAGACTCGCTCCGGGGCGGTTGCAGCTTGGCACTGGGCTTGCCCGACTGGTTTTTGGGTCTGGAGCCGAACTCACGCTTGAAGGCCCTGCGGAACTGGAGTTGATCGGTCGTGACCTGTGCCGGTTGGATTCGGGAGCCGCCGTGGTGCATGTTCCGCGGGAGGCCCGCGGTTTCCGGGTCCGAGTGCCGTACGGGGAAGTGACGGATTTGGGAACCGAATTTGGGATTCGCGTGGACCGTGAGGGAAGCTCCGCCGTGCAGGTTCTGGAGGGACGGGTTGCAGTGCGTCCCGGGAAAAAGGCGGGTACCCCGCCGATGGAGCTGGTGTCTGGCGAGGGGGGGTGGTTAAGGTCGGATGGTTTTGAGCGGGCCGCAGTGGGCGAGGGACTGGTTGGCGGGCCGGCTTTGAGCGAGTCTGAGGCGGCAGGTGTCCTGAATTTTACCGACGAGATCACCACTCGGACCGGACAGGGCGCGGCCAGCTACGTCTGGTCACCCGGCACCAACAAGCATTTTTCAGAGACCCTGCTGCTCCTGAAAAACGTCAGAGACCAGGGATTTGTCCGGAAAGCGGTGCTCCGGTTTGACCTCGGGGCGGTGCAGGGCAAGGAGCTGGATTCCGCCCAGCTCACGTTGAACTTCATCAGGACGGGTTTTGGATATGCCGCTCTGAGCCGGGATTCCGTTTTTGCGGTGTACGGCGTCACCAACGATCAGGCGGACGGATGGGATCCCGCCAAGGTTTCGTGGGAGACGCTTCCCGCATTTTCACCGGAACCGGGCGGAGTCGATTCTGGGCGCGCGCGGCGGCTCGGCACGTTCCGGATTCCGCGGGGGACGGTGGAGGGCGTTTACACGGTGGGCGGCGAGGCGTTGGTGGATTTTCTCAGACGGGACGGAAACGGTCTCGCGACGCTGGTGCTGGTGTGCGAGACGGAGCAGGCGAGCAAGGAAAGCGTGGTGTTTGGCTTTGCCGGGAACCGGCATCCAACGCTTGCGCCGCCCACGCTCCGGTTGCGGACGGTGCTGCGTTGAGGGACGGGTTAGAAAGCAAACCGCCCCGCCGGCGTGGCCGGCGGGGCGGTGCGAAACTACAGGGATGGTTTTAGCGGAGGAACGCCTCGTGAAGACCGCCGTCCACGGTGATGACCTGGCCGGTGGTCTTGCTCAGCCGCTGGCTGACGAGGAGGAAATAGGCTTCCGCCTGGTCGGCCGGGGTGATGGGCGACTTGGTCAGGGTCCGGTCCGCGTAGAACTGGGCCAGCTTGGACACGAGCGAGTCGGTGGCCTCGTCGTCGGTGTAGGCGATGTTGTACTTCGCGAGGGACCCGATGACGCGGTCCCGTGGGAACATGGCGCTTCCCTGAACCACGGTAGCGGGAGCCACGCCGTTGACGCGGACGAGCGGTGCGAGTTCCATCGCCAGCTCGCGAACGAGGTGGTTGGCTGCGGCCTTGGAGGTGTCGTAGGCCACGGACCCCTTCTTGGCAACGGCGGCATTGGCGCTGGTGGTCAGTACCAGACTGCCGCGGAGTCCTTGCTCCTTCCATGTCTTGAAGGCTTCATCCGCCACGAGGTAGCTGCCGGTGACATTGATGTTGAAGGTGAGCGCCCATTTGTCGTCTGGGATATGGCCCGTGGTATCGCTGGGGACAAAGATCCCAGCCGTGATTTCGATGGAATCAAACCCGCCGTAAGCCAGTGCGACCTGGTCCAGCATCGCCCGGATGCTGTCCCGCTTGGTGATGTCGGCTGCGAGGCCAATGGCCGGGCCGCATCCGCTGATCCCCGTGCCAGCCACGCCGATGCCAAGACCGTACTTGTCGGTGATCTCTTTGGCGGTGGCTTCCGCGGCGGCCTGGTTGAGGTCGACTGCGACGATGTGCGCGCCTTCTTTCACCAGCCGGTGAGCGGTTTCCTTGCCAATCCCGGACCCGGCCCCGATCACAATGTGGATCTGGCGTGCGAGTTCCTTCTCAGCGGGCATCCGCTGGAGCTTGGCTTCCTCGAGGAGCCAGTACTCGATGTCAAACGCTTCCTGCTGGGGAAGGGCGATGTACTCGTCAATCGCCTCGGCGCCCCGCATCACTTCGACGGCGCAGTTGTAGAACTCGGCAGTGACGCGGCTTTCGCTCTTGTCCTTGCCCCAGGCCACCATGCCGAGTCCCGGGATCAGGATGACCGTCGGGTTCGGGTCCCGCATCTTGGGCGAGTTGGGATGTTTGCAGGCGTTGTAGTAGGCGGCGTAGTCTTCGCGGTATTTGGCGAGGCCGTCCTTGAGCAGGCCTTTGAGCGCGTCGACGTCGCCCGAGGCGGGATCCCATGCCACATACAGCGGCTTGATCTTGGTGCGCAGGAAATGGTCCGGGCAGCTGGTCCCGAGTTCGGCTAGGCGCGGCGCGTCGTGGGAGTTGACGAAGCGGCGGATGGTGTCGTCGTCCTGAACGGTGCCGATGAAGCGTGCTTTTTGGCTCACCTGCCCCCGGAGCCACGGGAGCACTTTGGCAAACACGGCGTTGCGCTGGGCTTGGTCGAGGGAGACGTATTTCTGGCCGCCAAACGCCTTGGCATGGCCGCCTTTGGCCTCGTACTTGGCTTCAATGTAGGCTGCGGCCTTCTCGATCAGACTGAGCGTGAGTTCGTAGCACTCTTTGTCGTCATTGGCCCAGTTGATGAGGCCGTGCTGGCCCATGATGATCCCCTTGGCCTTCGGGTTTTCCCGGCAGATTTTCTGCATCTCCAGTCCCAGTTCAAATCCGGGCCGGAGCCAGGGGGTGTGAATCACGTCGTCCCCGTAGATTTCCTGGGTCAGTTTGACCGAATTGCGGGAGGCAGCCACGGAGATGGCGGCGTTCGGGTGCATGTGATCGACATGCTTGAACGGGATGAATGAGTGGAGCGGGGTGTCGATCGAGGACGCGCGGGGGTTCAGGTTGAACGTGGTGTGGGTGTACATGCCCACCATGCGGTCCTCGGCATCGGTCTTCGGGCCGTTGTTCGGAAGACCGGCGTAGAGCGGCTGCAGCGCCAGAAGCTTGGACTGGTACAGGGACGAAAAATTTTCGCGGAGGGAGGTGCGGAGGTCGCCGCCGGAACCCTTGACCCAGAGCACTTCGGTGGGTTCGCCTGTGAGAGGATCCTTCTCGGAGATTTTGGAGGAGGTGTTTCCGCCGCCGGTGTTGGTGATGCGCTGATCGGCACCGAGGATATTGGAGCGGTAGACGAGCCGGGCCACGGGATCCAGGCTGGCAGCTTTGGCATCATCCCAGGAGTGATTGACGTAACGGAAGGAGGGCATAGGGGATTTTTGAGGGTTAAATGACTTGATTGTGATTTAATTCTGACCGTATCATGGGCGCATGCAAGAGAAATCTGCGAAACCCCCAAAGTCCGGGCCCCTGATGAAACGGCGGCAACGCCAGCGCCAAATTCTGGAGCTGCTGGAGGCTGAACGTGAGCTCGGCGTGGAGCAGGTTTGTGATCTGCTCCAGACATCGCCGGCCACGGTCCGGCGTGAGTTTTCGTCTCTGGCCCAGAGTGGGAGGGTGGAGAAGACGTGGGGCGGGATTCGGCTTCCGGGCGGGAGCCTGGTGACGTCCCCTGCGTTTTCTGCGCGGTTGGATGCGGAGTTGGCGGAGAAGCGGGCGATTGCGCGTGCGGCGGTGGAATTGGTCAAGGAGGGAGACGTGGTGATGGTGGATGGCGGAACGACGACGTTGCAGTTGGCGGAATTTCTGGCGCCGATGCGGATCCGGTTGATCACCAATTCGCTGATGGTGGCGCTGGCGGTGGACCAGAAGAAGGGGCGCCAGCGGGGAGCGGAGGTGCATTTGACAGGGGGGACGCTGCAGCCGGAGAGCGGGGTCGTGGCGGGGCCGCAGGCGGAGGCGTTTTTAAAGCGGTACCATGCGAGCTGGGCGTTTTTAGGGGCGGCCGGGGTGGACGAGTTTTCAGTGACCAACTACAACGAGGCGGTGTTGGAAAGTGAGCGTCTGATGATTGAGCAGAGCCGGGGGATTGTGCTGCTGGCGGATCATACCAAGATGGGGCGCCAGGCCATGTGCGCGGTGTGTCCTCTGACCGAGGTGGACCAGTTGGTGACCGGAGCGCATCCGGGCTCCGCAGGGTTCCTGCAGAAGCTGCGGGGCCATGGGGTGAACGTGCGTGAGGTGAGGATTTCAGACGGCGGGGCCTGAGGCGGCTGGCTCTGGAAACGGGCCTTGGCGGCGGGGCAGTTGAGAGTCAGGATCGTGGGCAGGACATGGAAACCGTGGTTTCAGTGATCTGCCCGACCTACCGCTGCGAACCGTACATTGGCGCGGCGATTGCCTCCGTGCGTGCCCAGACTTTTGGGGGGTGGGAGCTGATTGTGGCCGACGACGGCAGCTCTGACGGCACCGTGGCCGCAGCGCGAGCGGCGGCTGGGGCGGATGAAAGAATCCGGGTGCTGGAATTGGAGCACAAAGGGCTTCCGGGCGCCGTGCGCAACCGGGCGGCAGCTGAGGCCAAAGGCCGTTACCTGGCGTTTCTGGACGGGGACGACCTTTGGGGCCCGGAAAAGCTGGAGGTGCAGCTGGCCTTTTTCGGCCGGAACCCGGACTGCGAGGCGGCGTATCACGATTTCACGTTTTTGGGTTCTGATGAGGCGGTGGCCCGGCACGGCGCGCTCTGGGAAAAGCGGCTGGATTCGGAATTGGAGTTTGAGTCGCTTCTGATCAAGAATTGCATCAACACCTGCACGGTCATGCTCCGGACGGAGGTGTTTCGCGAACTGGGCGGGTTTGACGAGGATCCAGCCTTGCGGGTGGGTGAGGACCACGAGTTCTGGCTGCGCTTGGCGGCGCGGCGTCCGATCCTGAGGAGTCCGGGGAACGCGACGGTGTTGCGGTTGGTGGAGCACTCGGCGACGCGGGGGCAGAGTGAATACCGGTGGGATGCCCAAAGTCTCCGAGTTTTGGAAAAGATGGAGCGTTTGGGGCTGGTCCGGGATTCTGGACTGATCCGGCGCAAGCGGGCTGAGATCCAGTTTTCGCGGGGAATCGATGCCCTGTATTTCCGAGGAGGTGCAGGATTCCGCCGGGACCTGTTGGAGGCTGCGCTGCGGTATCCATGGGCGCCCAAGCTGCTGGTGGCGGGTTTGAGTGCATGGATGCCGAGGTCATGGTTGCGGGCCTGGCTGAAGTGGCTTTTGGAGATCAAAAACCGTCTTGCAACTGCTGGCGGAAATGAGGGGGGATTCAATGCCGTTTTTTAGTGTTGTTATTGCCTCCTACAACCACGCCCGGTACGTCCGGCGACAGGTGGAGTCGATCTTGGGGCAGACCTTTCAGGATTTTGAGGTGGTCGCCGTGGACGACGGGTCCACGGACCGGACAGCAGATATTCTTGAGGAATACGCGCCGCGGGTCCGGGTGATCCGGCAGGAGAACCGGGGAGTAGTCGAGGCCCGGATGCGCGGGATCCGCGAGACCACGGGAGAAGCGGTGTGTTTTGTGGATTCGGACGACTGGATTGAACCGCGGCGGTTGGAGCTTCAGGCGGCTGTGTTCCGCCGAGATCCGGCGGTGGGGTTGGTGTACGGGGATGCGCGGATTGTGGATCCTGAAGATCGGGATCTGGGGTTGTTTTCGGAGATCTATCGGCCGTGGGGGGGGGACGTGGCGGTGGAGCTCCTGCGTCGGTACTGTTTTGTACCAGCCATTGCCGCGAGTTTCCGGCGCCGGTTTTTTGAGGAAACGGGCGGGTTCTGGGGCCCTGGGCCGCTGAGCGACTATTTGAAATGGATTGAGATCGCGGAGGTGTCGCGGGTGGTGCGGCAGGGGGAGGTGCTGGGGGCATGGCGCCGGCACCCTGGGAGCGTGTCGCTTTTGGCAGATCGGGAGAAAATGTACGGGGATCTGGTGGCTGCGCTGGAGGAGTTGCGGGGCCGCTGGCCGGCGCTTTCCGCACGGACGGGGTTTGCGAGTTGCGAGCGGTATGCGCGGGCGTGGGTGGCGGTGGGGTTTGGGGCGGCCCGAGCCGGGGACTTTGGGAAGGCGCGGGAGTATTTTGGGCGGGCGGTGGGGACTTGTCCGTGGATGGTGCATGGCTGGGCTGGGGGCCTGCTGAGTCTGCCTCCGGCGAGTTGGGTGAGCCGCCGGGTGTTTGGAGAACTGCACCGGTTGCTGTTTCCTTGGGAGTAGGGTTTTACCGTAAATTTACCGGGAAAAGACCGGGCGATGACCCTCGGGGAGAAGATTTGGGTCAGATTGTCAGCCATGAAATCCTTATATTTACCCGCGACATTGGTGGCTGCGTGCCTTTCTCTGAAGTGTCTGGCCAAGCCCGTGGAAAAAACGGGGGACCCTTTTCTGAGGGCTGCTCCATCTGATGCGACTGTGGCTTCCGGCGGTTCGTCTGAAGCGCAGCAACAAAGCGGATCGATGGCTGAGTTGTTATCCCCCTACGCGGTGTTTGAGGTGTACGGCGTTGACTCAGAGGATGCGGCGGTCCTGATGCGCGAGGGAAAGACCAGCGAGGTGATTTATGAGGCGGTACGTCAGTTGGAGCTCAGAGGAAAGGCGGGACTTGAGCGGGTGCTTGCGCAGACGCTGAGGGCAGGAACGAGGGGGAGGATGGAGTCGGTTGAGATGGTCAGTGTGCCTGGCAAGATGGAAAAAAAAGATGGGAAATGGAGAGCCGAGTTTGCGGAGGCAAAAAAACTGGGAGTGGTGGTGGGCTGGTCGCCTGAGGAGAGCTCGGATGGATCGAGCGTTGAGGTGTACTTGACGATGAATCGCAGCCAGTTCTCGGAAAAGGAGGCTCGACCCGATGGGAGTCCGCACAAGGTGGATCTGGATTACCGTTTGGAGACGCCGGACTCACTCGAGAACCAAATGCGTCTCAAGGTGTCGCAGCCCGCGCTTTTGGATGGGCATTTGACAGCGGGTTCCGGTCGGAGGGTGGAAATGATTTTTGCCATCCTTCGATCGGAGTTTGTCGGTGCTGAATCTGGTGGGAGGCAACGATTAGAAACGGCACTCGGCAGGAGTGAAGTGGCGGCTGACAATTCGCAGGCGGGTTCTGCTGGAGTGGACCGCGGAATGGTGGAGGAGAAGCTCCAAAAACAGGTTTTGCCATCGCTTCAATTCAAAGATGTGTCACTCAAGCAGGCGATCGAGCATCTCGGAAAAGTCAGCGGTTTGAAGATTGAAGTGTCCGTTGAAGCGAGTGGCGGGGTGGATAGTGATCTGCCCATCACCTTGAATTTGGCGAACGTGCCGCTCGGTGCAGCCTTGAGGTATGTGACCAACCTGGCGAATGCCTCCTACGCGGTGGAAGCGGATGGGATTAAGATTTTCCGCCACAGCCCCGGCGTTTTCTTGGCCAAGGCATATTCCGTGCAGAGGCCGACCATTACAAAGTGGGCAAAGCGTTTGGGCGTTGATCAGGGGGATATCCGGCAGGTTTTGATGTCTTTGGGGGTGGGATTTGAGCCGGGCTGTACCGCGAGTTACGCGCCGGAAAAGGAATTGCTGGTGGTTAGAAATACCGCGGAAAATCTCGAGTTGATTGAGCAACTTCTGGAGGAAACTCCTGCGGTGGATCCGGGATCGGTGCGCCTAGATTTCATGATTTATTCCATGGAACCGAGCGAGGCCCGGAGGGTGCTGAGTGCCCGCGGAACCTGTGGCTCGATCTGGCGGGAGGTGGAGGAGTGCGTGGCTCTAAAAAAAGCGGTTTTTGAAAAAGCAACCAGTGTCAGAGCCGCGAATGGGCAAAGAGCCGTGGTGCGCGAGCCGGTCATTGTGGATCCAGCGGTTCTGGCACAGGCGAGTCGGGACGGGTCCGTGGAGATCAATGAGGTTCAGAATGCTCATGAGATGCCAGAATTGGGTTTTTTGTTGGATGTAGAAACACTGACCCGAAAAGCAGAGGTCCCAGAGAGCTTAGGCATGACTCTGAGTTTGAGCCTGCGCGAGCCCAGAGGCGTTTTCCCGCTCGGAAAGGGGTTGCCGTCCGTTGGCGTGCAGCAGATTCGGAGGCTGGTGGGGGAGCAACTCATTCAAGTGGGTGCCCCGACTTTGGTGGGGACCTTTAATCTGCCAGACCAAACGGGGCTTGGACACTCAGCGGCGCAAAGAAAAACGTCGCTGGTTTTTGTCCGGGCAACACGCGAGAATCAGTGAGCGATGTCCAGCAACGCATATGGGAATTGGGGCGGCACCTCGAACCCTGTCGGGCGCCTGTTAAGGCACGCGGCCTGAACCCGTATGGTTGGGCCCAGGGTGACTCTCAGCCTCTTGTTGGTGCTTGCCTCCTGTGTTTGCATCGGAGGCGTCCTTCTTGCCAGGCGGGAATCCGTGGAGCGGGAGGCACGTCCGTCTGCACCTTTGCATGAAGTAGCGGCTGCCCTTCGAGCCGAGTTGGACCGCTTGGAGGATTTGTACGAGGGCCACCTCCGACGTGTCGCAGCCAGTGCCTCCGATTCCCGAGGCCTGCGGCGGTCCGCCGAAAAGTTGAAGGGAGTCCGAGTGGTTTCCGTCCTGCACACGGCGTTGAGCAAACAGGCACTCCTCCCTGAAGATCTGCATGTTATCATAGGGCCGGAATCCGGGCCGGTTCCAGTGCTGAACACCTCGCCAGCTCCTGTGCGGAGGCACTTCCAGTTGGATCCCGATTGGATCCCCGAAACCGGCGGTGGTTGGGTGGATCACCCTGGAAAGCCTCTTCTTTTTGCGGTGCGCGGTCAGGCGGGAAAGCTGGTGGTGTTCACGCTGGATGCAGAGGAACTTGAGCGTGCCATTCTGATGCATTTGAGGGGGCAGTGGTCGGGATTCTCGCCAATTCTCAGGGGAACCGGTGCAGACCAGTTGCGGAGTCGGCGGGGTGGGATTGTGGTGACGAATGGGATGCCCCCATCGGCGCCGGCCGATTTGCAGTTGACCGTTTCGGTCCATCTCGGCGTCTGGGACATCCTCTCCTGGGATCCGCGCAACAAGAGGATCCGCTACGAGCCCGCGATTCTGGCCGGTTCCATGGGAATTGCCGTTCTGACGGCATTTGCGGGACTGGGCCTTTATGGAAATCAAAGACGGGTGGCTGCCGAGGCTGCGAAACGGGTCAGTTTCGTGAATCGCGTGTCGCACGAACTCCGGACTCCGCTCACCAACATCCTGCTCCACCTTGATCTCGCTGCGGAAGCCGCCGAGGACGAGTCTCCTGCAACACTCCGCTCTTTGGGCCTCGCGCGGGATGAGGCTGGACGGCTCGCGCGCCTGATCCAAAACGTACTCACCTTCTCTTGCCGGGACCGGAAACCTGCATCCACAGGAAAAACCACCGGTGTTCCGGACACGATAATCCGGACAACAATCGAGAACTTTGCCACCGCATTTCAACGGCGCGAAATCCGGTGGGAAACCGACCTCGCTGCGGGATGTGCCTGTCTGTTGGACGCCGATGCGCTGGCCCAAGTGCTGGCCAACCTCTTTTCTAACGTCGAGAAATACGCTCCTGAAAGCGTGCTTCGGATCGAGAGCCGGTGGTCTGTGGGCATCCTCAGGATCGTTGTGGCGGACAATGGACCCGGAATTCCTGAAGAGGCGGCGGAACGCATTTTCCAGCCTTTTGAACGGTTGAGCGACCGCGTGGACGAGGGGGTGAGCGGCACCGGATTGGGGTTGGCCATCGCGCGGGATCTTGCGGTGGAAATGGGCGGAAGCCTTTGCTTGGAAACCGCTCAGGCGGGAGCACGGTTTGTGGTGGAACTGCCGGCCCCAGCTTCCTATGGACTGTTGCCCTCAAATGGGCTGGGATCGGAGGCGGCCAGATGAAGATCCTATTCGCAGACGATGATCCGGTCACGCTTGAGGCGCTGGAAACGTGTGCCCGTGCGGAGGGCTACGAGCCGATTTTGGCTCGGAACGGCCAGCAGGCTCTCGAACTCTGGGAACGGCACACGCCCGACCTCCTCTGTCTCGACATCATGATGCCCGAGGTCGATGGGTACGAAGTATGCCGCCGGATCCGGGCCCGGGATGCCTCGGTCCCGGTGCTTTTCCTGTCCGCGAAGAGCGAGGAGTGGGACGTGGTCTTGGGGCTGAGACTCGGGGCGGACGATTTCATCCGGAAACCGTTTGGGAAAAGCGAGTTGCTGGCGCGGATCCTTGCGGCGCTGAGGCGTGGGACGAGGGGGCCGACGGGAGCGCCAAGCAGCGGCACGTCCGCGTCGTTTGAGATGGGCGGTTGGACCATTTACACGCGTGAACTCCGGGCTGTTCGCGGGCCCGCTTCGGTGGACCTTTCGCCGCGGGAAATCGCCATCCTTGGGGTTCTCCACAGGCACCGGGGCGAAGTGGTGGGGCGCGATCAGTTGCTCAACGAATGCTGGGGGCTCGAGTATTATCCGGAGTCCCGGACTCTGGACCAGCATCTGATGAAACTGCGGCGCAAGCTGGGGGAAGACCCCGCGAGCCCTCAGATTCTCGAAACCGTGCGTGGTGCAGGCTTCCGGTATCCCCGGTAAACGGGGGGCGGGAGGGAAAAGGGGGGGGAGGGATCTGACCTTCAGGCAGCCGTGATTGCGACAGCACAAGATTTGTACGAGGGCTGACGCGAGTACGGGTCAAACGCAGGAAAGGTGAGTTGGTTGACCTCGGGGAAGTGCATCGGCAGAAAGATCTGCCCCGGTTGAACGGTGGTTGTCAGAAGCGCACCCGCGCGCAGCGACCCGCGCCGGGAACGGACACAGACTTGGGAATGTGCCTCAATCCCAAGACGGCGCGCATCGGAGGGGTGGATTTCCACCCAGAGTTCCTTGGGGGCAAGGTTCTGAAGGCAGGCAGATTTTGAGGTGCGTGTGAGGGTGTGCCACTGAGCGGAGGATCCCCGGCCAGTCAGCAGGACAAACGGGTACTCAGAGTCTGTGGGTTCTGGATTGGGGCGGGGCGCCTCGAAATAGAACCGTGCGCGGCCGCCCGGCAGAAAGAAACGGCCCTCTTCAAACAGTCTGCGTTCCCGCGCGGGTGGCAAAGGCGAGTTCTCCGGGTAGGGCCATTGGATTCCCCCTTCCGCGTCCAAGTGCTGAAAGTCCCGGATTCCGCTGAAATCGCAGGGTTGCCCTTGGGACAGCTTTTTGAGGATCTGAAAGACCGCTTCGGGGGTGGACCATTTTTTGAAAAGGGCCCCGCAGCCCCAGGTTTCTGCGAGCAGCCGGAAGATCTGGAAATCAGCGAGAGCCTGGCCTGGTGCGTGCCGGACCTTCCTGACCACGCCGATCCGGCGTTCCGAGTTGATGAAGGTCCCCTCTTTTTCTCCCCAGCCGGCTGCCGGCAGAAGCAGATCCGCGATCCCGGCTGTTTCTGTGGAATGATAGAGATCCTGAACCACCAGAAAGTCCAGTTTGCCAAGTGTCTTGCGCAAGCGGCCGTGGTTGATCCAAGAATGGACTGAGTTGGTGGCAACCACCCAGAGGGCACGGATTTTTCCCGCTTCAATGTCGTCGAGAATCTGATCGTACGCGCGGCTGCTCTGCACTGGGATGCGCTCGGGATCCATGTTCAGGATGTCCGCGACCTTTGCGCGGTCCGATGCGGAGCGGAAATCGTGCCCCCCCAAGAGTGAGGTCACATTTCCAAACAGCCTTGAGCCCATGGCATTACACTGCCCGGTGATGGAGTTGGCACCCGTGCCAGGCTTGCCGATATTGCCGGTCATCAGAGCAAGATTGATCAGGGCCTGTGCGGTCCGCGTGGATTCGTGACCCTGATTGACGCCCATGGTCCACCAGAAGGAAACCCGTTTTCCTGAACCGATCAGCCGCGCAAGCCGCTCGAGACGTTCCACGGGAATTCCAGTGCCAGCCGCCACACGGTCCGGTGTGTAATCGGCAACAAAGGCGCGAAACGCCTCGGCCTCCTCCGTGTGACGGGAGAGAAACCCGGCATCAATCCACTGGTTCGAGAAAAGGAGGTGCGCGATCCCGTAGAAAAAAAGCAGATCAGAGCGCGGAAGAATCGCGAAGTGTTGGCCCGCAGCCATCGCGGTTTCCGTGGCTCGCGGGTCGACCACCACAATCTCCGGATTCCGGGGGTTCCTCAGAACCCGCTGCCACATGATGGGATGCGCAATGCAGGGGTTCGCACCTACAAATATCAGGACGTCTGACTCCTCGAAGTCTGCATATGTGAACGGAGGCGCATCGAAACCGAAGGACTCCTTGTAGGCAGTGGCGGACGTTGCCATGCACTGGCGGGTGTTGCTGTCACAGTGGACAAACCCCATCCCAAATTTGAAAAGCGCCCCGAGCAGCGCCATCTCCTCCGTCACAATTTGACCCGTACTCAGAAAAGCGGCCGACTCCGGACCGTGAGTCATTTGGGTTCGCCGGAACTCAGTGCAGAAATGCTGTGCCGCAGCCTCCCAGGAAACGGGGGTGCGCACGCCTGTGTTTCTGTCCCTCAGCATCGGGACTGTGGCGCGGTCGGGGGCATCGAGCGGAGCGAGCGCCTCCCACCCTTTTGGACAGGCCATCCCGAGATTGACGGGATACAAAGGATCGGGTGAGAGATTGATGGCGGAACCGTTCCGCAGATGGATCTGGAGTCCGCAGCCCGTGGAGCAGAATCCACAGACCATGGTGGTCGTGGAATCGGGATTGAGCCGTGCGGGAACCTGTCCGAGGCCGAAACGGCCGGGATGCAGGACCAGTTCTTCGGTGAGCCGGCCTTTTCGACGGTGCAGGAGCGAGGCGGGCGTTGGGATGTTCATGGGATTCCTGGCATGCGGGGCCGATGGGCGGTGGTGAAAAAGAGCATCCGTTCGAACAGCTGATGGCAGAGGGTCAGGAGAAAAGCGGGGAAGAGAAGGAGGGGCAGAAGGGATATCGGCAGGGCAGGCGCAGTCAGGGTCAGAAACGCGCAAGCAAAAGCCGTGAAAGTGCGAACTTTCATTGCACCCGGATGAAACTTTTTCACGAGGAGTGCAGTCGAGTGCCGTGCTGAGGAGGGGGTGTGGAATGCCCGCGTGTGCTCCCTGTTCTCCACCCAACAAACGACGGCTTGAAGCGCTGCAGCGAAGAGCGAGACGGTATGGATCCAGATCCGAAAGCCGGGTTCTCCGGGTGCCGGCAACAATGAGAGAAGCGTTGCGACAGCCAGCGGGCCGAGGATCAGAACAGAGCCCAGAAAGCGGATAAAAGTGAGCGCAACGGGCCACGCGGGGCGGCGCGTGTCAATGTAGATCATGGCGGACGTCCCGACGCTCAGAAGACCGAACGCTGCAGTGCAAAAAGCCAAGGCATGCAGCGCACCAGTCGGCAGGCCCCCCAGAAATGGAAGAATCCCGCCATCGGCAGGAATCCAGAGCGATGCGGTGGTGAGAAGTGTCAGCAGAGAATAGATCCCGAACGCGAGAATCTCGCGGCTCATCCATGAAGTGCGTAAACCGAGAAAAAACCGCCATGCGCCCCATGGTTTTCCGAGGTGAAAGACACTGGAAATTAATCCCAGCTGGAGAGCAGTTGCCGTGACTGCGGAGAGCGCTTTGGCCGCGGAAAGCGGGAGGAGCGGGAATAAAAGAGCGAAGACCAGGGACGAGCCGACGGCGAGTTGGGTGAGTGCCAGCATTCCGACCAGTGGAAAATGGGGGGGCTCCAGTGGAAGCGCCCCCGAGGTGGCGGGTTGCGCATCGGGCGGTAGGGGGCGCTGGGAGAGGTAACGGGTGGTGGGTTGCGTGTAGGCGGAGGGAAACGCGCCTGGGAGCATTTGCGCGGTCGGGTCGGTGAGGGTGGGGGTTCGATCCACAAGCGTGATGGAGATGGCTCCTGCAGGGCACGCCTGGACACAGGCGGGGGCCTCTCCAACCGTGAGCCGCTGGGAACAAAGGTCGCATTTGCGCACGATGCCGCGGGACTCCGAGTATTTTGGGACATCGTAGGGACACTTCAGCACGCAGTACTGGCAGCCGATGCACTGGTCGTCGAGATGCTGCACGGCACCGGTGACGGGATGTTTTTCGTACGCTTGAACCGGGCAGCCGTTGAGGCAGGCAGGATCAAGGCAATGATGGCAGGCAGATGTGACTGTTTGCTGGAACGGTTCCCCCGGCGTGGAGACAGTGAGAAGGCCGGTGTCGCGCCATGCCTCGGTAGAATCCAGACCGTTGAGGGAATGGCAGGCGGTGACGCATGCCTTGCAACCCGTACAGAGGTCGAGTTCTACGGAAAAAGCATACTGTTGATCCGGGGAGGGCGGTTCAGCAGGGAGGAGATGGGAATAGAGTTTTGCCCGGGAATCCAGACGGTCATGGAAACGCGAGAACCGCTCCACGGCAGACAGGGTCTGTTGTTCCCGCAGCAGTTCCTCTATGAGCGTCGTGTCAGACACGGGGTGGGTCTTCCGGTTATTCGTGATTGGAGAAGATGGCTTGCAGCGTGTTTAAGTCATGGCGCGCAGTGAATGCTTGAAAGGTTTCAAGGGGATTCCTGCGGCGAAGGTAGCCGAGCAGCATCTTCTCGAGAGTCGGTTTCAGGTCCTCAAAAGCGACGCCAGTGAACACCTGGCGCCCCACCGCCTGATGCGCTCCAAAGCCGCCTCCCACAAAGACATGGTACCCCTCCACGGATTCCCCCGCCACTTTGGTCTTGGTGCCGAGCAGGCCGATGTCTCCCATGTAGTGCTGGGCGCAGGAGTGCGGGCAACCGGTCAGGTGAATGTTGAGGGGAAGATCCAGACACAGCTTTTTCTCCAGATACTCCGCCAGAGCCAAGGCATGTGCCTTGGTGTTGGTCTGCGCGAATTTGCAGTAAGCATTTCCCGTGCAGGCCACCAAACCGCTGCGGAGATGGGATTGCTCGGTGGCGAATCCCATCTTCTTCAAGGCTCGGCACACCGCTGGAATCGCCTCGCGGGAGAGGTTTGGGATCAGGAAATTCTGCCACACCGTGAGTCGGATTTCTCCCGTGCCATAGATCTCCGAAAGCTCTGCAATCCGGAGCATCTGGGCCGGCGTGAGTTGCCCCACCGGCACCTGCGCTCCGATGTAGTACAGTCCCGCCTGTTTCTGCGGGTACACTCCCACATGGGAGTGTGGAAGGGACTGGCCGGGGTACTGGAGCTCGCCGGGTTCCAGGCGGGACCGTTGCAAGGGTGCGGGAAGCAGCTTTTCTGTTTCCTCCAGGTAGCGGTCCAGACTCCACGACTCGAGAAGATGCTTGAGACGGGCCTTCTTCCGGTCTGACCGGTTTCCGTGGGCGATGAAGACGCGGATGAGCGCGCAGAGGACGCGGTTCAGTTCTTCCGGCGGCACAAGGACTCCGAGATCGCGGGCAAATGCCCGGTGCCCTGTGGCGCCGCCGAGTGCGATGCGGAAAAAGACCTTTCCCTCGGAAAGCACGGCTTTTGCACCGATATCGTTGGTGTCTTCCACGGAGCCGACCAGGCCACCGCCATCATAGGCCACATTGAATTTCCGTGGGAGATCATAGAAGGCACGGTCGTTTAAAATGATCTGTGCGAGCTCGTGGCACAACGGGAGGGTGTCGATGAGTTCCGAGGGGTCGATTCCCGCAGTGGGGTTTGTGGTGAGGTTCCGGATGTTGTCTGCGCCGGCCCCGCGCGTGTGCAGGCCCACACTCTGGATGCGGCGAAGGACCTCTGGGGCGTCCTTCGGCTGAATCAGACGGATCTGGAGGTTGGCGCGGGTCGTGATCTGGATGTAGCCGGAGGTCAGATCTGATGCGGTACGCGCGATTTCCCGGAGCTGAAAAGCGTGAATTTGGCCGCCGGGAATCCTCAGACGTGCCATGTAGGCTTCCTTGTTTGGGGTCAGGAAAAAGAGGCCGTTCCATTTGAACCGGAACAGGTCGTCTTTCTCAGGGGGCTTGTTGGCCCGGGCAAGGTCCAGCAGAGCAGGGAAAGCATCAAGAGGATGCTGTTCGCGCTTTACCCTCTCCTCGAAGATCAGTTCTTCCGGCTGATCCTTCAGAACCTCGCGGGATGCGGAGGGGGCGACATCGCTGAACCGGAGGCCACGTGCGGCGATTCCAGAAAAGAACCCGCTCAGATACCGGGTCTGCTCAACGCTTAAGGGCGTGCCTTCGATGGAATGGAACGGCAAGGAGGAGGTCTCGGTGGACATAGCAAGTGCGGGAGATTAGTACACGTCGCGCTGGTAGCGTTTCTGGTTGCGGAGTTCCTGGAGAAATTCTGCAGCCTCTTCGGCAGAACGGCTGCCGTGGATCTGAATCACCTTCTGGAGGGCAGTGTCCACATCCCTGGCCATCCGGCTGGCGTCGCCGCAGACATAAAAGTGGGCACCCTCTTGAAGCCAGGCCCAGAGCTCCGCGCCTTCCTCCAGCATCCGATCCTGAACATAGACCTTCTCTGCCTGATCCCGTGAAAACGCCAAACTCAGGCGCTCTAGGTGGCCGCGGGATTTCCAGTCTGCAATTTGCGCTTCATACAGAAAATCCTGTGCCCGGTGTTGTGCGCCGAAGAAAAGCCAGTTTCGTCCGGAAGCTCCGATGGCTTCACGTTCCTCGAGAAACGCCCTGAAGGGGGCGATTCCGGTGCCCGGCCCCACCATGATCATGGGCGCAGCCGGATCGGCTGGCACTCGGAAGCCGTGCGAGGTTTGCACAAAGACGGGAACCGGGGTGTCTGGGGAGAGGCGGTCTGCGAGAAACGTTGAGCAGACTCCTTTCCGCGGCCGGCCATGGGCTTCGTAGCGTACTGCGGCGACAGTGAGGTGAACTTGCCCCGGATGCGCCTTTGGGCTCGAGGAAATTGAGTAAAGGCGGGGCTGTAACTTTTTCAGGACAGGGATCAGCGTTTCCGCCGACCACCGGGTTTCGGACAGCGAAAGAAGGTCCCGAAGATCCCGTCCTGAAAGATAGTCGCGCAATCTGGAATTGTGTTCCGGTGCCAGAAGCTCCGGCAAAGCGCTGCCTGGTGCGCGTTCAGCAAGGAGTGTCAGAAGTTCCGCAGTCGGTTTGACCAGGTCGAAAGTGCGTAGCAGGGAGAGACGGAGGGGGACGGATTCCTGTCCGGGCGTGGGTTCCTCTCCGTCGCAGCCGAGGAGGCCGAGCAGATCCGAGACCAAGTCATGGCAGTTGGAGGGAAAAACGCCCAAGGCGTCTCCGACCTCGTACTCAAGCCCGGAGCCTTCGAGCAGAATCTCGTAGTGCCGCACCTCTCTCTGCGAGCCCGGTGTATTGAGGAGGCGGTTCTGCAGAACTGTGGCGGGAAAAGGCTGAGCCCGGGAGAACCCTTGGGATACCTGTGCTTTCGGCGGTTCCGCTGCAGGAACGGAGGGGGGCGGCTCTGCAAGTCTCAGGGAGTCGAGGGCTGCAGCCATCCATTGTTTTGAAGTTTGTTCGTAGTCGACATCGCATTCGGCGCGAGGATGGCTTCGTTGGGCGCCGAGTTCCGCAAGCCGCAGGTCACAGGCGATGCCGAATTTACAGAACTCAGGATAGTTCCTGTCTCCAAGTGCGAGAACCGAGTAGCGCAGCCCCTCGAAACGGGGTGCGTCGGGTCGGGAGAGGAAACTCCAGAAACCGGCGGCATTGTCTGGGGGTTCCCCGTCACCGTAGGTGCTGGTGAGCAGAAGAAGATTTTGGGTGTCCTGCAAAGGAAGCTTCTGAAACTGGTCGGTACAGCTCACGGTGGGCTGGAATCCCTTGGACCGTGCCAGCGCCGCTGTTTTCCGGGCGAGCGCCTCAGCCGTGCCTGTCTGGCTTCCAAAAAGAATGAGGAGCGGTGTCTCCGGATCAGGTGCGCTGGAGATGGAGGCCGCGCTCCCCGTCGAAAAGAGGCCGGCAAGATACCCGTTGATCCACGCACGTTGATCGGGCGAGAAGGGCGAGTTTTCAGGAACGGTGGGAATCTGCTGCATGGGTGGAAAAGCGCGGTGAAGCAGGGGAGGTGGGCGGCCCGGAACACCTGAGCCGGGCCGCCCTTTTCCTGACGTGCGGTTAGAAGTTGAAGGTCGCCTGCAGATAACCGAAATCGGCGTCATCCGAAGCGCCCGTGTCTGCCAGATAATTACCCGCAAAGAAATGGGCGTAACCGCTCTGGAGTTGGAGGTTTTTGGAGACCTTCCATGTCGCTACCAGATCGATTTCGGAGCCCCGGTAGGGATCGGCGTTTCTTGCGGCGGCGTTCAACGGGCGGACGGCGGTCAGGCCGTTGGCCCGGTACCACACGTCATCTGTGGAGGCCGCAAAAAACGCGTGGTAGTCGAGGTTGATGGTGACGGACTTGGAGGGGTTGACCCGAAGCCCGCCGATTCCGTGATGCATGTTCTGCATCGCGGTGAGATCCATAATTCCATAAAACTTATGGTTGGTGGGAAACAGGTTTTGGAACGTCTCGATCTTGCCGTCCGCAGGATTCCGATCCCCGGATCCGTATGTGTAATCCAGCCAGAGCCGCGGTTTCCACGATGCCTCAAAGTTGTACCCTGCGCCTGCATGGGCGGCGAAGGCTTGGAGGTTGAGATCCCGGACAGTCCCAGTCTGGTAATTGGCCTCCACGTCGAACTCGAAGCCGTGCAACTTCTTCGGATCGCCCTTCGCGCGCATGCCGAGGGTGACGAAATCACTGCGTTCGGCCGGGTTGCCCGTGAAGACACGGGCGGCGAGCTGTCCGGAGAGGTTGCTGGTGTTGCCGAGAGCCTGGTCCACCACATAGCTGTAGGCTTCATAACTGCCCCAAGGGACCGCATCGGTCTGGAAATGGATTCCGCTGAACACAAGGTTCCGGCCGGTTTCGGTGCCATTAAACAGGTCGGAAGTGTTGAACGAATCCCGGCTGACAACCGCGGGAGTGCTGGTGAAAAGGTCCACCGACCATCCCGGCTGCTCAAGCCGGAGTTTGACCGCATCGAAGGTCCGGCTGAAGTTGTTCCAGTCCAGGGGGCCAACCAGGCGTTCATCCCCATAAGTCAGAATCTGGCGTCCGACCTTGAGGCCAAGCGGGAAGACCTTGTAGTTGGAGAACTCCAAATAGCCTTGATACAGGTCAAAGTTGTCGTCCCCTTCGGCCGCGAGCGCGCCGGGAATGTTGGGGCGGTCAGAGTCGATTTCCCTAGCGTCTTGGGCCTGAACATAGGCTTTGAACCAGGGAGTCGGTTGGAGGGTCAATCCGAGCCGGAACTTTTGGAGCAACCAGGCATCGTCCGTGAATGCGTTGACGGAATCGTTGAAATCAAAGTTGTTGTGCCTGGCCTCAAACCGAAGTTTTTCATGCAGGTCAAAAACCACTTTGCCATCGAGAAAGCTCAGTGGATTCTCGCTTTTCTTCTCGAGCACCGTGTCTGGCGCAGGGCGCGGCGCGGGTTCTCCGGAATGCGCGTTTGGAACGCAGGCGATTGAGCCTGCGAGGAGGAATGGAAGGGCGGAGTTTTTCATGGTGGCTGTGGATGGAGTGGACTGGGCTGCGTGGACGTGGTGGCGGTTCTGTGGCAGACCGGGACCCCCGGTCTGGTTCATGGAGTGGAAAGCGGAAGGGGGGTGGGTTCGGGATGGGGGCAGGCGAGCGGCACGGACGCGGCGGTGTCTGCTGGAGCTTCAGCAGGGCCCGTCTTTCGGCGATGGGCGTGAACTTCAAGGAATTCGATGAGATGATCGCGCAGACGGCTGTACTCGGGATGGTCCAACACTTCCTGTCGGGAACGGGGATGGGGAAAGGGCACCGTGAGGATGTCTCCCACCTCTGCAGCGGGTCCGTCGGTCATCATGACGATGCGGTCGGAGAGGAAGAGGGCCTCATCGACGTCATGCGTGACCATGACGGCGGTTTTCTGATCCCGGCGCCACAGGTCGACCAACACCTGCTGGAGCTCCATGCGGGTCAGGGAATCGAGCATCCCAAAGGGTTCGTCGAGGAGGAGCATCTTGGGTGCGATTGCGAAGGCTCGCGCGATGCCGACCCGCTGACGCATGCCGGCAGAGATTTCGGCGGGCCGACGGTGCATGGAGTCGGCGAGGCCAACGATGCTGAGGTAATATTCGGCCACCTGATGCCGTTCAGCCCGCGGGGCATTCGGGAAGACTTGGTTGACCCCCAGAAGGACATTGTCGAATGCAGACAACCACGGAAGAAGGCAGGGCGATTGAAAAACCACCCCGCGGTCAGGGCCCGGTCCACGGACTTCTTTCCCTGCAAGAATGATGGCGCCCTCTGACGGGGGTTGGAGTCCTGAGAGCATGGAGAGAACGGTGGACTTGCCACAGCCGGAATGGCCGATGAGGGTCACAAATTCGCCTTTGGCGACCTTGAGGTTAAAGTTCTGCACGATCACCGCCCTGCCCCGGGCGGATGAATAGGTTTTTCCGATTTGTGAAAGCTCAAGGTGTGCGCTCATGGGCTGGAAGAAAGGGGCTAGTGCAGCTCAACGGTTTCCGTGGCGGAATGAGCCCGCCGCTTCGGTGGGGCAAACAGGGAGGGCCGAGGGCCATCGAGGTCCTCCGGAAGGAGGTCAGGCAGAACGAGTTTGCGGGAAACCGCCAGTTTCGCATGGCTGCCCGGTCCCAGCAGATAGTCGAGCACCGTGCGGCGCGCGTGTTTGTAGGAAGCTTCATGGTGGAGAGATCTCCGGTCCCGAGGACGCGAAAGCGGCACGGAGACCGAGGGGCCCAGTGTGGCCCCGGGACCTGCGCTGAGTGGGAGGATCCTGTCAGCCATCAGAAGGGCCTCATCGACGTCGTTCGTAATCAGCAAGGCGGTGCGCCGGTTCTCGAGCCAGATGCGGACCACCTCGTCTTGAAGATTGGCCCGTGTCAGCGCATCCAAGGCTCCGAAGGGTTCGTCCATCAGTAGAATCGCGGGTTCGCAGGCCAGAGCCCGTGCAAGCGAAACACGCTGGCGCATTCCCCCGGAGAGTTCGGACGGCCGCTTCTGGGCAGCGGGTGTGAGGCGGACCATCTCGATGTACCGACGCACATGCGCCGCCCGTTGTCCGGGCTGCCATTCTGGAAAAACCTGGTCTACTGCGAGCGCGATGTTCTCCGTCACGGTAAGCCACGGGAGGAGCGAATAATTCTGGAAGACCACTCCCCGGTCGGGGCCGGGGCCAGGTGCGGGCAAGCCGCGGAGCTGCAGGGAACCTGCATCCGGCTGCAGGAGACCGGCGAGGAGGTTCAGCAGGGTGGACTTGCCAGAGCCTGAGTAACCGACAATCGCAACGAACTCGCCTTCTTGGATTTCGAGGTGAATGTCGCGCAGGACCTCATGGCGTCCGGGCCCGGAGCCGAAACCGATCCTGACATCTTTGAGAGAGAGGAGCGGCATGGGCTAGACAGATTTGAAGCGGCTTTCGACGAGGCTCATGAGGCGGTCGAGGGCGTATCCGACGAACCCGATCGTGAGGATGCAGAGGATGATGTGGGCGTAGTTCAGAGCATTGTATTGCTGCCACAGGAAACCTCCGACTCCTGGGCGGCCCGTGAGCATTTCGGCGGCCACGATCACCAGCCATGCGATCCCGAGGGAAAGCCGGAAGCCAGTGAACATGTAGGGGAGAGTGGCGGGTACCAGCACCTTGAGCAGCGTCTTGGTGCGCGAGAGTTTCAGAACCTTGGCGACGTTGAGGTAATCTTGAGGAATGGCCCGGACACCCACAGCGGTGTTGAGCACGGTGGGCCACATGGAACACACGGCGATGGTGAAGATCGCAGCGAGCTCAGAGGCGGTGTAGGGAGCCCCCGCTCCGGGCACATGGATTTTGACGCTCAGAAACAGCACCATGCCCAAAGGCAGCCATGCGAGTGGAGACACGGGCCGGAGGATCTGGATGATGGGGTCAAAGGTCTTTGCGAAGGACTTGGAGAGGCCGAGGCAAAAACCGATCGGAGTGCCGAGGATCAGGGCAATCGCGTACCCCTGCGCCACCAGCTTGAGGGAGAGCCAGGTGAATGCGAGGATGCCTTGGTCGAGTTCCCCGCGTTTGGCCCAAGGTTGGAGCACATACGTTTTGCTGGCAGCCCACGTTTCCGCGGGGCTGGGCAGGTCCTTGGAAAGCCCCACGCGTTTGGTGACGGTCACCAGATCCCCGAAGTCATCCCGCACGGTGGTCTTCACCGTTTTGCCCGAGAGCACCTGCCATAGGAGAAGGCAGAGAAGAAGGCCCACCGCGGGTAGAAACAGGGACTCCAGAAAGAAGCGTTGTAGTCGCTGAAGCGGTTTCATGGGGCTCAGCCTTTGATGCTGTGAATCGGGAAGCTCTTGGCAAAGGCGTCCAGGTCTGCGCCCGGATCGAACACGGTGCCGTCAAAGAACTTTTCCGGGGCGTTGTTCAGGCCTCCATGGGTGTGCCCTATTTCCTTCATCGCTTCCTCGTACAGATCCGGACGCATCACCTTTTTCGTCACCCCGGCATAGTCGGGTGTGCCTTCCACAAAGCCCCAGCGGCGGAACTGCGTGATCCACCATTTGGCGAACTTGGGTTGGGGAAAGTTGCAGTCCCGGAGGCTGAAGATCATGGGATTCGGGTCACGGAACTTGCGGCCATCACCCATGTCGTACTTGCCCAGAAGCCTTCCAAGGATGGTCTCTGGAGGACAGTTGATGTACGTGGGGGCAGAAACGATCTGGGCGGCCTCTGTGCGGTTTTCCATTTTGTCGAGCCAGACGCTGGCTTCGTGGAGTGCCTTGAGAACCGCCTTCACCGTCTTGGGGTTTTTGTCAGCAAACTCTGCCGTGAAAGCGCAGACTTTCTCGGGATGATCCTTCCAGATGGCTTGGGTGGTGATGGCCGTGAATCCCACTTCGTCTGCGATGGAGCGGGAGTTCCATGGTTCCCCAACGCAGAAACCATCCATTTTTCCGACCTTCATGTTGGCCACCATTTGCGGAGGGGGAATGGTGATCAGCGAGATGTCGGCTCCGGCTCCTTGGGCGTCGCCCGGATGAATGCCGCCTGCCGCGAGGTAATAACGCATCCACATGGCATGGGTGCCCGGCGGGAACGTCATGGCGAATGTCATGGGTGTCCCCTTGGCCTTGGCAGCATCGGCAAAGGGTTTGAGTGCCTTGGGATCCTCGCTCACCTTGCCAGCCAGTTCCCGTTTGAGCGTGATCGCCTGCCCGTTCCTGTTGAGAAGCCAGGGCACAACCATCTCCTTCTTTGGGGCCCCTGCGAGACCCATCGTTGAGGCGAGGGGCATGCCCAGCAGCATGTGCGTCGCCTGGTTGTCTCCTGTGGAAAGCGAATCCCGGATCGCTGCCCAGTTCGCCCCCTTGGCCACCACAGAACGGATTCCGTATTTCTTAAAAAGCCCCTTTTCGTGGGCGATCACGATGGGCGAACAGTCGGTCAGTGCGATGATGCCAAACTTGACGTCTGGTGTCTCAGGGGCGTCGCTGGCATATGCGGTCCCTGACCAGCCTGCGGGAAGTCCGGCCAGAAGGGCACGCAACCCGAGGGTCTTGGTGCTTTGCGCAAGGAACCGGCGGCGTGAGAGTGGATTTGGTTGGGATTTCATGAGGCGTTGGGATGGATGGTTGTGGCTGCAGCAAAAGAACGGGCGTCCCGATACAGGTCCGATCGGAACCAGCGCGCAGATTCGGAGAGTTCGGGAAGGGTTCCCGCGGGAACAATTTCCGTCGATTGCAGTCCGTGCAGCAGCCAGCGGAGTTTGTCTCCCGAGGGTTCGTTGCATCGGTCTCCCGAAAAAATGTGAAGTCCGGCTGCTTCGCAGGTCCTGCCATCTCCATAGGCAAAGGGACCTGAGAGACTGCGGCGGAGGGCTTCAGGGGAGGTGGCGACGAAGCGGTCCGCGCTGAGAAGGTCCGCAATCGCATCCCGATGTTCCGGGAGTTCGCAGTAGGCGCAGGCCTCCTGAAGCGCCGCGAGCAGGAGGCGGTGCTCGCTGGACCTTCGCTTGGTGAAGGATTCGGTGACCAGCAGGACCTTTTCGGGATGGCCGGGAGCGAGGTCCGGGCTGGTCGCGACACACCATCCGGTCCTTTTCAGCACTGCAAGGGAGTTCCAGGGTTCTCCCACGCAGAAGCCGTCAAGGTTGCCGGCTGCGAGGTGACGGTGGATTTGCGCGGGAGGCACCACCACGATACGCACATCTCTTTCGGGATGCAGGCCGGCCTTTCGGAGCCATTGACGGAGCAGGATGTGGTGGGACGAAAGAGAATGCACCACGCCGAACGTCAGCGGTTCCTCGCGGGAACGTGCATGTGCCGCCAGTGAAGGACCATCTTCGACGCCCTCCCTGCGAAGGCTCATGGAGAGTGTGATCCCATTGCCGTGCAGGTTGAGGATCAGCGCAGTGACACAGGGCGTTGGAATGCAGCCAATCCCGCAGTTTGCCGCAACCAAGAGTCCGGCAGGCGCCTGTGCCGCGTCGAGCTCCCCGTAGATGATCTTGTCCCGGATGGTGGCCCAGCCGACCTCCCTGTGAAGTTCAACCCGCAGACCGGCTGCGCTGAAGAGCCCGCGCTCTTGGGCAACCACCAGGGGTGCGCAGTCCGCAAGCGCCACGAAGCCGATGCGCAAGGCGGGTGCTGAGATGTGAGTGCGAGCAGCCATGGGAGCGATGGCAGCCCCATAAGCCTCTGGCATGCCATCGGGTGGCAGATGTGCATAAAACGGGAATCGACTTTTCGATCAAATGCATGAAAAAGATTCATGCATGGGCGAACCCCTCGACAGTAGGCAACTCCGGGCTTTTGTGGTGCTCGCCAGAACTCTGAGTTTTACCCGGACTGCGCATGAGCTGAATCTGACCCAGTCCGCTGTGAGCCACAGCATCAAGGCGCTGGAGCGGGATGTGGCGTGTCGTCTTTTTGACAGGGTGGGAAAAACCGTGCTGGTGACGCAGGCGGGGGAGCAGCTTCTTGCTCAGGCGGAAAAGATCCTCTCGGAGATGGAGGTTGCGCGGGCGGAGCTCGGGCGCTTGGGGCGCTGGGGCAGCAGCAGAATGCGGATCGGGGCCGGCAGTACCGCATGCCAGTACATTCTGCCTCCCGTGTTACGCGAGTTCCGGGAAAGCTTTGCGCACTGCGACATTTCCATTCAACCCGGGGACACACCCAGAAACCTGGAGCGGTTGCGGGCGCATCAGATTGATCTGGCCATCAACCTTGAACCCAAACAACAGGAAGCCTTGGACATCCGGCCAATTTTTTCGGATGAACTTGCGTTTGTTCTCAGTCCGTTGCACCCGTGGGCAAAGGCCGGGAAGGTGACTCGGGATGAAATTCCGCGGCAGAATTACATCTTCTACGAAAAGGCCAGCTACACCTTCGCGATGATCGAAGACTATTTCCGCGAGGAGGGCACCACGCTCTTCAGCACTCTTGAGATGGGCAGTGTGGAGGCGGCGAAGGAACTCGTGAAGCTTGGGTATGGGGTAAGCATTCTGGCCCCTTGGACGCTCCGGAAGGAGCTTGCGGAAGGTTCTCTGGTCACGCTCCCGCTGGGACGCCGGAAGTTGAGGAGAAAATGGGCGGTTCTGCTGTCAAACGGGCGCCGGTTAAGTCTTGCAGAAGAGACTTTTATTGGACTCTGCCAGAGCGTGGCGGAAGGACTGGCCTGAAACGGGTCAGCTTCCAGCGAGCCGGTCTCCCAGCAGCCGTTCGACGTATTTGGCGAGCAAATCAAACTCCAGATTCACCAGATCTCCGGCCCGGCTCTGGCGCAGCTGGGTGACAGCCAAGGTGTGCGGGATGATCCAGAGCACAAAACTCGAGGGCAGAAGCTCCGCTACCGTCAGGCTGATGCCGTTCACCGCGATGGATCCCTTGTGCACCACATACCGCGCCTTTTTCGTCGGAAGCCCAATCTCCAGACGGTAGTCCGCGCCAGACGGTTCAAAGGCAAGAATCTCTGAGGTGCAGTCCACGTGTCCCTGGACAAAATGGCCACCCAGCTTGTCGGTGGCAGCCAAAGCGGGCTCCAGATTCACCAGACTGCCGGGGCGCAGGCTGCCGAGATTGGTGCACCGGAGGGTCTCGGCCAGAAGATCAAACTGAAGAAGGCCTTCCGGTCTCGCGGCTACCGTCAGGCAGCAACCGTTGACGGCAATGCTGTCCCCGAGCTGGGCGTCGGCCGCCATTTTGGGAGCCTCAAGGGTCAGCCGGGCTCCTGCTGGGGACAGTTCGACTTGGGAAACGGTGCCGCATTCTTGGACAAGGCCTGTGAACATAAGGCGCTCAGGGTAACGGGCGACCCGGTGCGAGGGAAACGGTGAAATTCGGGTGGGCCCGAGCGGCAAATGATCCGCGGAGGTGGAAATCCACTAAGAATCCGAGCGTTTCGGGATTCAACCCGTGCAGTTCATTGCGCAAACAAATCAATGTGATCAGTTTGCGAAATGTATTGCTCAGGTTCCTGTCCTTTTCCCCGAAAAATCCCCGCCCATTCCCCCCGACCCCAATCCATTCCATGAAGAAAAAAATCCTGCTGCTCGGCGCAGCTTATTTGGTCGCCGCAGTGTGCCCGCTCTACGCGAACCCGGTTGTTTACCCCGCGGGAACCGCTCCCAAGGGTAAAAAACTGGTTCTGATGGCCAGTGACCATGAGTACCGCTCCGAGGAAACCATCCCGGCACTGGCCCGGATTCTGGCCAAGCACCACGGGATCGAATGCCGGGTATTGTTTGGCGTGGACAAGAATGGGGAGATTGAGGCGGGCGTTTCGAACATCCCCGGGATGGAAGAACTGGACCAGGCGGATGGACTGGTGATTTTCACCCGGTTTCTGGCATTGCCCCCGGATCAGATGAAGCATCTGGATGGGTATCTGAAGCGGGGCGGACCGGTGATGGGGTTGCGCACATCGACGCACGCCTTCAGTTATCCCAAGGACCGGAAGGACGACCCTTATTACCGGTACCATTTCACGTACGACGGCACGGATTTTCTGAAGGGATTCGGGCACCAGGTTCTGGGGCAGACTTGGGTGGGACATTATGGAAAGAACCACCAGCAGAGCACCCGGATCACCGCAGTGCCGGCGCAGTCCGCTCACCCGATTCTGCGTGGTGTGAAAGATGTGCACGTGCAGGCCGGTGGCTACAACGCGGAACCTGCGCCGGACTGGACGATTCTGACGATGGCCCAGCCGCTGATGGCGATGGATGCCGGTGCTGCGCCAGATGCGAGCAAGCCGCCGATGGCCAGTGAATGGACGCGGACCTACAAAGTTGCAGGTGGCAAGGAAGGGCGGGTCTTCACCTCGCTCTACGGGGCCTCGGAGGACCTGCTGAATCCCGGATACCGGCGGATGCTGGTGAACGGTGTGTACTGGATTCTGGGCCTTGAAGGGCAGATCCAGCCTGAATCGGAAATTGGGTTTGTGGGCAAGTACGAGCCCAACACGTTCAAGGGGATGGGGCATGCGCGGGGAGTGAAGCCTGCCGTGTACAACGGGTTTGAAAGCCCGATCCCGGCGAATCACAACACCAGTGCGCCGGCTGCAGCCCCGAAAAAAGCCGAGGCGAAGCCCGCGCAGTCTGAGAGAAAGCCCGCGCCTGCTGCCGCGCAGTTGCCGCCGGCAGTGCCAGTGCCTGCGGGGTACAAGGATGCCGCCCCGTTCGCGTTTCAGGAGAAAGACGTGGTGGCGGTGGTGGGCAACGGACTGGCGGAACGGATGCATGCTGACGGCTGGCTGGAAACGCTCTTGCAGAGCCAGTTGAATGGGAAACAGGTCCGGTTCCGGAATCTGGCGACGAGTGGGGACCGCGTGAACAGTGCGCCCCGGAGTGCGAACGTGCCGTCCGTGGAGGCGCTCCTGCGGGAGGCCAAGGCGGACGTGGTTTTCGCTTTTTACGGGTACAACGAGTCGTTTGACGGGAAACCGGACGAGTACCGGAAACAACTGGTGGAATTTGTTCAGAAGACGCGGGGGCTGCAGCCGAATGGGAAGAGTTTCCCGCGGATCGTGCTGTTCAGCCCGACGGCTTTTGAAAACTTGAAGACGCCGTTGTTGCCGGATGGCAAGGAACACAACCAGCGTTTGGAGGCGTATGCGGCAGCCACCGAAGCTGCGGCCAAGGAGGCCGGAGTGGCGTATGTGGACCTCTATCATCCGAGCCTGGCCCTTTTTGGAAGTGCGAAGCGGGCACTGACCCTGAACGGTGTGCACCTCAATGAGGACGGCTACAAGGCGGTTTCCGAGTTCATAGCCAAGGCCTTGCTGGGCCGGGAAGTGGGCGTGTCCTCCTCCATGGCGAAGCTCCGCGAGGCGGTTCTGGACAAGGATTTCCACTGGTTCAACCGGGCGCGTGCCACGGACGAGAACGATGTCTGGGGCGGCCGGTCCACTCTGGCGTTCGTCAACAACCAGACCAATGCCGAGGTGTTGGTCCACGAAATGGCGATGCTGGATGTGCTGACTGCCAACCGGGACGAGCATGTCTGGGCGCTGGCGGCCGGTAAACAGCACAAGCTCGACGACTCCAACATGCCGAAACCCGTCCCGGTGATCTCGAATGTCGGGGGCGGCAGCAAGAGCTCTAGCGCCATGAAGGAGGGCGTTTTAAAGTATCAGGGCGGCAAAGAGGCGATCTCCTCGATCGCCATTGCGCCTGGGTTCAAAATCGAACTTTTTGCCGAGGAAGGCCAGTTCCCCGGCTTGGTCAATCCCGTCCAGCTTCAGGTCGATCCCAAGGGCCGCCTCTGGGCCGCAGTCTGGCCGACCTACCCGAAATGGGAGCCAGGCAAGGAAATGAACGACGCCCTCCTCATTCTCCATGACGACAACTCGGATGGTCGCGCCGACCGGGTCACCGAATTTGCCCGGATCCAGAACCCGCTCGGATTCGAGCTCTGGAATGGTGGTGTGCTGGTGACGACCAGTTCCGAGTTGGTGTTTCTCAAGGACACGGATGGCGACGACAAAGCCGATCAGCGTACCGTCCTTCTTCAGGGATTCGGCACTGCGGACACGCATCACGCAGCAAACAATCTGATCCTCGGGCCGGATGGCGGCATCTACTGGCAGAGCGGGATTTTCCTAGTCCACAACCACGAGCATCCCTGGGGCACCTCGTTGCAGACGGGCAATTCCGGCCTGTTCCGGTTTGACCCGCGCCGCTACAGCGTGACGTTCCAAGCCACCAACAGCCCCAACCCGCACGGGACCAGTTTCGACTACTGGGGCTACCAGTACGCCACCGACGGCACGGGTGGTCGCGCCTACCAGGTCCGTCCTGAGGGCAGCGGATTCAAGATGCATGAGCTGCTGAAAAAGGAAGTGCGCCCCGTGACAGCCTCGGAGATCGTTTCAAGCACGCATTTCCCGGAATCCATGCAGGGCGATTTCCTCATCTGCAATGTGATCGGGTTCCGCGGGGTGAAACATTACAAACTCGCCCGGAACACGGCCGATGGCAGCGTCTGGGGAGAACCTGCCGGCGCCGATTTGAACGTGGAGGAAGTCATGGCCGATGGCAGCAAGGCGCCCCAGGCCTCCAAGGGGTTCCTGATGAGCGGCGACAAAAACTTCCGGCCCGCAGACGCGGTGTTCGGCGAAGACGGGTCGCTGTTTCTGGCCGACTGGCAGAACGTGATCATTGGCCACATGCAGCACAACGTCCGGGACCCCAACCGGGACCATCTCCATGGCCGGATTTACCGGATCACCGCGGAAGGCAGGGCGTTGCAGCCGAAGGTCAAGATTGCGGGCCAGCCGATTCCTGCTCTTCTTGAAAACCTCAAGCATCCGGTGGACGGTGTCCGGCACCGGACCCGGGTGGAATTGAGCGGCCGCAACTCGGCGGAGGTGCTGGCGGAGGCGAAGAAATGGAAGAAGCAGTTTGATCCCGCGAAGAAGGAGGACGCGCATCATCTTCTGGAGGCGCTTTGGATCCAGCAGCAGCACGGGGAAAACGACGCGGAACTGCTGGGCAAACTTCTGGAGTCACCCGAACCGCATGCGCGATTTGCGGCGTTGCACACCAAAAACTGGTTCGATGCGAAGCCCGGCACGCCGAGTTTGGCTGCGGCGGAGAAGAAGACTGAGGCCGTCAAAAAGTCGGGGATCATCTCGGACAAACCGGACCTGACCGAAATCCGGATTGCGACGGTGGTGGAGAAGATGAACTACGATTTGAAGGAACTGCCGTTGAAAGCGGGCAAAAAGGTGAAGTTGACGTTGTCCAACCCTGACAGCATGCCGCACAACCTCGTGGTGGTGAACCCGGGCAAGGCGGATGAAGTGGCAGCCAAGGCAGCAGAGCTTGGCGCGAAGGGGTTTGAAGTCGGCTTCATTCCGCAAAGCGCGGACATCCTAGCTTCCACAAAGCTGATTGATGCCAACAAGGAATCGACCATCGAATTCGTCGCTCCGAAGACTCCTGGCGATTACCCGTATGTCTGCACCTTCCCCGGGCATCACATCCTGATGCGTGGCGTGTTCAAGGTGCGCTGATTCAAGCCTGAGCCTGTCACGAAAAAGCGGTCTTCCAGAGAAATCTGGAAGACCGCTTTCCGTTTGAGTGTTTGCGGCCAGACCGTGACTTTAAAAGACCAAGGCCGCTCCGAGTGCGGGTCAGGGAAGTTTAAGCGGCTCCACCGGCGCATACGGCAGAACCGGCGCGGGCGGAGGCGGCGTGAGCTTGCCGGGCTGTGCTTTCTGGTTGGGTTTTAACTCAACGCCCTTTCTCCATGTCCCTGCCTTGAGGGCCTTAGAATAGGGGCCTGAGCCCTCGGTGGGACGGTAGTCGCCGTGGCGGTTGGAAAGGGTCGAACAACCCGCCAGAAGAGTGGCGGCACAGAAAATCAGGGGGAGGCAGAGTTTCACGGACCCGACTCGAGCAGAAACCCGCCTACGGTGTCAATCGCCGGAGCCTGCGGCCTCGGCAGGGGTTTCCGAAAGAGACACGCCCGGATTGATCTCGCCAAAGTAGCGTTCCGTCCAGGAGCTGGGAAAGAGAACCCCGGCCTGGCCCCTGCCGTCGTGGGCGACCCGGCACCCGGTGGGAAGCTTGAGCGCCTTGACGTCTACGGTCTCGGGCAGCCACCGGTATGCCTGCCAATCCGCAGTCTCAAGACGGGACTCGGCTCCGTACTCGCTCTCGAGACGGTACTGGACCACCTCAAACTGGAGCTGACCGACCGCGGCAAGCAGCGGGATTTTCTGAACACTGTCCCGGAGATCAAACACTTGGATCACGCCCTCCTGAAGGAGTTGATCCACGCCTTGGCGGAACTGCTTGAACTTCGATGGGTTCGGGTTGTGTAGAAAGGCAAAGCACTCCGGAGGAAACCGCGGGATCTCATGGTAGGCGATCGCGGCGTCTTCCGTGAGCGTGTCGCCAATCCCGAACTCGGAATGGCCCACCAGGCCAATCACGTCCCCGGCATACGCCTCATCAATCGTTTCCCGTTCCTGCGCGAACAGCTTGTGCGCGCTGGATAGCCGCACTTTTTTCCCGGTGCGCGAATGGAGCACGGTCATGTCGCGGGTGAACCGGCCGGAACAGATCCGGAGAAAGGCGATGCGGTCCCGGTGGCGTGGATCCATGTTGGCCTGGATTTTGAAAATGAACCCGGAGAACGCGGGATGATCCGGGGCGATGACCTGTTCAAGGGATTTGTGGGGCTGGGGCGGTGTGGACCGTTCCAGGAAGGCGTCCAGCAGGAGCTGGACACCGAAGTTGTTCATTGCGGACCCGAAAAACACCGGGGTCAGCTCGCCTCGCAGCACTTTTTCTTGGGAATACGCCATCCCGGCCATGTCGAGCATCTCAAGTTCCTCGAGTGCCTTCTTGAAATCATCCGGATCCAGCCGGTCGCGTACAAACGGTTCATCGATGCTCCCGACCTCGACCGGGACCCGGTACGCGCCCTGCGGCGTTTTTTCAAACAGATGGACCTGAAGTTTCTGGCGATCGAACAGGCCCTTGAAACTGAAGCCGGTCCCAAGCGGCCAGTTGACCGGAAACGCGCCGATCCCGAGCACGCTCTCGAGCTCGTCGAGCAAAGCAAGCGGTTCCCGGGTGGGCCGGTCGCACTTGTTCATGAACGTGAAGATCGGCACTCCGCGGCGCCGGCACACCTCGAAGAGTTTCCGGGTCTGGGATTCGATCCCCTTCCCTGCGTCGATCACCATGACCACCGCATCCACGGCGGTCAGCACCCGGTAGGTGTCCTCCGAGAAATCGCGGTGGCCGGGCGTGTCGAGGAGATTGACCCGGAACCCGGCGTAGTCGAACTGAAGCACGGTGGAGCTGACCGAGATGCCGCGTTTGCGTTCCAGTTCCATCCAGTCGGAGGTCGCGGCCCGGGCGTTTTTGCGTGCGGTGACCGAGCCGGCCAACTGAACGGCCCCCCCGTAAAGCAGGAGCTTTTCGGTGAGCGTGGTCTTTCCGGCGTCCGGATGGGAGATGATGGCGAAGGTGCGCCGGCGTTGGATCTCGTCTTGCATGGGCCGGGGGACTCTTCCCCAAAGTGCGCCCGTGCGCAAGCGCGGGGACAGGTGTCAGCGGGCGCCGGCGCCGCGGAGCACCACCGGGACGGTTTGGAGAAGGATATTGAAGTCGAGGCCCAAGGACCAGTGGTCGATGTATTCGAGATCGAGCCGGACCCATTCCTCAAAGCTCCGGATTTCGCTCCGGCCGCGGATCTGCCAGAGGCAGGTCAGGCCGGGTTTCATGCTCAGCCGCCGTCGCTGGGCAGAGGACTGGATTTGGGCGATTTCGTAGACGGGAAGGGGGCGGGGGCCGACCAGGCTCATTTCCCCGCGAAGCACGTTCCAGAGCTGTGGCAGTTCGTCCAAGCTGCTCCGGCGCAGAAACCTCCCCAGCGGGGTGACGCGCGGGTCTTCCTCCAGTTTGAACACTGGTCCCTGCATTTGGTTGAACGGCGCAAGCTCGGCTTGGCGATGCTCGGCATCCCAGACCATCGACCTAAACTTGTAAAAGGTGAATGGGCGCCCATGTCTTCCCCCGCGCTGTTGCCGGAAAAGGACCGGTCCCCTGGAGGTCAGTTTAACGGCCAGCGCGATGAGGAGCAGCAGCGGCGCCGTCAACAGCAGTCCAAGGGCCGCACCCACCCGGTCCATGCACGCCTTGACTAGGAGCGCCCATGACACTTCCGGCGTTGTCCGGAACACCAGCATGGGCCGCGCACCGAATGTGTCCAGGACCGGCCTCGCAATCGCGGTCCGGATGAAATCTGCACTCAGCCAGGCTTCCACCCCCTCCAGTTCGCACGCTCCAATCGCCTGCTGCAGCACATGGAGCGGACTCTGGCCTCCGGCAAAAACCACCCGCGAAACCGAGTGCCGGTGCAGGAGCTCGGTCAATTCCGAGACCGGCCGGGTATCTAAATCGAACTCCGTCACAACCTCCAGCGACAGGAGTTCCTCCGCTGAAAGGCTCTGTCTGAACTGGGCGATGTCCCCCAGGCTCCCTGCCAGCAACACGGGTTCCCGAAGGGCCGCCCTCCGGATCTGGTGGTGGAGCATCCGGAGTCCGAGCCCATGGCGGAGCAGGAGAAGGCCGGCCGCAAGAAATGCAAAAAGCGGCATCACGGCCCGGCTCGGCACCTCCAAGCGGAGAAAATAACTGCAGCCCGCGACGGCCAACCCCAGCCAGATCGCTGCCCGGGCCATCTGCCGGGCAGCATGGCTCTGGTCTCCGCTCGCCTTCTGGGCGTAAAAGCCCTGCAGATCCAGAAGGAACGGTCCCAGAGGCACGATCACCAGAAGCAGCCACCGGAAATGGACAAATTCAGGAATCGTTTTTTCAAACGGTGGCAACTCCGCCACGGACAACCGGAGCCGGTGGGCCAGCCAGAGCGCGAGCCCGAGCAGAAGTCCGTCGAGGAACTTCTGCCACTGCACATTCAGTTCTTGAGTTCGGCCGAGCATTCCGTGTTCTAGCGGCTGATAGGTTCCTCCTGAGCAGGTGATATTCCCATGAAAAAATTTTCTAGTGAATCCCGGATCCCGGTATTTCCAGAGGGCGCGCGCGTGGTCGGCACCGTGCATTCTCCCGGAGCCCTCCGATGCGCACTGAAGTTAAAGCCCGGTAGCGTGGACGTCCTGGAGTTGCGCCTGGACGCATTTGTCTCCGACCTCGAAACCCTGGAGAAGGCCGCGCGGAGATTGAAGTTTCCGCTCCTGATCACTGCCCGGCATCCGGCTGAGGGTGGGGTGGGCGGTCTGTCGGCGGGGGCGCGGGGGGCGCTGTATCGCCGTTTTCTGCCGTATGCCGTCTGGATGGACGTGGAACTGCGCTCCATGAAACCTCTGGCCCATGTGGTTTCGGAGGCGCGGACGGCCGGGGTGCAGGTGGTGGTTTCGAGCCATTTTTTCCGGCGGATGCCGTCTTTGACCCAGCTCAAAGCGTTGGCAGGGAAGGCGCGTCGGGCAGGGGCCGATGTGTTCAAGCTTGCGGCCAAGGCCGAACGACCGGCTGACGTTGCTACTCTGCTGGGCCTCTTCCCGGGATCCGCCGGACAACATCTGGCCGTGATGGGGATGGGTGCGTTCGGACAGGTGTCGAGACTGGTCCTCGCCCGGGCGGGGTCCGTGCTCAACTATGGTTACCTGGACCAACCCAATGCCAGCGGCCAATGGGAGGCCACCGAACTCCGGAAACAAATCCAGTTTCTTGCCCGCGGAGAGTGAATCTCCCGGCTGGGAGCCCCGGGGGGACTACCGGGTGGAACGGAACAACCGCCAGGCTGCCGCTGCCAGCACGCCCACCAGAAGGAAAGGCACAATCTCCAGTTCGTGCCCCGGATGCGGGAGCCCGGCAGCGGGGTCCAGTGCAAGATGGCCCGGATGCGCAGAGGCAATCAGTGGCAGGAGCAGGGCAAGAGGGAGAAAGCAGGTTTTCATGGTGCAACCGGTCAAACTCAAAGGCTAAGGAAGGAAACGGTGGGGTTGCACGCCCTTTTTAATCCAAGCCGCTCAACGGTCCGGCGCTGACCCCGTCAGCGGTCCGCCCACCGGTAGGCCCGCTGGCTGTTCCCAGAACAGAACTTCGCGACAGCATCCGGCCCCTTCTCATTGGCATACTCGATCGCCAGTCGTTGGACGGTTTCGTAGTCGGCTCCGAGCTCGCAGACCGGCCAGTTGCTGCCATACAGCACGCGGTCTGTGCCAAATGCCTGCCAGACCGCGTCCAGATAGGGCCGGTAAAAGGCCGGGTCGCGGGGCGCGGGACGTTTGCCGGAAACCGCAGCACTTTCCATCATGCCCGAAACCTTGCAGTACACGTTTCCGCACGCGCCTGCGGCCCGGATTCCCTCCACCCACTCCGAAGGAAGGGGGGATTCCGTGATGGGAACACCCCCCATGTGGTCCAGAACCAAGGTCAAATGGGGCATCCGTCTCGCCACCTTGGCCGCCAGCGCTGGCATCGACGGGCCGCCAATCACATCCAGCGTGAGTTTCCGTTCCGCCAACAGGCTCAGTTCCTGCAACTCTCCGCGGTTGAGTACCGTCTCCAGAGATTGCTCGGAAACACGGATCCCTCGGAAGAGTGGATTTGCGGAAAACCGGGCCAGATCTGCAGCAAATGAGGGCGCGAGGGGATTCAGGTTCCCCACGATCCCAAGGATTTGGGGTTCACTTTCCCCGAGAGCGAGCAGCCAGGCATTGTCTTCCACCCATTTGCTGGCCTCCACCACTACCGTCCCTCGCACCGGGCGGAACTTCTTTAACGCGCGAAAATCTCCGGGCAGGACTGTCCGAAAAAGCGGGCTCCCTTTTCCCGGCCATGGCACTCCCTCCGGTCGCGAGGGATCGTAGAAATGGGTGTGGGTGTCGACGATCGGGATTTCTGCTGGAGTCGCCTCGACCGCCAAACCGGGCATTGATCCGGTCAACAAAACAAGCGCTACGGTCCCGGCTGAGGAGCGGATTGAAAGCTTCTTTGGGGTGTTCATGGGAGAAAGAGGCTGGCGAGGGATGGGCTACTGAATACCACCAGAAAACCCGGTAGGGAACACAGAGGATGGGCCGGATGCAATCAGAGCTAGGTGGCCGAACGCTTTGTCTGCACTAGGCGGGCTTTGAATCCCCGACCGAAGCGCCCAAAATTCTTGGCGAGGCTCCGGTTCATGGATTGGTCTGTGTCTTTCTCTCTGGCGGGGAGTTGAAGTCGAGCACGAGACGCCGGTCCCCTGCGGATACCGTAATGACCCCGCTGTTCCATTCCCCGCGGACAAACGGGCTGTCGAATGCCAGCCGGGGGGCCAGGTCCACGCGTCTGCCGTTCACCTCCGGAGGCCGGCTCTGGTCCGCCCAAAACCGGAACGTGTCGCCGGCGAGGCTCGTGTAGTGCACCACGCCAGCCTCCTGCCGGATCGGCAACGCGACGACGGCCTTTTGGAAGGCCTCTGCTGACGGCCACTCCGTTTTGCCGGCCACCTCAAGAATCACCGGGGTCCACTCGTCCTCACAGACCATCCATGCCCCGCGAAGGCGCCCCGGGGGTGCCGGCTCCCATGCCGTGCCGCCTGAGACAGGCCGGACGGCAGCATAGGCCTCCGGTGCTGTCACAAAAAACCAGCCGGATTCTTCGTGGCGCGCAGACAACCCGGACTCGGAAAACCAAACGCGCATGGATTTTCCAAACCGGTGCGTCTTCAGTTTCTGGGTGATCAATGCGCCCCGTTCCTGAACCGACCAGTGCGCGTTGTAAACCACATCCCCGTTTTCGGACTGAACCTGTGGCACAATCCGCGCCTCCGGGTCTCCTGAAAACACCACCCCCTGCCAGCGGTTCTGGGAACTGATGGCGGCCCAGTCTGAGCCGGGGCGCGCCTCGAACATCAGTGAACCGAGCACAAAACCCGGTGTGCACCACGCATAATTCAAAATCCCCCCCTGGTCCGTCCGCAGATGGTACACGGGCAGGGTGTGAAACCCGGGCACGGCAAGACCCTGGATCCGTTGTCGAACAGCATAATTCCCGCGGGAAGACGGATCCTGAGCAAGGTCTGCCAACACCTGTGCGGGTTTCCAACGGCTGGTCAGGGCGGACAGCATCGGGCAAAAGACCGACTTGGGTGGCTGACCGAGGCCGAAATAAAACCATGCCAGCCGGGCAATATGCGAGCCACGCCCGGAAAGACTGTCGCCTCCCTGGTAAATCCGGGCTTTTCCGCCGCCACGCACCCCGTCCAGTTGTTGCTCCGCCCAACACGCCCAAAACAGGTCCAGCAGAAGGCCCGCCCGACGGGCTAGCTCCGGGTCCGCCGCAAAATCGAACATGTTGTACAACCCTTTGATCGCTACACCGTTGTAGTTGTCCGAACCGGCTTCGATGAACAAACCCTTCCGTGCCCTCTCCAAGCAGTAAGCCTTGAGGTAATTCGTCCACGCCAAGTAATGCTCTTCTGCGCGAAAACCGTCCTCGAACTTCATCTCCCGGTATTCCGGAAGCTCTCTTGCAATCTGCACAAAATGCCAGAGCGTGGTGATGATCTGGAGGTGATGGTTCTCGGATTCGTGCACCTCCCAAGTCTGCGAACGATCGGCGTCGGCGTCTGAGAGCTTCGACACCCGGCGGGCATACTGCCAGACTGCGGCAAGAATCTCCGTCTCCGCTTCTGGCCCCAGTCTTCCCGCTGCCTCGCGACCCTTGGCGCCGTACATTTCGATGAGGCGCAGGAGCATCTCGGAGTGCCAGTGGAAATTGTCACGGTCTGACAGGTCATCCGGGTTTTCCAAGTAATGCCGGGCATTCTCAATCAGGGCCGCGTTGGCTTCCGGCACCTGTTCGTTGAGGAGGAGACAGCGCGTGGCAAATTCAACCAGCGAAAACGAATAGCCCCTGACATACTGACCTCTTCCCGGGCCGAGCGGCGGTTCTTTTTTTGCGCGGGCTAGGGGTTTGCCACGCTGGATTTCAAACGCCTGAGCCACTCGCGTTGAAAAACCAGTTCCTAGCTCACTGAGCCCTTGGTCCGCTGCTCCGGAGGCGTCTCCGGGAGGTGCCGCGGCTGCAGGAATCTGCCAAGCACAGGAGAGCCAAAAGGCGAGCCGGAGAAAGGTTTTCACGGGAGCGGTCACGGGAACTCTGAAGGCGATGGACACGGGCTGGTCACCCCCGGATCGGGTGGTTTCTTAGGCGGAACAATTCAGTGGGAGTCGCTCGCATTGCCCACAGGGGGGCATTTCTGGATGAGAATCCGGATGCCCGGGAGCCGAATCTTGGGGACAGACCACGTTCAGGTGGTTCTCGCTGGGGACAGACCTCCGTTTTCAGGAAAACGGGTGAATTCTGGGGACAGAACGCTGAGTGGGTGCGCCCTGATAGTCTGGATGGGGCAGGCGTTTTTTTGGGGGGAAAGACCACGTTGTGTGCCGTGAGAGGAACGCAGCGGTGGACTTTTCTGGGGACAGACCACCGGTTTTCGGCCGCAGGTTTACTCACTCAGCGGGCAGACCGATGCTTCTGCCTTGAGACACCAATCTGCCCCCAAGCGCCGCTCTGGCCGCCGAGAACTCCTCCGTGGAGCAGCCCAGTTCCTCGCGGAGGCTTCGTGTCGAGACAATCGCGTTTCCCTCCAATTTTTCACGGCGCAAAATTTCGGTTAGCCGGGCTGCCAGGTCTTCCACTGCGAGCTGGGGTACGGTAGCGACGCGCTCGCGCGGACCGGAAACCGTCTCTTCGTAGGGCTCGGCTGGTTCCGTGCCCGGAACCATCAACCGGGAGGATCCCTGACGCCCTTTGACCACGCGGATTTGAACCGGAATGGCATCGGTCATTTCCCGCACATGGGAGATTACCCCGACCTTGCGCCCTTGAGTCTCGAGGTGCATGAGGGCGCCCATCGCGGTGTTCAGGGTGGCCGGGTCAAGGCTGCCGAAGCCTTCATCGATAAACAGAGACTCGATCCGGATCCGGCTGGCAGTCAGTGAAGCGAGGCCCAGCGCCAGCGCGAGAGACACCAGAAAGGACTCGCCGCCCGAAAGCGAATGCACGCCCCGGCGTTCGTCGGCCATGTCGCGGTCAATCACGATCAGGTTTAGGGACTCGGGCAGACGTTCCAACCTGTAGCGGGCAGCCAGTTGATCGAGTTGTGCATTGGCGTTGGCCAGCAGCAGGTCCAGAGTGCGGCGCTGGGCAATTGAGCGGAACTTGGACCCATCGGCGGACCCCGCCAGTTCGTTCAACCTTGCCCATGGCGCCGCTTTCATACGTTGGTCCGAAAGTTGGCCGGTCAATTCCGCACTTGCCGATGCCCGGCGGTCGTCAGCGCTAAGCACGGCAGCTGCCGCAATCCGTTTTTCGTCTGCCTCGCTCCTCGCTTGCCGCCTGAGCTCAAGATCGCTGGCCACTGTCAACGCGTCATCTTGTGTCGGTGGTTCCGCCAGATGTTGGGCTCGTTGATCTGCGTGAGTTTGGAGCTGGCCCTCGGTAAGTTTCAACTGATTCGAGAGGGCATCCAATGCCGCCTGCTCCTCCGGAAACCATGCGTTGTCCAAACCAAGCAAAGACTCCAGTTCCTGACGGTCCAGTGGCGCACCTGAGCGCTTGGAAAAATCTGACACCCACTGATTCAGCAGAGCCGTGGTGTCCGCACAGGCCTTGACTGCAGCGATCCGATCGGCGGCGGCCTTTTCCATGGATTCGACGGCCGCAGCGATCCGTTTGTCTGCCATTGCGAAATCCGCTTCGGCCTTGGTCTTCTGCTGTTCAGCCTGAGCGCGGGCGTTCCGAAGCTCCGCTTCCACCGCATCGGGTATGCGGTCGCCGAAGAGTTCTTTGCGGGCCGCGTGGATTTTCTGGTGATCCTCGCGGGCAGCGGCCTCCTTCTGAGCGCACTTTTCCAGAGTTCCATTTGCGGCAGCCAGGGTCTGGGTACTGGCGGTCATTTGCACCTTCAATGTGTCTAACTCCTGCGCGTTTTTCTGCAGCGCCTGGTCGAAGATGCGCAACTGGTCGGTGTCTTCCTTCAGGCCTTGGATCAGCGCCGGTGCATCGGCCGGGAACCGCCGTTTGTCCGGTTCCGGAAGCACGCGCCAGAGGGGCTCGACTTCGGCAGAACGCAGGGCCGTCTCGGCTTGTGCGCGCTCCAGAGCCGCCTGGCTGGATTTCAGGGCCTGCTCGGCCGTGGCAGCCTCCGTGCGTGAAACAGATGCGGACTTTTCCGCCTGAGTAAAGACCTCGTTCTCACGATCGTAAGCCATTTGGGCCGTATCCCGCGCCAGAGTCGCTTTGCGGAATACGCCTTCGTCCTCCTCCAGTTTTCGACGCTCCGTTTCGAGCGCGCGGAGTTGCTCCTCCAACGCTCCACTCTGCTCCGTCTTGGCAAGATTCAAAATCCCCTGAGCCAGGGGGTGATGGGAAGGCGTGCTCTGAGCGAGATCCATCTGTCTCTGAAGTTTCGTGAGCTGCGGCTCTTTGGTTTTCACCAATTTCCGAAGCGTCTCCAGCCGCGCGGTCAACCCGGCTGCAAGACCGCGGAGTTTTTCGAGGGTCTGATCCTTCGCGTTCTTGCTCTTCCGGATGGCCTCCAGTGCCGCGTCATGCACCGGTGGATGAGTCGAAAACGGGTGCTCCTGAGAGCCGCAGACCGGACAGGCCAGATGTTCCTGGAGTTTGGCTCTCAGCATCGCAGCTTGATCACTCACCGCGGCCTCCGCCGCTGCAAGCGCCTCCTGGGCGGATTGCGCGGCGATTTCCGCATCCCGGATTTGGATGCCTTGCAGATCCGCCAGCGATGCTGTGTCGGTTGCAATGTCCTTTTGGAGCGTGGTGAGCTCGTTCTCCAACTCGGTCCGCTGCGCTTCAAGAGTTGCAATCGTGGCGAACCGTTCCCTGAGAAACCCCAAGGCTTGGCCGGTTTCGTTCAATTGCCGTCCACGGAGGGCGAGTTTTTCGGCGTCAAACAACTTCAAGGCGTTCTGCGCCTCTCCGAGTGCCTTCTTTCGCAGGTTCAACTGTTCCGCTGCCGTATTTGCGCGATTCAGGGCGGTTTCAAGCGCGAGTGTGGCGGCTTTGGACACCCGGGCTTTCGTTTCCAGATCACGCCGCTTTGCAACTTCATCAGTGAATGCGCGGTACGCTTCTGAGAGCCGGCCAATCCAGACACCGGCTTCCTCCATCAGTGGCGCCAGATGAATGAAGCGCTGCTTCTGTTTTTCGATGTCAGCCCGGTCCGTATCCAGTTTTAAGCCCCGTTTCCGGAGGGTTTCGCTGCTGGTTTCTAAATCAGAAACATTCCTGGCGGCCTGCGCCCGTTCCTTGGAGGCTTCACTAAACCGCTGGCTGAGTGGAATCAACTGCGCATCGAGTTCGCGGGTCTTGAGCAGGATCGGAGCCTGTGCGAGTTCGGCCTGCCTAGCCTTGTTTTCGATGTCGATTGCCGCAGCTTGGGCTAGGAGGCTTTCCTCAAGCTGTTTTTTGGCCGCCGTATGCTTTTCGACGGCCGTCCCGGACGCCAGTTCAGCGCGCTGCTGGTGAGCCATCGCATGACGCTCCTGATCAAACAGGGACCGTGCGTTTCGGGAGACCTCCAGTGCCCGGGCCAGATGGGCGCGACGCGGAGCCGCTGCCTCAAACGCCTCAGCTGCAGTACGTTTGGCGGCCTGCGAAGCCTCCTGTGCCGCATTCAACTCGGCCAGACGGCGCAGCCACTCCGCGTGGACCTTGCGTTCATTGAATTTCGTTTCTGCAGTCTGGAAAGCCTCCTCGGCAGCCTTGTGCTCCGCCTCTTTTTCGGCCCGCAACTCGGCCGACAGCGGGGCGTTTCCCTGCAGTTGACTCTCGAGGGCCTTGATTTTTTCCTGCTCCGCGCGGTCGCGTTCAAACACTGCCACTGAAAGTCGCTCGAAACGCTCGGTGCCGGTGAGGGCCTGGAGGATCTCTGCACGTTCTTTGTCGTCCGCCTTCAAAAACACCGCAAAATCGTTTTGGGCGAGCAGGACTGCCCGGGTGAATTGCTCAAACTTCAGCCCCACTTTCTGGGCGATCACCGGCAGGACCTCGGTTTTCCGGCCGCCCTGGCACACCACGCCATTGGCACCGTGGATCACATTCCCGTGGTAGAGCACCATCTCGGAGTTCTGCAGCCCGCCTTCGCTCCGACCCCGTGCCCTCCGGATGCTCCACCGGGAGGTGTAGACAGCCTGGTCCACACCGACAAAGGCCACCTCAGCGAAACCCTCGGCGGTGCCGCGCCGGAGAAGATTGCCGGGGTCTTTCTGCGTGATGAGTCCGTCCGCATCCGGAATTTTCACGCCTTTGGCAGCGGTCAACCGGGGGGTGTTTTCGTACAGGGCAAGGCAAAGCGCATCCAACAGCGTGCTTTTTCCAGAGCCGGTGTCGCCACTGATCGAAAACAGGCCGGTGGATTTCATCGGCTCGCGGGTGAAATCCACCGTGTGGCTGCCTCCGAGCGAAGCCAGGTTCCTGAGGCTGATGCGGAGAATTTTCATGAGGCGGTGGAGTCGACAGCTTCTGTGGCGAGCAACTCGCGGAGGGCAACGAGCAACTCCTGAGGGAGATCGGTGCGATATTTCTCGCGGAACGCGTCCTGAAGGAGGCTCTCCGGGTCGAGCGTGCTCAAATCAGCCAGCACCTGCGGTGTGCCGGTCGCGGAGTGGATCGGGGGTGTCTCCTCAGCTGGCTGGTGCTGCCGGATCACTGCCAGCCGAACCCCTTTGCCGATGAGCTCCTGCTCGATTCGGTGCCGCCGAGACGGGTCTGGTCCATCGTTAACCACGTTCACTTCCAAAAAGGGTTGCTCGCCCAACGGAACCGACGGATCCGCGGCGATCTCGCCAATCCTGCGGAGGACCTCGTCCATCTTTGCAGCACCGGCCTTGGGGATCCTGATCAAATGGGCGGTTTTGGGAATCGGCAACGGTTCAACCACCAAACCCTCGCTGGGATGCAGCGTACACAGAAGCACTTGGTGCGGGTAATCCAGTTCTGAGAAAGACAGGGGGATCGGACTGCCGCAGTACCGGATCCGGCCTCCGTCGATCGCCTGGGGCTTGTGCAGGTGACCCAAAGCCACGTAGGCCAGATCCGGTGGGAACGAGTCCGGCCGCAGCGCCTCATTGCCGCCAATAATGAGGCGCCGTTCGGAATCACGTGACTCGTTGGCGCCAGCCATGTGGCAATGGCCGAGTGCGATGAGCGCAGCCTCAGGATACTTCTCATCCCGAAGGAGCCGGGCCCGCTGGGTGAGCGCGTGATACAGTGCGCGAACCCCCTCCAGATAGGGATCGCTCGCGTCTGTAACCATGGGTACGTCCGAGGGGCGCAGGTAGGGAACAGCCAGAGCCAGCGCTTTCACCGTTCCTGATGCGTCACGCAACGGCAGGATCATGCGGTCGAGCAGGATCTCGCCGTCCACCGTTTTTTGGATGGTGCCAACCAGATGGATGTTGAGCGAATCCAGCAGCGCGGAAGGCGCCTCCAGACGTGACCCGGCGTCATGGTTGCCTGCGGTGATGACGATTTGAAGGCCCGGCAAGGTCATCCGGACCTGCCCCAGAAACGCGTAGAAACGGCGTTGTGCGACAGCCGAGGGGTTGATGGTATCAAAAACATCGCCAGCCAGAAGAAGGGCATCTGGTTGTTTCTGGATCAGGCAATCCAGAAACCATTCCAAAAACCGGCCGTGTTCATGGTCGCGGTCGTACTCGTGAAAGGTCTGGCCAAGGTGCCAGTCGGCGGTATGGAAGAAACGGAAAGCCATGGGGTGGATGGAGCCTACGGGATTCGAGAAAACCAACGGGAGGTCAAAATTAGGGAAGACGGGTATTTCAAATCTGAATACCGGGATCCTAGCAGGAGGGGTAGGACATCTGCGGACCGTTCCCACTTCCGGGTGCAAAAAAAGTTCCTTTTTTTGCGGGGCTTTAGAGCGTCCTCCGCAAAGACGGAACCCGCCTGCGGATGGAGCCCGCTTTCATTCGAGTTCGATCAGGCGATCTGCCCAGTGCGCAGGCGCCTTTGGATGGCTGGCGGAGGATGCACTTTTTCAGAACAGAAAGACGCCACTGCCCATGGGGCGGTGGCGTCTGAGAATGAGGTGGCCCGAACTATTTGGCAGGCATGGCGTTCCGTGCGGGGCTGCCAGACTGTGTGCTCTCTTTGGAGAAGACGAACCTCTTTTTTTCGGGGTCAAACCGCAGGTTCTCGCGGCAGGTTTTAAACCATGCCAAAGCCTCCTCCTTGCTCCCGGTGAAATCCGTGACGCGGTAGATGACTTTGCGGGCGCGCTTTGCGAACCATTCGTCATTTCCGGAAATGCCGGTCAATTCTTCGAAGAGGCACTCCAGAGCGTCGAGGTGCCCGTATTCGGCCGCGATGAGCGCCGTGAGGCCGAGACCCACTCCCAGAGAGCGGGTCATCTGCCATGCATCCTGCACGGCACCCGGCAGATTTTCGATGGGCAGATTTTTGATCGCCTCATAGGTTAGGTATCTATTGGCGCCCCGGACAAAATAGTCCCGAAGTAGGGGGTATGTGGAGGGTTCTTTCAGCTTTGCAACGGCTTCAATCCACTCGGGAGAGAGATGATGGTTTCCGTTTCCGAAGCCCTTGATCAGTGTCTGTTTGGCCTCCTGTTCCCAACCCTGCTGTAAAACCACTCCCACGAGGGCACTGCAGGCTCCCAAGTTTTCAAGGACCAGTTGCTTGCTGTTTTCATCTACGAGTTCGCCAATGACGTAACGCAGATGAAAGTTCTGTGGTTCAACGGCCAGAGCGGCAATGAGGAGGTCCAAGTTTTTCGGGCCGACTTTCTCGAGCATTTTTACCTCAGGATCGGTGTTCGACCAGCTCCGTCGGCCGCGACAGGCGTCGACGATTGCCCTGACGTAGGCCCGGACCTCATCTTTACTGGGGTTGTCTGGGAGCTTGATGTGAGCCAGATCCTCGCTCTTGGAGTCGCCGCTGACCCGCACTGCCCATTTGGCGATTTCCGGGTCGGATTTGGTGATGGCCTGAAACGCGCCGAGGAGCTTTCGCGCGCAGTCCCTGGCCAGTTCGAACTTGCCCGTTTTTTCGTAGCACAGGCCTTGCCGGAAGAGCGACTTGGCTGCGAGCCCCGCGTTCTGGGCGTGGACGCTAAGGATTGTGGCGTAGATGGGGATTGCGCCATCGTAATCCGCCTTGGCTGTTTCGAGGTGTAACGCCCGTTGGTAAAGCAGTTCCATGCTTTCCGCTTCTGCAGCTGGGGCGGTGCCCATGGCTGCGCACAGGCCGAGGATCGTGAACAATTTTTTCATCAGTGTTTTTTAGGTTGCGGGGAAACCCATGGTTTCCCGTGACGCTCGGAAGGTAGAGCGGGGGTTTGCGAAGGTTGTCAGGCAATTGTCAAAACGCGGCCAAACGTTCGCGAGGCGCTTCTTCAAGTTCAGCCGGTGAACTTGTAGCCCACGCCATGTACGGTAATCAGCCAGCGGGGTGCATCGGGCCGGTCCTCCAGTTTTTTGCGCAGATTCAGCACATGGGTGTCTATGGTGCGGGTGCTGGGAAAACTGTCGTACCCCCAGACTTTGTCGAGCAGGTCGTTCCGGCTGACGACCTCGCCCCGGTGTTCGATGAAATACTTGAGGAGGCCCGCTTCCAGTGCCGAGAGCGGCAGCGGACGGCCATCCCGAAGCACACAGTGTTGCTTGAAATCAATGACCATCGAACCGAGGGAGTACTGCTCCACGGCACGCTCCGGGCGGGGCGTGGCCGTTCTGAGCCGTGCGCGGACCCGGGCGTTCAGTTCCTTCAGGCCAAAAGGTTTGGTGATGTAATCGTCCGCGCCCAGCTCCAAACCGAGCACTTTGTCGGTTTCCTCGCCCTTGGCCGTGATCAACAGGATCGGAGTCCTTGATCCGCGCTCGCGCAGGGAACGGCACACGTCGAACCCGTTCACCTTGGGAAGCATGACGTCGAGGATGATGACGTCGGGCTTTCTTTGGCATGCAAGATCCAGGGCGGCCTCGCCATCGGTGGCGACGACCACCTCGTAGCCTTCGGTTTCAAGAAAATCAACGAGTACCCGCCGGAGCTTGGGTTCGTCTTCAACCACCAGAATGCGTTTCATGGGGATCAGGGGGGATGTAGCTTATTCAGTCAAGGGAAGGTGCAGCGTGAACACGCTGCCCGAGCCGGGAGCGCTTCGGGCCTCGATCCGGCCCCGGTGCGCCTCGGCGATGTGTTGGACGATCGAAAGCCCGATGCCGGTGCCTGTGGTCCTGCGCGTCAATTCGTCTTCGCAGCGGTAGAATTTCTCAAAAATCATTCCCAGTTCGCGCGGGTCAATCCCGATGCCTTGGTCGGCTACATGCAGGAGCAGTTCGGTTCCCTGCAGTGACAACGTCACTTCCACCTGACCGGGTTCGGGCGAATATTTCACCGCGTTATCGAGCAGGTTGAGTAGCGCCTGGACGATGGCGTCCTCGTCCACCGCCACTTCGGGGAGTTCCTCCTGGATGGTCACGCGGATCCTGCAGGCTCTTGAAAGGCCGGCTTCGAAGTTTCGCACCGTGGCGCTGACGATCGGCCCGAGTGCTGTGCGGACAAACGAATAGTTCTGCCGACCCGAGTCCATCCGGGAAAAGTCTAACACCTTGTTGATGAGGCGCGTGAGCCGGTCGGTCTCGCTTGCGATGGTCTCGATGTACTCCTGGCTGGTCCTCAGGTCCTTGACCCGTTGCATCTGGAACATCTCCGCAATCATTCGAATGGTGGCCAGCGGGGTGCGCATCTCATGGGAGACCGCAGACACAAAATCGGTCTTCAATGCGGACAACTCGGCCGTCCGCCGGACCAGGGTGTTCATGAAATACAGGCTTGCACCGATGGTCATCAGGAGCAGCAGGACCAGCCCGCAGGATGCCAGCATCCGGATCCGGGCCTCCGCTTTTAAAGCCGGAGATTCTGGCACGCTTACGGAAAGTTCACAGCCCGGGAGGCGTTCAAGCGAAAAACGCGCGATAGGCGGGGTGAGCGGGCCGTCTATGGCTGCCAGCCAGGCGGCTTGACGGGCGTCCCGGATCTCGTAGGCGAAACTGCCTGAGTATTGCAGGAGCTGTGCGATCGAGGTTCGGGATTCGGCTTTGAGCACCTCAGTACGCAGGCAGGTCACGAGCCGGAGTCCATCCGGTCCCAGCGGCTTTGTTCCGACCAGTATTTCCGGTGTGGCGGCCCGATAGGTGTATCGAACGGGGGATTTGTTGGGAACCGGTTCTGTCGGCACGGGCTCGGCCCAAAGTTTTTCCGCGGTGCGTTCGGCGTCGAGCACATTGCGCAAAAGCGACAGGGCACGCGAGCATTCTGCGCCCTCTGCGGTAAGCCCGGGCGTCTTGAGAAATGCAGCCACCTCGGATGCACAGTAGGCTGCCTCGGGGCGGGAAACCGGAATCCGCCCCTTCAGAAGGTCTTCTAAAAACCGGCGGCACGGATCCAAAGCCCGGCTGGGATCCTTGAGTTGAATTGCGATGGACAGGGTTTCCAAGGCGGCTGCAGCCGCCAGTGACGTCTCTTGGGTTGAAAGCTCCGTTGGGTGTTCGGTGCGCAGGCGGTGGTAGAGCTCCTCGGCCTTTTCGGGCTGTCCCGCCTTGCGGAGGCACCGTGCAAGCGCGTTCAAAAGGAGCGCCTGAGTTCGGCTGGAACGCGAGGCCGCCAGAAGTTCTTCATACCGGCCTGCCGCTTCCTGCGGCTTGCCCCGGATCTCGAGCACCTCAGCCTGGTCGAAGGCGCTTTTGAAATCCCTATCCAGTTCCTGTACGGCTGCCGTCCTCCAATGCGGGACCGGAGCCTTGAGCGCGCCGTCCTTGGCAATGACAAACACGGTTTCGATGGGCGGCAGTGCAAGTAGCGCGGGCAGAGCGGTTTGGTTGCGGTCCGGTGCAAGAAGCTCGATTTCGGCTAAATCCACCCGGGCTTCGATCTCCGAGAACGAGCGGTTGATTTGTTCAAGGATGCCTTTGCCTAGTCTGTCCGCCAGCCGTTCCCGTTCCCGGTCGGTGCCCTCTTTTTGACTCCGCACAGAGAGCAGGCTCAGCAGCGCCAAAGCCAGCGCCGGAACCACGATGAGACATGTGGTGATGAGCAGTTGCTTTCTGGGCATCTGCCGGAATCTAATCAATAATGGTCCCCGCCACCAGATTGCCGGTCCGCCCCGTGCACGCGGAGCCAAAGTGGAGCCAGCGGGAGACACTTGGCAGGTTGGGGCTGGAAGTGAGAAGGCCCCAAACGGGTTGCAAGGCCCACGCCGTGCCGGATTGCACCAGACATTTTGTGGGAATGAGTGTGGCCGAAGTGAAATTCATGGCACGGATCTCCGATGGCGAGGATCGTTCTCTGATCTGCCATGCCAAGCTTTTTTCTGGCCGCGGCGGGTTGGCGTCCCCGCGTGAATCGAAGTCGAAACCGTGCATTTGAACTCATCCCAGCGCCTTGAAAAACGGGTGTGGGATTCCTTGAGGGGCCCGTGCATCCCGGGATCGAGTTGGGCATGACGGATTGCCGGGGTTCATGTCCCGCAGAAGGTTCGGTGCGGTGGTGTGCCCGCCGGGGGCGGGTTCATCAGTTCCGGAGGCCGGGAACGGGAATGATCGTAAGGCGCATTCCAGCCTTCCAAAAGCCGGTGACAGGGGCCGAGGTCGCCGGCTTCAGCCGCCTGAAGTGCCGCTTCCACGGCATGGTTGCGCGGAATCACCACCGGGTTCTGCGCCCGCATCCGGGCAGACACCCGCTCTGGAGCCTCGGAGGCCAGCCGGTTTTTCCAGCGGCCATGCCACTCCACAAAAACTGGGTCCTGCCACGGGGGACACTGCTGGGCTTCCGCTCGGCTGAGGGCGGCAAATGTGTGGGTGTGGTCTGCCCCCGTGTTTTGCATCCAGTCCAGAACACCTTGGATGAGCGTGGCGTCTTCGGGATCCGGGCTGGCAAAGCCCAGTTTGAGCCGGTACCCGTCCAGCCAGTGGGCGTGGTAGCGGCGGGCGAACCCGTGCACTTTTTCGGTGGCAAACTCCACGGCGGTGTCCGGGTTCGGATCCAAAAGCGGGAGAAGGGTTTCAGCGAACCGTGCGAGGTTCCACTGGGCAACCAGCGGCTGGCGGCCGTAGGCGTACCTGCCTTGCCGGTCAATCGAACTGAAAACGGTGCCGGCATTGTGCCGGTCCATGAACGCGCACGGGCCGTAATCAATCGTCTCCCCTGAGAGCGCCATGTTGTCGGTGTTCATGACACCGTGCACGAAACCGACTTGCATCCAGCGGGCCAGGAGCGACGCCTGGCTTTCGAGTGCGGCATCCAACAACGCCGCCGCGGGATTTGCAGCTTCTGAGTGGGCAGGAAAATGTCGCTTGAGCGTGTACTGGACAAGTGCATTGAGGGTTTCAGGCCGCTCACAGGCTGCCACCCATTCAAAGGTGCCCACCCGGATGTGGCTGGCTGCGATCCGGGTCAGAACAGCCCCCCGGAGCATTTCGGAGCGGAACACAGGGATTCCTGTGGTAGCAACTGCCAGACTTCGGGTGGTTGGGATGCCCAATGCGTGCATGGCCTCGCTGATCAGGTATTCGCGCAGCATCGGACCGAGTGCGGCCCGGCCGTCGCCATTCCGCGAAAACGGCGTGGGACCGCTGCCCTTGAACTGGACGTCGTGCCGGGAACCGTCCGGGCTGATTTGTTCGCCCAAAAGCAGGGCACGTCCATCACCCAGCACTGTGAAGTTGCCGAACTGGTGTCCGGCATAGGCTTGGGCAATGGGGCGCGCACCTTCCGGGAGCGGGTTGCCCGTGAAGAGCGCGGCCGCGCTGGGGTGTTCGCCGAGGCTGGGATCCAGTCCGAGGTCTTTGGCAAGAGCGCTGTTGAAAAGCACCAGACCCGGCGCGTCTGCGGGCGCGGGGGAACAGGCACGGTGGAGCGCAGCGGGAAGCCGCGTGTAGGAGTGGTCAAGGCACCAGCCGTCCCTGGAACGGGTGGGAGGCGGATCAGCGGCTAGAAGGTTCATGGACGGGAGCAGAATGCGGGTGGAGCGGGTTTGAGGGGAGGAAAAAGGAAGATGGAAATGCCGGGGTGGACGGCAGGGCGGCGGGGCGCTAGGTAGTTCCGGGATGAAAGGACTCCACCCACTGAAGCGTGTGCCGGTTTTGATGCCATGAGTTTTGAACGGATTGGGATTGTGGGGGCAGGGAGTTGGGGTACCGCTCTCGCGTTGCTTCTGGCCGCGCCCGGCCGCACGGTGACCGTCTGGGGACATGACGCCTTGCATCTGGAACGGATGCGGCAGGAGGGCGAGAACGCTGCTTATTTGCCCGGAATCCGGCTCCCGGAGGATGTGCGGTGGAGCGCGGAACTGGAAGACTTGGCGGGTAGCGAGCTGGTGGTGGTCGTGGTGCCGTCCAAGGCGATGCGCGAGGTGTCGGCGCGACTTTCCACGGTCGGTGTGAGGCGGGACGCGGTGCTGCTTTCCTGCACCAAGGGAGTGGAGCGGGGGAGCGGCCTCCGGATGAGCGAGATTTTGGAGGAAAGTTTCCCGGGGCACCCTGTGGCGGTGCTTTCCGGGCCGAGCCATGCGGAGGAGGTGGCTTTGAAACGGCCCACGGCGGTGGTTTTGGGGAGCCGGGACGCGGCGGTGGGACGCGATCTGCAGAAGGCGTTTTCGACCCCTTTTTTCCGGGCATACACGAGTCTGGACGTGGCTGGGATCGAGCTGGGCGGCGCGTTGAAGAACGTGTTTGCGATTGCCGCCGGGGTGGGCGACGGCCTTGGGCTGGGCGATAACTCCAAGGCGGCGCTGGTGACACGGGCCCTCGCTGAACTGGTTCGGCTCGGTGCGGCGCTGGGCGGCCAGCGGGACACCTTCTACGGGCTGAGCGGGCTGGGGGATTTGATGGTGACGTGTTTCAGCCGGCACAGCCGGAACCGGGCAGTGGGTGAACGGCTTGGGCGCGGCGAAACACTGCCGCAGATCATCGCCTCCATGAGCATGGTGGCGGAGGGCGTTCCGACTACGTTCAGCGCGGTCGAGTGCGCGCGCCGGCACGGGATTGAGACGCCGATCATCGACCAGATGCGCGCCCTGTTGGATGGCGAAATCCGGGCCGGCGAGGCCCTGGCCGCGCTGCTCAACCGGAATCCGAAGTCCGAATTGGGCTGAAGCCAAACGGCTTCAGGGTTTCCGTGCCCGGTAATCGCTGGGGCGCCAGCCGACCCATTTTTTGAACGTGGTGGAGAACACAAATGGGTTCTCGTAGCCGACGGCCCCTGCGATGGTCTCGATCTTGTCGGTGGTGGTGGACAGGAGCCGTGCGGCGAGCTGCATCCTAAGGAAGATCACCTGGTGCATCGGGCTCCGGCCAAGTTCCTTTCGGCAGAGCCGGCGCAGGTGTTCGGTGCTCAGGTGGCAGCGTTGGGCGAGGCGTTCCAGGGACCACGGTTCCGAGAGTCGTGTGGAGACGAATTCCCAGAGGTGCCCGAGCCGGTCGTCGGTGTGCCAGGGCCGGGCAAACCGGAGCACGTACGTGTGGAGGATCTCGACCCAGTGACTCACCGTGGCTGGTGCCAACTGGCTCTGAATCTCGGCGTGCAGTCCTTGTACCGCGGCCCGGAGTGGCGCGGGATCAAACTTGGCCAGTGCCGGTGAGGATGAGGAAATGAGGGGTTTCTGGTCAGGCGGCTGCAGGTACCGGACCCAGCTGAACTCCCACGGCGCTCCTTTGTCGGCGTGGAAGGCCAGCAGCGCATGCGGTGGTGCGAGGCAGGCCCACCCTTCCCGGCACGCCTGCCAGCGGCCGTCCAGAAAGATCTGGCCGGCCCCGGCACTGCACGAGAGCAGGTAGGTGCCCGAAAGATCCATGCGCACCATTTCATAGGGGGCAACGGCACAGGCCACGCCCACATGCGCGATATGGTGCAGGGCAAGCGCGGGACAGTCCTGGGCGGTGACCCGGATCTCGCGGGTGTCTGCGCCCATGATGTGCGTCTCGGATAGGGGGAGGTGCTTTCTGGGCATGGAGCCGTTGACTCTTGCTGTCAGACTCCTCACAACCCCCGGCCGTGTCAATTCGCCGCCGGTGGCCACGCAATCCTTGGACCTATGAAAATCACGTTTCCCCTGTGTGTCGTACTGGCGTTTCTCCTTGGACCGCTGGGGTCCGCCGTTGTGGATGCTGCGGAACCTCTCCGGATCTTCCTCCGGGGCGGTCGCAAAACGCACGGCCCCAACGCCCATGAGCACGAGCGTTTTCTGAACGACTGGAAGCGTTTGCTGACGGAGCGCGGGATGCGTGTCGAAGGCGCCATGGACTGGCCCGATGCCGCGCAATTGCAGCAGACCGATGTGCTGGTGATGTATGCCCAGGACGGTGGCAACGCTACCGATTCCCAGAAAACCGCTCTGGATGCGTTCCTCAAAAAAGGGGGGGGGCTCGTGGTGATCCACACCGCCTCCGTCTCCAACGATCCGCCCTGGTGGAAGTCCGTGATCGGCGGCGCATGGGTTCCCGGCAGGACCCGGTGGAAAGAAGGCCCCATGGACCTTTACTACACCGAAAACCAGTGGCTCGAAGGCGGACACCCCATCACCCGGGGCGCCTCCAACTTCCATCTCAATGACGAGATTTATTATGACATGGATCTTTCCCCCGAGATCCGGGTTCTGGCGACTTCCTACACCCCCCGGGTCCGGGACGGCAAAAAGGAGGCCGAGGGCGGCCGGGCCCACATTTACGACATCCAGCCGCAGATGTGGGTGTACGAACGGAAACTCGAAGGCGGCACCGAACCCTACCGGGCTTTTGTGAGCATCCCGGGCCACCTGTATGGCACCTTCGAAAAGCCCCATTTTCGGGCGCTTCTGCTCCGCGGAATTGCGTGGGCGGGGAAACGCGATGCCGCATTGGATGGATTCGCCCGGCCCGAGGAAATCGCGGCGCTGACCTATCCGGAGGGCGGTCCGCAGCGCCCCGAACAGACGCAGAGCAATCTGGAGGTGCACCCGGATTTTGATCTGAAACTCGTGGCAGCCGAGCCGCTTCTGAGCAAGCCCATCAACTTTGACTGGGATGCTGCAGGCCGCCTCTGGGTAGCGGAAACGCCCGAGTATCCCAACGGCCGCCGCGGGATGCGGCCGGATTACCGGGGCAAGGAGTGGAAGGACCATGGCGGCGTGGATCCGAAACCCGGCCAGCAGGAACGGCCGGCCCGGGACAAGATCAGCATTTTGACGGACACAAATGGCGACGGCGTCATGGACCAGCGTGCGGTGTTCCATGAAGGGCTGGATCTGGTGACTGGGCTCGTCTTTTACAAGGACGGCGTGATTGTGACGCAGGCGCCGGATGTGCTCTGGCTGCGGGACACCGACAAGGACGGGCGCTGTGACCGGGTGGAGAAACTCTACACGGGTTTGGGAACGCGGGACACGCACGCGGTCATCAACAATCCCCGGATGGGCTGGGACGGCTGGGTGTACGCGACCCACGGGTACAGTAGCTCGCAGCATGTGCTCAGCGGGGACGGACAGCGTGACTTTGGCGTGATCGGTTCCGGCGTCGTCCGATTCCGCCCTGACGGCTCCGCATTTGAACAGTACAGTTCGAGGGGGGGAAACACCTGGGGACTGACAGTGACGGGAGACAACCGGGTTTTCTGGACCCAGCCCACCAGCGGGGTGCTGCTCCTCCACACGGTGCTGCCTGAGGCCGCGCTGGCCCGGGGCAAGGTCGGCACTCAGACGAGTTTTAAACAGGTGATCCGGTCCCCCAAATCCTTCCCGGCAATGACCTGGGAACAGATGGCCTACGTCCAGATTGACTTCGTAGGCTCGTTCACGGCCGCAGCAGGCTGCGTGGTCTACGACGGTGGCACCTGGCCCGCCGAATACGCGGGCGACTATTTCACCACCGAACCCACGATCAACATTGTCCATCATCAACGGCTTCAGCGGGAGGGTGCGAGCTATTCCGCCAACAAGCTGCCGGGGCGCGAGGAAACCGAGTTCATCCGGTCCAAGGACATGTGGTGGCGTCCCATCGAGGTCCGTGTGGGACCGGACGGCGCGATGTACATCGCGGACTTCTACAACCAAGCCGTTATCCATAACGACACCCGCGGACCGGACCACAACGACGTGAATGCGGCGGTCCGTCCAGACCGGGACCATTATTTCGGCCGGATCTGGCGGGTGAACCACAAGGCGGCCCGTGCTGTGCCAGTGCCGGATCTGAGCCGGGCGGGGGATGGTGAACTCGCTGCCGCTCTCGAACACCCCAACCGGGCTGTGCGTCTGATGGCGGTGCAGTTGCTGGCAGACAAACCGTCCGCAGCCGACGCGGTGTCGGCACGTCTCAAAAATCCCGAGCCCCTGACCCGATTGGCAGCACTGTGGGCGTTGCACCGGATGGGCGGGCTCACTTCTGAAAGGATGCAGGTCGCTCTCACGGATCCTTCTCCGGAGGTCCGCCGGAATGCAGCGCTGTTGGTGGAGGAAAAAACGGGTGCCCCTGTCGGACAGGAGCGCGTGGGGGCCGGATTGCGCGCCCTGCTAAAAGACAGCGATCCTCAGGTCCGCGTGGCAGGGCTCCGGGCCTTGGCTGTGGCTGGTCTGGATGAAGAGGGCGCCCGGGATCTGGTGGCAGCGTGGCCTCTTCTGGACGATGATTTCCAGAGAAGCGCGGCGGTGGGCGCCGCGATGAGCCGGCCGGAGGCGACCATTGGGGCGGCGCTGGGAGCGGCGAATCCCGATGCGCTGCGTCCTCTGGTAGGCCAGTTGGCGATGGGAATCGGCGAGAAAAAGATGCTGGCCTCCGCCGCCGCCTTGGTGCGGACAGTCGCGGCGGCACCCGGCGGGGGGGCTCGGGTGGGCGCAGTGGTGCTTGAGGAATTGGGCCGCGCTTTGAAGGAGGTGCCGGAACTGGATGAGGCGCTGGCGCAGTCCCTGAAAACGCTTTTGGGCGGGCCGAACGGGCCCAGTGCCCTTCCTCTGGCAGCCGCATGGGACAAGCACGGTCGGCTGTCTGCCGAAGTGGGGGCCGGTGCGGCGCGTCTGGTTGCGACCCTGCAGGACGCGGGCGCTGCCGGTCCGGCCCGGGTGGCTGCGGCTCGGAACCTGCTTGGGTTGGGCCGGAGCGAGGATCTGGAGAAGGTGTTGGCTGCGGCGCTCGGGGCGGAAAAACTCCAGGCGGAACTGGTGACGCTGCTGGGTGAGACGGGAGCTTTGCCGGTGGGCAAAATGGTGGCTGGAGCGTATGGCAAGTTGACGGTGGAAGGACAGTCCGCGGCGTTTGGGGTGTTGCTGCAGCGCGGTCCTTGGGCTCTTGCGTTGCTGGACGCGATCCAGGCGAACCAAGTGAACGCGTCGATGATTGGGCCGGTGAACGTGGGTCGGTTGCGCGCGCATCCGGACAAGGCGGTGGCCACGCGGGCGAACGCAATGCTGGACCAGTTGCTCGGGCCGGCTGCAAAAGCCAAGAACGACCTGATCGCAAAGTTGACGCCGGAGGTCGAAAAGCCGGGCGATGAGGCCAAGGGAAAACAGGTTTTCGGAAGTGCCTGCGCGGTGTGTCACAAGCTCGGCGAAACCGGCGCGGAAGTCGGGCCGGCGTTGACGGGCATGGGTTCGCACGGGCCGGCGGAACTGCTGGTGCACATCCTCGATCCAAACCGGGAGGTGGATCCGAGTTTTGTGACATGGAACTTGGAAACCAAGGACGGCCAGTTCCATTCCGGAATCATTGTTCGCGAAAATCCCGGGGCAGTGACTTTGAAGGGGCCTGCGGGGATCGAGGAGGTGAAGACTGTGGCGATCAAGGCCAAGGTGAACACCGGGCGTTCGTTGATGCCGGAAGGGTTCGAGGGGTTGGGCGCAGAATCGTTGCGCGACCTTCTGGCCTACCTCTGCGGGGGGGATGCCAGCCGGTTCCGGCTATTGGACCTGCGCAACGCGTTCACCGCCGACAGCCGCAACGGGCTCTACCAATCGGTGGAGCACAAGGGCGACACGTTGCCTTTTAAGAAATTCGGGACCCAACAGGTGGAAGGGGTTCCGTTTGCTGTCGTGGACCCTGCCAAGGTGGCCGGGGGGAAGAATCTGGTTGTGCTGCGGGGCGGGCCGCGCGGAAGCTACGCGAGCACGCTGCCCGAAAAAGTCGAACTCCGCGTGGGCGGGTTCAAGGCGAACCGCCTCCATTTCCTCGGCGGCGTGACAGGCTGGGGGTACCAAAGTGGTGACCCGTCAGACCTCATGGCTGTCACGGTCGAGTACACCGGAGGCGGAAAGGAACGGTTCGTTTTCCGAAATGGCGTCGAGTTCTCGGACTATTACCGCCGGATCGATGTCCCAGCGTCGAAGTATGTCGACGGTCTCCTCCAAAACCATCAGATCCGCTGGTTCAGCAAACCCCTCGCACGCGGTGGCTTGGTGGAAAAGATCGTACTTGAGAGCGTGAATCCCAGCGCAGCGGCAACCCTGGCAGCCATCACCGCCGAATGGGCCGAGACCAGCAGTTCCGCGACTGCTGCGCCTGAGCCGAAGTCCGCAAAAAATGCGGGCCCAACGAATCCGGGAAGCACAGAGGATCCGGGATTTGTGGCGCAGTTCAGTGATCCCGTGCCGGAGCCTTCGGTTGAAGCGGCAGGTCCGAGGGTCCTGCTGGTGGGAGGCGGCAGTTCACATGATTTCGCAAAATGGTTCGGTGGAGCGGACAAGGGAACTCTGTCCGGCCGGGGCTGGGTCGACTACACCCAGAATGCGAATGGCGTGCATGCGGTGCTGAGCCGGTTGGATGTGCTGGGTTGGAGCGCGAACCAGCCGATTTCCAGCCAGACACGGCGCGCCCTGATGGATTTTGCGGCAGCTGGAAAAGGCATGGTTCTGATGCATCCCGGCACGTGGTACGCTTGGAAGAGCTTCCCGGAGTGGAACCGACAGATTGTCGGGGGCGGAGCCCGCGGGCATGATCGGTTGGGCGAGTTTGAGGTCGAAGTGGTTCAGCCGGGACACCCGCTCATGGAGGGGCTTCCCAAGACGTTCCGTGTCACGGACGAACTCTACCATTTCAAGCCGGACCCGGAGGGTGCAAAGATCACGGTGCTGGCGCAGGCGAAAAGCCCGGCAACGGGCGAGGTGTTCCCGCAGGTGTGGCTGGTGGAGCATCCCAAGTCCCGGATCGCCTGCATCACGCTCGGACACGATGGCCGTGCGCACGAACTTCCCGAGTACCAGCGTTTGATCCGGAACCTGTTCCAGTGGGCCGGCGAGAGGCGCTGAGCCGGACCGGTAAAAGCGGTGGGGGGCAGTATTTCCGAGCGCTCGATCGAGATCGCCGGGTGGGAGGGATGCGGTCCTGCCGGAAGCTGACGCGCTAGGGCAAAGATAGCCAGAAATGTGGAGGTGACCTGGCGGAAAAATCCGAACTTCGTGCGGAGTAGGACCGCGCGGCATTCGGTGAGCAGGGTCGCGCTCCACGGTGTCTTTCCATGCCGCGGAGGGAGATTGCCGGGATTGTCTGGCAGAACGACGGTTTGGCTTCCGTCTGGGAGTTTCAAACTCTCCTATGCCTGCTTGCACTTCTCGTCTGGGCGGGTTTGCACGAGGGAGGCAAGGTTTGGGAATCCTTAGCCTGCATCGTAAGCGCGCTGTGCAAGCGGAATAGCCTGCCTGCCGCCTTGCTTTTCCTCTAAAATCCAAAGCTTTTCTACGTCCCCTTTTTGAGGAGGGAGGGATTCCAGTTCCATCTCGCCAGGACCTGCCATCTCGACATGCAGAACCAACCCGAAACTCGGAGTGAAATAGAGATCACGCGGGATAGGTTGTCCTCCTGAACCGTCATTCAGATCGAGACGGTCTGGTAAATACTCACGAGAAACTGCTGTGCCGGTCTCCATGCCGCGATTATGGGCTGTTAGCACCTCCACGTAGCCATCGGCTCGTTTTCGCCAATGAGTAATGGCAGCGGCCCCAAGGCTAACTCCAAAAACAGTGCCTTTTTTGTCAACGCTTACAAAACACTGGTCTCCGACGTTGAAAGAGCCAGGTTCAGCAAGGGTGGGTACGCTGAATGAGAAATGCTCAAGGGAAGGAATGTAGTGCATTTTGTCATAGTCATTATCAAACGCCAAGGCGCGGAAGTGAAGGTGCAGCGTACCATGAGTTTTTGAAACGGACTCAATCGCCGCTTTGACCAGATATATGTCCGTTTCATCAGCTGCTTTCCTTCTGAGTTCTGCCCTGAATGCCGCGTTACTTAGGTTTTTCCCTTGGAATGGCGGGGCAGGCCAGTCGGTTCGCGGTGCCACAATGACGCGTACTTGTTCGTAAGTTTCGGATGCCTGAGCTGGCGCACCACCATTACGAAAACGGGCCAAGATGAATGGCTCACCACTGGAGAGTACACCCTGCCAGACGATTCCTCTGGAGGTGAGAGATTTATTGAGCTCCAAGCTTTCAAGCTCACCTTTGCGAAGCCAATTCAGACGGAGGAGGCCTTCCTTTGGATTTTTTCCTTCGATCTGCGTGGATTCGCCCGTGGAAGGTTCGCTCATAATTCCGCGTACCGTGCCATCTTTATTCCAGTCTAGCATGCAGGTGAACCGGGTGCGGTTCCAGACCGCGAGGTATAAACGACTGCTCGCTGAGACCGCAGAGGTTTTTGGTACAGGAATGGAGATGGTGCGGGTGAACGAGACAGGCAGACTGCGGCCGTCGAGATTGTATATCATGCCCTGCCAAGTGATCTTGCCCGTGTCACCGGCTTTTAGCAGGACAATTTTGGCGGTGAGTTGGCCATGGGTGTATTCATCCAAGTTCAAACGGCCGGCGGTTTGGTTCTCTCCGCGCAGCTCGTAGCTGATGCGTTTTCCCGATGGGCAAAAATAGGAGCCCGTTACAACACTGTCGTCCTGCCAACGAAGGGTGAAGATAGCGTCCTGTGCGCCAACTTTGCCAGAGTAGGTGCGATCCTCTCCGATGGCGCTTGCATTGGAAAAAAACAACCCAAGACCGACAATCAGGCTAGCGATGGACGATGTGAATGGCAGGGACATAAAAAGGAGAGGGCGTTTTCAGGGGGCTGGCTCCAGCGCGCAACGGAAACCGATGTCACTACGGCGTGTTTCTGGCGACCCACCAATCAGGCGCATGGAAGAGAGCATGCTGATAGACTGGCTGCTCGCCCACGAGCCGCCGCGCAACACACGGCAGATAGGCTCGGCGGGATCATGCCAATCCGCACACCACTCCCAGACGTTGCCACCGAGGTCGTATAGACCATGGACACTAGGCGCGAAGCTTCCCACCGGAGCAGTCCGGGGAAATCCATCATTGACGTCAATAAGTGTTGTCCAATTGCTTGGCTCCGCACCAAGACGGCTCTCAGTGCCGCGATAGTTGCCATCCTTGAGCATCGGAGGAAAACCACGTCCCCAGGGGTAGGCGATGATTTTCTCATCTTTGGTGGTAGGCGCTTCTGTTGAAGATTCACGGTCGCCAATGCCCACGGCCAGGCTCCACTCATGGTCCGTAGGCAGCCGATAGTTCCGCCCTTCTTTCCGGCTGAGCCACCTGCAGAATGCCTGCGCATCGTCCCAGCTCACACAGGTGACCGGATGGTCATCTGTTTGGTTGAAACCCGGCCGCAGCCAGTTCTGTCCTTCACGCCGTTGCCAGCCATCCTGCGCCAGAGTTTGAGCGGAACCGCTCATGTCGTATCGGGTTTCAGCGATGAAGACTTTGTAATCACGAACGCGCGTCTCGGTGCTGCAAATGAGTACGTCTGTGCTTGGTACGGAAACAAACTTCATTCCTAAGCTATTGAAAATCGTGCCAGATTCCAACGGTTTTAAGGGGAGCAAAGGTTTTGTCATTGGTAAAGATCGAGAGGCTGCAGTTGGTGCCAAGTAAAATGGCGCGTCTAGTTCCGAGTAAAACCCTGGCCGCCGTTCCTCCCCCAGCACCCGCCTGCTGAATTCCTTCACATCCCCGATCACCATGGAATACATATCTGCAACGCTCAGTCCCGGTTTATCCATGTGCTTGAGCAAAAATCGCGTGTATGGACTGCCGTCCTCGCCCGTATCGGCAAAGTTCCCGCTGCGCGTGGCAAAGCCGATGAAACTTCCCTTTGCTTTTAGCGGAGCCATTTCCGCCCCGCCCGCGCCTTTCCCCAAATCCTCCCTGCAGCAGTCCAAGAAGACCAGATTTATTCGGGCACCGCTCTCCTCCATGCCGTTGAGCACCCGCTGTGCGCTGAGGGCCTCATCGCTCAAGTCTGCCTTGCTGCCGATGTTTGCGCCGCGAGGGATCAGGTAGTTTTTTCCCTCATACTCACCGCCGTGGCCGCTGAAGTAGAAGAGTGAAACGCCAGGATTGACCTTGATTCGCGCCGAGAAAGCATCCACTGCCTCCTTTGCTTGACTCAGCGTGGGATTGCTCACCACCGCAACCGTGAAACCTAGCGACTTCAGCTTGGCCTCCATTCTTGGAAGGTCAGCCGTGGTGATGCCTGGCAGGTTTGGGATGGTTCTGCCCTTGAATTTTGCCCCGCCATAATCCCCCACCCCCATCACCAGAGCCGTGCGTGGGGGTGCCTGCTCTCCATTGCCAATTTTAGGCATCAGCAAGATGACGCCGAGCAGGGTGATGACGCGCAAAAGGGAGCGGTGCATGGGCTTGTAAAATAAGTAATAAAACTTAAAAACTTCTCAAATCGAATGTCCACTTATTAAGTTTTCTGTGGAAAGGGGCTAAGGCACCTTGGGCTCACAGGATTAAAATTGATAAACCCGCATTAGGAGGGCGTGTCAAAGTCAAGGTCTGACACGAATGCACTGGATCTGGCCTACGCCCGAAAGCTTCCGAACACGGGGGGATTTCTTTCACCACCACGCGAAGGTTCAATCCTTCGGATTGTGGGGCGGCATCCAGCGCATCATCGCTTCCGGCAGGGTAGGAGAGCGCCCGATCCACCAAGGGTTGCCTGCGCTCAACAAAACGATCGCGGTGGGGATGGCACGCATCCAGCCAGGGGGCAAGCAGGCCCGCGTTCCGCTCTGGGTCCCGCCAGAAACGCCTTCCATACTCAAGTCGGGCTTCGTCTTGATACAGAAGGCGGTTCATGGGTGGGAAGGCGTTCTCTCCGGGGCTAGATCAATCCGTGTCGGCGTGCCGAGGCAGCATGCTTGCCGGTCGCGACGCTTGTCCCGGCGGGGTTTCGGATGGCGAGGAGATCCGCTGGATGAGGGGCCGTGACGGTGAGGCGGAAGATCCCGTGGAGGCCCGCTCTTTCCATCCCGCAGGCAACTCGGTGGGCACAGAGAAGGGCATGAGGTGGACGTGCGATCCATGCTTTTGTTCGAACTCGCTACCGATGAGGGCTTGGTAACACAGCCACGCCAGTTCGTCGGAGTTAGTCACCGGGTCGGCATCCATGATGTGTTCGGGCAATCCCGATTTGATGCCTTTTTGGCCCGCCGGCCAAAGAAGCGCTGCAGGGTCAATCAAAACCATGGAAGCGGTTTGATGCAATTGTTGCCTCCAAATCTGGAGCCAGCCGTGCACTTGATGAGGATGAGTAAGCTCGCGGCGCGGCATGAAAAACGGACGCTTCAAACCTTAAACGATGCCACTCTCCATCTCAAGACACATGAGATACTCCGGGCGGAATGGCGCGGGGCGCTCCACTGCTGGCTGCGGGCTCTAATCCCATCGGGAGCCCGTGATGGAGTTGCTGGGGGAAGCGGGGGGCGGATGCGCTGGGGAGTAAAGCGGTCCACGGGGGGCAGTGCGCAATTCCTGGGTTGGAACAACGTGGGACGCATGGCTGGACAAGGCCGCTGCACGGGGCCAGTGCGGCTCCGGATGGTGTGCCTCAAGACAGCGTGGACTCTGAGGCGCCGTGCTCCCCGGGCAGGTGGTTAGATCCCAATGATTCGATCAATCCGGCTGTTTTTTTGAAACTATTTGCTGTGGCTGGAGTTTAGAAGATCGGCCCGGACTGTTCCCCCCATTGTGGAGGAGGATGCCGTGGCGGATTCATCCATCCCCCCTGCCGTCCATGAACATATCGCGTCGATTTCTTCTCAAACTGGCCCCGTTGCTTTTTTGGCGGCGCGGCATGGTGCAGGCTCTGGCTGCCGAACCTGGGTTTGAAGCGCCGTTTTCCGCAGAGTTTCCCCAACTGGAGTCTCTGACGACGGGGGAATGGTGGAAGAAGGCGGGCGCAGAGCCAAAGAAGGCCGCGAAAGGGGCTCAACCGCAGATTCTTTCCATGGATGTGCCGAGGGACGAGGTGGTGTGTTTTGCGTATTACACGCAGCAGAATGGGGTCTTGAAGATGAGCGCCCAGCTGTTTCCGCTCAAACCCGGCGAGGAACGGGTGGCGCGGCTGGAGGTGAAGCGGGGTGACGGAACATGGCAGGAAATTGCGAGGAGCCCGGTCCTGTATCCGGGCTGGGACGCTCATTTCCGAGTAGAAGGCTGGGACGGTTCGAAAACCGTGGGCTACCGGGTGTTGCATGGCGCAAAAGCGCGGTTTGAAGGGGTGATCCGGCGGGATCCTGTGGAGAAGGAGGAGATCGTCGTGGCGAACATGAGCTGCAACTCGAGCCGGACCACGGGGCCGCGCACGGAGATTGTGGAGAACCTCCGGGCACAGGATCCTGACGTGTTGTTCTTTGGAGGCGACCAGCATTACCGGCACACCGAGCATACCGCCGGCTGGATCGAGTTCGGGCTCCAGTTCCGCGACATCATCCGTGACCGCCCCACGGTATGCATTCCCGATGATCACGATGTGGGGCACGGAAATCTCTGGGGAGAGGCCGGGGCACAGTCGCACATCCCGGGGGACGCCGACGGCGGGTTTCGGTACCCGGTGGCGTATGTCAACCAGGTCCAACGGCAGCAGAGCTGGCATTTGCCCGACCCTGTGGACTCCGCGCCGGTCAGCCGTGATGTCGGTGTGTATTTCACCCGGATGCTCGTGGGCGGCATCGACTTTGCCATCCTTGAGGACCGCAAATTTAAGAGTGGGCCAGCTGGAAAAATTCCGCAGATGGGGCCGCGTCCGGACCACATCAACGACCCTGCGTACGACCCAAAAAGCGTGGATCTTCCGGGATTGCAGCTTCTTGGGGAGCGTCAGGAAAAGTTCCTGCGCGACTGGGGCCAGGACTACGGGCGAGGGGCGGAGATGAAATGCGTGCTGTCGGCGACGGCATTTTGCGGGGCGGTGCATATGCACGGGGGGCATGACCAGAGGCTCCTTGCCGATCTGGATTGCAACGGGTGGCCACAGGCGGGGCGGAACCGCGCGCTGGTGGAGATCCGGAAAGCGTGGGCGCCGCATCTGTGCGGGGACCAGCATCTTGCGGTGGTGGTCCAGCACGGGATTGAGCAGTTTGGCGATGGGCCCTTCAACTTCACCAGCCCAGCTCTGGTCAACACCATCTACGGTCGCTGGTGGCATCCGGTAGACGAAAAGGCCGGGCCGAATACTGTGCCCGGCAGTCCGTTGCCGTGGACCGGCGAGTTCCTTGATGGCTTGGGCAACCGGATGAGCATGCACGCTTATGCCAATCCCGAGGACATGAAGGACGAGAAAAAACGTGCTGACGGATACGGCCTCATCCGGTTCCACAAGAAGACGCGGAAGATCACGTTCGAATGCTGGCCGCGGTTTGCCAAGGTGGCGGAGGGTGACAAGGGTCAGTTTCCCGGTTGGCCCATCACAATCACTCAGGCGGACAATGACGGACGCAAGCCCGTTGGATATCTGCCCACAGTGGTCTTCCCGAAAAACGGCGTGGTCCAGGTGATCCGTCAGGAGACCCAAGAGATTCTTTACACGGTCCGCGCTGCGGGTGACCGGTTTCAGCCGCGGGTCTATGCACCAGGCCGGTACACGGTCAAGGCCGGGGCCGATCGGCCCGACACACAGACTTGGTCTGATCTCGAGCCGCGTCCGGCCTCAGACGCTGGTGAGCTCCGGGCGCAGATCTAGGACTCACCCACTGCGGTTTCCAGAGCGACCTCCATCATTCCCGTGAACGACGATTGACGGTCCGCCGCGGAAACGGATTCGCCTGAAATGAGATGGTCGCTCACGGTGAGGACGGTCAGCGCCTCGATGTTGTGCCGTGCCGCGAGCGTGTAAAGCGCCGAGGTCTCCATTTCCACTGCCAGCACTCCGTGCTGGATCAGGCGATCGGTCAGGGAACGGTCTTCCCGGTAAAAAATGTCTGAGGTGAAAATTGAGCCCACATGCGTGGTGAGGTTCAGCCGGGCCGCGCAGTCTGCGGCTGCACGCAGGAGCCGGTAACTGGCCGGGGGTGCGAAATCGACGCCGCCAAACGTGTTCCGGTTGAGGCTGGAATCGGTGGAGGAAGTCAGCGCCAGGACCAGGTCGCGGACCTGGACATGGGGTTGCATCCCGCCGCAGGTGCCGACCCGGATGAGTTGGCGGGCCCCGAACTCGGTGATGAGTTCGCTTGCGTAAATGCTGATGGAGGGGACGCCCATGCCAGTACCCTGCACCGAGACCCGGTGGCCCTTGTAAAATCCCGTAAAACCCAGCATCCCGCGGACCTCGTTGTAACATGTCACGCGTTCCAGGTAGCGCTCTGCGATGAACCGGGCTCGCAGCGGGTCACCGGGCAGGAGGACGGTTTCGGCTACATCGCCTTTCTGGGCGTGGAGATGGATGCTCATAAGTTCGGCGGAGATCCTCGCGCAAATGGGGCAGTGCGTCACGACCGCGTTTCGGACGCGGCGGCCGACAGCCGCCCGGAGGAGGAGCTCGGGTTTTTCCGGGTGGATCCGGGGTTGCGTTTGGTTGGGAAAAACCGATCCTGCGGGGCCTGTCATGGGCCTCAAAGCCACCGTTTACAAAGCCACGCTCGAACTCTCGGACATGGACCGCCATGTTTACGAGACGTTCCCGGTCGTCCTTGCCCGGCATCCGTCCGAGACGGACGAACGCATGATGATCCGCCTCCTGGCTTACGCCCTGCATGTGGCGGATCCGGGGGACCGCACCCCGCTGGAACTGACGCAGGACCTTTGGGATCCCGATCTTCCAGCTCTGATTCAGAACGATCTTACTGGCCGGATCGCCCACTGGATCGAAGTGGGCCAGCCGGACGAACGCAAGATTCTCCGCGCGGCTGCGCGAGCCGACCAGGTCACCATCTACTCGTTCGGACCCGAGTCGTGGTGGGCGGCTTTGGCGGGAAAACTGGCGCGGGTCCGGAACGTCCAGGCCTGGCGGATTTTCGATGAACAGGTCGAGTCCCTCGCGACTCTGGCTGAGCGGACCATGGTGCTTCAGGTCACGGTGCAGGATGGTGCCCTCTATGTGGGCAACGGCCGCCTTTCGATTGAGATCACGCCTGCCCGGCTCCATGGCTGAGGCACCCGGCCAGTCCGGTGTCCGGGTCGAATCCTTTGAGGCGTTCATGGCTAGGGCGCTGTACGACCCGAACCACGGTTATTACACCTGCCGGATCCGGGATGTCGGTCCCGGCGGGGACTTCTCCACCTCGGCCACCCTGGCTCCGGATCTCGGTGTTGCAATCGCCGAATGGCTCCGGAGGGAAAGCCGGTTTCATGCTGGAATCCGGAATGCGATTGAGGCAGGCCCTGGCGGCGGTCAGCTCTCGGCGGTGGTTCGCAGGGAGCTGGGATTCTGGGAGCGGCGCCGGTGGAACTGGCATCTGGTGGAAGCCTCGCCGGTTTTGCGGAAACGCCAGCAGGCGGTTCTGGGCGGTTCTGTGACATGGCACACCACGATGGAGGAGGCGCTCCTGGCCTGTGGCGGGGAAGCGCTCATCTTCCACAATGAACTTCTGGATGCCTTCCCGGTGGTCCGCGTGGAATGGCGGGAGGGTCGGTGGCAGGAGATCTGGATCGAATGGGACGGAGCCGGTCGGCCCAGGGAGTTCCTTGAATCCCTTGGCGTTGAACCCGCCGATGCGTACTCGGTGCTGAGGTTCTGCGCGGCAGAAGGACAGCGCTGTGAGCTGCACCGGGCCTCCCGGGAGTGGCTGCTGGGCTGGGCTCCGGCTCTGCACCGTGGCTCGGTCCTCGCGGTGGATTACGGGGACGAGTTTCCGGCACTGTACCGGCGGCGTCCCCGTGGGACGGTCCGGGCCTACCTGCTTCAGGAGCGGAGCACTGAGGTGTACGCGAACGTGGGTCAGCAGGATCTGACCGCAGACGTGAATTTTACGGATTACAATGCGTGGGCTGCCGGGCTGGGTTGGGAGCACGGTGGCTTCCAGACCCAGACGGAGTTTTTGGAGGCGCATGCGCCGGCGGTTTCCCCGCGAAGATTCTGGAAACGAAGCGCCTCGGAAGACCTTGAACGCAGCCGGTTTCTGCGGGACCCGGATGGGGCCGGGGGCGCGTTCCGGTGCGTGTGGCACCGGAAAATTCCGGTGATGTGAAGTATCCTGCCAGCGTCCGGTTCCGGCTCCGGCGCATGGAAACGGGTTGGGTTGGGCTTGGCAGGAGATGGGCAGGCGTTTAAACCGTGCCGCCTTACTTTCACAAATAGAGAAATCGCGATGAAAATGAACCGAGTGTGGACTGGAAAAGAATGGGGAGCCATGGGATGTGCTGTTTCAGCACTTCTGACTGCAGGATGCGCCAGCATTGTGAGCAAGTCGGACTGGCCCGTGACGTTCAGCAGCAATCCCAAGGGCGCCGAAATCGTGATTTCGGACAAGAGCGGGCGGGAGATCCACCGGAGCATCACGCCGACAACTCTCACGCTTCCGGCATCCAGCGGATATTTTTCGGCAGCCCGGTACGAGTTTGAGGTAAAGATGGCCGGGTACACGGCCACAAAAGGCACCGTGTCCGCGGGCTTGAACGGATGGTATGTGGGCAATCTTTTGTTCGGAGGGTTGGTCGGCTTGCTCGTTGTGGATCCTGCTACCGGGGCCATGTTCCGGCTGCCCGAGGATGCCACGGTGAATCTCACCAAAACCACGGGAGTAACTTCAACGGAACGTGCGCTCCGGATCATGGCGTTGAATGAAATCCCGGCGGAATGGAAAACAAAACTGGTCCGTCTGGAGTGAGCTGCCGGAGCTGGAGGTGTTGATCCAGTCCCCTGGTTTGGCGGGGCAAGAGTACTGTCCAGAAAGGACTGCAAACGTGCTTTACCGCGGCGGAGTCGAGGCGGGTTCAGATTTTTTCGCGGCCGCAAGGTGGTTGAAAAAAAGGACGGCGGCGCCTGCTACACACAGACCGCTGAGGAGCAGCCCGAGCGGGTCAGTAATCACAAAGAAGCCGGTGGTTTCCTCGGTGGTGTAGGAGGGTTCGATTGCCTTGGGCACAGGTTTTTCGAGGGTCCGGGTGTAATCGGCGTGGAACGCAGGTTTGAACGGGAACCCGATCTGGAGGCGGTGGCTGTGGCTTTCGACCTGAATGGGGCGTTCCTCGGTGGTCAGCGGTCCCGCTGCGGGGCCTTTCTGGATTTGAATGGTCTTCGTCGTGGGTTGGGTTTCGTGGGCGATGCGGAGCCATGGCCACATGCCGAGGAGCAGCAGAAAAATAGCGAGGGGAGGAAAGCGGAAGCGCATAGGGTTAAAAGGATTTGAACCGGGCCGCGTGCGCGCGGCTGACTTCGAAACGTTCGGTGGAGCCGCGCAGCGTGACGGTCAGTGCCCCTGTCAGCGATCGGTGCACCCTGTCCAACGCCCGGATGTTGATGAGTGTGCTCCGGTGGATCTGCCAGAAGAGATCCGGGTCCAGTTCCGCCAGAAGCTCCCGGATCGATTTGCGGAGGAGCGCTTGGCTTTCGGCGGTGGCGGCCCGGGTGTACTTGTCCTCGGCGACAAAAAACAGCACCTGTTCCACGGGCCACATTTGGAGTGTCGCCCCTGTGGCTGCGGGGATCCATTTGAGGAATCTGGGGCGGCTGGACATTTGCGTTGCGAGTGCCTCGATTTTTTCGAGCTGTCCATGGTGGGGGCGAGCCTCGAGGCGTTGCAGGACGCGATCCCAAGTGAGCCGGAGGCGTTCCGCGGCGACGGGTTTGAGGAGGTAATCCAGGGCGCCATGTGCAAAGGCATCGAGAGCGTACTGGTCGTAGGCGGTGACAAATACCAGTTCACACTTGGGCCATGCGGGGCCGGCGCTCCGCTGGTGGTGGAGAATTTGCCGGGCCGCTTCAACTCCCGTGATTCCGGGCATCCGGATGTCGAGAAACACCACCTCGGGCTTGTGCTGAGTTGCCAGTTCGACGGCTTCCGGCCCGTTCCGGGCTTCAGCCAAAAGGACCAGACCGGGACAGGACTCCGCGAAGCGTGCCCTGAGCTGGTCCCGGAGCAGGGTTTCGTCATCCGCAATGAGAACGGTGGGCATGATCAGAGGCTGGAATGCGGGAGGCGGAGCGTCACGCGGGTACCGGCTGTGGGAGGGGTGGTGATCTGGAGGCCTGCACGGTCTCCGAAAAGAAGGCGGAGCCGTTCCTCGATGTTTTTGAGGCCAATTCCAGCCCCTGGCACCGGGGACGCGCCAAAGCCGAGGCCAGTGTCTGTGACTTCCAAGATCAGGGAGTTGTTTTCCGAGCGAGCCACGATTTGGAGTTGGCCGCCCTCCGGTTTGGGTTCAAGGCCGTGTTTGATCGCGTTTTCCACGAGGGACTGAAGCATCATGGGGGGAAACGCAGCGCGGAGGAGTTCAGGGGGCACTTCGATTCGGGTTTGGAGCCGGGAGCCCATCCGGATCTTGAAGAGTTCAAGATAGGGCTGTACGATTTCCATCTCGCGTTCAAGGGGTTGAATCGAGCCAGGGGTGGATTCGCGCAACGAAGGAAGTGTTGCCCGGAGGAATGCAATGAAGTGCTTCTGCATCCGGCTGGCGGTGGCCGGATCGGTCTCAATAAGGTGGTCGATACTGGCCAGGGTGTTGAACAGGAAATGGGGTTCCACCTGGGCTTCCATCGCTGCCATGCGGGCTTCTGCCACTTGACGCTTGAGTGCCTCGCGGTCCGCGTTTTCTTCGGCCGCGCTGGCAGCGGCCTCGGCCTCCACCTTGCCGCGGGCAGACACCTTCAGGACGATCGATCCGATCACCACAATCCAAGCCAGCTTGCTTCCCGCAGAGGAAGACGTTTCCAGCCGAAGCGTGCTGAGTCCAGAAGGGGTGCCGTGTCCCGAGTCCATCACCTGCGAAAGGAACTGAAACGCGGCCTCCATTTCGGCGCTTCTTCTGCTTGGCAGGAAATCGTCCAGAATGCTTCCGGCCACCAATGCTAGGAAAGCGAGGAGCGCAAACTTGCGCCACGAGATTGCGACGACAAACGCTGCGTATTTGTGGAACCCCTCCTGAAGGGATTTAACAACAGAATCGAGGCGGGAGCTTTGTGGGGTCTGCATCGGGCATCCAGTTCGGCCGCAACCCTATGGGAAAGCGGTCGCCCTGAAAACCCGGATGGGACAGACAGCCGGAAAAAGGGGCTGAATGGACGAAAGACGGGGCCGGAATGCGCGGACCCGACTTCAAAGGGCGGAGTATCCTTGGGAACGGAGAAGCGCGACAAAGGCGTCCCGGACCGATTCCGGGGAGCTGCCGGAAAGAAAAGCATCCGTGGAGCGCCGCCGATCGAAAGAAAGGGCATAGGCAGTTTCGATGGAAATGCCGTTGGCGGCATAACGCTCGGTGCCGACCAAGGATCTGGGAAAGGTCAACACGCTGCCGTTCAGCGCCAGGCTCGAGTAGGGCCCGCGCAGGTGCAGCCCGTAGTCCATGGTTTCGTCCGAGTACGCCTGCGAATACACGGCCTGATACCGGCCGTCCGGTGTCTGAATGGAACGCAGGGTCCCGTGGGTTTCCATCACCCCGTAGTATTTGTAAGACCCGGCTTTTCCGTAGTAGATGAGGGTGACTTTCGTCCCGCCATCGGAAACGGCCAGAATTTTCGAGTTGGAGCCGTAGGCGCCGGACTCCGAGCTGACCGTGTAATCCTTGCGGGTGCCGGAGTACACGAAGGTTTGTGCGGAAAGCGAGGATGCAAGCAGCAGCAGGAGCAGGAGGAGTTTTTGCATAAGTGCTGGATTGGACGGAGCTGAGCTGCGGTTTATTCGGGAGACCGGGCAATCCGGATGGAGTTTTGTGCAAAGCCCGGGTAGAGGCGTTGGCATGAGCGAACCGATCATTGCCAAGCGCGGACCGTATCCCACGGAAGTTGAAGCCGGTAAAACCTACTACTGGTGTTCCTGCGGCCGCAGCGCCACCCAGCCGTTGTGCGACGGCAGCCACAAGGGCACAGGATTTAGTCCCGTTCCGTACAAGGCGGAAAAGACGGGTACCGTGTATTTCTGCGGCTGCAAAAAGAGCGCTGCGGGCGCGACCTGCGACGGGAGTCATTCAAAGCTGAGCTGAGTCGGCAGGGCTGCGATTGAGACCCGGTCTCAAAAAGGCTTGATGGGTGCGGTTTCTGTTTGGTAATGGGATTCAGTCTCATTAACTGCATGAAAATCCAACCCTTCCTCCTCTCGATTCTTGCGTCCTCTGTTTTTTCGGTCTCCGCCCAGAGTCCTGTTCCCAAAACACCCGCTGCGAGGGGCGAGTCGCTCCCGGAGATTCTGGTGACCGGATCCTCGCAAACCCTCCGGCCTATCACCAGTCAGCAGGATCCGGTGGGGCCTTACAACCAGCCTTATTGGACCACCCAGCCCAACTTCACCAGCAGTCGGGTTTATGTCCGGCCAGAGGGCCAGGTCGAAATCGTCCAGTTCTGGACCCCGGAGTTTTCGAAGGGGTCAAACGAGGTCGAGCATGGGATGCGGACCGAGGTGGAGATTGGGTTGCCGCACCGGTTCCAGTTGGACCTCTACCAGAACTATGGAATCGACGGGGGTGGACGTGGTTTTTACAAGGGCTCGAGTGTGGAGGTCCGGTATGCTTTGGCGGACTGGGGAAAGATCCCGCTGAATCCTACCCTGTACTTCGAGTGGATGTTTAACGACAACGCGTCGGACGCGTACGAGGCGAAGCTTTTGATGGGCGAGGTTTTTGCAAAGCGCTGGCAGTTTGCGGCGAACATCTCGTTTGAAAATGAGACAGGTGGCGCCAGAGAACAGGAGTGGTCAGCTACCAGCGCCCTCAGTTACGCGCTCGTGGACAACAAGCTGAACATTGGCCTCGAAACGCTCTGGGAACGGAAAACGGACAAATCCAGCCGGGGCAGCGCCGAGTACGAGTTTCTGATCGGACCGAGCTTCAACTTCAAGCCGACCAACGATACTTTCATCAACGTGGCCCCGCTCTTTGGTTGCACCGATGCTGCCCCACGGGCCGAAATCTTTGTGGTGGCGGGAATCCGGTTTGGCGGTCCGCGCGGGGCCAACGAGGAGGGGTCGATCAGTTCGCCGGCATCTATGTTCGGCCGCTGAAACCTGTCTTCCCTGCACACTCCGGTTTCACCGGACGGTTGACTTCAAAACACACGCGGGCCGGAAGATGTCCACGGTGGCTTCGCCGTCCCGGCTCAGCACAGCGAGGCGCGTTCCGGAGGGATCCCAGAAGAGGCGGTCGGGCAGCCTGTGGAACACGCCGTATTCCTCCAACTGCTCCTCGGTTTGAACGTTCCAAAGCCGGACGGTCCGGTCTTCGGAAGCGGTGGCGACGATGGGCAGATTGGGATGCCATGCAATGGCTGACAGCGCTCCGTCGTGTACCCGCAGTTCCTTGAGAAGGGCAAGGTTAGTGCCGTCCCGGATTCGGACCCGACGGTCCGTGCCGCCTTCGGCAAACTGGTTGCCAGCCGGGTCGGGCGAAATACAGCGGGCGGTGGGAGCGTTCACAGAGGCAATCCGGACACCAGAGACTGCGTCCCAAAGAACGATTTGGCGTTCCTGTTTGGGCGCTCCCGGGGAGTTGGATGCCACAGTCATCGCGATCTCGAGGATGCGTGAGTCGTCCAGCCAGCGCGGGGCCCGGGCCTTTTCCGGGGGCTGGAGCAGGCCATTGCGTTGGATTTTCTGGAGACTCCCGGAGGCAACCTCCCAGACGGCAGTTCCCAGCCAGACGCGGGTGCCGGAGGGGTTCAGATGGGCGCTGCCGCGGTGCCAGTCCGGAAGTGGAAGTTGGGGGCCCGGGTTCTCGGCATGGCTGCCTGAAAAAAGGCGGAGCACGAAACTATTCTGGGCCGGGTCGTGCCGGACCGTGGCGAGTAGGGTGCCGTCCCGGTTGGTGGAAAGGGTCCCGCGCGTGTTGTTTTTGTTCGGGTTGGGGCTCAGAGACCGGCCGGAGAGGGCACCGGATGGGGTGTGGCGGATGTCCACCACGCCAATTTCCGTATACCAGTTGGGGCCCGACCATTTCCGGTAGAGGGCCGCGGCGGCATCCGGGTCTTGCAGAAAGGCGAAGGAGTCGAAAAAGTCGTCGGGCTCGACCGAAGCGCGCCATGTGGGGGAGACCCGGGGCAGGGTCCATGTCTTGATCCGGAGCCCTTGGAGCAGCGCGACCTGGCCGGGGACGGGTGTGGAAAACAGATTCCAGCGGTTGGAATTTCCTCGCGACCCGGGCCCGAGCACCTCCCGAAGAAGTGTTCCGCTGTGAGCATCCCAGAACTGTAAACGGGAGGAGGCATCGGATTCGCGCACGAGCAGCGCCACAACGTTCCTGCGGGGGAGATGAGTGAAGTCACCGAGGAAATGGGCGCCTCCCGGGAGGGGGCATGCGCTGGCGGTTTCAAGGGAGCGTCCGTCCATCCGTTGAATCGCTCCGCGGTGTTGAAAGTAGAGTTGCAGCGAGAAGGGGTCGTAACACACTTTTGTGCCTGAAAGATTACCGCTCGGAAATTTCTGTTCTGGGGCAGAGTGGAGGACGGCACCGGTCCACAGGTCCCGGCGGGAATAGCCACGGAGGATGGAGTAGACGAAAACTTGGGCGGTTTTTCCGGCGCACTGAGCGGTGGCCCGTTCTTCCTCGGGGGCATGCCACAGGAGGGTGCCTGTCCATGCATGGGCTGCCAAAACACCGCCCCCGCTGAGCGAGCTCATGATCAGGACGCAACCGCTTCTGTCGAAGACGGGCAACGAGGGCTTGAACCTTTCCTCGCCTCGAGGCAGGTCGAGAGTCCAGAGCAGTTTCCCGGTGGCGCGTTCCAGCATCTCGATTCGGAACGTGTTCGGATTTTCGGGGGCAAGTCGGACCAAAACAACGCGGGAGCCGTCGGGCGAGACGACTAGGAGATCCTCGAGGCCTTCGGGGGGCACGGTGCAGACGGTGGTCTGGGTGCCTGAAACCAGATCGAGGGATGCGAGGCGGCCGGCCTCATCCAAAGCCAGGAGATGGTGCGGGCCGGAGGCGTCGGCGGCGCATGTCATCCACGGCCGGTTTGCGTGACTCGCCAGGAAGGTGAGTTCCGCCTTGTCAAGGCGGTCGTGCATGTACCGCCAGAGTTGGCTCCGGAACTCTTCCGGGACCCGCGTGAGCGCCCGCTGCAACTCGCCGCCGTGCCCGCCTTCCTCTGCGACTTCTGCCAGCGCCAGTGTCGCCTCCGCCGCCGATTGCCGCGCCGCGCGTGCGCTGGCCAGTGCACGCTCCTCGTTGCCGATGGCCCGGCTTTCGTTTTCCCGTGCCCGCTGGGACTGCGCCTGTGCATCGCGGGCGTGCAGGGCGGATTGGCGCTGGCTTGCAATCAGGCTGAGCGTGAATCCCGCTGCGGTGAGCAGAAGTATGGCCGTCAATCCTGCCGCAATCCGGTGCCGCCGGACCAGAAGCAGGAGCTGCCGAAAAAGCCCGGCATGCTCGGCTTCCGTGGCGAACCCGGCCAGATACGCGTCCAGATCTGCCAAAAGCCCGGAGACATCTGGGTAGCGGTTGTAAGGATGGAACGCCGTCGCTTTGGTGATAACCGCCCTCAGCCCTGGAGGGATTCGTGTCGGAGCAAGGCTTGGATCTTTGTCCAGCACATCGCCGCGCCGCACCTTCCCGAGGATCTCCTCGAGGGTAGCGCCGGTTACGGGAAGCTGACCGCTGAGGAGGGAGTACAGTGTGGCTCCCAACGCGTAAACGTCTGAGCGGACATCCAGCGTGTCGCCATTCGCCTGTTCGGGAGCCATATACTGCGGAGTTCCCTCAATCAGTGGAGTTTCCCCCTCCGTGACGCCCGGGGCCGCCCCCCGCTCATTCATTCTGAGCGCCAATCCCCAGTCCATCACCAGCACTTCCCCGTATTCCCCCAGCATCACATTCTCGGGCTTCAAGTCGCGGTGGAGGAACCCGCGGGAATGCGCAAACGCCACCGCATCACAAATTTTTCGGAAAATCAGGAGCAAGTTTGCCGTTGAAACATGCGTCTTTCCCGCGCGGACCGCTTCAAGCAACGCTTTCAGCGTTTGTCCCCGCACCAGCTTCATCGAGTAGAACGGCTGGCCTCCCGCGTTCTTCCCAAAATCGTGGATCGGCACAATGTTCGGATGCGCCAACTGGGCCAGCACCCGGGCTTCCCTCAAAAAAAGCGGGTCCTCGCTCCGATCCGCGGCCGTGTTCACCTTGATCGCCACCTCCCGTTCCAGGAGCGGATCGGACGCGGAAAAGATCTGCCCCATCCCCCCCCGGGCGACCACCGGGCCGAGCACATAAGATTTTTCCATCGAAATCCCAGATCCCGAATCGAGTGGCTCGTCTTGGGGCGGGAAACGGAGGCTCAGGGTGGCGTCCGGGCGGTTGGGGTCCCACAGGGTCAGCACCCGGTTCTCTCGAATGGAGTTGGAATTGGGAGCCGGATGGGCGTTCACAGGAGGTGCCTCGCGGGGGAGGTGAGCTGCGGAAAAGCGAGCTGTTCTGCCGGGCACATGCGATGGGGAGGCAGGGTTTCGAATCCAGAGGCGCCCAGAATGCACACGGAGGCAAACCGGAGTCCCGAAACCAGCGAAGAATCCGATAAAAAGCGGATTCCTGCAATGCCTAGCCTTTTAAAATTGCAACCAGTTCACCCGCGTGAAAATGTTTTTCAACCCCATGAACAAAACCCTTCTTGCCGCTGCTTTTTTGCTCCTGCCCCTGTGTTCTGTGCCGCTCTCTGCCGCGCCCGATGCCGCGTCCGAAAAAGACATTCAATTGGAGGTTTTTGCTGCCGGGGAGGCCAAGGGATTGAACCTGCTCTACAAAGGAAAAACCTACCGTGCTCAACTGAATGCCGACCGCATTTTGACTGTCCAACCTCAGAGTGAAGGCAAGGACGTCGGTAAGCCGGTCCAGCTTTATTTCAATGTGGCCGAGCTGGAGGGCGGCAGGGGCGAATCCCTCGACTTGCTCAAGCTCGAAAAAAAACCGAAGCCCTCCATCCAACCCAAAAAAATCGAAATGGTCGGCCTTTGTGAAGACAAGGTCCGGTTTGAGCTCGAGATGGTCTTTTCTGAGGATTCAGTGACCGTGCAGGGCGAAATGCGCAAAGGCGGCGGGAGACGCCAGAACGTCATTCTCGGGTACAGCGTCCGGTTCCCAGCCACGCATACCCTGCCCGCCACGGCCACGCCAGACGAGATAGCCAAGGCCACCGAAGGATCCACGCTGACCCTTTCGGGAGAAAAAATACTGGGACAGTCAGCCGGGTTCTCGCAGATCGTATCCTCGATCCACGGGGTGGAGAAAGCATTGGCATCCGGCTCTTGGGGCGAGCGCAAGATTGTGGTGGAGGCTGCCACGACCAGAGACGCCAAACGCGTGGGCACTTTTTGGAATTACGCTTCCACCGCCTTGTACAAGGGAGGCTGGTCCGTGGGCCGTGCAGCAGTGGACAAGAGTCCAGGTGGCCCGCTGGTGATCCGAATTGAGTAGAGCGCTCCCCGCGCAACCCTCGCCGCCAACGCGATCGCCTGCGGGAATGCCGGATTGATGCCCATCCCGAAATCGCTTAATCCTAGGGATGACTGCCGGTACGCTCCGGCGCTCGGTCTCGAATGAAAAGCACGCTCTCTGCCGCCCTTCCGGAAACGACCTCCTGAAAAAACGCTGCGCGCACCCGGGCACCTCAATCATCCCGGGAGTGCGCCACCACCATGTCTCTTGTATCCCTCCGCCCTGATTCGATTGCGGCACTTCTGGAGGCTCCGCTGGCCATCGTGGTTCCCGTCTACAACGAATCTCAAACAATCCAGTCCGTAGTCGGCTCCTGGATGCAGGAGCTCGACCGGCAGGGGGTGGATTACCAGTTCATTCTTCTCAACGATGGGTCCTCCGATGCCAGCCTGAGCGTACTCAAAACAATCTCAGCTGAGCATCCGCGCCGCGTGGTTGTGGTCGACAAGACCAACTCCGGGCACGGCCGCACCTGCCGCCTTGGGTACGATGCCGCTGTAGCCGCCCCGCGCGTCGAATGGATCCTCCAGATCGATTCTGATGGACAGTGCGACCCCGCTTATTTCGCCGAGTTCTGGAGCCGTCGCACCAGCGCCGACTGCATTTTCGGCCGCCGGGTTCGGAGGGACGACGGCCCGGCACGGGCATTTACCTCCCAGTTGTGCCGACTCGGCGCCAGCCTCCTGAGTGGATGCGACCTCGAGGATCCCAACGTCCCTTACCGGCTCATCCGCCGGGAAGTGCTCGCCAGTGCGCTCCGACGCATCCCGGCGTCTTTCAACATTCACAATGTTGCGCTTACCTTTATCCTCCGAAAAACGCCCGGAATCCGGTGGGCGCGCGTTCCCATCCGGTTTCTTCAAAGACAGGGCGGCCAGAACAGCATCAACCTCATCAACGTCATCCACTGGGGAATCGACATGCTCCTTGAACTCCGAAGGCTCCGGTGAAACTCATGCCGCCAGTCCAGGGTTGGGCCCGCCGCAAGCGGCTCGAGTTCTTTCAGCCTCAACTCGTCAGCCCTGGTCGCATCCTCGAAATCGGCTCCGGCTCCGGTTGGGTGCGGGAAGCTCTTTCGGCTGCAGGCCACACCGACTACGCCGGGGTCGACCTCCAGCCGCCGGCCGATTTGGTCGGCGATATCAACCAATGGCGCACACTCGGCCTGCAGCCGGAATCTTTTGACACCATCATCGCTTTCGAGGTGGTTGAACATGTCGACTGTTTCGAAGTTTGCCGCCAACTCCTCCGACCTGGCGGAAAACTCCTCCTCACCACTCCGGTCCCCCATATGGACTGGCTGCTCAAAATCACCGAAGCCCTCGGCCTTAACCAGCGCCGGACCAGCCCGCACGATCACCTCGTCGACCTCACCACGGTTCTCGGGTTCCGCCACAAGACCATCCGGATCATCCTAGGACTTGGCCAGTGGGCGGTGTTTACGAAGTAGGATCCAGCCGGGATTGAGACTCACTCTCAAAAAAGACTTGCTTGACGGGGTGGGTTTCCTCGAAGCTGCGCACATGAGAAAGAGTCTCAATAGCATGAACCTCCCCGCGCGCTTCTTCTTCCTCCTCCTGGCTGCCCCTTTCGCTTCCGCCCAGCAGGCCACCCTCGAAACCGTCACGGTCTACGGCGAGTCCGAGGACGACAGCATCATCCAAAACCCGTTCCTCCCTGCCGTCGAAAACGGCAGGATTTTTTCGGGCAAACGCGCCACTGTGATCGACTTGGATGCGCTGCCCAAGGTTCAGGCCAACAACTACCGACAGGCCCTCGCCATGACTCCGGGCCTCCTTTTTTCCGAGGAAACCACACCCTTGGTCAGCCTCGGCTACCGCGGGATTGGCGAACCCCACCGGATGCAGTTTCTCCAGGTTCTCAAAGACGGAATTCCGATTCATGCCGATCCGTTCGGGTACCCCGAAGCCTACTACACGCCGCCCCTCGACGTGGTGGACCGGATCGAATTCATCCGGGGCGGCGGTGGCCTCATGTACGGTTCCCAGCCAGCCGGCGTTCTCAACTACGTCACCCATATGCCCCCAAGGGACCGTGTGGCCAGTTTCCGGACCCAGAGCATCTTCGGCACGGACAACCTCTACAGCAATTACACCAGCTTTTCCGGGACAGCCGGCAAGACAGGCTATTACGGATACTACAATCACCGGCAGTCGGACGGTTTCCGCGAATACAACAGCGATTACAAACTCGACGGCGGCCTGATCAAACTGATGCACGAGTTCAGCCAGAACACCCGGCTGGTGCTTGCCCTGGACCTTTACGAGGCGGAAAACGGTGAACCGGGTGGCCTGAGCCAGAAGGACGCCGCGGAAACCCCGGCAAAAAGCACCCGGCAACACGACCGCCTCGCAATCCGGAGATACGCGGCGTCCGCTGACCTCCAGCACACCGTCCAGCCTGGCACGGAGCTTTCCGTCAAAACCTGGGCTGCCTACTACGACCGCCTCAGCTTCCGCCAAAAGCTCGACCCCGTTCTCCAGGGCAAGGACGTCTTTGGCGTGGCGCCTCTCGCTGACCGGAACGCAATCGAACGCCAGGAGTTCTACAGCCTCGGATTTGAACCCCGCTTCAAACACGACTGGGACGGCCTCGGCGGAAGCCACACCCTTGCCGGTGGCTTCCAAGTCTACGGCATGGAATCCCCGCGTCAGGAGCGGGAAGGGCAGAAAAAGGATGCGCGCACCGGCATCCTTCAAAGGGACATCGATCGGTCTGTTTTTTACTGGTCTGCGTTTGCGGAAAACAAGTTCACCTGGGGTAACCTCAGCGTGACGCCGGGATTCCGGATGGAGCGCATCCAGCAGGAGGTCCAGCGCAAGTCGGTGAATGGAAGCCTTGCAACCGAGGTCGACAAGACCGACTACCAGCCGTTGTTTGGCCTCGGTGTGGCCTATGATTTGCCCCGGGAAAACCAAGTGTACGCCAATGTTTCCCAGAGCTACAGGGCCACCATCTTTACCGAATCCATCGTTGCTTCTCCGGGCCTCACCGCGACCAACTCGGATCCCTGCCTCGGCTGGAACTACGAGCTCGGCTTCCGTGGACGCCCCACGCCTTGGTTGACCTACGACACCAGCGTGTTCCTGATCGACCTCGATAACCGGTTTGGAGTCGCCCATGACCAGCTCACCAGCGTTGGTCGGAGCATCAACTACGGATGGGATGCCGCTCTCCAGCTTGATCTCATCGGCCTTGCCGCCGAGTCTGCCGGCGAGGACTGGGGCAGCCGGTTCGGTTCGCTCAACCTCTACAGCAGCCTGACGCTCCTCGAAGCCCGCTTGTACGGCGGCCCCAACAACGGCGGCTCCCCGCAGTACGCCCCCGCGCACATGCTCCGCACCGGCCTCGTCTACGGGTTCAAAAAATGGAAGGTCTCCTTCCTCGGTACCTTCATGGGCGCTCACAGCGCACGGGATGACGCGGATCCCAGATTCCGCATCCCGGCCTACCAAACCTGGGATCTGACTGCCGAACTGCCCGTTGGTGACCATGTCACTCTCATGGCCGGCATCAACAACCTCTTCGACGAAGAGTACCATGCCCGGGTCCGGGCCGACGGTATCGATCCCGCATACGGCAGGAACCTGTACCTCGGCGCATCCCTCCAGTTTTAGACCCGGCCCAGAAATCTGGGATACGGCAGCCCCAAATTCCGCACGGAGCTGGATTTCGGGTTTCCTCTCCCGCTGTCTGGGGATGCAATGGCAACCGGAAACATTTGCCTGCCTGCGGAAGACCTCAGGGGGGGCGCACGCAGCTCTATAGGAGGGTTCTGAATCGGCTTCACATCCGATCTTGTTCCTGCCACGGATGGGCTCGCCAGCTGCGGTTTTCTTGCATCGATGCCCCTTTGAGGGACGCCCGCAGGCTCCGCGCGGTTCCATCACCTCCCCCAACCTATGAGTCGCCGTGTTTCTTCTCCGCGTTTCGGCTTCCGATCTCTTCTTCCTCTGTTCGCGTTGCCACTGGTTCATGCCCTGGCATCCGACTGGCCCCAGTTCCGCGGCCCCAACCGCAACGGGCATTCCGAAGAAAAGGGAATCCCGCAAACCGTCAAGGGCGGTGAACTGGCGGTTGCGTGGCGTGCCGAGGTCGGCTTGGGTTTTTCCTCCGTGGTGGTGGCCGGGGGGCGGGCTGCAACCGCTGGACACGCCAACGGCAAGGACACCGTCTTCTGTTTTGAGGCCGCCACCGGACGCGAGATTTGGAAGCACAGCTATCCGGCAGAACTCGGGGACAAGTTTTTCGAGGGGGGCACTACGGGGACTCCCACGTTTGACGGCGACAAGCTCTACTGGCTGGGCCGCTGGGGCGACTTGATTTGTTTCGAAACGGCTACGGGCCGGGTTGTGTGGCAGGTCCAGATCGCCAAGGAAACCGGCGTCCCCATCCCCATGTGGGGCTACACCGGGGCGCCTCTGGTGGCTGGCAATCGCCTCGTGCTGAACGTCGGGGAGGCCGGTGCCGCCGTGGACAAATCCACCGGCAAACTCCTCTGGAAATCAGGCGCCGCGGATGCCGGTTACTCCACACCGATTCCCGCCGGCGATCTCGTTCTGATCGGCAGCGGCAAAAGCTACGTGGCCGTCCATCCGGCCACCGGCAAGGAAGCGTGGCGAATGAAGTGGCTTACCGAATACGGTGTGAACGCTGCCGACCCGGTCCTGACCGGAGACGGCCGCGCCTTTATCTCCACCGGGTACGGCAAGGGCGGGGTGCTGGTGAAACTCGGCGGGAACGGCGTCACCGAGTTGTGGAAAACAAAGAAGCTTCGCACTCAGATGAACGCAGCCGTGCTTCACGAAGGGCACCTGTACGGTGTGGACGGGGATACCACCACCAAGGCTGCTCTGAAGTGTATCGAACTCGAGACTGGCAGCGAAAAATGGGCCGTCGAGAACTTCGGCTCAGGCGGGGTCCTGCTGGCGGATGGACATCTGATTGCATTGAGCGGACTGGGCGAGGTCCAGATCGGCCGGGCGAGTCCGGCTGGGTTTGAACCCACGATCCGAACCCAAGTGTTTGGGCCCAAAGCATGGACCGCGCCGGTGCTTTCAGATCGCCTCCTGTACTGCCGGAACAATCAGGGACAACTCGTCGTCCTCCGACTCCCATGAAACGCCGCACTTTTCTCAGGACCACTGCCCTGGCTGGTGCGAGCGCGTTCGGCGCCCCTTTTGCTCGGGCTGCAGGGGGCGGCAAACTGCGCACGGCTTTGATCGGCTCCGGTTGGTGGGGCAAAAACATCTTGAAAGAAGCCATGGCGAGTGGCCGCTGCGCAACGGTTGCCCTGGTGGACGTGGATGCCAATGTGTTGGAGATCGCTGCCGACCAAGTGGAGGGGTTGTCAGGCGAAAAACCCAAGTGCTACCGGGACTACCGGGAAATGCTGGCCAAGGAAAAGCCGGATATCGTGATCATCGCGACCCCGGACCACTGGCATGCCCTGAACACCATCGAGGCGCTCCGGGCTGGGGCCCATGTGTTCGTCGAAAAACCCACCGGCCATACCGTCCACGAAAGCCGTGCCATGCTGAAGGCGGCCAAAGAGAGCGGGCGCGTGGTCCAGGTCGGGTTGCATCGCCGGATCGGGCCGCATCATGTCCAAGGCATGGAGTTCCTCAAATCGGGCGCCGTCGGGGAGGTCGGAATGGTCCGGCTCTTCGCCCACAGCGCAGGCTCAGCTCCCGAAACCGCGGTCGCCAACGAACCCGTGCCCGAAGGCATGGACTGGGATTTCTGGTGCGGCCCGGCGCCGCTCAGGCCCTTCAGCAAAAAACTCCACCCCGGAGGCTGGCGCAACACTCTGGATTTCGGGAACGGCACCTTGGGCGACTGGGGGGTCCACTGGCTGGACCAAGTGCTCTGGTGGAGCGGCGAACACTATCCCAAACGGGTGTTCTGCACCGGGGGACGACCGGTGTTCGGTGCGCCGGTCCTGAGCGCGGAGGGCCAGACCAGCGACGCCCCTGACCACCAGGTGGCCACCTATGAGTTTGAGAAGTTTACCTGCGTCTGGGAACACCGTCGGTTCGGCGGTAACGACAGTGAAAAGCACCGGATTGGCGCTTATTACTACGGAAGCCGCGGGGTGCTCCACATCGGTTGGCGTGACGGTTGGACTTTTTACCCCAGCACCAAGGGCGGCAAGACGGAGCACGGCGATTCTCTGCTTCAGGAACCCGATGGTCACAATCTGCAGTTGCTCTGGGCTGATTTCATGGCCGCAATTGATGCCCGGCGTCCACCGGTGGCCAGCATCGAACTGGCGCACCGAGCGTCTGTGCTGCCCTTGCTCGGAATGATCTCATGGAAAACGGGTCGCAGCCTCCAGTGGGATGCCGTGTCTGAGCAGATTGTCGGGGATGCCGAGGCCAACGCCCTTCTTTCCCGTCCCTACCGTGCACCCTGGGTGTATCCGCAGATCTGAGAACCTCGCGCGGGCATGAGGTGTTTCGGCGGGGCGGGGCTCCTATTCGGTGGGGGCGCTGCGCGCCACACACCGGCGGGGTTCCCTCCGGGAACCGGAGGCGGTTGTTTGGTTCCTGAAGAGAACAAAGAGGGTAGCCGGACGGTGGCTGTTTGGTTCCCGAAGGGAACAAAGAGGGTAGCCGGGCGGTGGCGCGGAGCGGCCCCCCCCGGTCGCGTGTGAAAAAAAGCGATGCACCCCGTGAGGGCGTGCCAGAGGGCGGGAATATAAACGGTGCGTTCGTCTGCAAAGCCGCGCCTCTGTCACCCCGCCGGGGTGAGGGCCCATTTGGGGCCCCATCCGGTGGTGGCGCTGGGCGCCACGCACCGGCTACTATCTTGCGATGCCTCCGTCATCTCGGGCGGTTCCCTCCGGGAACCGGAGCCGGTTGTCTGGTTCCCGGAGGG
>CAIURC010000106.1 GCA_903901425.1 uncultured Spartobacteria bacterium | reverse complement strand
TGGCTTACCTGCAGACTTCATCGCTTCGCGACCGCCCTGCTGCCACGCCAAATACCATTCATGGACCGAACGCCAACTCACGCCAGTTTCTCTGGATACCTCGGCACGCGTTTTCCCAGCAGCGAACATCTCCGCCGCTTGCAATCTGCGTTGCTCCTGCCTGCTCCTTCTGTCTGTCACAGTTTTCAAAGATCTTCTTGCCATGCGTGATAGCAAGCAGGTCCTTTACCAATTATGAGGTTTTTTGGAATGCTCAGTAAGAGACCCACCGTCAATCCCGCGTTCGCGGGGTAAACAAAATCCGTCGCTCCGACTATACTCAGGACAACTCCATACTCCGGCTCCCTCTTCACCAATGAACCCTCCATTTTCTTCGCTGGATTTCGCCTCAATCGCTCCCATGCGCCGACGTCACTTTTTAAAGGCAGGCTGCGCCAGTCTTCTGGGTCTTGGAGCAACTGGCTCGTGGGCGGCAGCAGAGCCGGCTCCCACCTCGGCAGTGGCCAAAGCGAAGTCCCTGATTCATATCTTTCTTCCAGGAGCCATGGCCCAGCACGAGTCCTGGGATCCCAAACCCGAGGCCATGTCCGCGGTCCGCGGAGAATTTGGAGCGATCGACACCAAACTCTCGGGAGTTCAGTTCGGGGAACTCCTGGCAAAAACCGCCGGGATTGCCGACAAATTGACCCTGTTACGCGGGGTGTGGCACAACGAAGCGGCTCACGAACGCGGCGTGCAAACGATGATGACGGGTTGGCGGCCAAGTCCGGCGATCGTTTATCCGAGTCTGGGAAGTGTGATTTCTCACGAACTCGGCTCCCAGCGTAACCTGCCGCCATATGTGTGTATTCCCACCTCGGATCCCGCGTCCCAGGCCGGGTATCTGGGCGACGTCTATGGTCCGTTTGACGTAGGTGGCACCCCGACCGCCACCGGGTTTCAGGTGCGAGATCTGGCGTTGCCGAAGGGTATTGACCCGACTCGGTTCGATATCCGCCGAGGCTTGAGGGACGTCGTGCAGCAGAACTTCCAGTCGTTAGCGGCTGAACCCGCCGTGTTGGCGATGAACGAGTTTTATCAAAAGGCTTACGGCATGATCTCCGAGCCGGTGGCGCGCGAAGCTTTTAATCTCGGCGCGGAACCCCAGCACATCCGCGAGGCGTACGGTCTTAATCCCGCCGGGCAAACCTTGTTACTGGCCCGGCGACTGGCGCAGTCGGGGGTGCGTTTTATTACGGCCAATTACGGTTTCTGGGATCACCACAAGGGCCTGCGGAAAGGAGTCCAGGAGCAACTGCCTGCTTTCGATCAGGCCTTCGCCGCACTCATTTCGGACCTCGATGCCCAAGGCCTCCTCGACGAGGTGCTGGTGGTGGTTTCCTCCGACTTTGGGCGCACCCCAAAAATGAACATCGACGGGGGTCGCGACCATTGGACGAAGTGTTTCAGTGTCGTGATGGCCGGAGCGGGGTTGAAACGCGGAATGGTGCACGGGGTTTCCGATTCGACAGGGGCCGAGCCGCTGGAAGGAGCGGTAGCAGCCGAAGACTACGGCGCAACGGTGCTGCAATTGATGGGAATGTCTCTGGAGAAGCGGTTGATGGCTCCAGGCAATCGTCCCATGGCCATCACGAGCGGCAAACCTGTGCAGGCCATTCTGGCGTAATCCCAGCCTGGTCCTCTCGAGAACACCTATCCCCCCGGATTATGCGTCGATTCCTTATTCTATGGCTGGCCATGGCCGCTTCGGTTTCCGTCCGCGCCGCTTCTCCCATTCTTTTGGCGATTGAACCACCCTGTGGACAGGCCGGCACAACGCAGGATGTCGTGCTGCGCGGAATGTATCTGGAGGACATCGAAGCCGTTCATGTCCATGAACCTGGCGTGAAGGTGACTTTGCAGGACTGGATTCCGGCACAGGAAGGCGATGTGCGGTTACGCGAAAAGCGGGCCAGGATCGAAATTGAGCCGGGACACCCGCCGGGAAACGTGCATCTGCGGATTCGGACACGGACCGGCATTTCTCCTCCCCGTTCCTTTCATGTTAACCGCTTGCCGATCGTCAACGAGATCGAGTCCGAGACCGCCGCGAAGGCGAGTGCTCAGTTGGTAAAAATGGAACACACGGTGTGGGGACATCTGCGGCGTTACGAAACGGACTGGTACCGGATTCCCTTAAAGAAGAGCCAGCGCTGTAGCCTCGAAGTGCTGGGGTTACGGATTTCACCCACGTATCTGGATGTGGTCCTCCAGATTTTTACTCCAGATGGCAAACTGTTCCGTGAGGCCGATACTTCGACTCTCTATTACCACGATCCGGTGTGTTCGTTTCAGGCACCGATGGACGGTGAGTATCGGGTTTCGTTGCGGGATACCCGCAATAACTTTGATCAGGACGACCCTCGCTACGGCTTTGGAAAGGACTGCATGTATGTCCTGCACGTCGGGAATTATCCGCAACCCGAGACGGTATGGCCGTTGGGTGGCGCGTTGGGAGAAACGAAAAGTTTGGTATTCACGGGGGCGGAAAGCAGTCCATTTCGGCAGGAATTCACGTTCGGTAACCGCGAGTCCTTCGTTCGGAGTGAACCGGTCGGAGCGGACAAATTCCCCTGGGCATTCCAGAATCCCGAGGCCGTGTATCCCGTGGAGAATGGTGTCACGGGGACCGGTCCGGTGTTTGTGATGGCGTCATCCCTTCCGGCCGTTGTGGAGGAAGCCAAACATGATGCGCCCTCGATTGCGCAAGCCTTACCGCAGGTTCCCTGTGCTGTGGACGGACTCATTGGTCGGTCTGGCGAAGTGGACTGGTATTCTATCCAGGGGAAAAAGGGGGACGTTTTCCAGGTGCAGGTTTACGCACGGCGGCTGCGCTCGAAACTGGATTCCATTCTTAAAGCAGTGTCCGGGGGGAGTACGGCGGAGAATGACGACTTGCGGCGTTACACCGTGGACTCGTCGCTGAGTATCAAACTGGAGACGGACACATGCCTGCTCAGTGTCAGTGATGTCCGCGGCGAGGGGGGAGCAGATTACGCGTACCGGCTGGTGGTGGAACGGCCCCGATCGCGCGGCGTGTTAACTACCGAGGCCGTGGAAAAACAGACGCTCTTACCCAGGTTTCGGGCTGGAATCCAGGCGGCGGTTCCTTGTGGCGGGCGCACGTTGTTGCTGTTGAGAACGTCCGAGGAAGGGGACCCTTTGCCTGCGTTTCATGCCGAGATCTCCGGGCTGCCCAAGGGAGTCGGAGCCGAGGTGGCACAAGTCGCGCCCCGGCAAACGTATCATCCCGTTGTTTTATCGGCGGCGGAAGACGCACCGCTGGATGCCACGTTTGTCACCCCGCGCGGGGTTCCGCTAAACGGAGGTTTGCCGATTGAGTTTCAGCAGGAGGTCGGAATGGTCCATGGTCATCCCGCGCAAACAACCTGGCACAGTGCCTATTTCAGGCAGGTGGCCGTGGCCACCGTCGAAAAGCTGCCCTTCCGCGTGACGATGAGCTTGGCGGAGCCCCAAACCGTACAAGGAGGCAAGGCGAAGGTGATGCTCCATGTCCGGCGGGACGCCGGCGCGGCTTTTCCAGTGATGTTGATGTTCCCCTGCCAACCTCCCGGTGGAGATTTGGGGCTTGTGGAGGTCCCTGCGGATCAATCCAACATTGAGGTATCTTTTGAGATCAGCCCGAACGCCCCAAGTGGTCTCTGGCCGCTGGTTGCGGTGGCCACTGACACGGATCTCGCTCATTTAAGGGATGGCGGCTGGCCGTATTATGATCTTAAGCCCAAGGACGGGAAAAAAATGGAGACCCGTGGACTAAACTGGACCTGTACGCCGATTACCTACCTCGAAATCACGCCGAAAACAGCCGACTCCGCAAAATGAAAACCTTCTTTTCGCTCTGCCTCCTCGTGTGTTTCGCCCGGATCGGTGCTGCCGCTACGCTCGCCATCTATCCACCCGAGATCCGCATCGGCCCAAAGACCGACCACCAGGCTGTGGTGGTTAGTTTTAAGGACGAGGACGGATTCACCCAGGACGTCAGTGCGGCTGTCAAAGCCAGTTTCGCCGTACCGGGCATAGCCGAATGGAACGGACAACAATTGCGTGCAACCGCCACCGGCGACACCACGTTGACCGTGGAGTACCGGGGCCAGAAAGCCAGTGCACCGGTCAAAGCGTTAACGATGGAACCGGAACGTATTTCTTACCTTACCGAAGTCGGACCGGTCCTCATGCGTTACGGCTGTAATGGCGGGGGGTGTCATGGCGCTTCCCGCGGGAAGGAAGGCTTCCGGTTGTCTCTTTTTGGGTACGATCCCGAGGTGGATTATTTCCGGCTCACCCGGGAATTTGTGAACCGCCGTGTCAACCTTGCGGCCCCCGAAGAGAGCCTGCTTCTTCTTAAAGCGTCCAATGACCTTCCCCATGGCGGAGGCAAAAAGCTGGTTCCCAGCGACCCGAATTATGACCTGTTGCGCCGCTGGATTGCAGCGGGTGCTGAGGACGACACTTCTTCCTCGGTGCACATGGCCTCCGTTTCGGTGTTCCCTTCGGTCTTGACCCTGGACGCCAAAGGCCAGACTCACGCCGTCCGAGTGATTGCCTCGATGAGTGACGGCACACGTCGCGATGTGACGCATCTGAGTATCCTCGAGACCTCGGACAAATCCGTGGCGAGTGTGAATGCCGACGGTCTGATCACCAGCCACCGGCGCGGGGAAGCTTTTGTGTCCGTACGTTTGCCAGCACTCATCACCGGTGTACGGGTGGATGTGGTGCCGCGTTTGGAGTCGCCGCTCCCGGCTTCTCCAGTGACCTTTAACTTCATCGACAAACACGTGCTGGAGCGACTGCGACAGCTGCGAATTGTACCGGCCGAACTTGCCGATGACCGAACCTTTGTCCGGCGAGTGTATATCGACACCATTGGCCTTCTCCCGACGGCCGAGGAAGTCACCGCCTTTATCTCCGATACGAGTCCTCAAAAACGCGTTCATCTCATTGATACGCTGCTGCAACGCGACGAGTTCATTGAACTCTGGACCATGAAATGGATGGAACGCCTGCAGGCCCGCAGCATCGTAAACGCTTCTGCGGGGATCCAGAAAGCGACGCTTAAATATTCCGCCTGGATGAATCGGCAGCTCACGGATCGGGTGCCGATGAACCAGATCTTCCGGAACATGATCGGCAGCACCGGGACCTGGATCGAGCAACCCGAGACCAACTTTTACCGCGAGAAAGATCCCAAGGTCCTCATGGAAAACATGAGCCAGCTCTTTCTCGGAGCCCGCCTTCAGTGCGCTCAGTGTCACAACCATCCCTTCGACCGATGGACCCAAAATGATTATTACGGGATGGCGGCATTCTTTTCGCGGGTGGGCAAAAAGTCGGTAGAGGACATGCAGGACATGATGGTCTTTGAGAATCGAACCGGCGAGATGCTGCATCCGGTCACCCAAGCGGAAATGGTACCCAAATTCCTGGGGGGAGCGACCCCGAAAACAGGCGCGATGGACCGCCGCAAGGTGCTCGCGGACTGGCTCACCTCCAAGGACAACACGCTTGTGGCGAAGAACCTGTCGAACATCTACTGGCAGCACTTCTTCGGTGTCGGAATCATTGACCCGGTCGATGATGTTCGCGTCTCCAACCCGCCCTCAAACCCTGCCCTGCTCGACGCATTAGCCAAGCGCCTGACCGAGGCCAACTTCGATTTCCGGACCCTGATCAGAGACATCCTCAATTCGCGCACTTATCAGCAGGCTTCGTTGCCCAACGACACCAACCGAAACGATCAACGCAACTTCTCACGCTGTTATCCGAGACGACCGCAGGCTGAGATCCTGTTGGACTGTATCAACGAAGTTACGGGGTATCATCCCGCCTTGAGCCGTCTCGAGTTGCCCGGAAACCGGGCTGTCCAGATCGCGGATGGCGGTACAACAACCCCGTTCCTGACTTTGTTCGGACGCAGTCGGCGGGAAACACCTTGCACCTGTGAGACCAAGTCCGCGCCTACACTCCCGCAGGCACTCCACCTCATCAATGGAGACACGATCACCAGCAGCATTCGCAATGGGGGGCAGATTCCAAAATGGCTAAAGCGCTTCGAGGGTGACCTGGAGAAAGTGATCGACCATGCCGTGCTTTCCACACTCGGCCGAAATCCGACGGATGCCGAAAAGACGGCCTTTGCCCAAGTTCTCCAAACCCATCCGGGCGGGAAAGACGCCGCTTTGGAAGACATTTTTTGGACGCTGCTGAACAGTTCCGAGTTCCTCTTTAACCACTAAACACAATGGTTCGCCCACTCCTCGCAGCGCTCCTGTTAGCCACACCGCTCCTCGCAGCGGAGGCCCCCAATTTCGAAGATCACGTCCTGCCCCTCCTGCGTGACCATTGTGTGAGCTGTCATCGGCCCGGCAAGACTCGCGCCGGCCTGGATCTCACAAACGTGGCGGCTATCGAAAAAGGAGGTTCATCGGGGGCCTCGGTAGTGCCCGGGGTGGCGGAAAATAGTCCGCTGTATCGCGCGATTGCGCATATCGGCAAAGAAGAGGCGATGCCGCCGGATAAGGATCGTTTGTCGGATCCGATTCTGAAGGTTTTTAAGGCGTGGATTGAGGGAGGATTGAAGCCGACGGCCAGCGGCCTCGCGAAGAAAGCCTCGGCGGTTTTGGATATCGCCATTGATCCCGCCACGCTTGGAGCGCCAAAGGAACCCATTGTTTACGTGAAGGAATTGCCCGCCCCGGCCGCACCTCCGCGGCAGACCCGGGCTTTGCCTGTCAGTGCGCTTGCCACAAATCCGTGGGCGCCAGTCGCGGTAGTCGGAGGGCATCGGGAAGCCGTATTGCACGATCTGGCAAGCGGCAAACGGATTGGGAGTTTACCGTTCGAGCCCGGTGATGTTCGCGTGTTGCGGTTTAGCCGGAACGGAAAGCTGGTTCTGATCGCCGGTGGAAAAGAGACGGCTTCCGGCAAGGCTGTGCTTGTCGATGTCACCACGGGGAAAGCGATCGCCACGATCGGAGACGATTTTGACGTCGTGCTGGCCGCAGACCTCAGTCCGGACCAGAGTTTACTCGCCTTGGGGGGGCCTGAAAAATTGGTCCGCGTGTATCGGGTGGCGGATGGCAGCCTGGCCTACACGGTGAAGAAACATACGGATTTCATTACCGCCATCGAGTTTTCACCCGATGGAAAGTCGATCGCAAGCGGTGACCGTGCGTCGGGCCTTTATGTGTATCCTGCGGCTTCGGGTACTGCGCCCGCCCTCATAGAGGGAGTGGTTGATGGAGTGCATCAACTTGCGTGGCGGCCGGATGGCAAGGTTTTGGGTGTGGCGGCCGGGGATGGCAGTGCGCTAATCGTGGACCCGGAGAAGCGCAATATTGCCGCGAAATGGGAGGCCCATAAACGGGGGTGTCTGAGCCTCGCCTTCGCAAAGGATGGCCGAATTCTGACTGGCGGCCATGACGGAACCACCCGGCTTTGGAAAGGTGACGGCACTAAGGTAAGCGAAAACTCGGGTTACGCCGGAAGCACCTTCCGGGTCGCCTTTAACCACAACGACAGTGAAGGTTTTGCGAGTGACTGGAGTGGTCAGGTGCGGGGATGGAATCTGGATGACGGCAGTGAAGTGCGCCGGTTGATTTCGCACTAAAGTCTAGAGCCAGAAGTTCCCGCCCAGAAGTTTCGGCGCCCTACGCCAGCAGGCCCTCAATGACGTGGCCATGGACGTCGGTGAGGCGCCGATCGATTCCGTTGTGCCGGAAGGTGAGCTTCGTGTGGTCGATTCAAAGCAATTGAAGAACGGTCGCGCGGACGTTGTACACCTGCATGGAGTTGGCGCGGTCCGCTGTTGATGCCCCCCTCGTTGCTCTCTCGTATGCGTGAGCTGGCAGGATAAGTGGAGGGCAGATTTATGGTCCGCCGCTCGGCCAAGGATGGCCAGGAATTCCTCAGGTTACTCGAATCGGATCTGGCACGGCGCGGAGGATGGCCCGGAATGGAAAATCAGAGGGCTCTTGCGGGCCGGTTTGCATGCGATTGCCCAGGAGAACAGATGGGTTCGTTTGCGGGTCTAAAGCCATGAACCGGCTGTGGCTCGACATGCCCCCCCCGTGAGGGGTGACGTCGGAAGCCGGGATCCCCTGCAGAGTGAGGGGAGTGGGTTGGGAGAGACTCGAACTCTCAACCAACGCCTTAAAAGGGCGCTGCTCTACCATTGAGCTACCAACCCGGCAGACCCGAGAAAATCTCGGGTGAGGGGTCGTGATTAGATGACGGCGGAGGCCTAGGCAAGGAAATCTTGGGTTGGCGGGTCGTTTTTTGGTGGGCGGGTATCAAATCGGCCCGAAAGGAGGGGGGCAGCAAAGACCGTGGGAACTGGTTTGCGTTGGCAAGGATTTAAAAAAACAGAACGCAACCATCGAAAAATTAAAATAGATCGAACCTGTGTGGCCGTGCATAAACCTCAGCCGCATGGATCTACTCACCGCCATCCAAGCCAATTTGCTGAGTCCTGCGGTCCTGTTCTTTGTTCTCGGTATTTTTGCGGCGGTGTCCAAGAGGGACCTGAAATTTCCCGAGTCGCTCTACACGACGCTGACGATCTATCTGCTGACAGCCATTGGGTTCAAAGGCGGGGTGGCGATTCATCAGGCGGGGATTGGGGCGGTTTGGTTGCCTGCGCTGTGTGCAATCGCGCTGGGAGCGCTGATCCCGCTTTGGACCTATCCGGTGCTCCGGAAAGTGGGTGGGATGAGTGTGGCGGATGCCGGGGCGATTGCGGCGCATTACGGCAGCGTGAGCGCCGTGACCTTCATCGCGGCCACGAATTTTTTAAAGGGGGTGCAGGAGCCGTACGAGAGTTACGCATCGGCGTTTCTGGCGGTGATGGAATCGCCGGCGATCATTGTCGGGGTGTTGTTGGGCAAGGGCGTGCTCGGGGGCGGGAGGTTTTCTCTGTCGGATCCCGGGATCCGGCATGCGTTGCGGGACGCGGTTCTGGGGCGGGGAGTTTTGCTGCTGGTGGGTGCGATGGGGATCGGGGCGCTCTGTGGAAAGCGCGGGATGGATGCCGTGGAAGGTTTTTTTGTGACGCCGTTCCAAGGGGTGCTGGCGTTGTTCCTTTTGGAGATGGGGATGGTGGCGGGACGCAGGCTGGGGGACCTCAGGAAGGTGGGGGCGTTTCTGCTGGTTTTTGGGGTGGTGGCGCCTCTGGTGAACGGGTTTGGAGGGGTGGCACTGGGGAAATGGGTGGGGCTCAGCACGGGGGGGGCAATGCTGTTGGGGGTGCTTTCTGCGAGCGCCAGTTACATTGCGGCACCTGCGGCGGTCCGTTTGTCGATTCCGGAGGCGAATCCGACCTTTTCACTGACGGCAGCGCTTGCTATCACTTTTCCGTTCAATATCAGCTTCGGCATCCCCCTGTTTTTTGAAGCCGCGAAGCGGATATCCCACTGAGTCCCGCCATGAACCTGCATTCCATGAAACTGGTGACGATTGTCTGCGAATCGGTGCTTGAAGAGCGGATCGTCGAGGTGCTGGGCGAGTGTGGCGCGCACGGGCACACGGCGTTTGACGTGCGCGGGGGCGGTTCCCAAGGGACGCGCAGTGCCGACCTGGTGGAGAGCGGCAACCTGCAGATTCAGGTCATTGCGAAGCCCGCCGTGGCGGAGGTCATCCTTCAAAGGTTGCACGCAGATTTTTTCCGGGACTACGCCATGGTGGCCTACGTGGGCGAGGTGAGCGTGCTGCGGCCGGACAAGTTCTGAGCCGGAGCCGGTTTTTTTCAAAGCGCCTGCGGCTCAGGGGGCCGGGGCGTCGGGGTGGGTATCGAGCACCCATTCGACCTCAACCGGGAGCGGTTCACTAGAAGGCGTCCAGCGGAGTCCGTCGGCGGACCTCCACGTCTGGGAAACGCGTCCTGCGATCCAGAGGTTTTCCGAATCGTTTTCGCGCACGAACTTGAGAGGGGCTGGGACCGGGGGGACAAGTGGAGCCCATTCAATTCCGTCAGGGGAGGTCCATGTGCGGGGATCCGAGGACAGGACAAACCGCTGGCCGGACCACAGGAGGGACTGGACGGGTCCCGGGAGTGGCGGTGCGTGGATCCAGAGCTGCGCGTCGTGGGAGGAGTCGATCCAGCCGCCGGTCCCGGCGACCACAAAACGGCCGGCTCCGTAGACTGCGCCGGCGACCGGGCCTTGGAGGCGTTCATGGGACAGAAACGAGCGTCCGTCCTCGGTGCAGGCGCGCCATGCGTCTTCTGCGGCCACCAGAAGGAACCGGGGACCGGCTTCTCCTTCCCCGAAAATGGCGAGGGACGGCGCGCCGGGAAACGGCAGGGGAACTGGTGCGGCACTGGTGCCCGGGACGCGTTCCAGGCGGATGCCGTCCGGGGACACCCACAGAAAGGGCGCTGAATCAGGATTCAGCGCGGGCTGGAAACAGAGTGCGAGGACGGGCATGGGCCCATGCGGACTTGGGCTCCAGGAGGCGCCATCGCGGGATTCGAAGAATCCCTCTGGGGTGACGGCGGCGAGGCGCGCGCCGTTCCTGACGAGGCTGATGATCCGGGGCCAGCGGCTGAGTCCGGTGGGAGGCGGGACAGCACGCCAGTGCAGACCGCCGTCGGTGGACCGGAAACAGCCGTGGCCGGAAGAGGCAGCAACAAGCGCGCGGTTTGATGGGGCGGGCTCCGCCGAGGCATGGCAGGTCGCCGCAGCCAGCGCTGCCAGGAATGCTGCAAACACCGGACGCCGCGGCATCACGCGCTATTTCTTTTCCCGGAGGGCCGCCACGTATTCGAGGATGTCGCGCAACTCGGATTTGGAGAGGAGATCCGCGAAGTTGGGTGGCATGCCGGAGGGCGCGTTGTCGACGGATTTAACATCGGCGCGGCGGACTGGTGTGACCGGGGCGCCGGGGACCGGGGCCTGGATGACGAGTTCGGACGGGGACTCCTTTTTGAGGAGGCCGGCAACCATTTCACCGTTGTTGAGGGTGAGCAGGACGGTTTTGAACCCCTCGGCGATCTGGGCATTTGGGAGCAGGATCGATTCGAGGAGGTAACGCCGGTCTTTATGGGAGCCGATGCCGGTGAGTTCTGGGCCGGCCTCGCCGCCGACGCCGGCGACTTTGTGGCAGCGCATGCAGGCTGCCACGGCGTGTTCTTTGAAGAGTTTTTCGCCGGCTTTACGGTCGCCGCCTTCCAGCAGGATCTGGAAAGGAGCCAGAGGATCAGAAGCGGGCAGAGAGGCTTTGTAGGCGGCAAGCGCGGAGCGCACGACTCCGGAGTCCTGTTTTTCCGCGGCCTGCACCAGTTCAAGCTGGGCGGGACCGGGGATTTTGCCCTCGGCAAGTTGAGCCACCCAGCGTGTGAGATGTGCCGCCGTTTTTGGGGTTTTCAGGTCGCCTATGGACGCGAGGATGGTTTTCTTTTCAGCAACCGCAGCCTTGTCGAACACGGCAGCGAGTTGTTCCGCGGCCTCATCCGGATCGAGTTGTCCAAGAAGGCCCATTGCGGCGACGCGGAGCGCAGGGTCGGAGTCCGCGATGCAGGATTTGATGGCCTGTTTCAGGGCCGGGCTTTTGAGTGTGGCGAGGGCTTCAAGTGCGCGCGCCCTGAGGGCGCCTGACGCCCCGGATTTCAGAGCCAGGGCCTGGATTTCGGGCTCCGCTTTTCCGACCGCGAGGGTGGCCAGAGCATCCACGGTGGCCGAAACCACGGCAGGACTGGGGTCGGACAGAAGGGCCGAAAACCGGGCTTCAAGCGCAGCGACAGCCGGGGCGGCGGAGCGGGCTGGGATCGGATTGAAGTTGCCGGTGAGGCGGTCCCGTGCGGCGGGTTTTTCCCATTGCTTGAGCAGCGCAAGGGCCTCAACGCGGAGAGATTCGCCAGTCGCCGGATTTGCAGCGAAATCAGCCAGTTTTTGTGCGCCGCTTTCCGAGCCGAGCCGGTAGTTGGCGTTGAGAATCCGGAGCGCAATCTGTTCGTCGCCGGAAAGATCCAGAGCTGCGAGTGCGGGAAGGGCGTCCACCGATTCGTCATGGATGGCGAGGGCCGCTTCGCGAACCAGGAGCGGCTGGGGATCTTTCAGGAAACTGGCCAGACGCGGATCTTTGAGGGAGCGCCATGCGAGCAGTGCGCCCAAGCGGACAGCCGGTGCGGAATCGGTGGAGGCGCTTTGGAGCGTCCCGGAATCTTTCAGGACGGCCAGGGCTTGGCTGGCGGCCATCCGGAGGAAGGGATCGGCGTCTGCGTTTTTTCTGAGGAGTTCGACGAGGGGCTTGGAAGCGAGCGGGTTGCCGATGCGGCCGAGGCCTTGTGCGGCAAAGAACTGGACGCGGGGCTGCGGGTCGGCGAGGGCGGCTTGGAGCGGGGCAAAGGCTTCCGCGACCCGGTTGTCGCCAAGGACGCGCGCGGCCTGGGCGCGGACCTCGGGATCGGCGTCCTTGATCAGATCGAGTGCGGTTTGCAGCGTGGGAAGCGGGGCCGCATTTTTCTGTCGGACTCCGAGGCGCGCGGCATGGCCGAGCCCCCAGAGGGCGTGGATTCTGGCCAGGGTGGGGGCGTTGGCGCGTGCAATCGCATCGAGGGTTTTCGTGCCGCCAGAACGTGCTGCGAGTGTCCACTGGGCCTCGAGCCGTATGCGCTGGTCGGGATGGGAGAGAAGAGCGCCGAGTTCAGAATCGGGCTTGGAGTCAAAGCCAGCTGCCAGGAGTTTTTGGACCTCGGCGATTTGGGCGGACTGGGACTGGCGGACCGCGGCATGGGAGAGCGCCATGATGCGGCCGCGCCCGGAACCTTCCCAGCCCTCGCCCCATTCGGAGATGTAGATTTTAGAATCCGGCCCGAACGCGAGGTCGGTGGCCTGGATGGAGCTGACGAAATCGGCAGGCGGATTTGCCACAGAGAATCCGGCGCCCTGTTCAGCGACTTTGAGGGAGGAGATGGAACTGCGGGCGCTGGAACCCTTGAACCCACAGATGAAGAAGTGGCCGGCGTACTGTTCTGGGAGACCGGTGCCTGGGTAATAGGCTACGCCAGAGGGGCCGTCGGGGATGTTGAGGATGGGCGTGTTGAGGTAGAAGGGCGTGCCCTCTGCGCGGGGTTCCCACATTTTCAGAGAGAGCCACGGGTTGCGGAGTTTGCCGAGGGGATGGTGCTGCCAGCCGACGCGCCAGCCGCTGTCGGCGCCTTCGACGATGTAGACCCAGCGTTCCCGGTCGCCCTGGTCGGAGTCGTTGTCGCCAGTAAAGAGGTTGCCATGGTCGTCGAAGGCAAGTTCCTGCGGGTTGCGGAGGCCGCGCGCGACAGGTTCGAGGTGGGAACCATCGGGTTCGCATCGGAACACAGCGCCTTCATCGGGATAGGCGAGGGTGCGGCCTTCCCGGGTCTGCACATGCGCGCCACGGTCGCCGAACGTGAAGTAGAGGAGGCCGTCGGGGCCCAGGATCAGGCCGTGCATGTCATGGCCGGTGTAACTAAAGCGGACGCCGTAGCCCTGACTGATCGGGGTGCGTTTTTGGGCCACGCCTTTTTCCGTGGTGCCCTCAAACAGCCAGAGGTTGGGGATGTTGGTGCACCACACCTTGTTGCCCCGGGCCAGAACCCCGGAGTTGATCCCGTCCAGCAGGGAGTTGAGTTGCTCGGCGTACGGGGAGCTGGCATCGGCCTTGCCGTCGCCGTCCCGGTCTTCGATCAGTCGGACGACCTCGGTTTCGGTGCCGAGTTTTTCCCAGTCCTTGGGGAAATTCTTTTTGATCGCGGCGATGCGGTCCTCGGTGGTTCTGCAGGCGAGGTCGTCCTCGAGCATGAACATGTAGTGCCGGATATCGAGGGCGCTGCTGCGGTACCGGTAGGTTTCAGCGGCAAAAACGCGTCCCTTTTCATCCACCGAAAGCGCCACCGGATTTCCCAAAAGCGGTTCAGCCGCCCAGAGGCTGAGGCTAAACCCCTCGGGGGGCTTGGCCTTGAGCAGCGACTTTTCCGCGTCCTCGGAGGCTGGAGCCACCTGAGGCTGGGCCAGGCGTTCCGGGCCTTTGAGTCCGGTGGTTCCACCAGAGACGGCGCCGATTTCAGCGGCGGAAAGCGAGCCTGCAATGAGGAAAAGTCCGGGAAGTGCGTAGACGGTGTTGCGCATGAAATGAGAGGGGGGGATTCGGTTCAGGGGTTCGAAATCGGGCGGATCTTCAGGTTCCGGAATTCCACCGCGTCTCCGTGGTTCTGGAGCAGGAGCGGGGAGGCGATTTTCTCCCCGAATTTGGGCACGGAGCGGTATTTGCTTCCGGCCACGGCCTTCTGCATTTCCGGGCTGCCGATTTCAAACGAAACGGTGCGCGTGCCATTGAGCCAGTGTTCAGCGTGGGATCCATTGACAACGATCCGGCTCGAGTTCCATTCCCCAACCGGGTTTACTTTCCGTTCGGGTGCCGGCTGAAGGAGGTCGTAGAGCGAGGCCGTCTGGTGCAGGGTGCCGTTCTTCACGCCATCGGGGTGGTTGGTGTCATCGAGCATCTGGTACTCGAAGCCCAGATTTTTGGCGGGGTCTGGGAGGTTGTATTTGACGCCGCTGTTCCCGGCATGGGCGATTTTCCAGTCCCAGGAAAACTCGAAGTTGAGGAATTGCTCAGCGGTGACGATGTCCGGCACTTTGCTGCCTTTTGCGAGGACAATCGAGCCGTCCTGGACGCTCCAGCCGGTTTCGGGGAAGGGTTTTCCGCCGAGGGCCTGCCAACCGGAGGTGGATTTGCCGTCAAAAAGCAGGCGCCATCCAGTCTGTTTTTCCTCCGGAGAAAGGGTGTTGGGGTCCGCGGCATGGAGAAATGCGGTTGAGCAGAGAGCGGACAGCAGAAGGGACGTGGCGCAGGTTTTCATGGGGATGATGGGTGGAAACGGGATTTCAGGGAAAAAGAAGGATGCAGATTTACGGGACGAGTGGGCGGATCTTAAGGTTGCGGAACGAAACCTCGTCGCCTTGGTCGAGAAGGAAAACGGGGGATTTGTTTTTTGTGCCAAATCCGAAAGGCGGCTTGATCCCGGAAGCCGCCGCGGTTTTGGCCAGTTCTGGGCCTAGGGTGTACTCCAGGACTTTGGTGCCATTGATCCAGTGCTGGACTTGGTTGGCCCGCACCACGATGCGGCCTTCGTTCCAGTCGCCGTCGTTGAGACGCGGAGCCTCTGCCGGGGGGAGCACGCCATAGAGAGAGCCGGTCCTTCGGATGGGGCCACCCTTCAACCCGTCTGGGTTTCGGACATCGTCGATGATCTGGAACTCGTTGCCGGCGGGTTTTTGGCCGAGTCCAGACCGGTTGAAGTACAGAACACCGGAATTGCCGGAAACGGAGTTTTTCCATTCGAACGCGAACTCAAAGTCCGTGAATGAATCGGCGGTGGCGAGGTCGCCGCCGGTGACGCGGCCGGTTTCCTTGATGGTTTTGGTGAGGTTGAGCGCGCCGTCGGCGATTTTCCAACCGCTCCTGAGGAAATCGGATTTCTGGACTCCTTTGAGGCCGGTGACGGATTTGCCGTCGAAGAGGATTTTCCACGGGGGACCGTCCTCCGGACTGGACTGGGCATGGAGCAGGGGGGCGGCCAGAAGGGGGACGAGATGGAGCCAGAGGGAGCGTGGGGGGATGGACATTGCAGGTTTTGGGGGTGGGGACAGGAGAGTAGCGGCCGGGGTTCGGGTTTCTAGTCAAAACATGAGTGGAAATGACGGGGGTGTGGGGTGGATTGGCAGTTGAAAGGTTGGAAGGCAGGGAATAGGGTCCGTGTCCCATGAACCGATCGATTTTACTGGGTACAGTGGCTGCGTTCTGCCTGTTTGCGGGCTGTCAGAAGCCGGGTGGAGCGGATGGAGCGATTGTGGTGGGGGAGTTTGCGTCGTTGACGGGCAAGGAGGCGACCTTTGGGATGTCGTCCCATGAGGGCACCCAGTTGGCGGTGGAGCAGATCAACGCGGAGGGCGGGGTTTTGGGGCGTCCAATCAAGCTGGTGACCGAGGACAACCAGAGCAAGGCAGGGGAGTCGGCGACGGTGGTTTCAAAGATGATTTCGCGGGATGGGGCGGTGGCGATTCTCGGGGAGGTGGCCTCGAGCCGGTCCCTGGAGGGCGCACCGATCTGCCAGGAAAACCGGGTGCCGATGATCTCGCCGGCGTCGACCAACCCGAAGGTGACCCGGATTGGGAACTACATTTTCCGGGTGTGTTTCATCGACCCGTTTCAGGGGACGGTGATGGCGAATTTTGCGACGCAGAAGCTGAAGCTGCGGCGGGTGGCCGTTTTGACGGACGTGAAGAGCGACTACTCAAAAGGGCTTGCAAAGTTTTTCGAGCAGAGCTTTGCGGAGTCTGGAGGCGAGGTGTGCGCGCGGTTGGATTTCAACGGCGGGGACAAGGATTTCAAGGCGCAGTTGACGACGATCAAGGGGTCGAATCCGGAAGCCGTTTTCCTCCCGGGCTACTACACGGACACGGCGTTGATCTGCCGGCAGGCGAAGGAAGTGGGTCTGGAAGTGCCGTTTCTGGGGGGGGATGGCTGGGAGTCGGAGGAGTTGGTGAAGATTGGCAAGGAGGCGATGGAAGGGCATTACTTCTCCACGCATTACACGCCGGAAGCGGGTTCGCCCAAGGGGGCCAAGTTTGTGGAGGACTACAAGAAGCGTTACAGCGGCAAGACGCCGGACACGATGGCGGCGCTGGGATTTGATTCCGCGCTGGTTCTGGTGGAGGCGATCCGGCAGGCGGGAACCACCGAGGGGAGTGCGGTTCGCGAAAAACTGGCGCAGATCAAGGATTTTGAGGGGGCAACGGGCCGGACAACGATCAACGGAGACCGGGACGCGACGAAGTCGGCGGTGGTCATGCAGATCAAGGGGGGGAAGTTCCAGTACGTGGACACGGTAAAACCGCAGAGCAAGGCGCCCTGAACGGAGGTTCTTCTTGCAGCAACTTGTAAACGGACTCGCGCTCGGATCCATCTACGCCCTGATCGCCTTGGGGTACACGATGGTGTACGGCGTTTTGCGATTCATCAATTTCGCCCATGCCGACCTGCTGATGCTGGGGGCGTACGCGGGTTACTTTGTGGCACCTGCGCTGGCCCCGGTGTTCGGGGAGGCTTCGTACGGGCTGCTGGCGGCTACGGTTTTTCTCGCGGCTGTGGCGTGTGCAGGGGTTGGGGCCGGGATTGAGTACCTTGCGTACCGTCCATTGAGGAACCGGCCGAAGTTGACAGTGCTGATCACGGCAATTGGAGTGTCGTTGCTCATGGAGTTTGGGTGCCAGCATCCTGCGGTGTTTGGGGCGAAGACGCGTCCCTTTCCGCAGCTGCTTCCGGCGGAACAGATCCATTTCTTGGGAGCCACGGTGTCGCGGGTGGACATGGTGATTCCTCTGGTGACCTGCGGGTTGCTGATGGGGTTGTGGTGGTTGGTGCAGCGGACGCGGATGGGGATGGCGATGCGCGCAGTTTCATTCAACCAGCAGGCGGCGGCGTTGATGGGAGTGAACAATAACCGTGTGATTTCATTCACGTTCGCGCTGGGTTCGGCATTGGCGGCGGTGGCTGGTGTTCTGTACTCGGTCCGGGCTTCTGGGATTGATCCGCTCATGGGGATCCGGCCCGGGTTGATCGCGTTTTCTGCGGCGGTGGTGGGGGGCATTGGGGACTTGGCTGGGGCAGTGCTTGGGGGGCTTTTGCTGGGGATGCTGGAGACGTACGTCGGTGGTTTGCCGGGTGTTTCAAACTACCGGGATGCGATTTCGTTTGGGATGCTGGTGGTGATTTTGCTGGTGCGTCCCTCGGGTTTGTTGGGAAGGGCGCAGGTGGAGAAGGTATGAGGCTGGGGGGCGCAAGACGGTGGCTGGTGTTGGCGCTGCTGGTGGCGGCCGCAGTTTCAGCCGGGTCCGGTGTGATGAACCGGTACTATCTGGGAGTGGCTTCGGAGGTGGGGATCAACGTGATCCTCGCGGTGAGCCTCAACCTGATCAACGGCTACACAGGCCAGTTCAGTCTGGGGCACGGCGGGTTTATGGCGGTGGGGGCGTATGTGGCTGCAAAGATGACCCTGGTGTTTGGTGAACAGGTCGGCGCCGCGTTTCAACCGCTGTTGTTTGCAGGGGCGCTGGTTGCCGGCGGCGGAGCAGCTGCCCTTGCGGGTCTGGCTGTGGGCGTTCCTTCGCTCCGGTTGCGGGGGGATTATCTGGCGGTGGTCACGCTGTGTTTTGGGGAGATCATCCGGGTGGTATTCCAGAACTCGGCGTTTTTCGGGGCCGCAACGGGCCTTTCGGGAATCGCGCCATGGACGACCTTTGGCTGGTCCTGGGGGGTGGCGGCGCTGACGGTGTACGTGGTTTTGGCGCTCGTGCATTCGACGTATGGCCGCGGGTTTCTGGCGGTGAACGACGACGAGATTGCGGCATCTGCGATGGGGCTCAACCCGTTGAAGTACAAGGTCACGGCGTTTTTGGTGGGGGCGTTTTTTGCGGGGGTGGCTGGGGGGCTGTTTGCCCACATGAAGCGGGCGATCAATCCGGAAGGATTCAACTTCATGCGTTCCATTGACGTGGTGGTGATGGTGATTCTTGGGGGGATGGGGAACACGGCGGGGGTGGTGGCTGCGGCGGTGCTGTTGACGGTTCTGCCCGAATTGTTGCGCGGGTTCAGCGACTGCCGAATGATCGCGTATTCGCTGTTGATCATCGTGCTGATGCTGTTGCGGCCCCAGGGGTTGTTCCGGCGTTCCGGGAAGGGGGGCGGATTGTGAGCGAGAAACTTCTGCAACTGGATGCAGTGACGATCCGGTTTGGCGGGTTAACGGCGGTTTCCGAGGTGGACCTGTCCATCGGGCATGGGGAGCTGGTGGGGCTGATCGGGCCCAACGGAGCCGGGAAAACGACGATGTTCAACCTTATCACGGGGGTTTATCAGCCCACCTCCGGGCAGGTTTTGTTTGGCGGCCGGGGGCTGCTTGGGCTGAGGCCGCATCACCGGACCCGGATGGGCATGGCGCGTACCTTTCAGAACATCCGGCTGTTTGGTTCGATGAGTGTGCTGGACAACGTGCGTGCAGCGATGCAGTTGCACCGCAGGGATGGATGGAGGCAGGCGCTTTGGAGGGGTAATCAGGCGCGGGAGTCTGAACGGGGCGTGGAATCCAAGGCGCGCGAGCTTCTGGCGATTTTTGGTCTGGAGGAGCGGTGTCAGGAGAACGCGCTGGGGTTGCCCTACGGCGAGCAGCGGCGTCTGGAGATTGTGCGGGCGCTGGCCACCAGTCCGCGGTTGCTGTTGCTGGACGAGCCTGCAGCCGGAATGAACCCGACGGAGAAGGTGGAGTTGGCGCGGTTGATCCGATTGGTGCAGGAGCGGTTCAAGATTTCGGTGCTGCTGGTCGAACACGACATGAAGGTGGTGATGTCGGTTTGTGAGCGGATCGCGGTGCTCGATTACGGGCGGAAGATCGCGGAGGGGTCGCCGGTGGAAATCCGGCGGAATCCGAACGTGATTGCGGCGTATCTGGGGCAGGAGGTGGCGGATGCTTGAAGTAAGGGACTTGGAGGTTGGGTACGGGGCGATCACGGCGTTGCACGGGATTTCTTTGAAGGTGGAGACGGGCCGGATCGTGACTTTGATCGGGGCGAACGGGGCTGGAAAGACGACGACCCTGCGTGCGATTTCCGGGTTGTTGCGGGCACGGCGGGGTCAGGTGTTGTTGGAGGGGCTGGATGTGACGCGGTGTGCGGCGCACGAACTGGTGGCGCGCGGTCTTGCGCATTCGCCCGAGGGGCGGATGGTGTTTGCAAACCTCAGCGTGATCGAAAACCTCCGAATGGGGGCGTATTTGAGGAGGGACGCGGAGGGGGTGAAGCGCGACTTGGAATTTGTCTACGGCGTGTTCCCCCGGTTGCAGGAACGGCTGTGGCAGCAGGCAGGGACCCTTTCCGGGGGGGAACAGCAGATGCTGGCAATCGGCCGGGCCTTGATGAGCCGTCCCAAGTGTCTGCTCCTGGACGAGCCTTCGTTGGGGATTGCGCCGAAGTTGGTGCAGACGATTTTCCAAAAGATTGTGGAGATCAACCGGCAACTGGGGCTGACGATCCTTCTGGTGGAGCAGAGCGCGCACATGGCGCTTGAAATCTCGCATTACGGCTACGTGCTGGAGACGGGGCGGATTCTGCTTGAGGACCGTGCGGAGGTGCTTCGGACCAATGCCCGGGTGCGTGAGGCGTACCTCGGCGGAGGCTGAATTCCGAGGGGGGCAGAGCCTTCTCTGGGACGCGCTGCTGAAGAAGGTCTTTGGAAACTGCGAAAAACTTCTTGGCAGAGTGTCCTCGTCATGGCAGCCTCCGCCTCCCATTTTCATTGATCGGATCCGGCTGTGAGCTGGGCCGGCCTTAATTTTCACGAACAGCGACGGTCAAAACGAGTTACATATGGCATACGCAATTTTCAAGACGGGCGGAAAACAGTACCGCGTGAGTCAGGGGGAAGTTCTGGATGTGGAGAAACTGGCGGTGGAGGTGGGATCCACGCAGTCTTTCCCGGAAGTGCTGCTGGTTTCTGACGGGGTGAATGTGAAGGGCGGCGCGGATCTGGCCGGCACATCGGTTCAGGCCGAGGTGCTCGGTCAGGTGAAGGGCGACAAGGTGGTGGCTTACAAGTACCGCCGCCGGAAGGGCTACCACCGGACGGTTGGGCATCGCCGTCAGTTGACCCGTTTGAAGATCACAAGCATTCCTGCTTGAACCCACGCAAAAACCGACTGAGGAAACTCATTTAAAACTGCTTAGAAAGCTATGGCTCACAAGAAAGGTCAGGGAAGCGTCAAGAACGGCCGCGACAGCGTAAGCAAGCGGCTCGGGGTGAAGAAGTTCGGCAGCCAGGAGGTTGTCGCAGGCAACATTTTGATTCGCCAGCGCGGCACCAAGTTCCTCGCCGGGAAAAACGTCGGCCAGGGCCGCGACTACACCCTGTTCGCCTTGGTGGATGGCCGGGTCTGGTTTGACCGTGAAGGCCGCCGGATCAATGTGGATCCAGCCGTGGCAGTCGGGTCCAACTGAGCAGGTCCGGCACCGTCTGGCACTGGCCGGACTCCTGAGACGCAATTTTCCAAAACCCCGCGCTGAATGGTGCGGGGTTTTTGCATTTTCAGGCAGGCTCGGCGGGAAGTCCGGCCAGGGCGCGCGCGGTCTGAAGGGTATCGATTTCGGAGGGGGTCTTGTCCTTCCGGATGGATTTGATACGGGGAAATCGCATGGCCAGTCCGCTGGCGTGGCGGGTACTGGGTTGCAGGCGATCAAAAGCGACCTCGAGAACGATGGAGGGCAGGACCTCGCACCGGCTGCCTTCGGTCCGCAGGGTGGTGGACTTGAAATGGGCGGTGAGTTCCTCCAGTTCAGCGTTGGTGAGGCCAGAGTAGGCTTTGCCGATGGGGAGGAGGGTGTCGGAGGCAGGATCGCGGATGGCGAACGTCAGGTCGCTGAGGAGATGGCGGCGTCGGCCGTGTCCTTGCTGGGCTGCGACCACCACCACGTCGAGTGTTCCGAGCGCCTGTTTGAGCTTGAGCCATTCCAAGCCGCGTTGGCCCGGCGAGTACAGCGATCCGCTGTTTTTAAGGATGAGCCCCTCGTGGCCCGCGGCGCGTGCTTCCCGGAACAGGTTCCGGAGTTCGTCGAGCGACCCCACGGGTGATGCTGGCAGAACCTTGAAGCCCTCCGGCAAAGGGAGCTTTTCTAGCAGAGCGCGGCGTTCCCGGAGTGGGGTCTGAAGCAGGGATCGGCCCTCGAAATGAAGAAGATCGAAGCAACAGAAAAGGACAGGTGTGGGCTGGGAAAACCAGTCTTCGACGTTCTTGCGGCCCAGGCGTTTCTGGAGTTGGGCAAAGCTGAAACGGCCGTTGGTTCCAATGGCCACGATTTCGCCGTCCAGAACCGCTGAGATCTGGAGTTCGGCTGCGGCACGGACGATTTCAGGAAACTGTTCAGCGAGGGGCCGCAGGTCTCTGCTGAAGAGTTCGGCGCGTTCAGGCTGGCTGTGGAGTTGGGCCCGGATTCCGTCCAGTTTCGGTTCCGCCCACCAGAGCGCCGGGGTGTCCGAAGCCTGAACCCGTGTCCATGCCGAATCGGGTTTCGGCTCCGGGTGAGCCAGCATGCACTGGAGCGGTCGGAAAAGCTGGAGGTCTGCGGTGGCGAGTTGGCCCGACCGCGCCCTGCGCGCGGTTTCTGAAAGGTCGCCGAGAAGCATCTGGGCGCGGCGGATTTCGGCCACTGAACACTGGGAGGCGAGTGCGAGGGCCTCTTCGACGAGTCCCTCGCCGAGCCCCATCCGGAGTTCACCGGTGAGGATGCGCACCAGATAAGAGCACTCCATGGGCGCCCCATGGGAAAAGGTGCGTGTGAGGAGGTCGAGTTTCCGTGTGGCCCCCGGAGTGGCGGCGAGTGAGTTAAAGAAGTCAGCGGCGCCCTGGAGGGAGAATGAGGGTGGTTTTGGGGTGTTCTCCAGAGCTTCAAGAGCGGTCGGCCCAGGATCGCGGTGGCGACTCGAGATTTCGCGGAACTTGAGTTCCCCGATGCCCGAGGCGGCGAGGAGAGCCTTGCGGATCAGGCTCCAACCGGTTTGAAGAGAGCGGGAATCGGACTGCGGGAATGGGCGACCGGAGAGAAAGAGGGCGGCAAGGCCAAGTTGCGGCGAGGGCAAGCTTTGGAGAAGTGAGCTGAGGCGTTGGAGTTTGAGGTTGCGGCTGGAGAGGGTGCGGATTTCCTCGGCACAGAGGGCGAGTTGGAGCAATTCGGATGGGGGGGAGGCGGCTGATGCGTGGGGGGGCGGGCTCGGAGGCTGAGCGGACTGGGTGGGTGTCCAGCCGAACTGGAGTTCGAGTTGGTTTTGGCCGTGGAGCGACCATGCTTCGATGCCGCGCCTGCGGAGGTCGGCAGCGAATTCGGAGGCATAACCGTGCGTGGTGAGGACGCGTTTGGGTTGCACCAGTTCAACGTAGCGGAGGAGGTCGTCGTAACCGGCGTGGTCGCTGAGTGGGAAGGCAGCATCGGTGCCGTAGCGGAACCGGGCGGAAGGATCGAGGGCCCAGCCGGTGAGGATGGCCGTGCGGGGCCGCCGGATCCTGGAAAGGAAGGGCGAACGGAGGACGGAAGGTGGGCAGATGAGGACGTGGCCCTCGATTTCACTGAGCAGGAATTTGCGGTAGTTCGCGGGGAAATCGGGGTCGATTTTGCGGTAAACCTCGGTGAGGGTGAACGCGGAGGGATGGAGCATGGTGGGCATCCCGGCGCTCAGGAGTTCCCAGAGGATTTCCTGGGACTTGCCCAGGGGATACGCGAGCAGGATGGGAACGGCGCCGTCCGTCAGGGTTTGGGAACAGAAATCGAGGATCTCCGACACGGTGCGCTGGGTGGGTGGGAACTCGAAGTGAGGGAGGCCGAAGGTGGTCTCCATCACGAGGGTTTCAGCAGGGAGCCACTGGGCGGGCTGGCAGGACGGGTTTGGGCGGAGGGAAAAGTCGCCGGTGTAGAGGAGGGAACCGGAATCGTCCTGGAGGTGGAGTTGCGCGGAGCCGGCGATGTGTCCTGCGGGGAGGAGTTGGAGGACTGCGTTTTGGTGGGTGTACGGGGTGAGGAACGGGAGTGCGGTGTGGTTGAGGGAGGACGGGAGGCGGATTTGGAGGAGCCTGAGCGTGTCTGGGGAGGCGAGAATGTGGGAGTGAGGAGCGATGTGATCGGCGTGGGCGTGGGAAACGAACGCGAAATCGCGGGGATCCCAGGGGTCGAGCCAGAGGTTCTGGGCCGGGAGATGGATGCCGCGGTGTGCGAGGGCGTGGATCACGGGTGGAGGCGATCAATTGACACTTTTGCCGGGGCTGGCGTAGTGTGGCGGGAAGTTATGAATCGCATCGTGTACGTGGTGGCGCTGGCGGTGTGCCTTTTCAAGGTGGAACCGGGGCGCGCGAAGGAGCCAGCGCGGCGTTTGGACCGGGCTGAGGTGTTACCGCTGGCATTGGACGACGCCATTCGGTTCCAGAAGACGAAGCATTTTTTAAACGAAAGGACCATGAACGGGCAATCCGGGGTGAACCGGATGCTGTCCTTTGAGAGGCAGCACCGCAACTATGGAGCGGTCACGAACGCGGATTTGAGGGAACGCTTCGGGAACTACTACACATTTTTTTGGCGGACGGACCGTGTGGCAGACGTGACGGTCCGGTTCGAGTACCGGCTGGAGAAACTGGGGAATTTTGTGCAAGCAATCGAACGGACTTACACGGCGGCCAAGGGGAACCAGCAGTCGAGTTTTGAGGTGATTGGAGACGAGCACCTTCAGGATGGGCGTGTGACGGCATGGCGCGCGCTGATCATCGAGGAGGGCAAGGTGGTTGCATTGAGCCAGTCGTTTCTCTGGAACTAAGCTGGAAACGGATCAGGGATGTGCGAGGTTGTTTGAGGAATTGAATCTGTGAACGCCGTGCCTTCCATTTTGGTGGGGACCGAGAATCAAAGGGTCTGGGTGCGTGTGGAGGGGAAGGGGTCTTTCCTCAACAGTGGGGGGTTGAAAGAGTTTGCCCGGGAGATGACGGAGCGCGGGTACCGCGATTTTGCGGTGGATTTGAGGAACTGTCCGGTGATGGATTCGACTTTCATGGGGACGCTGGCCGGGATTGCGCTGCGTTTGAACGACCTCGGGGAGGGAGAGTTGCGGGTGGTGAATTTGAACGAGCGGAACCGGGATTTGCTGGCGAACCTGGGGTTGGACCAGCTTTTCCGGATGGAGACTGGCGAGGGGGGGGCGGGGGCTGCGGCGAATGCGGCGAATGCGGCGAATGCGGCGAATGCGGCACGCGAGGCGTTGCCGGTGGCGGAGGAGGACAAGGAGGCGCGTGCGCGGACGATGCTGGAGGCGCACGAGGCCTGTGTGGAGGCGAATCCGGAGAACGCAGCGAAGTTCAAGGATGTCCTGAAGTACCTCAAGGAGGACTTGAGGAATTCGGGCTGAGACACGATGTGGGAACTGCCACTGCTCGGATTTGTGTCTGCGGGTGCGGTGGGGATGTGGCTTTTGAACCGGCGTTCGGAGCTCCGGTGCGTGAGTTTGGAGACGGACCTTGGAAGGCGGGAGCGTGCGTTGGAGGAGCAGGCCCGGGAGATCGAGGTTCTCAGGAAGGAACGGGAGCGCTTGGAGACGGAGGAGGCGCTGGTTCTCGAGTTTTTTCACGGCTTGGGTGCCGCGGTTTCCACGGAAAACGATCCCAAGGATTTGCACCGGTTGATCGTCGAGGGCAGCCAGAGGATTCTGGGCGCGGATATTGGGGGATTGTATCTGGTGGACCGGTCGGGTGACCGGTTGCGGCCCAGTTTCGTGTCCCGGGGATGCCCGATGTACGTGGATCTGATTGCGGCGGCATGGCGCGAACAGCGGCCGGTCATGGCAGGCGAGAATGGGATCCAGCGTGGAGTGGCAGCGGCGCCTGTGATGGTGGCGCCGTTGGTGTATGGGACTCAGAGGATGGGCCTTTTGCTGCTGGGCCGGCGCGCGGGCAGGGAGGGGTTTCCGGCGGCGGCTTTAAAGATTTTCCAGGGCATTGCCGAGCAGTCCGCATTTGCGATTTACAACGCGTTTATTTTTTCGGAAGCGGCGGAGAAGAGGCGTTTGGATCAAGACCTGCAGGTGGCGCATGAGGTGCAGCGGATTCTTCTGCCTTCTCGGGCTCCGGAACTCTCGGGGTTTGAGATTTGCGGGATGAACCTTCCGGCGCGGCAGGTGAGCGGGGATTATTACGATTACATCGAGGTGGACGAGGAGCGGTGCGGGGTGGCGATTGCGGATGTGTCGGGCAAAGGGGTGCCGGCGTCTTTGATCATGGCAATGTGCCGGAGCGTGTTGCGGGCACAGGCGGCGGGGAAAGTGTCAGCGGCGGAGACGCTCCGGTTGGTGAACGGGCAGTTGTTTCCGGACATTCGTGAGGACATGTTCATCAGCATGGCGTACGCGATTCTGAGGCGGGATTCTGGGGAGATCACGTTGAGCCGCGCGGGGCATGACGCGCCGATTTGGTACCATCACCGGGATCGTTCGGTGACGCGGGTGTGTCCGCCGGGGATGGCGGTGGGAATTGACAGCGGGAAGGTGTTCGGTAGAATCACGGGCGATTTTTCCCTGACGCTTGAGGCCGGCGATTGTTTGGTACTCTACACGGACGGGGTCACGGAGGCTTTGGACAGTGCCGGGGCCGAGTTCGGGCTAGAGAATGTGATCCGTTCGGTGGTTTCGAGCGCGGGTGACGGAGCGGCCGGTGTTTTGGCGCGGTTGACGGAGGATTTGAGGTCCTTCGTGGGACAGACGCCGCAGCACGATGACATAACCTTAATAGTGATTCGGAAGAAATGAGCGAAACGACAGACAACCAGAAGCAGAGCGTGGCGGAGGATCCGGCAAACCTGGGGGAGACCCAGCAAACGGGGGCTGAAACGGGGCGCGAGGCGGGCGCCGAGCGGGAGCGTGCGCTGGAGGCCGAGGTGGAGCGGTTCCGTGACCTTGCACTGAGAACCCAGGCGGATTTTGAGAATTTCCGGAAACGGTCGATTCGGGAGCGGGAGGATGCGGTGAAGTTCGCGAACGGAAGTCTTCTGGAGCGGCTCATTCCGGTGATTGACAACTTTGAGCTGGGATTGGGGGCTGCGCGGGCCGAAGGCGCTGACTCGCCCGTGTTTAAAGGGATGGAAATGGTTGCCCGGCAGTTGGCGGAGTTTTTGACGCAGTCCGGTGTGGAGGCCGTGGAAGCCGAGGGCGCGGTGTTTGATCCGAACCTGCACGAGGCGGTTGGCCAGGTGGAGAGCGATACGGTGGCCGAGGGAGGGGTTGCCCGGCAGTTGCGCAAAGGGTACCGGCTCCGGGAGCGGCTCCTGCGGCCGGCAACCGTCTTGATTTCAAAGGGGGCGCCCCAACAGGCGCAGGCCTGAGGTCGCCCGGTACAGGGACGGTGAGTTTTAAACGGAACGGAGAAAGACCAGATGGCCAACAAGCGTGATTATTACGAGGTGCTGGGCGTGGAAAAGGGCGTCTCCCAGGACGAGATCAAGCGGGCGTACCGGAAGCTTGCCGTGAAATATCATCCGGACAAAAACCCTGGAGACGCTTCCGCGGAGGAGAAGTTCAAGGAATTGGGGGAGGCCTATGAGGTGCTCATGGACGAGCAGAAGCGGGCTGCCTACGATCGGTACGGCCATGCAGCTTTCTCGCAGGGGGGTGGGGCTCCGCGCGGGGGCGGGTTCCATGATCCGTTCGATGTTTTCCGCGATGTGTTCGGGGCCGGCGGAGGCGGGGGCGGTTTTTTTGACCAGTTTTTCGGCGGGATGGGCGGTGGCGAAGACCGGGAAGTGCGGCAGCGCGGGGCGGATTTACGTCATGACGTGCAGTTGACCTTGGAGGAGGTGGCGGAGGGGTGTGAGAAGGAGATCGACATCCGGAAACTGGATGCGTGCCAGTCCTGCTCGGGCACGGGGGCCGAGGCTGGATCGCGTTCAATGACCTGCTCGGCCTGTCAGGGTCGGGGGCAGGTGGTGACTTCCCGGGGATTTTTCCACATGGCCCAGACCTGTGGACGGTGTTCGGGCACTGGGCAGGTGGTGGAGAAGCCGTGCCGGAAATGCGGTGGACAGGGGCGTGCGGAAAACAACAGCCGGATCAAACTCAAGATTCCCGCTGGAATTGAGGACGGTTCAAGGCTGCGCAGTTCGCGCAACGGCGAGGCCGGGATCCGGGGCGGTCCGCCCGGGGATCTCTACGTGGTGGTGCATGTGAGGGATCACGAGGTGTTTGAGCGCGCCGAGGAGGATCTCCAGTGTGAACTGCCAGTTTCATTCACCACCGCTGCGCTGGGAGGCGAAATCACCGTGCCCACTCTGGGGGGGAAGGCCGTTTTGAAGATTCCTGCTGGAACTCAGAGCGCAACGATTTTCAAGTTGAAGGGCCGCGGGTTGCCGGTGTTGGGTTCCTCGCAACGGGGCGATTTGCTGGTGCGCGTGGCAGTGGAGGTGCCCACGCGGCTCAATGCGGAGCAGCGCCGGAAACTTGAGGAGTTTGCCGAGATGACCGGCGAGGAGAATTCTCCCCTGCACAAATCGTTTTTCGAGAAGGCCAAGGCGTTCTTCAGTTGAGCCGCCCGGAGGATGGCGAGGTTCCACATTGAGCCCGCAGACTGGGCCGGGTTGCGTCTCCAAGGCGATGAGGCGCACCATTGCCTGCGCGTCCTCCGACTCGGGGTCGGGGACCATGTCCGCGTTTTTGACGGACAGGGCCGAGAAGCCACCGCACAGATTCGCGCGGTGGAGGGCCGGGAAGTGGCTCTGGCTTTGCTCGAGACGCGTCTGACTCCACCCATGCGTTGCCGGATCACCTTGGCCCAGGGCGTGCCCAAGGGGAAAACCATGGACTGGATTCTGGAAAAGGCCACGGAACTCGGCGTGGCCCGTGTGGTGCCTCTGATCACACGCCGGACCGTGGTTCAGTGCGGGGAGGATGGCGAAAGGAAGCGCCTGAAGTGGGCTCGCACGGTTCTGGAGGCGTGCAAACAGTGCGGTCAGAACTGGATGCCGGAAGTTTCGGCACCCTGCAGTCTGGAGGCTTTTTTGCGGGACCGTCTGGGAGGCGGGGTGCTGGTCGCGGGATCGTTGGCGACAGTTTCCCAGCCGTTGATCAGGTTGCTGGAACGGTTGCCGGAGGAGTTGGTGTTGTTGGTCGGCCCGGAGGGCGACTTTAGCCCGGAAGAGATGGAGTTGCTGCGGGGTGCAGGCTGTCTGGAGGCGAGTTTTGGGCCGCTGGTTTTGAGGAGCGAGACTGCGGCGGTGTTCGGACTGAGCGCGATAGCAGCGGTCGCTCACGCGGGACGCTGAGCCCGAAGTGGGTGAGGGAATCTTTGGGGGGGCGGGCGATTTCCAGCCTGGGAGCGCGTTAACGGGCTTTGTCCCTGCCCTCGTCGAGGTCAATGTAGTCGAAGAACGTCTGGATGTCGGTCCTTTGGGAGAAGCCGCCCTCGGCCAGACGTTTGAGGAGCATGGGTGTGCCGTCGTCGTTCCAGCCGCGCTTTCGCATGTATTCGTTCCAGATGTCGATCTGTTCGGGGGAAGGCGTTTTTCCTGCAGTGGCGTGGCACCAGTCGAGGATCTGTTCGTCGGTTCCGTCCTCGGCCATTCGGTCGCACAGGGCTTCGTAGGAAACGCCGAGAAAGTTGACGCAGCGGCTGTCAAACCCCTTGCCGAGGTTGGGTTGGTAATCCGCTGGCAACTGGCCTTTGAGGTGGAGCCGGATCTTGTCCAGCATCCGTCCGAAGTAACAGATGCCGCGGGTTTTTTCGTGAGGGCTGCGCGGGAATGGAACAGACATGGCCCTGAGCCTAACCCGGCTGGCAGTTTGAAATCTGCAAAAAACTGGGGGCCTGCCGGGAGTTGGGGTGGGAAGAAAACCGTTGGAATTCGAGGCTGCAATTCGTGGGCGGAACTGGTTAGGCTTCGATTTGATGAGAGACGGGAGCGAACTCGGAGGAATCGGGCGCCGGGCTTTTTTGCAGATGGCGGCTGCGGGCGCATGGATTGGGGGCAGCCGTGTGTTTGGGGCGGAGAACGCCCGGGTGATGATGCCTTTCGAAAACGGAGAGCGGGAGTTGGTTCGGTACCCGCAGAAGCGGCCCCTGATCCGTCTGACGACGCGTCCGCCGCAGTTGGAAACGCCGTTTGAGGTTTTTAACGAGGGGATATTCACGCCGAACGACGCTTTCTTTGTCAGGTATCATCTGCCGAACCTGCCGCTGGAGGTGGATCCTGAGGTCTACCGGTTGGAGGTGGGAGGCAGCGTGGAACGGCCGTTGAGTCTTTCATTGAAGGATTTGAGGGAGGGGTTTGAGGGGGTGGAGGTGGCTGCGGTCAACCAGTGTTCGGGGAACAGCCGGGGGTTTTTCCAGCCGCGCGTGCCCGGGGGGCAGTTGGGCAACGGGGCAATGGGCAACGCCCTCTGGAGGGGGGTTCGCTTGAAGGACGTGTTGGAGCGGGCCGGGGTGCGGGCAGGGGCGAGGCAGGTAAGTTTCAACGGGATGGACACACCGGTTTCGGAAAAGACGCCGGACTTTGTGAAGGCGGTGGACGTCGACCAGGCGCTGGATGGGGAAATTCTGCTGGCCTTTGAAATGAACGGGGAACCGCTCCCCATGTTGAACGGGTATCCGGTTCGGTTGGTTGTGCCTGGTCATTATGGGACTTACTGGGTCAAACATCTCCATGAGGTGACCGTGTTGGATGAGCCGTTCCCGGGGTTCTGGATGAGCACGGCTTACCGGATCCCGGATACCGCAGGTGCCTGTGTGGAGCCCGGAGCCGTGCCGAAAAGTACGGTGCCGATCCGGCGTTTTAATGTGCGGTCATTCCTCACCAGCCACAGGGACGGCGCGGTGCTGCGCCCCGGGGTGGCCAGTCTGCTGCGCGGGATTGCATTTGACGGTGGAGCCGGGATCCGGGAGGTGCTGGTTTCTGCAGACGGCGGACGGAACTGGCAGGAGGCACTCCTCGGCCGGGATCACGGGCGCTATTCCTTCCGGGAATGGACTTTGGCGTACACGCCGTCGCAGCCAGGTGAGTTGGAATTTAAGGTGAAGGCCACCAACCGTCTGGGGGAATCCCAGCCCGCCGAGGCGTTGTGGAATCCGGCCGGGTACATGAGAAACGTGGTGGAAACAGTCCGGGCCCGAGTTGAAGCATGAAGACGCATACCAACGGAACCATGAAAAGAATGGCGCTCTGGAGTCTGGCGGGTCTGGCCTTGGTGGGCGCTTTGGGGGCTGCACCCGTCCGGATTGAACTGCCCTTGGAGGCGCCGGTGCTCAAGCCTGGGCCGGGCCGGGACATTGCATTGAGCCACTGTTTGACCTGTCACTCGGCGGAGTATTTCACCACCCAACCCCTGTTGCCGCGGGCCTACTGGCAGGGGGCTGTGGAGAAAATGCAGTCGAAATTTGGGGCCACGGTTCCGGCGGAACAGGTGGCGCCCTTGGTGGATTACCTGTTCGGAAGTTACGGTAAAAAACCGTGAATTGAGCGGGTCAGCGGAACGAGGGGGTCATCGGAACTGGAGTTTTGAGATGCGCTCGGACTGGAACTCGCCGGTGGCGCGCTGGAGTTCGCGGAGTGCAATCTGGAGGTCGTAGGAGCGGGTGAGCAGGGCGGACCTTGCGGAGTTAAGATCGCGGATGGCCTGCTGGATTTCGAGGCTGGTGGCGGTTCCTGCGGCGTACTGGGACTGGAGGTCGCGTTGGGTCTGTTCTGCGGCATCGACTTCGGCTCGCAGCGTCTCGACAGATTGCCGGGCGGTGCTGGCCTCAACCCATGCGAGTCGGACCTCTTCGCGCAGGTTGCGTGCGGCCTGTTCCTGTTCGGTGCGCGCAATGGCGGTGTCGTAGGAGGCTTTGCGAAGGTCAATGGTGCGCTGGCCCCAAAGCGGCATCTCGAACGTCAGCAGGGCCTCCCAACCCGTGGTGGTCTGGGAACTCCGGCTCGAGGTGCGGTTGTTGAAGTCCTGAGAGAAAAACTCGGATTCCGAGCTGGAGATGGGGCCTGTCCGGAACCCGTTTCCCACCGAGGTGTCGGTGAATGTGCCTGTGGAGTTGCGGTTGGATTCCCGGGTGAGCCGGCCCTTTTCCGAGGCGCGGCTTGAACCGTCCTGATCCACGGACTGTGCCCGGAACTGGGCGACGACCCGTGGCAGGTAGCCGAGAGCGGCTTCCTTTTCCTTCAGGCGCTGTTGTTCAACCAAATGCGAGCGCACGGTGTAATCGTCGCGCCGGCTGTACGCACGCTGGAGGTGGTCTTCGAAGCCGCCATGGGGCTCCGGGAACTGCGCGGGCTCGGAAAGAACCAGGTTCAGTGCCGGGTCCAGATTGAGGAGGGTGGCCAACGTGGCGTGCGCGAGTCGGGACTGGGCGAGGGCCTCGATCTCGGCCCTGCGGGTCGATTCGACCAGAGTCCTGGCCCGAAGCAGGTCGGTCCGGAGGGCTTCACCGGCGTCGAGTCGGTTTTTGGACTGTTCCTGCTGTTCGCGCGCGAGGGTTGCGGTTTGACGCGCGAGTTGGAGGATGGAGTCGGCCTTGAGTGCGTCGTAGTAGGCGTGCGCAACGCCGAGCAGGACATCGCGGGTGACAGCCCGGCACTGGAGGCGTGCAGCTTCAGTGGCCAGTTTCCCAAACTTCCATGCGGGAAACACGGTGAGGTCGAGGAGCGGTTGCTCGAGCACGACTTCCATACTCTGGATTCGCTGGGAACGGTCCAGAGTGCTCAAAGGAACTCTCTGGCGCTCCATCCGGTCCTCTTCAAACGTGTAGGATTCGGTGCCGGATCTTGGTCTGTTCAGCGTGTCCACGGACCGGTCCAGACTGGAGCCGAATCCCGAGCGCGGCTGGTTTTCACGGGAGAAAGACGAAGAATTTCTGTCCTCATCGGTCTTGCCCCGGCCGGCGGACGCTGCGGCTCTGGGTTCCATGCGGGTCAGCGCGGACCATGGCAGAAGCTTGGAGCGTTTGAGGCGCAAGTAGGCGATCCGAATGGATTGGTCGGTCTGCGTGGCGCGTTCGTAGGCCAGTTCAAGCGAGAGCGGAATCGCGCGGAGGCGGGCAGCAGATTTGAGCCCCTGAACGGCGGGATCTGTGAGGTTCGGGGGCGGCGGCAACGAATCCAGGTTTTCGCCAGGAACAGGCCGGGGCAGGAAAGGGAGGAGCAGAGTGAACCGGGTGAGCCGTAGGAGGAGGCGGGATTTGGATGCGGCAAAGAAGTTCACGTGGCCTGGATCAGGTATGTGGTGTTTTGAAAGCCGTCCTTTATCTGCTCGGCTGGCGCTTAGGGCAAGGCTGTGTCTGAGGGAGCCGGGGCAAACTTTTTGGAGATCCCTCCCGCCGCGGAGCGGATCCACTCTTGGGAGGGAAGCGCGTAGGGGCGGAATGTTTCGAGGATGCCCTGTTGTTCGTGGGCGAGCAGGGCCCGGTGGAGTCCAAGTGAGGAGGCTAGGGGGGAGTCGATGAGCGAGGAGGAATCGTTTGGGCTCATCTGGAAGAGCACGCGCATCTCGAATTCCGAGAGGGATTTGCGGCTGAAGAAGCGCTGGACGCTGCTGAGGGAGTCCAGACTGGCCAGGACATGAATTCCAACGGCGCTTCCTTGCACGAGGAGTTCGTCCAGAATCAGGCCCGGGTTGCGCGGGGCCTCAGACGAGAAGGAAAACGCGGCATCCTCATCGTAGCGCAGTTTGCGGTTCCTGTGGAGGTCGTGCAGCAGCACAAAAACCTGCGGTGCATCGTTCTGCGGGGAGGCGGTCCGGGCATGGAGCTCGTCTCCGAGTTGCTCCAGAAGTGAGCCCGATTCTGAAGGACCCGCCGAGGAAACGGCGTGCGGCAGGGTCGAGGAGAGCAGGTCAAATGTCTGACATTCCCGGGAGTCTGGCGCGGACGCGTGCAGAATATGGAACCGGGCCCTCTGCGGAGGCAATCCGGCCGCGACCGAAAGAATGCAGGACGCGAAAATCCCGAGCACGGATTCCTGTCGTTGTCCGACCAGGAGGAGGTTCCTGCCGTTTTGACGCGGAAACAGGATTTCGGTGGGTCCTTTGATGGCGTTTGGTGCGCCGAGCCATGCCCTCGGTGGAGTCGAAGGCGGCAGGGTGCCTTCCAGAAGGCCCCTGAGAAGGGTGTTTTCGGCGAGAATTGCGGGCGCGTTTCCCTCGAAGATAACCGGTTCAGGGACTGGAGTCGGGTTCGCGGTGGCGCGGTCGGAGATTTGCCGCAGGAGCGCATCGCGCTCGGAGTCAGGCAGCCACACGACTTGGAACGGGCTGTTTCCCTCGAGGGCGCCGGCGGCATCGTTGTAGATGCCTTCACCGGGGCGCGAGAGCAGGCGCGGGGCTGCGTTGTCCTCATCCATGATCAGGTAGGCATCGGCCTCGTTGCACTGGAGCGCAATCCGGACGCCCATCTGGCCGAGTGTGGTTCTGGCGAGCGTGTACGCGCCGCCCAGAGTCTGGGAGCCGAGTAGGGCGTGCATTCCAAAGGCGCGGCCTTGGCGGACAATCCGGTCGAGGAGAAGGGCGGCCTTCTGCGCAATCGAGTCGTCTTCGACGAAGAACTCTTGGAACTCGTCGATGAGCAGAAGCGAACGCGGGATGGGTTCCTGAGAGCCTGTCTTGCGGTAGCCGGCCAGGTCTTGGACACCAAGGGCACGGAAGATTTCGCCGCGTCTGCGGAGCTCGTCGTCGATGCGTTCCAGGACGCTGAGTGCGAACTGCCGGTCACTCTCCACGGCAATGACCCGGGCATGGGGAAGTCTGTGTTCCGCGTAGCACTTAAACTCGACGCCCTTCTTGAAGTCGATGAGGTAGAACTCGACCTCTGCGGGGCTGAAATGGAGCGCAAGATTGGTGATGAGGACGTGGAGCAGTGTGGATTTTCCGGAACCCGTTTTGCCGGCCAGAAGTGCGTGCTGTCGGGTGCCGTATCCGAGCGAAAAGAACTGTTGTTTGGTGGCGCCAGTCCGGCCAATTGGGACGCGCAGTTCGAGGGTGGTGGAGCCCGACCAGACGGCATCTTGGGACGGGGCGATTTGGCTGAACGGGACCTGAACCCGGGTGGAATTGACGTTGGCTCGTCCGATCCTGTGGATGAGTTCGCTGCCGAGTTGGGTGCTTGGCGGTGGCAGAAGCTCGATCCCGCAGCCTTCCGGCAGCGGTGAGTCCGGAGCGTGCCAGGAGCCGTTTTCCAAGCGGAGTCTCAGGCAGTGGCGGCTGAGGTCTTCAAGCGAGATCTCCTGCGGGGGGGGATTTCTGGGGTTCCAGTGGAGGAGGGTAAAGACGCCGCAGCGGGCGCCGCTGGCCAGGATACTGTGGAGACGTTTTGCGGACGCCTCGCTGCATTCGGTGGGAAAATCGGCGAGGACCAGAAAATGATACTTTTCCGAAACCACACCGGCCCGCGCGTTGTAATCGGAGATCGTTGGGTACTCGTCGCGCAGGTACATCTGGATGACTTTTTCGATATGCGCGTTGAGTTCGGCGAGGCGGGCATCGAGTTGATCGCTCTGCGTCCAGATTCGCCGATTGATCAGGCTTTCCTCGTAGTCGCCCAGATGCATGAGGCCGGCAAAGTTTTGGCCCAGGCCGATGGGATCGAACACGGTGCAGCTGAATTTGCCCGGGGGCAGGCTGGAGAGGAGCCGGATCAGAACTTGGTTAAACACGGCGGCCACCTCCGGCGAGCCGGGTTCGGTGCATTCCACCAGAAGGTTGCCTCCTGTGGGCAGTTCAAGCGCCAGGGGCAGCCGGAGCTCCTCCGGGCCGAGCAGGGAAAGTTCCGGGCTTGAAGGCGCGGGGAGGCCCGGGCCTTTGAGACGGATTCCAAAGTCACCCAGCGGAATGGACTCGGGAAACCCGGTGGACGGGTTCCAATCCGCGACCGAATCGGGGGACCATGGAGGCGGGGAGGGTGGGAGTTTGGCGGCGGCGCCCATGAGCGCGTGCCAGGTGGGAGGAAGTGTTTCCCGCCACTGCTTGAAAAGCACCTGCCAATGCGCATTCTCTTCGTTTGTCAGCGCGGTGCGATCGGACTCGAGTTGTTCAAGGATGCGTTTCCTGCGTGCCTGCTCTGTAGCCTCGGCTCCTTGGAGGGCGGGTTGGCGGTGATCTGCAGCCCGTTGGATTGCAGACTGGGCCATCCGTGCATTGGTTTGCAGGCTTCGGGGAAGCTGGTGGTCGAGTTTCTGGGCCAGACTGCGGGCGTGTTCAGCCTCCTTGGCATCGGCCTGGTTCCACCGGGTCGTGAGGTTTTCTGATCTCTGATCAAACTCGGACTGGATCCGGTCGCGTTCCCGCGCATGCCATGCGTCGGTGCTCGCGCAGCTGGCTTGATGCGCCGCGCCGGCGCCGTGCAACCCTTCTGCGAGGCGGATGGCGTCCGGGCGTGCCCGCGAGGTGGCGGTTGCGCGGAGCAGGAAAACGAGGATCGCCTGGGCCGAAAAAATGGAGCCTGCAAGGAGGAACCCGCTGGGATTTGGGCCGTGGGGGATCAGTCCCGCGCAGGAGAGAAGAGCGGCAAAAGGGAGAACGGTGGGCAGCGGGAGTTTTGAGAAAAAACGGAGGCCGGCTCTGGCCTGGAGCGCGTGGAGGGCTGCGGTGGCCGCTGTGGTTTGGGATTCGAGTTCCAGGCGCCACCGTTCCATCTGGGTGGGATCCGCCGGGGCATCCTCAATCGGGCGGAGGAGCAGTTTGGAGAGGCCGGGGCAACCGCTCAGAATCCGCCGGGCGGCCGATTGGAGTTGGGCATACCGGTCTCGGGATTCGGTGAGAAACTTGGTGGCTTCAATGAATTTGGCGTCTGTTTCCCGGAGGGAGTTGCTGTAGAGACGTTCGGAGAGGAAGCGCTGGTGCTGAATTTGGCCGAGCCATTTTTCACGGGCCACCTGGGCCCGTTTCGGGATCGAGCGTTGGGCTGCTGCGTGGGCACGGGTGATCCGTTCGCGGCGCTGGCTGGCCCGGGTCTGGATCTGGGACTCCAGGTCGAGCTTTTCGGCCTCCGCCTGAGCGATGCGGGCGGCGGCGGAAGCGTCGATTTGTTCAAGAGCCTGAGTTGCCCGGTGCTCAAGCAAAGCCCGACGCTGGCGGAAGTCGCGCTGCAGTTGGGACTCCGTTTTCGCGAAGTGGTTGAGCGACTCGCGCAGGCTCCTGAGCAGGGACGGGATTTTGGAGAAAGCAGGCTGGTTACTCACAGTCGGAACGGGCTTGGGAGAGGAGTTTGTGGATTTCCTGAATGGCGTTGGTGGCCCGTGCAACTTGCGCGGGGAGCGGGTCAAGGAAGCGGGAATGGAACTCGGCGGCTTTGTGGTCCTGCCAAGACGCTTCGGTCTGCTGCCACTCGAAGTGGAGTTCCTTGAGGGCCTGAGCGAGGTTGGCCGCGCTGGATTGAGTGCTCATGCGGAGGGCGTTGGCGGGGGTGTGGGCTCGGGAGCCGGATCTTGGGGCGTTTCCGGGGCTGCGTTCAGGCGCATGGAGTCGGCGTCGGTCGGCAGTGCGGGCGGGCGCAGGGCGGCATACGATTCCAGTGTGTCCTGAGCCTTCAGGAGGAATGCAATGGCCTTGGGCAGGTCAATGTCGAGGTGCTGCCGGAGGCCCTCCATTTGCTTGAGCAACGGTGCCACGCGGTTGTCGAAATCCCGGCTCCACACCTTGATTGCCCGGATCTTTTCCTCCGCTTCCGCCAGCGCGCGCCGGGCACGGAGCACGGCGTTTTTCTGGAGGGTGTACGAGTCGCGAAGTGAGGAGAGTTTGGCGGTGAGCAACTCCTGTTCGGCCTGGTCAAGGTCCCGGCGACGTCGCCGGAGTTCGGCCTCCCAGTGGGATCTGCGGTCGTGCTGGATCCATGCCCGGACCCGCCGGATTTCATCGCCGACCTCGTCAATGCACTGGTGGGAGCGTGTGGAATACTGGACGAGTTGGGTGCGGAACAGTTCCAGGGCATCGACGGCCGAGACTCTGGCTTGTGCGGCCATGGGAGTCAGCGCTGGTTGAGGTAGTCTTCGATCCGCTGCGCCTTGCGGAGGAGGAAGGGAGTGTGCTGTTCGGCGACCTCCATGAAGCGACGGAGGGCCTTCATCGTGGCCAGAAATTCCTCAGAGAACTTTGCGTGTTCCTGATCCTGCCAGGTCGAGGAGAGCGAGTTGAACCGGGCCTGGAGGGCGCCGGCTTTGGACTGCATTTCCTCGTTGAATCGTTTGAGCTCGGTCGCAAACCGGCGTACCTGCTCGGGGTCCATGATTGCTTGTGCCATGATGTGGGAGGTTATGGGTTGCTGGAGCGTTCCTGTGTTCCAAGGATCCGGTCCCACCACCGCCTTCGGGCCGGTGCGGCGGGAAGGCCGGGATCGATGCGGAGCGCCTCCGGGGGAGCTTGGACGCCGGCCCGGGACACCAAAAGGTGTTTGAGGTGCCGTGTGGTGGAGATCACGGCAAAGTTCTCCAATGCGAACCGGCGTCCGGCATCCGCAAGCGTCTGCGCCGTTGTGGGGTTCTGAAGGAGTTGCGCAAGTGCGTCCGCCAGTGCCCCGGGGTTTCCTGGTTGCGTGAGGAGCCCCGTGCGGCCGCTTGCGATCATTTCAGGAATCCCTGCCAGAGTGGTCGAAACCACCGGAGTGCCGCACATCATCGCTTCCATGATCACGGTGGGTAGGTTGTCGCTTCCTCCCTCCTGATCGGGGACGCATGCAAGTACAAACAGGTCGGCTTCGGCAAGGGCGCTCCGCACCGCATTCTGGGAACGGGGGCCTGCAATCTCGACAAATCCTTCCAGATCCAGTTCCCGGACCAGAGACTCGAGTTCCCGGTGCATCGGGCCCTCGCCAATGATGGAACACGAAAAGACCAATCCTCGGTCGCGGAGGATTTGGCACGCCCGAATGAGGTCTGGGAACCCCTTTTTTTCCACGTACCGGCCCACGGACAGGATTTTTTTGGGGCTCAACCCCGGTGGTTTTTCTGGGAACCGGGAGTCGATTCCGTTGTAGATCCGGAAGACCCGGCCACGGGCGGACGGGTGGTGTTCCTCCATCCAGTTTTTTGCGAAATCGGTTTCTGTAACGACAAACGTTGCGGCCTTGGCTAGGTCGGAATTCGACACTGGGAAATCTGTTGGGCAGAAGATGTCGTTGGCGTGCCCGGTGAAGCTGTAGGTGATGCCATGGAGTTCGCGAAGCCACCATGCGGTGCGTGCGGCCATACCGCCAAAATGAGCGTGGACATGGCGGATGCCGAGTTCGAGGAGGCGCGGTCCCAGCCAAGCGGCTTCAAAAAGGCGGGTGGAGTCCTTCTCCGCGCGCGCCTCTGGAAGAAGCTTGTGGGTTTTGCGGGGGAGCCGCCGTTGTTTTCTGAGGGTGTCGATCTCGGAGCGGATTTCGCCGGAGTCTGGAAGGTAAAGCACGGGGGCCTCGAATTCCGCGGCGAGGGTGGGGTGATCTTCCGGGGGGCGGATGGAGACCAGAAGAGGGTTCATGCCCTGGGCGATCATTTCGCTCGCTTCCCGGTAGACAAACGTCTGAACAAACGAAGGAAACCGCTCGTACAGGTAGGCGAAGGAATGCATGGGCGGTGGGAGCGCTCAGCGCCCTGCGGGAGCGGTCTTGGTGGGAACGAATCTGGCCCGGGCCTCGTCGTAAAACCCTTCCAGCCTCGCAATGGCTGCCTCCTGCTCGAACTCCGCGCGGACGGACCGGGCTGCGGCCGCGGAGAAAGCCGAGTACAGGGCCGGCTGGGAGGTGACGCGCTGCAGGGCGTGCGCCAAGCCGTTGTGGTCGCGTTCAGGGACCAGGAGACCGTTTTCGCCGTCTGCGACCGCTTCAGGGATCCCGCCGTGGAGGGTGGCCAGAACTGGCAGCCCTGTGGACATCGCCTCAAGCATGGAGTTGGGCACGCCCTCCTGATTTTGGTCCGGGGGCATTTCGCTGGGGTGCACAAAGAGGTGTGCTTTCGCGTAGAGCGCGGCCAGAGCGTCCTGCGCGAGAAACCCGCAGAGTTCCACCGAGTTGCCAAGGCTCAATTCCGAGATCCACTGAAGCAGTTTGGGCTTGAGCGGCCCATCCCCGGCAATCAGGAACCTGGCCTTCGGTTGGGTTTTGCGGAACTGGGCGAATGCGCGGAGTGCGGTGTGGAGGCCCTTTTTTTCGATCAGCCTGCAGGCTTGGACCAGAATCCATGCGCCGTCTGCGGGGGCGGTGCGCTGGGAGAACGGGAAGTCTGAGAGCGGGATTCCGGTCCGGTTGATCCGTATTTTTTCGCGGGGACAGCCGATCTGGACGAGCCGTTCGGCGAGGGACTGGGAGCGGGCGAGGACCAGCGGGGTGGACTGGAGGACGCCGCGCATTTGATCATCGTACCCGGGTTGGTGGGGGCGCGGTTGGATGTCCATGCCGTGGAACGAAACCACGCAGGGTTTTTCCCATTCGAGGATGAAAGGCAGCAGGTGGACGCCGGTGTGTCCGAAATAGACATGAAGCAGGTCAGCCGGCCTGCGTTTGAGGATTTTGAGGACTTCCTGAAGTTCGCCCCTGTAATAGACCGGGGGCAGGCGGCGGACGTATTTGAGCCAGAACCGTTTGAGGAAGTTTTTCCGTGCCCGCGGGATCTCCTCGACGGGCTCGAAAGGGAACTGGGCGGGGTTGGCCCGTTCCCGGGTGAGGACAAAGGTTTGGTACCGGCGCAGCCCGGTGACCTGCCGGTAGATGTGGCGCATCTCGGGTTTGAGAAAGGTGGTGCAATAGCTTGCGACCACGGGGCGGAGGTCAGTGGCGTCGGGCGTGGGTTCGGACGGATCCGGGTTGGACATGGGCGTGCAAATTGTGTGCAACCGAGGCGGGTTGTCGAGGTTGGAGCAGGGGCTTTGTCAAAGCGAGGTCGGAGAATTCCTTTGTTTAGGCACAAGAAAAAGGTTGCAATCCCGGTAGGTGCATCTAGTCTGCGCCCTCATTTTTATGGCAAAGACCAGCTGGATTGAGAAAGAGAAACGCAAGGCCGCCACGGTGGCAAAGTACGCCGCGCTCCGTGCGGAGTTGAAGGCCAAGGGGGACTACATTGGTCTTTCCCTGCTGCCCAAGGACGCAAGTCCGGTGCGTCTGAGCCGGCGTTGCCAGGTGTCTGGCCGCAAGCGCGGCTACATCGGGCGCTTTAAGCTTTCCCGTATTGCCTTCCGTGAACTGGCGTCGAACGGGTTGATCCCGGGCGTCACCAAGTCGAGTTGGTAATCTCAAAGCCACGCCAAATTTTTGCGAGTCGCGAAGAGGATTCTTCGCGGCTCGTTTTTTTTGGAGGAAGCAGAGCGTGACCGTCGAGATTTTCATCGCCTCATCCGCCGGGGTGGCCTCCGGGTGGGATCCGCCCGGGGTCCTGCTGGTCAAGTTGTCCGCCATCGCGGTGCTGGTGGTCTTGAACGGTTTTTTTGTGGCGGCGGAGTTCGCCCTGGTGAAGATCCGGGGCAGCCAGTTGGAGGCGCTTTCGGAGGAGGGAGACGAGTCGGCGTTGCAGGCGCGCCGGATCACCGAGGACCTCGAGGCGTACCTCTCGGCCTGCCAGTTGGGGGTGACTCTGGCCAGTCTGGGGCTGGGCTGGATCGGCGAACCGTATCTGGCGCAGATGGTTCAGCCGGTTTTTGTGAAGCTGGGCGTCGAGTCGGAGACGGTGACGCGCTCGGTTTCTTTTGCGCTCGCGTTTTCGCTGATCACCATCCTGCACATTGTGCTCGGGGAACAGGCACCGAAGATTTTTGCCATCCGCAAGCCTTTGGGCACGACCCTCGCAGTGAGCCGGCCGTTGAGGCTTTTCTATGCGGTGTTCCGGCCGGCCATCTGGTTTTTGAACCTCTGCTCAAACGCGCTACTCAAGAGGGTCTTCCGGATTGAGCCGGTGAGCGGCCACGAACTCGCACACAGCGAGGAGGAACTGCGGGTCATCCTCGCGGAGAACGCCTCGGCGCAGGAGGTGTCG
>CAIURC010000105.1 GCA_903901425.1 uncultured Spartobacteria bacterium | reverse complement strand
GCACCTCTGGTGGGACGCTGGGACGCTTTGATCAATGGCGGGGCGGCAACCGGACCAGGCTTGCGGGGGGCGCTGACCTTCCAATGTTCTGCGGCAGGGGCTCTCTCAGGGCGTTTGACGATGAACGGCCGCCCCTATCCGTTCCTCGGAGACTGGACCGGTGGAGAAATCCGGGGCCGGGTGAAGCGGGGCAACGAGGGGGATCTGATTCTGCGCGGCTGGGTGGCGGACCTGTCTGTCCAGGACGTTCAGGGGGCCGGCTTGAGCGGCTACCTGTACCCGGAGAACTCGAATCCTGATGAAAACGGGGTGGCGGGCGACTTTTATGCGTCCCGGTCCCCTTATTCCTCGAGGAACCGGGTCAGCGAGGATCTGGTGGGACGATACAACGCGGCGTTCCGCACCGGAGATGCCGGAGTGCCGGGTGCCTCGCTGCTTTCGGTGAACGTCAATGGAGCCGGTGGGGTTCAGGTGCTCGGGAAGTTGGCGGATGGCACTCAGATCAGTTGGGGGGGCGTGCTCGGAGCCAATGGTGAAATCCCGCTCTTTGCCCCAACCTACGCCCGAAAGGGGTATCTGGCCGGGAGGCTCTATGCCAACGGCTACTCGGCCTATTCCGACACCGTGTCCTGGGTGCGTCCGGCCAACTTTGGCGTTGGGTTCCCCGACGGTTTCGAATTCCATGGCGTCTCCGAGTTTAGCGGGGTCCGCTACTTCGGAGCGGATGCGGTGTCCGGGTTGATCAACTCCGGGGAACTTGAGGTTTCGATTGGCGGAGGTGGTGAAGAGGAGCAGCGGGTGGCGGTCGCGTTGGATGAACGCGGCCGTGTCGCTGTTTCCGGGGAAAATCCGATGGGGCTCAGGCTGCTGGTGAATGCGCAGACGGGCTGGGTGACGGCCGGATTCAGGTTGCCAGCGGCCCAAGAAGGTGGCGCGAGGCGTTTGGCCAAGGCGAACGGTTTGCTGGTGGTCGACCGGATTGCCGGACACTTTGCAATCGGGGGCAGGGAACCCGTTTCTGGCAGGTTCGACCTCGGCCGCAAAACTGAGGTGCAGGATCCCACGGACAACAGCAGCGGTGGCGAACGGGAGTTTGTTGGAAACCTGACCGAGTCCTACGCGTTCAGTTACAACCTACCAAGTGGGGTGTATTTGTACGTGGGAGCCGTTGGTGAGATTGGCCATGGTGGTAGCGTGGATGCCCGACTGGAGGTAGGGCCTGACGGGATCCTGGACTTCACGGTTTCAAAACTGCCATCAGACTCGGTCGCCACTACGGTGATGCAGCTGTTTTCGGCTGTGGCGGTGATTCCTGCTGAGGGCCAACAGTCCGTTCAAATCCGGTTTGGGGAAGGCCGAGTGGTGGAGGTGCCGGTCCAAGAGATCCTCGTTTCGCCGGGAGTTGCTGCGCGTCCGGTTTTGATTGCTCCCGGGGCCCACCGGTAAAACCCCGAAACTGACACTCAGATTCACCCCGTTCTCGAAAGGGAACGGGGTGTTTCTTTTTTCCGAGGGTCAGCCTCTGGGGCGCGCTGGCCGGGCTTGGGCCGGCAAAAAGCATGGGGCCGGTTGAAAGACTTTCCGTTCCGTCCGGAAAAAGTAGGGTAACCCCGTGAACTTGGACACACCAGTGACAGACCTGGACTGGATCCCTGCGGCCCGCAGGCGCGCCCTCGAACGGATTGGAATCTCCACGCTCGGGGCGCTGTTGACCCATTACCCGAGGCGCTACGAGGACCGCACCCGGTTTGAGCGGTTCCCCTCATCTGAAGGCACCGCTCCGGTATGCTTGTGCGGGGTTGTGCGGAAGGTCCAGGTGCGGCGGGTGCGCGGCGGCCAAAAAATGCTGGATGCAGTTCTTGAGGAAGAAGGGGCGCACGCGTTGAGTCCGCGGCTTCTCCTGCGCTGGTTCAACGCCCATTGGGTGGAACGAATGCTGGCCGAGGGGCTTCGGATTGTGGTTTACGGGCGTCTCAAATGTTCCGGGACGAACCTGGTTCTGGCCCACCCGGAGTTCGAGGTGCTCGACGAGGATGCCGGCCCGGGTGTGCACCACGGCCGGATCACGCCCGTCCATCCCGCCACCGAAGGACTCACACCGAAGATGGTCCGAAGCCTCGTGTGGGACGGACTGCAGAGTCTCACTCCCGAAGCGGTTCCCACCCGGCTTCCTGACGCGCTTGCCGAGGGCCCTCGGTGCGAGGCCCTGCGGCAAATCCATTTTCCAGAGAGCTGGGAGGCGCTGGCAAAAGCGAGGCGGCACCTCGTTCTGGAGGAGTTTTTGGGGCTGCAACTGCGGGTGGTGAGCCGGCGCGAGAACGGCCGGCAGGAGGCCGGGGGGCGGCATTGCGGACCTGGGGAATTGATGGAGCGCCTGCACGGGTCACTGCCGTTTGCGCTGACGGGCGCCCAACTCCGGGCAATCGGGGAGATCCGTGCCGACATGGCCGCGCCGCACCCGATGAACCGCCTGCTCCACGGGGATGTGGGATCTGGCAAAACGCTGGTGGCGCTGAGCGCCATGCTGCTTGCGGTGGAGGCCGGGTTTTCCGCGGCGCTCATGGCGCCCACCCAAATTCTGGCCGAACAGCATTACCTGCAGTTCCGGCGGCTTCTGGAGCCGCTGGGTGTGGGCGTGGCTCTGCGGACCGGCACCCGCCGGGAAGAGGCTGGGCCGCTGCCGTTGTTTGGCGGTGCGGCGGCCATGGAGGGGCCCCAGATTTATGTGGGAACCCATGCGCTGCTCTACGAGCCCGCCGGGCTGGGGCGGCTCGGTCTGGCCGTCATTGATGAACAGCACAAGTTCGGCGTCCTCCAGCGGGCAAGGCTTCGGGAACAGGGATCGGAGGCCGGGCCGGACGTGCTGGTGATGACGGCCACGCCCATCCCGCGCACGCTGACCATGACGGTCTACGGGGATTTGGAGGTCTCGGTTCTGGACGAACTTCCAGCCAACCGTGGCCGGGTGGTGACCGGGGTGCGTCCCGCCGCGAAGCTGCCAGAGGCGGTGGTCTTTCTGCGCGAACAACTCGGTCAGGGCCGGCAGGTGTACATTGTCTATCCGCTGGTTGAGGAGTCCGAAAAGCTCGAGGCCAAGGCAGCGGTGGGCGAGTTCGAGCGCTGGAAAAAGCTGCTCGATCCATGGAAATGCGAGCTGCTCCATGGCCGGGTGGTTCCCGAGGAAAAAGAGGCGGTCATGGCCCGGTTTCGTGCCGGCCAGACCCAAGTGCTGGTGGCCACCACTGTGATTGAGGTCGGGATCGATGTCCCAAATGCCACCGTCATGCTCGTGGAAAATGCGGAACGCTTCGGACTTGCCCAGCTCCACCAGCTCCGGGGCCGGATCGGGCGCGGTTCCCACAAGGGCTACTGTGTGCTCCTCTGTTCAGAGAAGGCGGACGGTCCGGCACTTGAAAAACTGCAGGTCCTGGCCCAGACACAGAACGGGTTTGAAATCGCGGAGGCAGACCTGCGGTTGCGCGGTCCAGGCGATCTTCTGGGTACGGCCCAGAGCGGTGCAGCCCCCTTGAAACTGGGCTGCATTTTGGGCGACGCTGAACTCATGGGACTTGCCCGGCGCGAAGCCCAGCGGATCCTTTCCTCGGACCCCGGTCTCGACCGGCCCGAAAACCGGGGGTTGCGCGGGTTTTTGGAGGGAAGCGGTGAGGCGGTTCTTGCGGGGGTGAGTTGAGGTGGAGAAGATGGCGGGGAATGCGTCGGATTTCATTCATCATCGTTGTCTTGGTGGTTGTCCTTCTGGGGCTCCAACGCTGGCGCCGTTCGGAAGCGGACCGGGAACGCTACACGCTGGCCAGTTCGCCGGTTCTGGATCCAGGCGAACTCCGGGTGTTGAACGCGATTGACGCCGAGTACAGCCGGCTCACCAGTGCCGTCATGCCCTCGGTGGTGTGCATCCGTTCCCGGGGCGTGACCCCCGTGGACCCGCTGGAATGGTTTTTCCGGGGGGGGCCGCGCACCTCGGTCCGGAGCTCCATTGGGAGCGGCGTGGTGGTTTCGGTGGAGGGCCATGTGATGACCAATGCGCATGTGGTGGAGGGCATGTCCGAGATCGTGGTCGAGTTGAATGACGGCCGCGGAGTTCCCGCACGCCTCATCGGCGTGGACCGGGCGGTGGACATCGCCGTGCTTCAGATCAAGGCCGATGGAGTCCGTCCCCTGGTGCTGGGGGACAGCGATGCGGTCAGGGTTGGCCAGATGGTGTTTGCAATTGGAAGCCCGTTCGGGCTCCGGGAGAGCGTGACCCAGGGCATCATCAGCGCCAAGGGCCGCGCCATGAACGAGAGCGGGGTGGAGTTCCTGCAAACCGATGCCGCGGTCAATCAGGGCAACTCCGGCGGACCGCTGCTGAACCTTCGCGGCGAAGTGATCGGAATCAACAGTGCCATCTATTCCGAAACCGGCGGCTGGCTGGGGATCAGCCTCGCAATTCCCGCCAACGTTGCGCGCCGGGCGATGGAAACCATCCTGAAAACGGGCCGCGTGGTTCGGCCCTTTCTTGGGGTTGCCATGGTGGACCTGTCACCGGATCTCGCCGCCGAACTGGGCATCCCGGGCAGGGCCGGAGTGCTGGTGGTGGAGGTCGTGCCCGATGGTCCCGCCGCCCGGGCCGGGGTGCGGAAGTTTGACGTGATTGGTGCCATCAACGGCGAGGAAGTCAGCGGCGTGGAGGCTCTGCGGAGCAGGCTCAGACAGGTGGAGGTCGGCGAACGGATCGGACTCCGCGTGTACCGGGGAGGCCAGGCGGGCGTGCTGCAGGTCACCGTCGCGGAGGCGCCCGAGGACGGGTTGCTCAACCGGAAACCTTGAGGAAACCCATGGAAACACGATGGATCATGCCAGAATCGGTCGCGGAACTCGCGGGCGCGCTCGCCGCGGACTTGGATGTCGCTCCGTTTGTGGCCGAACTCCTTGTCCGGCGCGGAATCGCTGAGCCCGAGCAGGCCCGGAAATTTCTGGATCCGAAACTGAAATCGTTGCGGGACCCGTTTTTGGTGAAGGGGATGGACGCTGCGGTGGACCGTCTCTGGCTGGCTGTGGAGCGGAGCGAGCGAATTGTGTTGTACGGGGATTACGACGTGGATGGGGTCAGTTCCCTGGCCTTGCTGAGCCGGGTTTTGGAGGCGGTGGGTGGCCGGGTCGAATGTTTTCTTCCGATGCGTCAGGGCGAGGGGTACGGTCTGAGCCGGGCCGGCCTGGAACGCTGTCTCGGAGGCGGGATTCCGGAACTGCTGGTGGCGGTGGACTGTGGGACCACGGCAGTGGCGGAGGTCGCGTTTTTGATGGGCCACGGGGTGGATGTGGTGATCGTGGATCACCACGAACCCAAGACCGAACTGCCCGAATGCGTGGCACTGGTGAACCCCAAACTGGGCGGAGACGGCCAAGGGCTTTGCAGCGTCGGACTCTGTTTTAAACTCGCGCATGCCTTGCTCAAACGCCGTCCCGTTGCCGGTCTGGATCTGCGCGAATACCTCGACCTGGTCACTCTCGGCACCGTGGCCGACCTCGTGCCGTTGACAGATGAGAACCGGATTCTGGTCCGGCGCGGACTGCTGCAACTCGGTGACACCCGCTGGGCGGGGATCGGTGAACTGGTGGCGGTTTCGGAGGTGCGTTTCCCGGTCAGCCCCTCGCAGGTTGGGTTCCAGTTGGGGCCTCGTCTCAACGCCGCTGGCCGGATCGGCTCCGCTGCCGACGCCCTTGAGCTGCTCGTCACTCCGGACCGTGCCCGCGCCCGGGTTTTGGCGCGGAGTCTGGACGAGCAGAATCGCGAACGGCGTGCGGTGGAGGAGGCCGTGACAAAAGAGGCGGAGGCGCAGCTGGCTTCGTGGTACGATCCGGCGCGGCATGCGGGCATTGTGCTCGGAGGCGATGGATGGCATCCCGGGGTGGTGGGGATCGTGGCTTCGCGGATTGTCCGGCAGCATCACCGCCCGGTTTTTGTGGTCGGTTTCGGCGAGGACGGATCAGGGAAGGGCAGCGGGCGCAGCATCGAGGGGCTTTCGCTGGTGCAGGCCTTGGACGAGTGTCGCAGCCTTCTGGAAGGTTATGGCGGACATGAGATGGCCGCTGGGGTCACACTCCGCAAAGAACGGCTCGAGGAGTTCCGCGAGGCATTTGCCGAATGCGCCGCGCGCTACCTCCAGGGCGGCAAATTGCAGCGTTCGCTCCGGATTGACGCGTGCCTGGCCCTGGCCGAGATCGACCTGGAACTTCTCCGCCAGCATGAGGCTCTTCAGCCTTTTGGGATGGGCAACCCGCAGCCCCTCTTTGCCGTCCGCAGGGTACAGCCCGCCGAGGAACCCCGGATCCTCAAGGAAAAGCATCTCTCCCTCATGCTCCAGCAGGGAAGCCGCAGGCAGCGCGCGATCTGGTTCGGAGCAGCCGCAGGTCCGCTGCCGCGCCCGCCATGGGACGTTGCGTTCTATCTCGAACGCAATGAGTACAGGGACCAAGTGACCGCGCAGATGCAGATCCAATCCATCCGCAGCAGCGACCCGGTTTCGAGTCAGTCGGCTTGAGCCGGCTTATTTCTTGGCTTTTTTACCCGGCACAGGCCGCGGGTCGGTAGGATACAGAGTCACCGGGGCGTCGACCCGGCCCGCCGGTCGGCGGGCTGATGGAGTTTGCCCGCCAATTTCGCCCGACATCTCCGCTGCGATCTTTTGCAGACGGCTCACCAGTTCAGGATGTTGCCCCGCAAGATCGGTTTGTTCGCCGATTTCCTGGTCGAGGTTGTAAAGCCTCGGCTCTTTGGAACCTACAGGCGCTTTTTTCTGGCCGAGGTTTTCAGGCTGCGGCGTGAGCGCAAGTTTCCACGGCCCCTGACGAACCGCCTGAAGCGTGTAACCGGAAAAATAGAAGTGCGCGTCTCTGGGGGATTCGGTGGATTTTCCAAAAAGCAGCGGCGAAATGTCGCGGCCGTCAATCTTTGGCGCTGCGGGGAGCGTGCCTCCAGCCAGTGCCACCGCAGTGGGCAAAATGTCGATCGTGCCGGCCACCGCGTCACAGCGGGAGCCCGCCGGAATTTTCCCCGGCCACCATGCGAGTGTGGGAACGCGCATCCCACCCTCCCACGTGCTTCCCTTTCCACCGCGCAGCGGACCGGCACTTCCGCCGTCTGCGCCTTTGGTGAGCCACGGACCATTGTCGCTGGTGAAAAGAACCAGCGTGTTTTCGGCGAGCCGGTTTTTTTCCAGGGCCTCAAGGATCTGTCCCACACTCCAATCCACTTCCTCCACCCAGTCCCCAAACCGGCCGTTCCGCGATTTGCCGCGGAAGGCAGCTCCGGGTTCAATCGGGGTATGGACCGCGGTGTGCGGGAAGTAGAGGAAGAACGGTTTTTCCCGGTTCTCGCCGATGAACTGCACCGCCTCGGCCGTGTACCGGGCAACAATTGTGCTCTGCTGCTCCTGCGTCAGAAGCTCGGCCACCTGTTCGTTTCTGAGGAGGGGTGAGACGGCAGTCGTCTGGCCCTTTTCCGGACGTTGCATGTCGTTCGAGTACGGAATCCCAAAGTAGCGGTCGAACCCCTGCCGGGTTGGGAGGAAGGGCGGTTGGTCGCCCAGATGCCATTTCCCAACGCAGGCGGTGGCGTACCCGAGTTCCTTGAGGCGCTCGGCCACGGTTGCCTCGGCGGGATTCAGTCCCTCTGCACCCCCGGGGAAATAAACGCCGGGCACTGACACGCGCGCCCCGTAACATCCCGTGAGGAGCTGGGCCCGCGAAACTGAGCAGACGGGTGCCGCATAGAAACTGGTGAGTTTCATGCCTTCGCGCGCCATCCGGTCCAGATTCGGAGTGCTCTGTTGGGTCGCTCCAAATGGGCCGATGTCTGCGTAACCGAGGTCGTCCACAAACACGACCACCACATTCGGTTTGCGGTCCGCTGCCTGGACTGCAGGCAGAGAAGCGACCACGGTGAGCAGCGCGGCAACCTTGAAAAGAGGATTTTTCATGGGGGAGGATCGGTGGGGCCGGCTGGGCGTGCGTTGGCTGGTCCGGGGCACAAAAAACGGCGGACTCGGCTTGGCCGGGCCAAAAGCGCGAAATGAGACTGCGGGCTACTTTCCGGGCTGGGGCGCGGCAGCGGCTGGTTTTGCCGGAGCGGGGCTGGGCTTGAGTCCCCGCCACGAGGTGCGTTCAAACTCGGTGGCCAGGAGGCTGAATCCCTTGTTGGTCATTGAGGCGGCGAACCCGGCGATGTTCATGACCTCGGCTGCAGTGCCCACGGTCTGGCCAAGGAAATTTCCGGTGGGAAGCAGGAAAGACTGGCCGTCGTCGCCGACGATGGACCGCTGGAACCCTTGTGCGGCCATTGCGTCATTGAGCGTTTCGTAGTCGGCAGGCGTGGCATCGTGCAGTTCAACACGGGTCATGAATACAGGCATAGGAAGAGGGAGCGCAGGGTGAGAGTTACAGGGGGTTAGAAATCGTCCCGGCCGCACGGGCGGCAGAATGAAATCGGGGTGAGAATAAGGCGCGCGGTTCTGGGCTTCAAGCGGCGAAGCCGTGGACTCGGGAGTCTGTTTCTGAGCGAAACGCTGTTGCGTTCTCATGGGGAGTGATAGGGTGCCGACATGCGTTTCCTCCTCACACTGGCGGTTTTGGGTGCAGGGTTCTGTCTGGCCTCGGATTGCGGCGCTGCAGAACTGAAGTTTTATGTGGGCAGTTCTGGCCCCGGCGCGGAGGGCATCCTGACCTCCAGCCTCGACAGCGAAACCGGTGTCCTTTCCCAGCCCAAACTTCTGGCGAAGGTCCAGCATGCCTCTTTCCAAGCCTTGAGCCCGGACGGCCGGCACCTCTACTCCGTGCTGGAGGCGGCTGCGGGCCGGTTGGGATCGTTCCGGGTGGAAGCCGATCGCCTTCAACCGTTGAACGAGGTGGATGCCAAAGGCGCCGGGCCGTGTCATGTCTGGGTGGACGCCGCAGGCCGCAACCTGCTCGCAGCGAATTATGTTTCCGGATCCGTTGCCTGCTTCCCGATCCGGGCCGACGGTTCGTTGGGAGAAGCCTCCAGCGTGGTTCAGCATGCTGGCACCGGCCCGGACACAAACCGGCAGACCGGGCCCCATGCCCACGGGATTTACACCGACAGAAACGACCGTTTTGTGTATGTCCCTGACCTCGGCACGGACGACGTGTTTATCTACCGGTATGATCCGGAGGGCGGCAGGCTTCTTCCCAGCGAGCCCAAGTCGGGCCGGGTCACGCCCGGGGGCGGACCCCGGCACCTGGCGCTGCATCCCGGAGGGAGGTTTGCTTACGTCTGCAATGAGATGGGGCTCACCGTCACGGCGTTCGAAGTGGACTCGGCGACCGGCGGACTCAAGTCGATCCAGGAAGTCGGCACCTTGCCCGAAGGCGCGCCCCGCAAGGGGGTCACATTGGCCGAGATCTTCTGTCATCCCAACGGCAAGTTTGTTTACGTTTCAAACCGCGGCCACGACTCTCTCACCGTCTTTGCTTCTGGGGAGGATGGCCGCCTGGCCTTGGTGGAAAACGTGGCCGGTGTGCCTGCCACACCCCGCGGGTTTGCGCTGAGCCCGGACGGCCGTTGGCTGGTCTGCGCAGGACAAGGGGCCGGTACCCTCAACGCCTACCGGATCGATCCTACCACGGGCCGCCTCACCGATACCCGGCAGGCCGTGCCAGCCAAAGCCGCTTCCTGCATCCTCTTTGCCCGCTGAGTTCCAGCGGCCGGGTGCGGTCGCAAAAAACCAAACTTTTTCCGGGGCCCGGTGTTAAGAGTGGAATGAACCGGTTTCACTCGATTTTTGCGCTGGCGACTGCGGGGCTTTGGGGGGTAGCTGGCTTTGAGGCCATTGCGGCACCCGCAAAGCTGCCGAATGTCGTGATCCTTTACGCGGATGACATGGGATTCGGGGATCTCGGAGCCAACAACCCGGAGTCGAAAATTCCGACGCCCAACTTGGACCGGCTCTGTACGGAGGGCACCCGGTTTCTGGATGCGCACAGTTCTTCCGGGGTCTGCACGCCGAGTCGGTACGCGCTTCTCCATGGCCGCTACCACTGGCGCAAGTTCCATGGGATCGTGAATTCATTTGATGAACCGGTCCTCGACTCCGACCGGGTGACGCTCGCGTCCCTGCTTGCCCAGAAAGGCTACGACACCGGGTGCATCGGAAAATGGCATCTGGGCTGGAATTGGAAGGACGTCCGCAAACCCGGTGTTTCGGAACCCAAAAAAGGCGAGGGATACGCACCGGACGCATTTGACTGGTCCAAGCCCGTCACGGGCGGCCCGCTTTCGCACGGATTCAAATCCTATTTCGGAGACGACGTCCCGAATTTCCCGCCCTACGCGTGGTTCGAAAACGACAGGGTCGCTACCCCGCCCACCGTCCCGGTGAAGCCCCCGGACAACCCGCTCGAAGGACACTGGGAGGCGCGGCCAGGGCCGTCGGTCCCAAACTGGGATTTTTACGCCGTCATGCCCAAGCTCACCGAGCGTGCAGAGCAATGGATCCGGTCCCGGGACGCCGCGCGGCCGTTTTTCCTCTACTTTCCGTTTACCTCGCCGCATGCACCCATCGTGCCAGCCCCAGAGTTCCGGGGGAAATCCAAGGCAGGCGCCTTCGGAGATTTTGTGGTGCAGACCGATGACACCGTTGGGCGCGTTCTGAATGCGCTGAAAGAGAAGGGACTCGAACAGGACACCATCGTCATCTTCTCGGCGGACAACGGTGCGGAAGCCTATGCTTATGACCGGATCCGGAGTTTTGAACACTTCAGTTCGGGGCCGTTCCGCGGGGTGAAACGGGACCTGTGGGAGGGGGGGCATCATGTGCCCATGGTGGTGCGTTGGCCGGGCCGGGTGCCGGCGGGGCGCGCTGCAGAGGGGCTCATGAGCCAGATCGATGTTTATGCCACGGTAGCCGCCGTGGTCGGGGCCGAAGTTCCAAACCGCTCCGCAGAAGACAGCGTCAATCAGCTCTCTTTCTGGAAGGGTGAAAAGCCCAGTGCCCGCATGTCCCTTGTCCACAATACCAATCCAAAAAATTATGCCGTCAGGCTGGGCGACTGGCTTCTGGTGGATGCGCCCACAGGTGGCGTGAGCAAAGTGCCAGGCTGGTTCGATGAACAGTTCGGCTACGCCAAAAACACCGCAAAGGGCGAGCTCTACAACATGGCCGCCGACCGCGCCCAGAAGCAGAATCTCTATGACTCCATGCCCGAGAAGGTTGCCGAATTAAAGGCCGAACTCGCTCGGATTCAGTCTGCCGGCGAGATGGCAGCCCCCCGCTGAACATGCGAGTTCTGGGTTTCCTCCCAACCGGGGTCTTTCTCCTCGTCCACGCTTTTTGGGGAACCCTGCAGGCTGCGGACTTAGCCGGCCCAGCGCCGGAGAATGGATTCCGGGTGGGTGTGACCCCAAGGGAGGTCATCTTCCGCTGGAACACTGTCGCCGATGGCGTCGCCGAAATCCGCCAGTGGCCGCTGCACACCGGGACTGGCGCGCCCGAACAGTCGCTCAAACCCGTGGTGATCTGGAGGGGGCCGCGCGGTGCGGGAACGGCTACGGTCAAGCGCCTGGAGACTGCAGGCGACCAGTTGTTTTTCCGGTACAGCCTCGTCCCGGCGGATTCTGAAGACCGGAGCGAGCCCCAGTATGTCACGGACTTTTCAGGGGTGCCGCGCCGGCATCCTGAGGCCTGGGCAAACCGCGGGCCGTCTGGAAAAAAGGGGGTGACCTGTGTTCTGGACCAACGGGATGCGGAGGCCCTCGGATGCGCGCAGGTGAACCGGAACATCGACGTGGGCGAGCTTCTGGATGTCAAACACCCGGAAAGTCCCGGGGGGTTCGAGTACGAGGGGCGCCGGTTCGGGCTGCGGCGGGCAGCCGTGGACCGACTGGATCACGACCTGAGAGCCGCGGCGGCCGCCGGGCAGCGGGTCACGGGGATCCTTCTCAACAATGTGCGCAAGGACACACCTCAGGAGTCGCCCTTGGTACATCCGCTGACCGACCCGAACCAAGTTCCGCTGGGGCCGTCAGCGTTTAACACCGCGACTCCCGAAGGTCTTCTGCATTTCCGGGCCATTGTGCACTGGTTGGTGGAACGCTACACGAAGCCGGATGCGCCATTTGGCCGCCTTTCGGGCCTCGTGGTGGGGAACGAGATCCAAAGCCACTGGTCCTGGTACCACATGGGTCTGGCGGATCCGGACCGCGTTTTGGGTGAGTACCTGTCCGCCCTGCGATTGGTGGACTTGGTGGGCCGGAGTTTGCACGAGGATTTTCCCGTCTATGTCTCGCTGGAACACCACTGGATGCTCCCGGCATCCGAGGATTCTGCAAAGGGATTCCATGGTCGTTACGCTCTTGAGCAAATCGCAGCGCACGCGCGGCGCGCTGGGGATTTCCCCTGGCACCTTGCCTTTCATCCCTACCCGGAAAACCTTTTCAACCCGCGTTTCTGGGAGGACCGGACCGCACCCCTGCGTCTGGATGCCCCCAGGATCACGTTTCGAAACCTCGAAGTGTTGAGCAATTTCATGGAGCAGGACGCGCTCCGCTACGAGGGGCGTGTTCGGCGGATTGCACTCACCGAACAGGGGTTTCATTGCCCAGACGGCCCGGAGGGTGAACTGCTGCAGGCGGCGGCGTATGCGTTGGCGTGGAAAAAAGTGGCTGCTTTGCCAGGCGTGGAATCGTTCCTCTATCACCGGCACGTGGATCATCCGCGCGAATTCGGACTCCGGTGCGGGCTTCGGGCCCATGACGGGAGTCAGAACGTGCTCGGAGTGGGCGTTCCGCGCAAAATCTGGGAGGTGTTCCGGGCTGCAGGAACCGGGGACGAAGACGCGGCGTTTGCGTTTGCGCTGCCGGTGCTGGGGATGCAGGACTGGTCAGGCATGGTGGCGGCCCGGCTTGAGCCCGAACGTCCGCGGAAGCCGGCGTCTTTTCCCGGAAAACGGGT
>CAIURC010000104.1 GCA_903901425.1 uncultured Spartobacteria bacterium | reverse complement strand
GTGGCTTTGGAAACGGACGACGGTTTCTCAGGAATGGCTCGCGGAAAGGCGATCAATGCGAAGCCCGGCGAGCGTGAGCCAGCAATTGCGAAGGTGGGATCGAGCAAAAGCACTGGGTAAGGTGCCGGAAAAGATCCGGAGCTTTCTGGTCGGAATTAGGACCGCTCAAGAATAAAGCTGTCAAGATTTGCACCCTGACCCCGAAGCGCACATGGTGGTCAGCGAGTTCTGCCAACATTTTTGCGAACGAGGGTTCCATGATCGTGGGGCGGTTTCCAGACGTTGCCTCGCAGGAGCAGCGCATTGCGCTGAAGCATTGCGAGCCGGCTAAGCGCTGGCAGGCGTGACAAACTGCCGCCCACGCGCTTTTTCAAGGGCTCCCGGAGTTCGTCGGAGTTCATGCTTGGGATCTTGGATGCCCGGGGTGGAAGAGCACACCGCCATTTTTCAGCAGGCCCTGTACATGCTTCATCGAACCGGCGAAGCCCGGATGCCCAGAGTTCAAGGCCTGCTCGGACTGTACGCAATCGGTTCCGGATGCCAGAAATGGGGGATGCTGATCGCGTTCTGGAAGCCGTATGGGGTGTTGTCCCAGTTCACGCCGGACGGCTCTGCCAACCGGCCGCTGGCGGAATTTGGTTTTCCCAAAGGGGTTTATCCCCTGGGGCGTCTGGACGCAGACAGCGAGGGGTTGCTCCTGCTCTCCGATGAGCCCGGGCTGAACACGCGGTTGCTGAGTCCCGAAAAACGGCATGTCCGCGCCTACTGGGCCCAGGTGGAGCGGGTGCCCGGGCCGGAAGCCATTGCCCAACTCGAACGGGGCGTGCTGATTGAAGGCCGGAAAACCCTGCCCTGCCGGGCCAGAATTTTGGAGCCGCAACCGGTTCTGCCGCCCCGGGATCCGCCGATCCGGTTCCGGAAGAACGTGGCGGACTGCTGGGTGGAACTGGAGCTCGTGGAGGGCCGGAACCGGCAGGTGCGCAAAATGACGGCGGCGGTGGGGCATCCGACGCTGCGCCTGATCCGGAGGAGGATTGGGCGGTTTGAGCCTGTGGACGTGGAGGTGGGGCGCTGGCGTGCGTTGTCGGAGGCGGAACGCGCGCAGGTGTTTGTGCGGGGTCAGTAGCGGAGGACTTTGTCTAAAAAATCGCGTAGTGCCTGAGTTTTTGGGGCGCTGAACAGGGCCTCCGCGGGCCCGTGTTCCAGGATCTGGCCATCGGCGAGGAAGGCGACGGCGTCGGCGGCTTTGCGTGCAAAGCCCATGGAGTGGGTGACAATGACCATGGGGCGTCCCTCGGACCGGAGCTGGAGGAGGAGGTCCAGCACCTCGGAAGTCATTTCCGGGTCGAGTGCGGAAGTGGGCTCGTCGAGGAGGAGAAGGTCGGGTTTGCAGGCCACGGCGCGGGCGATGGCGACGCGCTGCTGCTGGCCGCCGGAAAGTGCGGCGGGCTTTTTGTGGGCATGCGCGGCGAGTTGAAACCGTTCGAGGGTTTCCAACGCGATCTGTTCCGCGGCGGATTTCCGGAACCGGTGAACGCGTTCGAGGGGGAGCGTGATGTTTTCGAGGGCGGACAGGTGGGGAAACAGGTTGTAGGCCTGGAACACGATGCCGAGCCGGGCCCGGTGTTTGCGGAGCGCGCGTTCCCGGGTGGGCAGCGGGCGGTCGTCGATGAGGATGGCGCCGGTGTCCGGGGTGTCGAGTCCGGCCAGGAGGCGGAGCAGGGTGGATTTGCCGCTGCCGGAGGGACCAATGAGCGCGAGGCACTGGAGCGGGGAAAACTCGGCATCGATTCCGCGGAGGACCAGTTGGGAGCCGAGCTGCTTGGAAAGGGCTTGGAAATTAAGTTTCAAACCGGATTTTGCGTTCGAGGGACTGGCTCCAGAGGGAGAGCGGCAGGGTGAGGACGAGGTAGCCTGCCAGGACGGGGAAATAGCTTTCAAATGCGGCATAGGTGAAAGCGTTCACCTGTTGGGCGGCCAGGGTCAGTTCGTTGAGCCCGAGCACGGAGAGCAGCGAGGAATCTTTGATCAGGGAAACAAACTGGCCGGCGAGGGGCGGCAGGATCCGGCGGAGCGCCTGAGGCAGGATCACGTGACGGTAGGTCTGGAACCGGGTCAGGCCGATCGCGCGGGCGCTGTCGATTTGGGAGGCGCCCACCGATTCGATCCCGGCCCGCAGGATCTCGCTGAGATACGCGCCGCTGAACGCCGAAAGAATCAGGGGGCCGAGGATGTACCGGTTTTCCAGATGGAGCGCCTGTCCAAAGACATAGAAATAGAGCCAGATCTGGATGAGGAGCGGTGTGGCCCGGGTGAGTTCCACCCAGAGACGCGCCGTTTCGCGGAGGAGCGGCACCGGACAGCGCCGGAGGAGGGCGAGCAGGATGCCGAGGAGGAGGGAGAGCGGGAGGGCGAGTGCGGCAATCGCCACGGTGGTCGCCCAACCTTCCAGGAACAGCCGCCAGTATTTTGCGACCGGCGCCCAGGCCCATTCGTAGGAGAGGCGATAAAACCCGGCTCCCACGCAGCTTCCGAGCAGGGCCAGCGCCCCCACACGCGACGGGGTCCAGAACCCGGGCGTTGCGGGCGGTTGAGCCGCGGGCGGTTCCGGGGGAGGCGGCTCAGGGGTGGGTTCCGAAACCATGCGTGACTCAGGGCTCCGAACCCGCCACCGCCCTGTTGGTCGCCCGCACCAGATCCCGGATCTGGCGAATCTCGGCCGGGCCGGGCCCCGATTCCTTGTTTTTGGCGGCCAGGGTCCGGATTTGGTCCAGATTTCCGGCGATCAGGACCATGAGCGGGGATTTCTTGAGAGGCGGCCTGAGGGTTTCGAGGCGGTTGATGAAATAATCGTAGAGCTCCGGTTGGACCAAAGTTTTGGCCCGGTCCGGGGTGCCCTCGGCGGCGGATTGAGCGGCCATCTCCAGCCCGCGGAGCCAACCGCCGAGACTGACGAGGTGGGCGAGTTCTTCGTCTTTGAGGCTCATCATGCCGGCCTCGACCTCGGCTTGGGCCCGGACCAGTTCCTCGCGCATCTCGGTCCAGCGTTCACGCGCGGCCAGTTCAATGATGGTTTTGCTGTGCCTGGAAAGATGGTCTGCCACGCCTAGGCCCTTGGCGAACTTGAGGAGGAGGCGGCCTGTGCTTTCGAGCCGGGACCGTTTTTTGCCTTCGACGGCCAGCAACCCGTCTGCGATCACCTGGCCCGCACTCAGGGCGAGCCGGGGTCGGTCCTGCGGGGTGGACTCGGGGAGATCCCGCCAGAACTTCTCGGGCGGAACCGGGTGGAGCGCGGCCAGTTCGTCCAGAAGCAGGGCAATGGAAGGGGCGGTAAACTGGTTGACGCCCAGCTCTTCACGGACATGGGCAAGGTCGGTGCTCTGGGGTACGCCGGACTTGTCCTTTTGGACGGCCAGCAGGAGGTGGCCGCTCAGCAGGGGGGCGAGGAAAGCGGACACGGTCCGGAGGAGAGGCATGGGCGGGAGCATGGGGGAAACCCGGGGGGCTGGCAGCAGGAAAATTCCTGCCCGAGCGGTTTTTTGGGTTTTCCAGACGATCCGAACGGGGGTTGGGGCTTGGCCGGGGGGACTTTGGGGGGAGATTTACCGCTTGACCCCCTTGGTCTACGGTCCATTATCCCCCGCCGATCCGCCCAGAGTGGATTAAAAATGCTATGGAAGCCAGCTTGGGAGACATAATTTGGACGGTTTGCTACTTTGTCGTCCTTTTTGGGCTGTCTCTGTACGGCTTGCATCGCTACGTCATCGTTTACCTGTATTTGAAGCACAGAAACCGGCGTCCGGAGCCTCTGGGCCGATTTACGGAACTGCCCACGGTGACCGTCCAGTTGCCGATCTTCAACGAACTCTACGTGGTGGAACGGCTTCTGGATGCCGTGGCGGCGCTTCAGTACCCGGCCGATCGCCTCCAGATCCAAGTTTTGGACGATTCCACCGATGAAACCACCGTGCTGGCCCAGAAAAGGGTCGCCGAACTTCAGGCGCGCGGTCTGGACGTGGAGTACATCCACCGGAAGGACCGGACCGGGTTCAAGGCGGGAGCGCTGGAGAACGGTCTTGCCACGTGCAAGGGCGAGTATGTCCTGATTCTGGACGCGGATTTTGTGCCGAATCCCGGGATGTTGCTGGAGACGATCCATTTCTTCACCGATCCCAAGGTGGGAATGATCCAGACCCGGTGGGGGCATTTGAACCGGAACTATTCGCTGTTGACCCGGGTTCAGGCGATGTTCCTCGACGGGCATCTTCTGCTGGAACAGACGGCCCGGAGCCGGAGCGGCCGTTTTTTCAATTTCAACGGAACGGCAGGCTTGTGGCGGCGGAGCTGCATTGGGGACGCAGGGGGCTGGCAGCATGACACGCTGACCGAGGATCTGGACTTGAGCTACCGCGCGCAGTTGAAAGGGTGGCAGTTTGTTTTTCTGGCGGACTTGGTGACGCCCGCAGAGCTTCCGGTGGACATGAACGGGTTCAAGTCGCAGCAGCACCGGTGGACGAAGGGATCCATCCAGACCTGCCTGAAGCTGCTGCCGTCGGTGTGGCGGGCGCAGTTGCCGCTGTTGGTGAAACTCGAGGCCACCGCCCATCTGACTTCCAACTACGCCTATTTGCTCCTCTTCTTCCTCTGTATCCTGCTGCACCCTTCCAGCGGCGGAGGCACCCACAGCATTTGGCGAATGATCCTGCTGGACCTGCCGGTCTTCGTGTCCGCGTCCCTGCCGGCTGCGGTTTTTTACGTTTGCACCCAGCGGGAGTTGAACCCGCAGACCTGGCATCGGGAACTCGTGTACTTGCCGGCTTTGATCGGACTGGGAGTCGGACTGGCGGTGAACAACGCGCGGGCGGTATTGGAAGCGATGATCGGACACCAGTCCGAGTTTACCCGGACTGCGAAGTACGGGATTGATTCCCAGCGCAAGGCTTGGAAAGGGGCGCGTTACTCGCCTCTGAAAGGGATCCTGCCTTTTGTGGAACTCGCTTTTGCCGCGTACTTTACGTATTTTCTCTGGTTCGCCATGGGGCAGCAGCAGTGGTTGTCGGTTCCGTTTCTGGTGCTGTTTGCAGGAGGGTTCGGATACGTGTCCCTGTGCTCGATTGCGCAGTGGGTTCCGGCCTTGCGCGGGGCGTGGCGGGATGGACAGGTGGCCGCCTAAGGGCGGGCAGAACTGCGGCAGCGGGGCTGGAATGCCCGGCCGCACCACGCCTTGACGCGCCGCAGAAGCGGGGCGACTTGCAGATTTTCAATGAGAACCCTGTTTGCTTTCCTTGCCCTGCTGTTGCCGTACATCAGCCTCCATGCCGACCGCGTCGTGATTGTGAGCATCCCCGACCAGCGTCTGGCTCTGGTCGAAAATGGCGCCTGCGTGGCCCGTTTCCCCGTGTCCACCTCCCGGTTCGGACTCGGGGACAGACCCCGGAGTTATGCCACCCCGCTCGGTGCCCTGTCCGTGGCGGGGAAGATCGGTGCTGGCAGCAGACCGGGCACCGTATTTAAAGGGGGGCGCCCCACCGGCGAGGTGCTCCGGCCGAATGCGCCCGGCCGGGATCCAATCGTGACCCGGATCCTCCAACTCCGGGGCTTGGAAAAGCGCAATTCCGCGGCCTATTCCCGAGGGATTTATATCCACGGGACTACGGTGGAGTCGCGGGTGGGCAGGCCGGACAGCTACGGTTGCATCCGGATGCGTTCCAGGGACGTGATTGCGTTGTTTGACGCGGTGCGGGTAGGGACGCGGGTGGAGGTGTTGAACGTGCCTCTGGAGCAGGGGTTGTGGGTGGCGCGCTCCCATGCCAATCCGCGGCTGGCCGGGTCGGGGTTCTGACCGGTCCCGGAAAGCACAGGGCCCCAGATCGTTTCTGGCAGGCTGTTTCACGCCGGACGCCCTCCAGATCCTTTGTGGAAGCGGGTTCCACGGCTATGCTTATTCGCCGGAGGAATCCCGAGTTTTTCACCGGCCCGGCTCGGGGCGAAACCGCAAGGGTTTGTGGTTTTTTCGCTTCACACCCCCACGGGTTGTGGGTAGGAGGAGGGTGTGCCGGGAAGGCGGGAGTGGTTATTCACAATCTACTCACAGCCGCCCCAGCGATCAAAAAACCATGGATTCTGCACCAAATCTGGACGACAGCACCGGCCCCGTACTCGCGGATTAGTCCGAGGCTTGCCCTTTACCCCTCCCCAGCGGGGCGCCCTGTGGCCTGAGGAGGAAGCACCGGGACGATTTTGATTCTTCCTACGCTGTCCGGGACTGGCTGTCTTCGGCGTTGATTTTTTCACTGGCCAACGGCGCGCACTCCCCGTCTGCTGCTGGAGAGAAGCCCGTGACCGATTTTACTGCGAAACGCATTCTGATCTTCGTCGTTGCTTACAACGCGGAGAAGACCATTGAGAAAGTGCTGGACCGGATTCCAGCCGAACTGCGGTTGCCGAATGTCGAGGTGCTGGTGATTGACGACTCCTCCAAGGACCGCACGTTCGAGTGTGGGTTGCGGCGGGAAGTGAGCGACTGTGCCGGGATGCGGGTGACGTTTCTGCGGACCCCGTTCAACCAAGGATACGGAGGCAACCAGAAACTCGGGTACCGGTACGCGGTGGACAACGGGTTTGACGTGGTGGCGTTGTTGCACGGGGACGGCCAGTATGCGCCGGAAAAGCTGCCCGCCCTGCTTGCTCCGTTGATTGGTGGGGAGGCGGACGCGGTTTTTGGGTCCCGGATGTTGAGAAAAGCAGACGCGTTGAAGGGCGGGATGCCGCTCTACAAATGGGTGGGCAATCAGGTCCTGACCACGTTCCAGAACGCGCTCCTGGGCACCCGGTTGAGCGAATTCCACAGTGGTTACCGGCTCTACTCGGTGCCTGCACTGGCCCGGATCCCGTTCGAGCGCAACTCCAACGATTTCCATTTCGACACCGAAATCATCCTCCAACTGCATTACGCAGGCTTGGCCATCCAGGAACTGCCGATCCCGACCTTCTACGGCGACGAGATCTGCCATGTGAACGGCTTGAAATACGCATGGGACATTTTCCGGACCATGCTCCGGGCAAAATGCCATGAGAAAAACCTCCTCTATGACCGGAAGTTCGACGTGGGGCAGGTGGAACATCTGTACGACCTGAAGCTCGGGTTCGACTCCTCCCATACGCGGGCTCTGGCTGCCATCCGGGGCGGAAGCAGGGTTCTGGACATCGGATGCGGGCAGGGGCTTCTGGCTGCAGAAGCGGCCCGACTCGGCGCCCATGTGGTGGGTCTGGACCAGCATTCCGCATTCCAGAATGTGCCAGGTGCGAGTTTCCACCAGTGGGACCTCAATTCCCCTGAGTTCCCTGTCCCGGTTTCAGAGTTTGATCAGGTGCTGCTTCTGGACGTGATTGAGCATCTCCGGGATCCGGAGGCGTTTCTGGAGGGGCTGCGGTCCGGGAGCGGGGTGCGTCAGCCTGAGCTGTTGATCACCACCGCCAACGTCGCATTTTTTGTGACGCGCTTCATGCTGCTGCTGGGGGAGTTCAATTACGGTCGGAAAGGCATCCTGGACCGGACACACACCCGGCTGTTCACGTTTGGGTCCCTGATGGAACTGCTGGAACAGAGCGGGATGGAACTCCTCGAGGTGGCCGGCATTCCCGCGCCCTATCCGAAGGCGGTTGGAGACGGTTGGCTGGGGCGGTTCCTGCTCCATGCAAACCGGGTCGCAATCTGGTTCTGCCGGGGCCTGTTCTCCTACCAGATCCTGGTCCGGGCCCGGATCAAGCCTGCGGTACCTCACCTTCTCAGACAGACCGTGGAGTCGAGTGAGGAACTCCGGCGGGCGGCCAAGTCCGGGGTCACTTGAGGATTTTGAGAGCCTCCAACAGGCCGCGGGATGCCAGTTCGTAGAGGGGGTGTTGGATGAAAAGAACGTGGTAGAGATGGAGCGCGGACAGGCAGGCCGCGCCCAGGACCGCGTTTTCAAGAAGGACGGCGCGTCCGGGAAACGTGCCGGCCCAATGCCGGATCTGGGTGGCGGCCAGGATGCAGAGCGGGAAATCCCAGAGCGTGGTGTACCGGAGGTTCATCCCGTACCGGACGTTGCACATGACCAGGTAGGTGGCCCCGACGAACGCGAGGAGATAAGCCGTGGCCGGGACGCGCCAACCGTTCCCGAGTGCTGCCGCCATCGCAAAACAGAACAGCACAGGGTTGACCGTCAGAAGGTCCAGAAGGTAGCGGTGCCAGGGGCCGTCTCCAGTCTGGATCGCATACGGCAGGACGCTGGCTTGTGTGACCAGGAGTTTGTACACGGCCAGGACCGCTTCAAATCCGCCCGCCAGAAGCGCCAAGCTGGAAACCCCAAGCAGCGTCCCGGCCCCGCAGGCGAGCCAAACGTGCTTCCCGGGTTTTCCAAACCCGGCCCGGTTTGCGAGCAGAAGAAGCAGCCCGAGACCGGCTCCGACAAAAAACGCGTTTTCTTTGGCCAGCACCAGAGCAGCACAGGATGCCCCAAGTGCAAGCAGGCGCCCGGGCAGCGGGCGCTGGAGCGATTCCCAGAGCAGCCAGAGGGCGAGCATGGCCCAGAACCCGAAGAACCCGTCGATCAACGCGTGTTGGGCCATGTGGATCGGGACTGGGGCGCACGCGAGCAGAGCCGTGGCCGGGATCACCGGGCCGGGACCCAGCATTCGCCAGACGCAGAGTGGCAAGAGCGCCAGTTGGAGAAGGGAGAACAGAGTGGAAACGGATTTGAGCGAGATCAGGTAGGGATCCCGACCGGCAAAACCCGGTTGTCGGGGATCGGCCATCGGGGTGTTCCGGTGGAACAGGTTTTTCCACAGGGTGGCGCAGCCGACGTACAGAAACCGGGTCGGGGGAAGCTTGGCCCCGGCCTCCGGCCGCTGCTGCTGCTCCAGATAGAGCGCGCAGATGTCCGGGTAACCCGCCAGACCCACCCGGTCGAGTTTGACCGCGTAATCCCGGTACAGCGCCTCGTCGAATCCCACGGCCTGAAAAGCGGGGGCGGGAACCAGGCGGAGGGCGGCACCCAGGGCGAGGATCAGCAGCAGCACGGCCAGAAAACGGCCGGATGGAGGCTGGGCGGCGGCGGTCAACGGCAGAGGTTCCGGGGAATCCATGGTTTCTCTAGTAGGCAGTTTGCGTGCGAGCCGGTGCGTGGAATCCCGTCAGCGGTCCCGGAGCCGATCCTCCAGCTTCCGGAACTCCGCCAAGTCCGGCCGCAGCTTCAACGCCACTGCCAGCGACTCCCGGGCTTCCGCAAATTTCCCCGCACCCTCCCGGGCAAGGGCAAGCAGGTAAAACGCCTTGGCGTCCTCGGGTTCCACCGCGAGCGTGGCCAGAAAGCAGTTTTCTGCCCTGACCCAGTCGCGGTTTTCCAAGGCCAGCACCCCAAGATTGTTCTGGGCCCTGCTGTGGAACGACTGGATCCGGAGGGTGGTGCCGTAGAACGCCTCCGCCGCCGCCCGGTTCCCGGTTTTGAGCGCGAGATTGCCCAGCGCAAAATGGATCTCAGGGCTGCCCGGGGCGTAGCGCAGCGCCGTATTGAGATTCCGCGCAGCCTGCCCGGTCTCCCCAGAGTCAATCTGGCGGATGCCCGCTTTGTAGAAGTCCAGCGACCACAGGGCAGGGTCAGGCCTCGGGATGGAGACAAACCAGCCGGTGCAAACCGACGCCCCGGCCAGAAGTGCGGCGTTCTTCCACTGGCGGCCCCGGAGATGCACCACGAGGGTGACCGCCCACCACGCGGCAAACAGGAGGAGCCCGGGCACGGCTGCAAGGCGGTAACGTTCGGTCACAAACACGGGAAGCAGCGCCGCCATGTGGAGCAGAACCGCCCCAGCCGCCCACCATGCCCCCGGATTGGCCCTCAGCGCAAACCCCGCCCCCGCCAGCGCCAGCGCGGCCACCTGGCCGTACCCGATGCCCGCAAAGGTGATTCCAAGGTCCTGAAAGCGTTTGATGCAGCAGATGTCGTCGTAGGTGTAGCCGTTCCAGAAGTTGGCGATTTTGCGGAGCAGCAGCCGGCACCACTCTCCGAAATGCGCGCGGATGTAGGTCTGCGCCTTGGCATTCCAATGCGCCGACACCTCGGCGCGCGTGAGCGGACGCCCCGCCTCCCGTTCCGCCACCCGGATCGAATCCTGCAGCAGCCCCTCCTGCGTGGCCCGGAGTCCCGCCGGGATTCGCGGGTACCCGTTTGCTTCGGGGTTGTTGCCGATCCAGAAATTGATTCCGCTGTGTGCGGAAAGCAGCACCGGCTCGCGGGCCACCAGATAATTGTGGAGCGAGGCTGGAGCCGAGCCAGCAAACATCCCGGACAGGTAAAGCCCGGCGGCGGCAAGAATTCGAAGCCAAGCCGGTCGGCCGTTGTCGGAATGCCGTACCGTCTGAAGAATCCGGAGGAGGATCAGGGGCGAAAGCAGGGTGATCGTGGCGATCATCATCGACACGCAGCCCACGCCGAGGCCGATCCCGCCCCAGCGCCATACCGATGGGCCGGGGCGCGCCCGGACCAGCCAGAGCACCAGACCCCAGTAGGCGGCCACCAGCCAGACCGTGGGCATGAGGACGGCTGCAAAGGTCTGGGCGGGCACAAAACAGATCCAGCCTGCCGCCGCGCACCAGCCCACCGCCCGGGCCGCCCCGGACGGCGCGAACATCTTTTCCGCAAGTGCATGCAGAAGCACGGCCACACAGGCGAACAATCCCGCCTGAACCAGGCCCACCGTGAACGGATCAAACCCGACCCCCCGGTAAACCATCCCCAGCAGATAAGCGTACCCGGGCAGCCCGTAAAATGCGCGGCCATCCGTCCACTGCCCCGCCGCGATTCGCCGGCCCCAGTCGCTGTAGAACTGCATGTCGTCTCCGCGCGGCAGAAAATCCGGGCTCCGCGAGAATCCGATGAGCACCGCGAGTTGGACGCAGAGTGCAGCCACGAAAATCAGGAGCCGATCCCGGGTGGGGGTCTCAAATCTGAGAGGTTTCGGGGTGGTTTTCAGGTTTTTGAGAGGGCAAAGCCCGGTGAAAGGGTGAAACAGGGGGGCGCGAGGGTGTTTCTAGGCCATTTCAGGGCGGTGGCATCCTCAGTGCTAAAGCATATCCCATCAGGATCCTAGCGGGTAACAGCCCGAAGCGTTCCCGAAAAAATCAAAAACCCCAAACCCAGAAACATCCTATGCTCAAACGTTTGAACCAAAACCATCGCGCGGGTTTCACGCTCGTGGAAATCATGATTGTCGTGGCCATCATCGCGCTCCTGGCCGCGATTGCCGTCCCGAACCTCCTGCGGTCCCGGAAACGTTCCCAAGCGAGCCGGATTTTGGAAGACATGCGGCTCATCGATAACGCCATCGACCAGTACGCCATCGAGTACAACCGCGCCGCGGGGTCCGCGGTGAACTGGGCCGACATCCAGATGTATCTCAAGCCCAATACTGGCCTCTACAGCGGCTCCAGCGTGATTGGCGGCAATTACACCACCGGCACCTATACCGTGGACGGTGTGCCTGCGACGCCTGCCGGTACCGGAGCCGCCCTCTCGGACGTGGCTCCTGCCGCCTTCTGGTCGCCGTACACCCTGACCCAGTAGTCCCGGACCGGGACTCGCCCACAGTTTCCCCCCCGGGCGCGCGGCCGCCGGACCCTTCTGGATCCGGCGGCCGTTCTTTTTTCCCGAGGCCATTTCCCGCCGGGTTCCCGATCGCCGAACGCTCATTTTTTTGAGAGGGTGTTCTGAGGCCGGCGGCACAGCCGGGGAAAAGGCGGGATCAACCAAAACAGGAGGAGGGCCGATGAATCGGATGGAGGAGAAGCAAGGAGTGCTGAATCAACAGCCAGGTGAACAACTGGGGCAGGGAGAGCAGGGAGAGCCACAGAGAGCGGGGATCTTGGAGGCGGGCGGGATCGCTGAGATGGAAGGCAGGGAGAAAGAGGCTGGATGCGTGGAGGGAGCCCCAAGGGAGCCTCAGCTGCAGGGCCACAGCGCCCCCGGCATGTCCATAGAGTCCATGGAGTCCATAGAGTCCATAGAGTCCATAGAGTCCATAGAGTCCATGGAGTCCATGGAGTCCAGCAAACCCAGGGCGCTGCGGAGGTTGCTCGAAAAGACGGGCGTGGCCGGTTTCACCCTGGTGGAAATCATGATCGTGGTCGCGGTGATTGCCTTGTTGGCGGCAATCGCGGTCCCGAACTTTCTGCGGGCCCGGAAGCGGACTCAGGCCAGCCGGATCTTGGAGGATCTGAGGCTGATTGACTCGGCGCTGGACCAGTATGCGATTGAGTTCAACAAGGCCGCTGGGGCGGCGGTGCCGTGGGATGCGATCAAGCAGTACCTCAAACCGAACAGCAGCCTGTTCAACACCGGGGTAAGTGTGATTGGGGGCGACTACACCGGTGCCGCATACACCGTGGATGGTGCAATCTCCACACCGCCCGGAACCGCTGCGGCTTTGAGCGATGTCGCGCCAGCCGACTTCTGGACGCCGTTCCAGCTCCAGTGAACGGGCCGGATTCCGGGGGGCGGATACGCCCCCCGGAATTTTGGCGCGCGGGTTAAGCCAGAAGGAGTTTGAGGGCGACAGCGCCGGAGACGGCAAGGAGCCCACCGAGGAGGGAGCGGCGCGTGGGGCGTTCCCGGTCGATCCACCAAGCGAGAAGCAGCGTGACCAGGGGCGAGGTGGCCACAATCGGCAGCACCAGGCCTGCGGCCGTGGTTTTCAGGGCCAGTTGGTAACAGCCCACCCCGAGGGTGGGGCCGGAGAGCGCGTTGGCAAAAACCAGGGGCCAGCCCTTTTTCCAGTCCACGCTGGGAGCCGCGGGGGCACCCTGCCCGGCATCCGTACCAGACGCCGCGGGGGTGGGCCTGAAAAACCAGAATGAAACCGCGGTCAACAGAACGCCGGCAAGGATCCGCTGGTAGGCAGCGGTGCCGCCGTCGATCTCGAAGCCGGCGAGTCTCCCGACCTCGTTGGCTTTCCGGCTCAAGACGGCGCCCATGCCCTGCCCAAAAGCCGAGCCAGCTCCAAAAAACACCCCGAGCCAGAACGTGGAGCGGCTCACGGGCAAGCCCCGATCCGGGGCGAGTGCGACTGCAACCCCGCCCAGAATGACTGCCGCACAGCCGAGGTCGGCTGGCCGGAGGGCATTTCCCAGCCAGATCCATTCGGTCAGTGCCGCCAGTGGCGCCGCAAGGCATTGGGTCAGGAGAATTGCCAGACGCGGTCCGATCCGAGGCAGTGCGCCGAAAAGAGCCATGTCGCCCACCCCAAACCCGATGAGGCCGCTCAGAAAAAACCAGGGGAGACCGGGGCCTTGAAGCCCAGCACCGAATCCGTGCGCCCAGATCGCCAGAAAAACGGCGGCCAGGAGGAGCCGGGAAAGATTGGCGAGCTGCGGTCCGAGCACTTTGGAGGACCGGGCCGCAAAAATGACGGAGAACGAGAAAAGAACCGTGGTGAGAAACGAAGCGAGCATGACCTCCTCAAGCGGGGAGGCGCACTCAATCAGGCCTGTCCCGGGGAGTAAAGCCGGGATGGTCGCATGCGGGCGGCGGAGTGGGCGTTGGGGGATCAGCGGGCTGGGCCGAAGGCCGCAAACGCGGCTTCCTGAAATGCGCCGCGGAGATCGGATCCATCGCCCTTGGGCATTCCACCCCGCTGGATGAGAAGCACATAGACGAGTTTGTGTTTCGGATCCGCCCAGCTCTGGGTGCCGTAGGCGCCCCCATGCCCAAATGTGCCGGGCGCCTGGACCGCCGTAACTTCCTGAGGCTCGGTTTGAACCTTGAACCCGAGTCCCATGGTGACGCCGGGTGCAGAGGGAGTCGGAATAATTTCCGTCTGTGGCGAAACCAGAGCCCTGACCGAGGCCGGGGTGAGCAGAGTGCGTCCCTGAAACCGGCCTTCCTGAAGCAGCATCTGGTAGAAAGCGGCGACATCCGTTGCGGTCGAAAAAAGGCCGGCCCCGGGTTTTGCGGGCCGTTTCCGGTTGGTCACGGCACCGGGCAACATGCTGATTGGAATCTCCTGAAGCTGGGTTTGGCCCTTTGGGATTGAATAACTTTTTGCGAGGCGGGCTGCCTGGTCCGCGGTGGGCCAGAACGTGGTGTCCTTCATTCCGAGTGGCTCTAGAAGCCGCTTTTGGAGGAAGATTTCAAAGGGGGTTCCGGCAACCACCTCGACAATCCTGCCCAAGGTGTCGATGCCGGCAGTGCTGTAGGCCCACTGACTTCCCGGTTCAAAGCGGAGCGGCGCTTTTGAGTAATCCACGACGAGTTCCGCCAGAGTAGTTTCTTCCTTTGACTGGCGGACCTCGCTGATCCCGCTCTTGTGCGTCAGGAGGTCTCGGACCGTCATCGGGCGTCCAGGGTCAGCTCCGCTGCTCAGTTTCTGGCCACGGAACTCCGGGAGCAGCTTTTCTACCGGATCCTCGAGGGAAAACCGGCCCTCCTCGACCAGCATCTGCACGCAAACCGCAGTCATGGGCTTTGTCATGGACGCAATCCAGAAAAGGGCATCGGTCTTCATCGGAGCCCCGGATGCCAAGTCGCTCTTCCCCAGTGTGGCCAGATGCAGCACCCGGGTTTCGTCCGCCACAAGAGTGACCAAGCCAGAAACAACCCCGGAATCGAGGTAAGGCTGGAGCTTTCCGGCAATGGCGGCGTCCCGGGCCGGGTCAGCGCGGCAAATCAGCGGAAAAACAAGGGCAACAGCAACGGGAATAAGGCGGTGCAGGGGGAGCATGGCGAAGGGTTTTTCGCAAAAATTCCACAGGGAAATCTTGAAGGCGATCCTGGAAAATGCCGGGGCCGGATCCACTCCGGGATGTTTGAGCTTTGGAGTTTGGCTTTTCGGCACTAAGAGAAACGCAGTTTTTTGGAGTCCCCACATGAAAACCTCAACCACGTCGATCACGCCTCTTGTCACCGGAATTGTTGAAAGGACGCCGGTGTACGACATCCACACCCACCTGTACGACCCGGCCTTTGGCCAGTTGCTTTTGTGGGGTATCGACGAGCTGTTGACCTACCATTACCTGATTGCGGAATCGTTCCGGGCGATGCCGCTGTCCACGGACCAGTTCTGGGCCCTGCCCAAGTCCCGGCAGGCCGAAGTGATCTGGGATGCGTTGTTTCTCCAGAACTCACCGGTGTCCGAGGCCTGCCGCGGCGTGCTGACCACCCTTCAGCGGCTCGGGCTCGATGTCCGCAGGCGCGACCTCAACGCATTGCGCCAGCACTATGCCTCCTGGAAAACGGAGGATTTTGTCACCAAGGTTCTGGAGGTGTCCGGTGTGCGCAAGGTCTGCATGACCAACTCCCCTTTTGACGACCTTGAGCGTCCCGTCTGGGAGGCCGGGTTCCAGCGGGACCCACGGTTTGTGGCCGCTCTGCGGATCGACCCGCTGCTTCTCGACTGGCCCAACACTGTGCCCAAGCTGCGCCAGTGGGGGTACGACGTCGCCACCGATTTTTCCGGAAAAACCTTCGGCGAGGTGCGGCGGTTTTTGGCGGACTGGACCCGGAAGATTGATTCGCAGTACTGCATGGTGTCGTTGTCGCCCGACTTCGAGTTCCCGGGAACGGGGGCCACAGCGCGCCTGATTGAGGAGGTGATCATGCCCCACGGCCGGGAGCACAACCAGGCGTTTGCGCTGATGATCGGCGTGAAAAGAAATGTGAACCCGCAGCTCCGCCTGGCAGGGGACAGCGTCGGCGGCTCCGATGTGGGTGCGGTGGAACGGCTTTGTGCTGCGTATCCGGACAACAAATTCCTATGCACCCTGCTGGCTCGCGAGGACCAGCATGCCCTGTGTGTTGCTGCTCGCAAATTCAGGAACCTGCATGTGTTCGGATGCTGGTGGTTCATGAACAACCCTTCGTTGATCGAGGAGGTCACCCGGATGCGCCTCGAGATGATAGGCCTGACCATGACGCCCCAGCACAGCGACTGCCGCGTCATGGACCAACTCGTTTACAAATGGGCGCACTCCAAGCCCATCCTCGCCCGGGTTCTCTCCGAAAAATATGAGGACCTCGCCGCCACCGGTTGGGAACCCTCCGAGAACGAGATCCAAAGGGACGTCCACCGATTGCTCGGGGGCGCCCTCGAGGAGTTCCTCGCGCTCTAGCCGGGCTTCAATACCCGCTGGCCCCCCCCCGCCGGGAAGAGAGACCTCCCGGCGGGGGGGGCTCCTGCTACCCAATCAAATCTTCCAAGCCCGCCGACAATTGCTTGAGCGGCGGAAGATTCTGAAGCGCAGTTTCCCGGGTCAGGTTCAATGCGTTGCCCACCGATTCCGGCCAGTCCGCGGCAATCGTCTCCTCGGAAAGACCCCGGGAATCCGCCCAGACCCGCCATGTGGCCAGGTAGATCAGGCCAGCCACCGGATCGAACTGTGGGTTTGCCAGCGGTTCCGGTGTTCGGAGCACCGACTGGGTGAATGCGTTGGGAAAATGCCAGTGGTTGGCCAGTTTCGCCCCCGCCTCTGCGTAGCTAAACCCGAGGATCCGGCGCTCGACTTGGAATCTGTGCAGATCGAAGAGTCCCGCGCCATCTTCCACCGCGGGCATCTCCTCGGGAAGCCGCTGGTGCAGGATCAGTTCTCCGATCCGGTGCATGATTCCCACGGTGAAAACTTGTTCCCGGTTCAGTCCGATCGGCCTGGACCAGTGCTTGGCCAGGCAGGCCACGTGCAGACTGTTGATCCAGAAACTCTGCAGGTCGATGCCAGGCAGACGTTTGAAACTTCCAGACAACCCGGAGGAAACCACGAGCGTCCGTACCGTGATGAACCCGAGCATCGCCATCGCATCACTGACAGACGCGATCTGCCGCGGCATCCCATAATAGGCGGAATTCGCAAGACGCAGGAGTTTGGCACTCAACACCGGATCGGCCGAGATGATGTCCGCAATCTCGTCGATCGACACATTGTCGTTCTCAAAGCTTTCGATCAGTTGCTGCACGACGCCAGGCAGGTTTGGCAGGGAATTCGCATCTTTGAGAAGGCTTTCAAGGGTCATGGGGGCCATGGTGGTCATAGGAGATTCTAGGGGAAAGGGTTGCTTGCGGTTCCAATTCGCGGCTTTACCCGGGGAACACGCTTTCACCATGCACCCGGAAATTGCCGTTCCCTGAAAAGGAGCATGAGCTGTGCCTCATGCGGCGGAAACACAACCCGATGGGGCCTGCTCCCAGTGTGAAAAGAATCGATCAAATCGAATCGAAAAATGTTGAAACCTGCCATCTATCCAGCGGTTAACTGGGGCTGGCCACGCGACCCCCAGTTTTTGACTAAGAAGGGGCCGCTCCACCCAGTCATCCCTCCATGCCCATGAAACGCAGCCTCGTCCTCCTCAGTTCTTTTTCTGCTCTCACCGCAAGCGCTCTGGCCGAGTCTGGCACTGAATCCGCGGTACCCAAACCCAAAAACCGCAAACAGGTTCAGGCCGAGGCCGCCAGAGCCGCCAAAAATCCCGCAGCCAGCCCCGCCAAGCCTGCCGAAAAGCCGGTGGAGAAACCGGTGGAAAAAGCTGTCCCGGCTGCCTCGGCAAAACCGGAGGAACCGCCCAAGACCGGAGACCCAAAGCCCGCGGTGAAGGCAGCGCCGGCCCCGGCGGCGCCTGTGCTCCCCGAAGACCCCAGAACCGAGGTTCCAACCGGGCTTTTCACGCTGCCGGAAGGGTTGGAGATCACGCTCTGGGCCGCTTCGCCCATGCTCGCGAATCCCACCAACATCTCCTTTGATGCCAAAGGCCGGCTCTGGGTCGCTGAAGGCGTCAATTACCGAAGCAAGGCGGGACGCCGTCCCGAGGGAGACCGCGTGGTCGTCTTGGAGGATACCAACGCGGATGGTAAAGCCGACAAAAGCACCGTTTTTGTTCAGGACACCGGCCTTGAGGCGCCGCTCGGAGTGGCCGTGTTCGACAATCAGGTCGTGGTTTCCCAACCGCCGGATCTCCTCCTTTACACCGACAAAAACCGGAATGGAAAATTTGATGCCAAGGGCGATTCGCGGGTAGCCCTGTTGACCGGGTTCGGCGGCCGTCAGCACGACCACAGCCTGCACAGCGTCACCGCGGGCCCGGACGGCTTCTGGTATTTTAACCAAGGCAACACCGGCGCGCTCTTTACCGACAAATCCGGCAAAACATTCCGGATGGGGAGCGACTACGATTACCCACTCAAAGGCGGCGAAAAATTCAAACCCCGCGACATTGCCGGCCAGAAGAGCGATGACGGCCATGTCTGGATCGGAGGTTTCGCCGCACGGATGCGTCCCGACGGTTCCAAGGTCGAGATCATTGGACACAACTTCCGGAACAGCTACGAGCAGGCGGTCACCTCGCTGGGCGACGTCTTCCAGAGCGACAACGACGATCCTCCAGCCTGCCGCGTTTCCTGCGTCATGGAGGGCGGCAACGCCGGGTTCGTCTCCGCAGACGGCCTCCGCGGGTGGCGCGCCGACCGTCGACCCGGCCAGCCCACCGCCGTCGCCGAATGGCGCCAGGAAGATCCAGGCACGATGCCTGCCGGCGATGTGTATGGCGGTGGTTCACCCACGGGCGTCGCCTTCTACGAAAATGGTGCCCTTGGGGACGCATGGCACGGCCTCCTCCTCGCTTGCGAAGCGGGCAGAAACGTCGTCTACGGCTATCGCCCCAAACCGGAAGGCGCCGGGTGGAAATTGGAACGGTTCGCCTTCCTGACTTCCAACAAGGAAGGCAAATTCTCAGGCTCCGATTTCTTGGGCCGCGGCCAAAAGCTGACGGGCGAGATCGAAACCAAGTTCCGTCCGAGCGACATCGCGGTGGGGCCGGATGGCGCGCTGTACGTGGCGGACTGGTTTGACCCCCGGGTGGGCGGCCATGCGACATTGGATGATCGGTACACCGGTGCGATTTACCGGATTGCGCCCAAAGGATTTCAGTCCAAGGTGCCCAAGCTGGACCTGACCACGACCGAAGGCCAGATCGCGGCTTTGAAGAGTCCCGCGGTGAATGTCCGGCACAGCGGCTTTGTCCGCCTGAAAGCGCAGGGAGCCAAGGCCGTTCCCGCAGTTGCAAAATTGCTGGAGGACAGCAACCCGTATCTGGCGGCCCGCGCAACTTGGCTGCTGGCCCAGATGGGATCCAAGGGGGTGGAGAAAGTCGAGGCGCTGCTGAACTCTGACGAAGACCAGAAGCGGATGGTGGCTTTCCGCGCCCTGCGGCGTGCGGCTCAACCTCTGGAACCCCTGGTGAAGCGGATGGCAGGCGATCCCTCGCCGGTGGTGCGCCGCGAGGTGGCAATCGCCCTCCGGGATGTTCCGGCGGAAAAAAGTCTGGAAGCCCTGGTCCAGATCGGCCGCCAGTTCGACGGAAGCGACCGCGCCTACCTCGAGGCATTCGGGATGGGTTGCGAAGGCAAAGAATCTGCCGTGTACGATGCGCTTGCCAAGGAACTTGGCTCTGACCCTGAAAAGTGGAGCGACACGTTCTCCTGGATCGCATGGCGGCTTCATCCGCCCCAAGCCGTGCCGGCGCTCCAGAAGCGGTTGTTGAACCCTGACCTCGCGCCCGCACAACGCAGCCTCGCTTTGACTGCGCTCGCTTTCATCCCCACCCGCGAAGCCGCTGCAGCGATGATCGAGGTGGCTTCAAAAAACCAGGCCGCTCGTGAGGAAGCACTCGGGTGGCTGCTCAGTCGGAGGGGCAACGACTGGAAAGAGTTCGAGGTCGCCGAAGGCCTCAAAGCATCCGGCGTCTACGATCCCGACACAGTGCAACTGGCTGCAGTCGAGTTCCCGCCCATTCCGGAGGACGCACCCAAGCTGCCGCCCACGGAGGAAATCCTGAAACTCTCTGCCGATGCAGCCCGCGGACAGGCGGCGTTCGGCGCGTGTTTGTCCTGCCACCAAGTCGGCGGCACCGGACCGGATTACGGTCCCGACCTCACCGCCTTCGGTGCGCAACAGCCGCGTGAGGTCATCGTGAACGCCATTTTGAATCCGTCCTCCGACATTTCCCATGGCTACGACGGAATGGAACTGAAGACCAAGGACGGGTTGACCATCATCGGGATGGTGGTGGCCAACGGGGATCCAGTCGTGATGAAGTGCGTGGGCGGGGTCGTCCAGCGGGTGCCAAAGAGCCGGGTCGCATCGCTGCGGCCCTTGGGGCGTTCGCTCATGTACGAACCTTCGCAACTCGGCTTGGATGCGCAGAAGGTGGCCGACATCGTGGCCTATCTGAAGTCCATCCCGGTTCCGCACTGATCAGGGTCAGGCGTTCCTGAGAGCTTCGGGCCGTTCCAGTCGCTGCTGGAGAGCGATGAGTTTGGAACGGAGTTCCGGGTACGGCACGTCCTGAACCGCGATCCCCGCCCGCGCGGCCATGGCCGCGGCGGTTCCGGCCGAATCGCCCAAAATCATCCAGACCGGCTCCATCCGGACCGAGGTCATCGCAATGTGACTGGCTGAAATGCACACCGGTACCAGAAGGTTCTGGCACTCGGAACGGAGCGGGGTGAGTGCCCGGTAGGGGATCTGGTAGATGCCGCGGGTTTCCTCATTGAGCCAGACCTCTGAAAAATAGCCGCCCTGCAAGGCCACTTTTCCGTCAAACGGAATCGTGGCGTAAGGCCATTCATCCACCCCGTAGGAGGCCAGCCCGACCGGATCCGGCACAGTCCCAGTCCCGGCCATGTCGGCCTGGGTCACCACCACAGAAGACCGCATCCTGCGCGCCTCGCGGACATACAACTGGTGCGGGTACCCCCGGGTTTCATCAAAAATGCCCGGCTCCATGCCCACGCCTGCCGCCATGACTCGCCACTTCTCCGGCACCACAGGATCTGTCCGCATAAAATGGGTCATCCCCTGCACAAACCGGATTTGGTCCCTCCAAATCCGGGCCCGGGTCCGGTAGTTCCCGGTGGGATACCCGGCATTCGATCCGTAGTTGGTGGGGGCCCACAGAGTTCGGCTGAGGTTGCCCGAGCCGTAGCTGTAAAAGCTCGTCCGGGTCGGTTCCCAGTTCCCAACCGCGTACTTCATTTGGCGGCCAGAAAACATGTCGACTCCGTTCTGAAAGCCGCGCCGGAAAAGTTCGTAGGTCCCGGGATCATCATCCTCCGGCGGCTCGATCGGGAGCCGGTTGGCTGCTTTGCTGAATTTCCAGCGGAACCCATAGCCCATGGTGAGCCCGTCCGCGCTGCCCTCGGGCAGGTGGGGCAGGTCCTGGAGCAGTGGCAGAAGACCGCTGCGCGGGTTGCCCGGAACCTTGTACGGGTCGATGGGATAAACCGTCATCAATTCCTGGCTGCCGGCGAGCGATTCCCGGTACATCTCCCGGGACTCGCGGCCGTGGCTGTGGGAAACACCAGCCAGAGCGAGCAGATCGCCCTCGTAGGTGCAGTCCAAGAATACCGAGGCCGTGACCCGGAGCGCTTCTGGTCTGGAGGCGGTTTCAGCCGGAACACCCAGCGCATCGGGTGGCGCGCACTCAAACCGCGCCGCCCTCAGTCGGGTCCCCTCTTTTTCTACGGCACACAGCCGGTGCTCAAATACCACTTCGATCCGGTGTTCCTGAAGGAGCCGCGTGAACAGTGTGCGGTACTGGGGGTCGTTCAGGCCCTGCTCCAAGATCCCGCGCGTGGAACCGCCCACGGCCTCCTTGCGGCCCCAGTCGATATGGATCAGGCCGCCGCCGGTCATCCCTCCCAGCCACCGGGAGGGTTCCACCAGCACGACCCGCGCACCTTCGCGGGCTGCAGCCACCGCCGCCATGACGCCGCTTGCCGTGCCGCCATAGACACAGACATCGGCGACTCGAGATTCCTGAGCGCTGGCAGCCTGCCAGAGAACGGTTCCAAGGAACGCGGAACCTGATGCAGACAGGAACTGGCGTCTGGAAGAACAACGGAGGGGCGATGATGGGTTCATGGGGGTGGGATGGGGGGATGGGGGGATGGGGGGATGGGTTTGCGGGTGGGTGTGGATTAGGGGGTGTGGATTAGGGGGTGTGGATTAGGGGGTGTGGGGTGCGCGGCAGATCTCAGCGCCCGCCAGAAGAAAACTGCCAAAGCCGTGGAGATCGCCTTGGAGCCGGGGTCTGGTGAGGTAGTAGTCGAGTGAACCCGTGTCTGTGGAGGCACAGACATCGATCAGGTCCGCGAGGCCGTTTTGTTGGATCACCTTGTGTGCCAGCGCCTCCCACCCTCGCTGTGCAGTGTCCAGAAAGGAGCGGTCCAGCCACCCCGCATTCACACCGTGGGCGAGGCCGAATGTCAGCATCCCGGTGGCGGATGTCTCCAGCCATGACTCGGAATGGTCCAACACCTGGTGCCAGCCGCCTGCGGGGTCTGAGCAACGGCGGACCCCGTCCATGTGGGTCCGGAAAACTTCCAGAATGCGGGGCCTGAGCGGATGTTCGGCAGGCAGCGCATCCAGAAGGTCGCAGCAGGCCAGCACCGCCCAGCCATTGCCGCGTCCCCAGAATTCTCCAGCCGGCGCCCCGGTTTTGAGGTCCCACAGGTGGCTGAGCAACCGGGATTGCGGATCGAGCAGGCGCTGGTAAGTGCCGGACACCTGTTGCGCCGCATCCTCAAGGAACTCGCCCTGCCCTGTGGCCCGCCACTTTCGCACCAGAAGCGGCACGGTCATGTAGACGTCATCGGTCATCAAACCTTTTCCCGGCCGATACAGGGTGCCGTCCGGGAAGCGGGGATTTGTGCGGAGAAACACATCGAGCCGATGAAGGTAGGGAAGATAGCGGCTGTCACCGGATGCGGCATGGCGTTCAACGACCAGCGGTGCAAGGCCCGTGTGCCAGAGGCTGGTGATTTCAAAGTGCAGGCCAACCGGGGAGAGTTTGCCGTCCCCGGCCGGGGCGGCTTTGAAGCCGGCCTGATGTTGCGCCTCGAAGAACGGGAGGTGTTGGTAAAAAAAATCGAGGTTCGCTTCGCCATAATTGCGGTACCGCGGCTCTCCCAGCGCCTCAGCCACATGCCGCATGCCATCCGCAAGGAGCCAGGTCTGGTAAAACCACGCGTTGAACTTGCTCTCCACGCTGATTTCGGCCGCCGGCTCAAGGCCTGCGGAATCTTCGTGGGTCTGACCCGAACGATGGTCAATCAGACGCCGCGTGCTCTGCTGCAGAACAGAGTCCGCAACGGCACGGAGCAGAGCCTCGTTTGCTGGAAGAATCGGCGCGGTGCCAGCGAGAAAAAGACCAATGCAGCAGAGGAGTCCTGGGAACTTCATGGCGCCCAGAATAGCAGACCTCAGCCAGATGACATGTCACGCGCGCGCGTGACATCCCTAGACACTCGGGTCCGCGCTTTGCAGGACCTCGTCGCCACGGTACAGTTTTGGCGATGCGGTGGCTCTGCCTGTTCCTCAGTCTGACCGTAGTCCGCGGGGAGGCCGGACTCATGGACCTCCTCAACCCCGAACTGGCGCGGCTCGAACGCGAACTGGCCGTGGTCCGCCAACGACTGCCTCGCCATCCGCGGCAGATATCGCCGGTCCAGTCCCAAAGCCTCGGCTTTCATTCCGGGTTCTCCCGGGAGCGGGACCGCGAACGCTGGGTTCAGGTGGATTTGGGGCAACCTAGAAAGCTAGAAGCCTTGTTCCTGATTCCTGCAGTGTTTCCGGGCCCAACCACCGAGCCTGGGTGCTACGGTTTTCCAACAACCTACCGAGTCGAGGGTTCCTCGGAGCCGGAATTCCTCGCTCCCGTTCTGCTTCAGGAAACCGCCTGGGACGATCGCCCCCAGGAATTCGGGCCGGTGGCCGTTCCGGTTGCGGATGGCGAGTTCCGGTACCTCCGGGTGACGGCAATGCAACTCGGTTCGGATATCCGGCATCCAGGGCAATGGTTCTTTGCGCTCGGCGAAATCATCGCGTTTTCGGGCGGAGCTGATGTGGCGGCGCGCTGCCGCGTGACGGCCTCGCATTCCAGTGAAACCGCGCCGGCATGGAGCTTGGCGGGTCTTGTGGATGGGATTTCAGCCATGGGTTTGCCAGTCGACCGGTCTGTGCCAGGAACCCATGGGTGGCGCGGCAGTGTGTCCAGCAATCCGGACGAGGAAAAATGGGTTCAGGTCGATCTCGGCAAGGAATGCGTAGTTTCTGAAATCCGCCTCATTCCGGCTCACCCCCCCGATTTTCCAGAACGGGAAGCCTTCGGTTTTCCAACCAGATTCAGGATCGAGATCGCTTCCGGGGCCACATTTCGGGACCCGGTGAAAGTTTGGGAAAACGTAGGAACCGATTTTCCTCTGCCGGGCGACAACCCGGTGGTTTTTCCGGCAGGCGGTGTGATGGGAAGGCATGTGCGTGTGACAGCGACGCGGCTCTGGGAGCGGTCGCGGGACTATGTGTTTGGGCTGGGTGAACTGCAGGTGTTTTCCGCTGGTGTGAACGTGGCAGAAACGGGTTCGGTATCGGCTTCGGATCTCTCGGAGAAACCGGTCTGGAGAACGGGATTCCTGACCGACGGTCTGGTCAGCCAGGGACGGCTTCTGGACTGGCAATCATGTCTCGCCCGGGAGGCGCAGATTTGTGAGGCAAGGCAACAGTTCCGGATTCTGGCCGGAAAGCGGGACAGCACGTTGTCTGAGGCAGCCCGGCGTGTCTGGTGGCTCGCTGGGGCGGTAGCGGCAGTCCTGACTTCTGGAGGCATTTTTCTGGTCTGGCGTGGACGGCGCCAAGAAGCCGCGCGGTTAGAGGCGCTCCGGGAAAGTGTTGCCCGTGATCTGCACGACGAACTCGGAAGCCAGATCGGCAGTATCCGGCTGCTGAGTGGACTGGCGGCGCACAGGGGGTCGGGAGAAAAAGCGGCGCTGGAAGAGGTCGCCCGCCTTGCAGAAGAGGCTGCTGAGTCCATCCATGCCATGGTGTGGTGGATGCAAGGCTGCGGCGATCTGGAGGACCTTGTGGAGGGGGCACGGCAATCCGCGGAACGATTGCTGGGCGCTGTATCCTGGGATTTCGAGGTGGATCGCGACGATCGGCCAGAATGCCTCGGGCCGGAGAATGCGCGCGGCAAGCGGGCCCTGGTTGCGCCGGAGATCCAGCGGCATCTTCTCCTGATGTTCCGGGAAGCCCTGCACAATGTCGCCCGCCATGCCCAGGCTCAGAACGTCCGGATCCGCATCGGCTGGGACAACCGCGCCATCCGGTTCTCTGTCCACGATGACGGCGTGGGGTTCGAGGGCGGGACCGTTGGAAACGGTCTCCGCAACCTGCGGGAACGCGCGGTGCTCACAGGCGGAGAGTTGCACATCGTGAGTGCCTGCGGGAAAGGGACGGAAATTCGGGTGGAGGTTCCCAGGAAATGAAAACCGTCTGGCTCGTTGAGGATCATGCGGCGTTTCGGAAAAGTCTCACCGCCGTTTTGGAGGCGGAGCCGGACCTCGGTGGGGTTCGTGGGTTCGGATCTTTTGACGAAGTCCTGATCGCCCTCGGCATGGGGTTTGTTCCGGACGTGCTTCTGGCAGATCTGGGGCTGCCCGGAATGCCTGGCCTTGAGGGGATTGCGAGGGTCCGCGCAGCGGCACCCTCTGTCCTGGTGGTGGTTTTGACTGTGTTTGACGATGACGCCAAAGTGTTCCCTGCGATCTGTGCGGGTGCACGGGGGTATCTCCTCAAAACTGCATCTGCCGCGGAGGTTGTGGCCGCGATCCAGACAGTGCTGGCCGGAGGTTCGCCCATGAATCCTCGCGTGGCCCGGCGGGTTCTGGAAAAGTTCAACCAAATGACACCAAGGGTCGAATCCGTGCCATTGAGCGACAGGGAATCGGAGATTCTGAAGTTGCTCGTGGCCGGAATGCTCAAGAAACAGATCGCAGGCCGCCTCGAACTCAGCATCCACACCGTGGATACCTATATCCGGCGCATTTACGAGAAACTGGAGGTCAATACCCGCTCGGATGCCGTGGCGGTGGCGGTCCGGAAAGGCTGGGTGTGACGCGATCCCGCCTTCGCCGAAGCGGTTCAGCGGGGCTGCTGGGATTCGGTCCCGAAAACCTCCAGAACAGGCTTCGGATCAGGCAGCCCGTGCGGATGATGATCTCCGCCCTCCTTGGCAAAGAGCCGGGTCCGGCCCCCGGTTTTGTCCCAGAACTCTGCGAGTTTCTGGGCGTTGTCGACATAGGGGACCGTGCTGTCCGCGGTGCCGTGCACCGAGATCAGCAGGACACCAGCTTTCACTGCGGCATCCATCCCGGCGGTGGGCTGGATCGAGTTTTTCAAGGCCTCTTCGTCGGATCCAAACTGGAATTCTTTTTTGTAGAGGTCCCAGTCCTTGGTGCTGCCCTTGCCCTTGGCAGTGAGTTGGAATCCGCCCGGCCAGGAGCGGATGTCGCACACGGCGTTGTCCAGACACAGCACCGAGACGCGGTCGGGGTGCCGGCGGGTCCATGCATTCACATAAAGACCGCCCCGGGAGATGCCCAGCAGCGCCGGACGCGGAGCCAGACCGCGCTGTGTTCTGAGTTGGTCGTAGACCTTGTCCCAGAGATCCATCGCCCGGGTGGAGCCGAACAGGTTGCTGGCACTCACGTACACCACGTGCCATCCGCGCTCCACCAGACCGTCTTCCAATGATTTGAGGTGCCCACCAAATTCCCCCACCCAGAGCCACGGATTTCCCGGGGCCGCCTTCTCGGGGACCTTTATGTTAACGGCATGTCCGTCGATGGTGAGTTTTTCAGGGGGGGCGGCATGCAGCGGGGCGACTAGGGCAAGGAACGCGAAGAGAAGGGGGAACAAACGCATGGGAGGAGGTTGTGTGCTGGGAAAATTGACTCCAGAAACCTTGTGGGTCGAGGAAATCTGAGGCGCGTCATGGCGTGATCAGCCTCACGTTCGATCCGGTCCGGAGGGCGTGCCGCATCAAAAATCTACGGAGCGCTGTCCAAAAACGGGTTCTCGCGGAGCATCCCTCTGTAGGTTGCGAGTCCCGAAATCATCTCTCCATGTCTTACCGATCCTTTTTGGTTTTATTCTGTGCCGCCTTCAGTTCTTGGATTCCGTCTGGCCACGCCGAGATGGAGCCGTGGATGCTAGTGCCCGACCGCGCGGTGTATCAGGACGAGTTTCAAACGCCCAAGCCGCTCGGAAAAGAGATCTGGCATCCGGCGCAGGGCACGCAGTGGGCGGTGGAAAATGGCGTTCTTCACGGACGCCCCTCCACGCCCGGGTATCAGGCCTCGCACAAGGATCACCGCGGGCTCGAGGCCCGGGGTGGGTTCAGGAATTGTCCGCCGGATTACATCGCGCGTTTTGCCGTCCGATTTCTGGGTGGATTGGATCCGGAGGCGGTGCCTTCTCTGCGGAGAATCCCGTCCATTGATCTGGGGCACCACATTGGACGCGTGGAGTTTGGGCTGGAGGGGGCGCGTCTCATGGCGGACGGCGAAACAGTTATGGTGGCTCAGGAGCCAAAGTTCCGGCTCGAGCCGGGGCGCTGGTACGAGGTCATTGCAGAGGTGTGTGGAGACGAGGTTTTGGTGCGGATGGATCCCAGTCTCGTGTTGTACGGCAAGCATGCGGCATTTCTCCGCGGCAATCATGACCTTGCGTTTGTGGGGCGACAGGAGGGCGAAGTTGAGGTGGACCGTGTGACCCTGTGGACCCTTGCGCCGGGGTATCAGCCCGGCTGGCCGAAGAATCGCATGAAACTCCCCAAACAGGAGGACCGGACTGTCCGCCAGAAGCGCCCGGGCCAGATCGCTAAGGAAAGACAGGAAGCCGCCGGGAAACCGTGAGACGAGTTCCGTGGGCGATCGCTTCCTAGATGCAGTGCCGCCCATCGCTCGGAATTTGCTTTCCTGCTGGCTCTCTGAGAATCCGGATGGACCTTCTCTGCCTGTGTTTTCTTTCCGCAGGCCCTACTGCGCGAACTGCAGAACTCACGGCCGAGGGGGGGCGGCATTTCTGGGGGCAAACCAGAATGGAAATACCCCGGGCTTGAAGCCTGCCCATGTGAGCCGTTGCCTCACGCGAATGTTTGGTTCTGTGGTCTGTAAGAGTTGACCGAGATCTCGCCCGACACGCGGCTGGTCTGAAAGAACGGAAAGACAGAGGTTGCGGGGAATCCGTTCCGGATTCCAGCCGGCGTGGAGCGGTTTTGATTTGCCGCACCGACAGGGCCTTCTCAGGGGCCAGAAAAAAGACTTGGGAAAAAATGCGGCAAAGGGACGGGGCTCCGGCAACGATTGAGAAAGAGCCTCCATGACTACCCGTTCTGTCCCCCCCCTGAATGACCAGTTTCTGCGTCTGTACGCGGAAAATGAGGGTGCGTTGCACGCCTTTGTCCGTTCGCTGTTGCCAACTCGGGACGAGTCCTCGGATGTCATGCAGGATCTGGCTGTCGCGCTCTGGCAGGGGTTCGAATCTGCCCGGGAGTTCCGGCCTTGGGCATTTGGCGTTGCCCGGAATTTGGTCCGGATGCATTTGCGGCGGCGTGCACGGGACCGGCATGTCTTTGACGATCAGTTGGTGCAACGGCTCGCAGATCTCGCCCAGGCGGAATCGGAGCCGCGGGCTGCGGAGCGGAGGGCTTTGGAGTGCTGCCTTCAGAAGCTGCCCCAGGCGCAGCGCGAACTTGTGCTCGGTGCCTATGCCCGGGGCACGCGGATTGACGAGCTGGCGCAGCGTCGCGGTCAAACTCCCATGGCGCTCTACAAAATTCTCCACCGGATCCGGCAGGCATTGCTCGAGTGCGTTCAACGCACCGTGCTCCGGGAACAAAACGTATGACTCCTGACTGGCACGATCTGATCCAACGGCACCTCGCGGGAGCCTGCACGCAGGAAGAGTGCGAACTGCTCCAGACCACTTTGATGAAGGAGGAAGCCGTGGCCCGACTCTACCTCCAGTACGCAAATCTTGAGGTGGCGCTTGAAGCCCAGGCCAATTCCACCCAAAGCCTGCGCGAGATTCTCCTGCAGGAGCCGGCTGGCAACTCGTCAGGATCCACGACGCGCCGTTTTTTTGGGGGGAATTTTGGGCGCTGGGCGGCTGCCGCTCTGTTTCTGGTTTTCGCAGCCGCAGCATTCCGACAATTCCGCGCAGGCAGAGAACCCCGCATTGCGGAGGTCGTCGAGTCTCAGAGTGCTCAATGGGCCAGTTGCTCGCTCCCCACCGAACAGGGAAGCCTGCTCTCCAAGGGCACCCTCCGTTTGAACGAAGGGATCGCGCGCATCCGGTTCGCACAGGGGGCAGAGGTCACTCTGGAGGGGCCGTCGGAAGTGGCTGTGGAGGCGCCGAATGTCTGCCGTCTGATCCGAGGCTCGCTCGTGGCGCATGTCCCCCCTGCCGCGCGCGGATTCACCGTTCAAACACCGAGCGCAACTCTCATTGATCACGGCACAGATTTCGGAGTCAGTACGGATTCCGCCGGGCATGCCAGCGTGCATGTGATGCAGGGCGAGGTGGAACTTTTGCACGCCAATGGGGCGCCGCCGCTCCGGCTGACCACCCGGCAAATGGCTTCGATCACTCCGGAGAAAGTGTTGCCCCAAATTCCTTTTCATCCGGAGCCGCGCCGCCCTGAAACGGCAGATCCCGCCCGGATTTTCACCTCTGAAATCACCACCCGCACGGGGCGGGGTGAGGCCGCCTATGTCTCCGAGCCGCGCACGGCCAACAACCAGTCGTCCACGGTGCTGCTGCTCAAGCACTGCTTGGAGCAGGGATACGGACGCAAGGTGCTGCTCCGGTTCGACCTCAGTGCCCTACCGAAAATCCCGGATGCGACGCGGGCCCGGCTCACCTTGAACCTCGATCCGTCCGGGTACGGGTATGCCTCGCAGGGAGACGACGCGCGGATCGCGGTTTACGCGGTGACCCGCGACGAGTCGGACACGTGGAGCGCGGATGCGCTCAGTTGGTCGACCCAGCCAGCCTTTGACCCGAGTGCAGGCAAGGTGAACACATCTGAGGCGGTGCGGGTGGGCGAGTTCACAGTGCCGCGCGGTGTTCAGACCGGGGTTTTTGTCGTTGAGGATCCGAGACTCCTACAGCAGATCCAGACTGATTCGAATCGGTTGCTCACGCTGATTTTGGTTCGCGAAAACCCCATCACGGTGGAAGGCGGCCTCGTGCTTGGCATTGCCGGAAACCGCCATCCAACGCTTTCTCCGCCTCGGCTGAGTGTCTACTGACCGGGCGCTTTCCCTCCCCACTATGAAACATCAAATCCTGACCACCCTCCTTGCGATTACCGCGACTGGTTTTTCCAAAGAACTCCCCAAGCCCGGCACTCCGAATCCCGGCCTGAAATACTACTATCCCGTCCCAAAAGTCGCGGCCCCCAAAGAGTTCGCGTTCGACGTCGTGATCTACGGTGCGAGCCCGGCTGCGGTCTCCGCTGCCTGTCAGGCGAAACGGATGGGAAAAAGCGCCGGTGTATTTGTGTTCCGCCGCCATGTCGGAGGGATGTCTTCCTCCGGGCTGAGCGACGTCGATTTCGGGAAAAAATATGCCATCGGCGGGATGGCCAAAAAGGTGTTTTTGGAGTTCTGGAAAAACCGGGCCCAGAGCCCTGCCCAGGTGGAGGAACTCTTTTTGACCATGCTCACCGATCTGGATATCCCGGTATTCTTTGAGCACCGGCTGGACCGGGTGGAAAAAAGCGGTTCCCGGTTGACCCGGATCACATTTGAAAACGGCAATTCGGCCCGGGGCGGCGTCTTTATCGACAGCAGCTACGAGGGCGATTTGATGGCGCGTGCGGGCTGCGAACACGTGGCTGGGCGCGAGTCTGCTTCGGAATATGGTGAGATGTTGAACGGCATCCAGATTGGTGCCCGCCAGTCTCCGCACAATTTTCAGTGGATGGTGGATCCCTACAAGACACCCGGTGATCCGAAGAGCGGCCTGATCGAGGGTGTGCACGCAGTTGGGTACACCATGGAGGAACACGGCCAGGCCGACAAACGCTGCCAACCCTTCTGTTTCCGGGTCTACGCCACGGAAAAGAACCCATTGCCCTGGCCAATGCCGGCCAATTTCCGGAGGGAACGCTACGAATTGCTCCAACGCTACATCAACGCCGCGCCGAGCCCCGACTGGTGGAACCTTGTCTACTCCCGCGGCCCGTTCAAACTCAACGAAGGCGACTGCAACAGTGCCGGGCCCGTCTCCTTTGATCTAGTTGGTGGAAGCTACGGATGGGCCGAGGGGAGTTACGAGGAAAGGGAGAAAATCTTTCAGGACCACGTCAACTACCAGAAAGGCTACCTCTATTTCCTTGCGAATGATCCGAGTATTCCGGAGCCGCTGAGGAAACGGGTCGGGAAGTTCGGTCTCCCCAGAAATGAGTTTTCTGAAACCGAAGGCTGGCCGCACGAACTCTATGTCCGTGAGGCGCGCCGGCTCCGGGGCGACTACGTGCTCACGGAGAAAGATTGTCTGGGAAAAACCACCGTCGAAGATTCCGTTGGGCTGGGCAGCTTCATCATGGATTCCCATGTGGTGCGGCGGATCGTCTACAAGACCGCCAAGGACGCCCATATCCGGATCTCGGACGAGGCCACCGAAGCCCAGCGGAACTGGAAAGGCGACATGGTCGGCGTGGAGGGCCAGTTCGATTACGCCGTGCCGAATCCGTATAGGATCAGCTACCGGAGCATCCGTCCGAAGAAAGCGGACTGCGTGAACCTGCTGGTGCCGACGGTGATTTCATCCAGCCACCCCGCCTATGGCTCCTCCCGGATGGAGCCCGTGTACATGATTCTGGGGCAGAGCGCCGGTGCAGCGGCCGCCATTGCGCTCTCAGGAAATCTTCCGGTTCAGGACGTCGATTATTCCGCACTCCGCAAGGTGCTCCTTGCCGAGGATCAGTTGCTGGACTGAGGCCGGCTCGCTGCCGCCGGTGCAGGAAAGCCGCGTCGGTTTCTGGGCGGTTATTTTGTGCCCGGATGCAGCACCTCGTCGTGCAGCCATTCCAGCATCCGGTCCGGCCAGTGCGAAAGGCTGAGGCGCTGGGTGCGTTTTCCCATGCCGAACCCGTGTCCGCCCCGGGTGTAGATGTGGCACTCGTAGGGAGTCCCGGTCTCGCGAAAACGCTGCATGAGGTTCAGAAGAACGCTCGTGTGCGGGTCATCCGCGGCGATCAGCAGGAACGCGGGCGGGGAGTTGGGAGGGAGCGCGGAGGGAATCCCGAGCGGGCCCGGATAGACGAGGAGTTGGAAATCGGGCCGGCCATTGAGGCGGTCGACCGGATCCTCTGCAGATGCATTGCCATTGCCGGAACGGTAGCTGATGAGCGAAACCACCTCGCCGCCCGCGGAGAACCCGAGAATGCCGACCTTGTCGGCTTGGAACCCGAGCTCCGCGGCCTTCGACCGGACCATCCGGATGGCGCGCTGGCCGTCCTGCAGGGTGTGTTCCTCAAACTTGTAGGGAACCCCGGGCTGGCGCGGGAGCCGGTATTTCAGCACAAACGCGGTGTATCCTTCCTTTGCCAGCAATTCCGCGGGTTCAACTCCGCCCGACTGGAATCCGAGCTTCGAGAGGCCGCCGCCCGGCGCCACCACGATGGCCACGCCATTGGCTTTTTCACGGGCAGGCAGGAACGCGGTGAGGGTGGGGTAATGGACGTTGGTCACGGAGCCTTTGTCCGCCTGTTCCGGTTCGTCCTTGCGGTTTTCAAACCCCGGTGCGCCCTTTTCCCAGAGCGGAATCACGGGAGGAGTGGATTGCGCGGCAACGGGTGAGGCGGGCAGAAGTCCGGCTAGAACAACGCATGCAAACAACTGCAGTCGGCCGATGGAGGGGACGTGGGATTTCATGGGGAGAGGAGCAGAACTTTTGTGGGCGGGGCTTAGCAACAACGGTTGATACCCCGGTACCGGGCATCGGTTGTGGTCAGAAAAACATTGCGCCGGATCGATTTGGTCGGCTCCTGCGATTCTGTGGTCTGACAGGCACAGGCGGCAGTCTCGGCCCGGTCAATCGCTCCCTCGCCAGAGATTTCGCGGAGCAGGCTCAGGCCAATCGCGATCACGCCCATCGATGGAAAGGGCGCCGATTCCCGAACGCTTCCCGGGTTGAGCCAAACTGGTTCGGTCTCGGAACTTACCGGTGACCGGTTCCCGGAAAGTAGCCGGCTCCATTCACGCAGGCTGATGCCCAAAATCGCCGCCACCATCCCCAAAAAAGCCGCAGTGATGCCTGCATCCAGCCGGAGATTGAAGATCTGCGCATTTGCAGACTTAAGCGCCGCAGCGGCTTTGGATTTCGCAGCAGCGTCTGGCGCGGTTTCGAGCGCTTTTTCCAAGGCGGGCAGCTTCTGTTCCGTGGCAGTTGCGCCGGCAAGGAATCCGATCTTTGGGTTGGAGTGCCCGATTTTTTCAACGGCGGCGGTGGCGGTGACCGTAAGCAGCCAAGCCAGCGGAAGGAGCGTGACGAGGGCAAGGGCCGGCTGTTTTTTCGGAGACCGCTGGAGGCCGGTCTTGAGCAGGACGGTCGTGGCGAGGCAGAGGGCGATGGAGGCGAGCAGCTGGTTGGCGATGCCGAAGATGGGCCAGAGCGCCTTGATGCCGCCATCCGGATCATAGACGGCTTTGAGCAGGAAATAGCCCCAGGCGGCCACGACCAGAGTGCTGGCAAAGAGGTTCGAGAATAGACTGCTGGTGTTGCCCAAGGGCTTCCAGACATGGCCGAGCGCGTCCTGGAGGAGGTAGCGTCCGACGCGGGTGCCGGCATCCAGCGTGGTGAGGATGAACAGCGCTTCAAACATGAGCGCAAAGTGGTACCAGACGCCCAGAAGGGAACTGCCGAACACTTTTCCGAAGATGTTGGCCATGCCGACCGCCAGCGTGGCGGCACCGCCGGTCCGTCCGAAGAGGGAGTTCTCGTGAACCAGATCCGCCAGAGACTTCATCTGGTCCGTGGTGACTTGAAATGCAGGACCATAGGCGTTGACCTGCGTGACGGTGGCCTGTGCGATAGCCGCGGCATCCGCGCCGGACGCCTTGATGTTCATGCTGAGGTAAACACCAGGATCGAGCGTCGCAGCGGCCACGAGGGCGACGATGGCCACCAGCGATTCAAGGCACATCGCACCGTAGCCGACGGGTCGCGTGTAGGATTCGCGGGTGATGATTTTCGGAGTGATTCCACTCGATATGAGAGTGTGGAATCCGCTGATGGCACCACACGCAATCGTGATGAAACAGAACGGGAACAGGCTCCCGGGAACGACGGGGCCGGAGCCGTCGATGAACGGCGTGATGGCGGGCATCTTCATCTCGGGCAGAACCACGAACACGCCGAGCACCAGCGCGAAGATGGTGCCCAGTTTCATGAACGTGCTCAGGTAATCGCGCGGTGCCAGCAGCAGCCAGACGGGCAGCACCGAGGCAGCGAGCGCGTACAGGATGATGGTCCAGGCGAGGGGCGGCGCGGAGATGGTGAACAACGGGTTGAGTTGCGGGGAGGCGTGGATGTATTGGCCGCCCCAAACCGACAAAAGCAGGAGCGCCACGCCCAAAATCGAGCCTTCCAAAACCTTCCCGACCCGGATCCAGCGCAGGTACCCACCCATGAGCAACGCGATCGGCACCGTGGCGGCTACGGTGAAAACGCCCCACGGGCTCTCGGCCAGAGCGTTGACCACCACCAGTGCAAGGACGGCCAGGAGGATGATCATGATGGAGAGAATCGCCAGAACGCCAATGGCGCCTGCTGCGGGCGTGAGTTCATCGCGCAGCATCTGCGCCAGCGAACGCCCGTTGCGTCGCATCGACGCAGCGAGGATCACAAAATCCTGAACGGCCCCTCCGAGCACCACCCCAATCAAAATCCAGAGCGTGCCCGGCAGGTAGCCGAACTGCGCCGCGAGCACCGGACCCACCAGCGGGCCGGGACCGGAGATGGCTGCAAAATGATGTCCGAAGACGATCCACTTGTTGGTTTTGACGAAATCCTTGCCGTCATCATGGACCTCACACGGGGTGGCGCGTCGGTCGTCCAAGGTCAGCGCCGCTGCCGCGATCCACTTGGAGTAAAAGCGGTACCCGATGGCGTACGTACAGACCGCGGCGAGCAGGATGTAGCCGGAATTGAGGGGTTCGCCCCGCTTGAGTGCCAGAGTCAGGTAAGCCAGAGCGCCGGCCACGGCTACCGCCAGCCAGACGAGGAAGGAGAGGAATTTTTTCACGGGTTAAAAGAGGGTGTCAGCGGAGTTTCCAGTGTTCATCAAAAAAGCCGGCGTCGTGGATCAGGCCGGGCGCCTCCTTTGAAGGGGGCGTGCGCAGGTCCACCAGGGCCCAGTCCGGGAGTTTCGGAGTTTGCTGGGAGTTGGTCACCGAACTCCCTTCCCTGAAGGTAAAACTGCTGTTGATGACCACGTACCGGGCCGGGTTGAGCGGGTTGGGGTAAATGAGAACCGGCACATGGTGTTCCGCGGAAAGCTCGGTGCGCCCGAGTTTCACCGTGTTCCGTGTCCATTCCAGAGGCAGCATCGGGAGGATCCGCCGGAGGAGGCTGTTGCTGGAGGGGTCCCCCCAGAGCACCAGATTTTTCGAGGCAATGTCCGCCTCGGTGACCGATTGATCGTCCCGGACCGGCGCTTCTCCCCGGAAAACGGTGCGCCACTGGGGGAATGCGCGCTGCATTTCGGAGTCCACCCATTTGCCGACGGTGGGATGGAGCGGCGTTCCTGTGGGGCGCACAAAAACGAAGGCGTCCATGAAGGCGTCGTCGATTGGGCCGGTGAGCCCGTGGGTTTTGCGGAGTCCATTCGGGGGTATTGTCCCGGCAAGGCTCCATTTGCCGCCGGACTTTTCAAATTTTGCGTGCCAGCCGTCTTTTGGGGGCCATGGGCCTTCCAGGGGTTGCCCGTCGACCTCGATGGCGGGGGCTTTTTCAAACGGGCACGGAGCCGCAGCCGGGAACTGGATCTCGAAACGGGCGATGTTGCGGGTCTGGATCTGGAGCTGGCTTGGACCGGTGATCGATGCCTCGATCCGGGCGCGTTCCCAGTGCTGTTCGAGGCCGGTCAGCGTGATCCATTCCATCCGGGGATAACGCAGGGTGTATGTGGTGAACCGGACCTTTTTGGGAACCAGTTCCCGGCCCGCGGCCGCCAGTTCGGCGAGTCTGGCGTCCAGTTTCTTTTTGGTTTCCGGCTCGTACTTGTGGCCCGTGTTGGGGCCAACCAGATGTTCCAGCGAAAGCCCCTCTGCGGTCATGGCGTCCCGCATGATATGGGCCGACTGGATCTGCGGATCGGTTTCCCCGGAATAGGCGACCACCGGGACGTTGAAGAGGTTCTCCGCGCAGACGGTGGCGTCGTACTGGCGCCAGAGCATCTGTTCCCACCACGGCGGAGGCGTTTTGCCGGGATCAAAAACACGGGCGTACACGGCGGTCTCGGCGAATCCTGCGCCTGGGCTTGCGGCAGCAAAGAGGCCGGCGTGATGGGCAGCCAGATGCCAGGTGGATGCCCCCCCCATCGAAAACCCAACCACGACCCAGCGCTGGTCGTCCACCGGGTATCGTTGCCGGACGGAGTCCGTTGCCTCGAAAAAGTCGGTTTCCCCGGCAAACTTTGTGGCGTTGCAAAACCGCCCGTAGATGTGGACCACCAGGGCGTTGGCCGGCGCGAACTCGCCGGGTTTTTTCATGCGCTCGGCAAGGAAGGCCAGTTCCGAGAGGACGTTGCTTCGTCCGTGGCACCATGTGTAGAGGGGCATCCCGGGGGATCCCTTTTTTTCCTGCCATCCTTCTGGAAGCACCATGCCGTAGGGCTGGATCGAGTCGTCGATGCGGGACCTGTACCCGCGTACGATGGTGCCGGAGGCGGTGGTCCACGGCGCCGATCCCGCTGCCAGCGCATCCGCGCGTCGGTGTCCCTCCTCCAGGAGTTGTTTCGCTGCGACGACCTGTTTCAGGTCAAAAATTTCGTCGTACCGGAGCGCGTCATGGACGGCTTTGTGGAAGATCTCGATGTCGGGCAGGAGCGGCTCTTTTTTGGCCTCCAACCCGGCGATCTTTGTCCGGAGCGATCCGAGGGATTCCTCGAGTGCGGCGCGGTCGGTCTCTGGTACGGGCACGCCGGGCGGCGGTGTCTGGGTGCTGGGAGCCGGGGTGGGTGGCGGCGTTGCAGTCTGGGCCAGGAGCGGGGCAGTTGCGGCAGAACCGAGGAGGCAGAGGAGGGGGAGCACGCGGGGGTTCATTTGAGGAGCGGTAAGTATTCCGGGGGCAATGCGAAGATGCAATCCCAGCGGAATTCCCTTTACCGGACCGGGAAAAGCGGAATTCTCATGGCCGCATGAACTGGGCTCTGGATCCGCAGATGTGGCTGAGTTTGTTGACTCTCACGGTGTTGGAGATCGTGCTGGGGATCGACAACATCATTTTCATTGCGATTCTGGCGGGAAAACTGCCCTCGGACCGTCAGGCCAGTGCCCGGTCGCTCGGGCTGATGCTGGGGTTGGTCTGCCGGGTCCTACTGCTGTGCTCGGTGTTCTGGTTGACCCGGCTGACCAAGGTGTTGTTTGAGGTGGCGGGGCACGGCTTTTCCGGGAAGGACCTGGTGATGCTGGGGGGTGGCGTCTTTCTGATCTGGAAAAGCGTCAAGGAAGTGCACGGGGCGTTGGAGGGTGGGGACCATGAGCACACTTCCCGTGTCCGGGCGTCGTTTGGGGCGGTGATCGCGCAGATTGTGCTGATCGACATCGTGTTCTCGCTCGACTCGGTGATTACGGCGGTGGGCGTGGCGCAGCAGATTGGCGTCATGATTGCGGCAGTCATGCTGGCGATGGGGGTCATGCTGGCGGCTTCCGGTTCAATCAGCGCGTTTGTGCAGCGGCATCCCACCGTAAAAATGCTGGCCCTGAGCTTCCTGATGATGGTGGGCGTGATGCTGGTGGCCGAAGGCTGCGGCCAGCACATCAACAAAGGCTACATCTACTTCGCGATGGCGTTCTCGTTCCTGGTGGAGACCCTCAACATCCGCGCGCGGACGAAGGCCAAGGCCAAGCCCGTCGAGTTGCACTCGGAGTTTTGACGTAGCTCAGGCAGGGGAGGCGGGGCGGACCAGAACGGGGGAGAATGGGTATCAGAGGTGCCCGGAATCCATCCTCGCCTGTGCCGCGGCGATTGCCCGAAGCAGGGCGTCTGCGCAGGCCTTGGCAAACTCGGGCGCGTTGATTTCGGTGTCGAGGCTGTGCACGGGGATGTCCGTGCGCAGGCCGGACCGAATGGAATCAAAAAGGGCCTGATCTGCCGCGGGATCGTGAAAGGGCTGGCCGGGTGCGCTGATGATGCTGATCGCGCGCAGCGGCAGCAGAACCTCCACGGGGCCGGTGGAGAGGTTGATCTTTTCCGCAACCACCGTCCCAATCTCGCGGCATTCCTCCGCGTTGGTCCGCAGCAGCGTGACCTGCGGGTTATGGTGGTAGAATGTCCGGCCCTTGAACCGGTCGGGCACGGTTTCCGGGGCCTGAAAGTTTACCATGTCCAGGCAGCCCGGGCAGACCACCGCGGGAACCCCGTGGCTAGCCGCCGCCTCGAGGCGGTTGGGGCCAGCACCGAGCACGCCGCCGACCACCTCGTCGGCCCACTCGGTGGTGGTGATGTCCAGAACGCCGGACACCATGCCGCTTTCAATCAGCGACTCCATGGTGCGGCCCCCGGTGCCGGTGGCATGGAACACCAGCACTTCGTATCCGGCGGCCTCCAGATGTTTCTTCGCCTGCTGGACGCAGTCCGTGGTGTTGCCAAACATGCTGGCTACAATCAAAGGCTGGTCGGATTCTGCCCCCGGCGAATGCGTTTCCACCATCCCGCAGATTGCGCCAGCGGCGCGGGCGAGGATCTCGCGGGAGATCCGGTTCAGTCCGGCGACGTCGACGATGCTGGGCATCATCACGATGTCTTTGACTCCGACGTACTGGGCGGTGTTGCCGCTGGCCAGGGTCGACACCATCAGCTTCGGAAACCCAATCGGCAGCACGCGCATCGCCGCCGTTGCGATGGCTGTTCCGCCGCCGCCTCCCAGCGAAATCACGCCGTCAATCCGGCCCTCGGCATGGAGCCGGGCGAGCAGCGCAGGCGCGGCGGTCGACATCGCGGCAACAGCGACGCCGCGATCGCGTTTGGCGAGGACGTCGGTCAGCGAGATTCCGGCAGCCGCCGCTACTTCCTCCCGGGTGACAGTGGGTCGCGTGGAGGGTGGTTCCCCGGTTCCCACATCAATCAGAACCGGGTGATGGCCGCGGAGTCGGATCTGGTCGGCGACAAATGCGTGTTCGAGACCTTTGGTGTCGAGAGTTCCTAGGACGGCGATGTTCATGGCGGGTGGCCCTCTATCTGGCGCGTCCGGCAGCCCGGAGGCAACAGGAACCTGCGCGGGTGTGGATTGCGGCAAGCAACAGGTGGACCCGGGATAGGGGAACCGTTTGGACGCTGGGCGTCGCCTCGGGCATAGGTGGAGCATGGCAAACCCGAATCTCCCCTGGAAATTCCTCACCTACGCGCAGACCGAACTCGAGCAGCTCCCCGGACGCACCCACCACTGGTACACCCGGCCGGGAACCGTCCAGAGCGATTCCCTCGTGTTCGTCCGTGCGCAGCTGGCTCCCGGATTCAGCCACGGGTTTCACAAGCACCCCGAGATGGACGAGATCATCTACGTGCTCTCGGGTGAACTGGAGCAGTGGTACGAGCAGGAAAAGCAGGTGCTCAAGGCTGGCGACGCCATTTACATCCCCAAGGGCGTGATCCACGGCTCTTACAACGTCTCCAATGCGGAGGTGGATTTTCTGGCGATTCTGACTCCGGCCAAAATTGAGGGGCCGATGACCGTGGAGGTCGCTGAAGAGGAACCTTGGCGGGGTTTGAAGGCCTGATCCGAGGCACACTCCGGCTCCGCTGGCATCCGGTGAGGCGGATGCCCAAGCGCAGCCCGCGTCCGATTACTCAGCCTTTCCGGAGAGCCCGGCTTTTCCCAAGGCAGCAAACACTTCGGCCGGTGCGAAATCCCCGGTGACCTCGAAGGTTTTTGCGCCCTTGCTGGCTGTGTCGCCGGTCACGCCCTTGACGCTGCCCACGGCGTCTTTCACCGCCTTCACGCATTTTCCGCAGCACAGGTGCACCTCTTTCAATACGAGTTTGGAGGTTTTGGGAGAGCCAGCGCTGGAGGTGGATTTGGGTTTGATCGCCGAATCGGCGCTCGTGCCATAGTACCCGGCGTCCACCAAGGAGTTTACTGCTTTCTGGGCCGCAGCTGCGTCGGGGGCTTTGATCAAAACGGTGCCCGCGCTCGAATCCACCGTGGCGGTGGCTCCGGAAACCTTGGCCACAGCCTTTTCGGCGCCGGTCACGCAACTCCGGCAGCAGAGATGGACACCGGAAAGTTGAACAGAGGATTCAGCGAGGAGTGAGGCACTGACGGTGAACAGGGCCAAAGAAACGGAGAGAAGCGTGGTTTTCATGGGGAGAGCGGAGGAATGTTCGAGGAGGATGTGCGGAGAGGAGGGTGAAAAGCAAGCCGGGTGGGCGAAGGGGGAGAACGACAGTCGTTGGCGAAAGTGTGTCGCGCTGAGGGGTGAAAAGGGCGTTTTTTGGGTTACAAAATGGGGTCGGAAGGCATTTTTTTGGCTCAAAACCGGGTTTTGGGTGCAAAAGATTGCAAAAAGTCATTTCCATGGCGGGGCTTGGCCTCTAGGATGCGCCGGATTTTTGGGGGCTTCCGGCCCCCGCCAGCCTTCACCACAGACCCACCCAACGATGAACCACAACGGCCTTCCCGAGAAGCAGGGGCTCTACGATCCCCAGTTTGAGCATGACGCATGCGGCGTCGGATTTGTCTGCCAGATGAAAGGCAAACGGTCGCACGACATCATCCAGCAAGCTCTGACCGTTCTCATCAACCTCGACCACCGGGGCGCCTGCGGCTGCGAGGTCAACACCGGCGACGGCGCCGGGATCCTCATGCAGTTGCCGCATGGGTTTTTCGCCAAGGTCATGGGAGCCGCTGGGGTCCAGTTGCCCGCTCCGAGCCAGTATGCGGTGGGGATGGTCTATACCTCGCCCGATGCCGGCGTCCGCGCCCAGAGCGAGAAAACCTTCTCTGAAGTGGCTGCGGCTGAAGGGATCGAGGTTCTCGGTTGGCGCGACGTGCCCACTGACAATTCTTCGCTGGGTGAGACCGCCCGGAAATCCGAGCCGAAGCACCGGCAGGTCTTTTTGAAGCGGCCAGCCGGTTGTGCCACCGACGTGGACTTTGAGCGCAAGCTCTTCGTGCTGCGCAAACTGGCGCACGGCAAGATCCGGACGGCAGGCTTGGACCAGTTCTGGTACGCGCCGAGCATCTCGAGTCGGACGGTGATTTACAAGGGCATGCTCATGCCTGAGCAGGTCGGGAAATACTTCCTGGACCTCGCGGATCCGGCGATGGACTCGGCGCTGGCCTTGGTCCATTCCCGGTTCTCCACCAACACTTTCCCGAGCTGGGAGCGCTCGCATCCGTACCGGTACATTGCGCACAACGGCGAGATCAACACGCTGCGAGGCAATGTGAACTGGATGAAGGCGCGCGAACCGATGCTGGCGAGTCCTTCATTCGGCGAGGACATCACCAAGGTGCTGCCCATCGTCAACACAAGCGGCTCGGACTCTGCAATGTTCGACAACGTGCTCGAACTTCTGGTCATGGGCGGCCGCTCCCTGCCGCACGCGATGATGATGATGATTCCGGAGCCGTGGAGCGGTCACGAATCGATGAGCGAGGAGAAGAAGGCTTTCTACGAATACCATTCCTGCTTGATGGAGCCCTGGGATGGTCCTGCCTCCGTGGTGTTCACCGACGGCACCATGATCGGTGCCACGCTGGACCGGAACGGGCTGCGTCCCTCCCGCTACTACGTGACCAAGGATGACTTGGTCATCATGGCGTCCGAGGCTGGCGTGCTGCCGGTGGAACCTGAGCGGGTCGCGATGAAGGGCCGTTTGCAGCCTGGTCGCATGTTTCTGGTGAACATGGACGAGGGCAGGATCGTTGCCGACGAGGAGATCAAGGCCAAGATCGCCTCCGAGAAGCCGTACCGGCAGTGGCTGGACGAAAACCTGATCAAGCTGGCGGACATTGCCGATGCGCCCGAGGTGCCCGGTCCGGACCACGGAACGGTTGTTCAGCGGCAATTGGCATTTGGATACACCTTCGAGGACGAGCGTAAGCTGCTCCTTCCCATGGCCAAGGACGGCGTCGAAGCCACGGGCTCCATGGGGACCGACATCCCCCTCGCGGTGCTCTCCAACAAGTCCAAGCTCCTGTACGATTACTTCAAACAGCTCTTCGCGCAGGTCACCAATCCACCGATCGACTGCATCCGGGAGGAGATCGTCACCTCCTCCGTCACCACAATTGGGCCGGAGCGCAACCTGCTCGATCCGACGCCGGAAAGCTGCCATTTGATTGAGCTGCCCAGCCCGATCATCACCAACGAAGAGTTGGCGAAATTGCGGCACGTAGCCCAGGGGCAGTTCCGGTCCGTGACCATTCCGACCCTTTTTGAAGCCGCCAAGGGCGCTGCGGGTCTGGAGGCGGCGATGGACGAGGTTTGCCGCCAGGCCAGCCTCCACATCGATGCGGGAATCAACCTCATCATCCTGAGCGACCGCGGTGTGGACCGTGCGAACGCAGCTATTCCGCCGCTACTGGCGGTTTCGGGCCTGCACCACTTCCTGATCCGCGAAGGCAAACGGACCAAGGTCGGCCTTATTCTGGAGTCTGGTGAACCCAAGGAGGTCCACCACTTCTGCACGCTGATCGGTTACGGGTGTGCCGGAATCAATCCTTATCTCGCGTTTGAAACGCTGGATGACATGATCCGTCAGGGGTTGCTGGTGGGCGTGGATCACTACACCGCGTGCAAAAACTTCGTGAAGGCGGCGACCAAGGGCATTGTGAAGGTCGCATCCAAGATCGGGATCTCGACCATTCACAGCTACATGGGCGCCCAGATCTTCGAATGCGTTGGGCTTCAGCAGAAAGTCGTCGAAAAGTACTTCACCGGCACTGCCACGCGGATTGAGGGTGCGGATCTCGCGGCGATCGCCGAGGAAAGCCTGTCGAGGCACCACCAAGCGTTTCCAGAACGGGTCGAGAACTTGGGCACGCTCGAAGTGGGGGGCGACTACCAGTGGCGGAACGAAGGGGAAGCCCACCTGTTCAGCCCGCAGGTCATCCACAGCCTCCAGAAGGCGGTGCGTAACGGCAACTACGACACCTTCAAGACGTACTCGTCGCTGGTCAACCAGCAGATGGATCAGATGTTCACTCTCCGCGGTTTGCTCGACTTCAAGCCGCGCACCCCGGTTTCCCTGGAGGAGGTGGAACCCGTGGAGGCGATTCTTAAACGGTTCAAGACAGGGGCGATGAGCTACGGGTCCATCTCCAAGGAGGCCCATGAAAGTCTGGCCATTGCGATGAATCGGATTGGTGGCAAGAGCAACACCGGCGAAGGCGGCGAAGATCCCGACCGGTACACCTGGACCAACGAACAGGGTGACTCCAAGAACAGCGCCATCAAGCAGGTCGCTTCCGGTCGGTTCGGTGTCACGAGCCTGTACCTCACCCAGGCCCGCGAACTCCAGATCAAGATGGCGCAGGGCGCGAAGCCCGGCGAAGGCGGCCAGTTGCCCGGTGGCAAGGTCTACCCGTGGATCGCCAAGGTCCGGCATTCGACCCCGGGCGTAGGTCTGATTTCGCCCCCGCCGCACCATGACATTTACTCGATCGAGGATCTTTCCGAACTCATCCACGACCTGAAAAACGCCAACCGCGCGGCTCGGGTCAGCGTGAAACTGGTGTCGGAAGTGGGCGTGGGTACCATCGCCACGGGCGTGGCCAAGGCACATGCCGATGTGGTGCTGATCTCCGGGTTCGATGGCGGTACTGGTGCATCGCCCCAGACCTCCATCAAACACGCCGGACTCCCGTGGGAACTCGGCCTTGCCGAGACCCATCAGACCTTGGTGCTGAACAAACTGCGGTCCCGGATCGTGGTGGAAACCGATGGCCAGTTGAAAACGGGCCGTGACGTGGTGGTTGCCGCGCTGCTGGGCGCCGAGGAATTCGGGTTCGCCACCGCGCCTCTGGTCACGCTGGGCTGCATCATGATGCGCGTCTGCCACCTGAACACCTGTCCGGTTGGCGTGGCCACCCAGGATCCCGAACTGCGCAAGAACTTCACAGGCGACCCGGCTCACACGGTGAACTTCATGCGGTTCATTGCTCAGGAAGTTCGCGAGATCATGGCGCAACTCGGGTTCCGTTCCTTGAACGAACTGGTGGGCCGCACGGACGTGCTCGAACCGCGGCGCGCGGTGAACCACTGGAAGGCGAAGGGGATCGATCTCTCGAAGCTCCTGTACCAGCCGAACATGGGGCCTGAAGTGGGCCGGTTCTGCTCTGAGACCCAAGACCATGGTTTGGAGAAGGGGCTGGATCTCTCGGTGTTGCTGGAGAAATGCAAGCCGGCGATCGAGCGGGCCGAATCTGTGCGCGTCGAGTTGCCCATCAAGAACACCAACCGGGTGGTCGGAACGATTCTCGGCAACGAGATCACCAAAAGGTATCCGGCGGGTCTTCCCGACGGCACGGTCCATCTCAAGTTCAAGGGGAGCGCCGGCCAGAGCCTCGGTGCGTTTGTCCCGCAGGGAGTCACCATTGAACTCGAAGGGGATGCCAATGATTACGTTGGCAAGGGCCTGAGCGGTGGCCGGGTGATTGTCTATCCCGACGCAAAGGCGACGTTCGCTGCCGAGGACAACATCATCTTGGGGAACGTGGCCCTTTACGGTGCGACCTCCGGCGAAGCCTACTTCTCCGGCATTGCTGGGGAACGGTTCGGTGTCCGCAACTCGGGCGTGGAAACCGTGGTGGAAGGCGTGGGCGACCACGGCTGCGAATACATGACCGGCGGCCGCGTGGTCGTCTTGGGTTCCACCGGACGCAACTTCGCTGCCGGGATGAGCGGCGGGGTTGCTTATATCCTCGACGAGAAAGGGGATTTCGCCACCCGCTGCAACAAGCAGATGGTTGCTCTTGAATCCCTTGAAGACGCTGATGTGGTGCATCTACGCCGTCTCGTGGAACGCCATGCGGAGCTGACTGGCAGCCGGAAAGCGCAGCATGTGCTGGCCGACTGGGATGCGTTCCTGCCGAAGTTCGTGAAGGTCATGCCGCGCGACTACAAGCGGGTGCTTCAGGCGCTGGCCACGGCAACCGCCAAAGGCTTGAGCGGAGACGACGCATTGAACGAGGCCTTCGAAATCAACGCACGCGACGTTGCACGCGTGGGCGGCGGCTAGGAGTTGACCGGAAACAAAAAGAGAGTTTTTACACACTGACACCATGGGAAAACCGACCGGCTTTTTTGAGTATCAGAGGGAACTGCCTGCCGACCGCGATCCGATCGAGCGGATTGGGGACTGGAAAGAGATCCACAACCATCATCCGGAGGAAAAACTGCGGACGCAGGGTGCGCGCTGCATGGACTGCGGGGTGCCCTTCTGCCACACCGGCAAGCTGATCAGCGGGATGGCCAGCGGCTGTCCGATCAACAACCTGATTCCCGAGTGGAACGACTTGGTTTACCGGGGCCTATGGCGCGAAGCGCTTGAGCGCCTCCACAAGACCAACACCTTCCCGGAGTTTACCGGCCGGGTCTGCCCTGCGCCATGCGAAGGTTCCTGCGTGGTTGGAATCAGCAAGCCGCCCGTCACCATCAAGAACATTGAGGTGTCCATCGTCGACAAGGGCTGGGAGAACGGGTGGGTCGTGCCCAAGCCGCCCCAGAAGCGGACCGGCAAGAAAGTGGCAGTCATCGGTTCCGGTCCAGCCGGACTCAGTGCCGCCGCGCAGTTGAACCACGCTGGACACAGTGTGACGGTGTTTGAGCGCGCTGATCGTCCCGGCGGGCTGCTCATGTACGGCATTCCGAACATGAAGCTCGACAAGCAGGAGGTGGTTCTCCGCCGGATCAAGCTCTTGGAAGACGAAGGGGTCCGGTTCCAGTGCAACACTGCAGTGGGTACCGACCTGCCCGTTGCCAAACTCCGCGAGGACTACGACGCGATCGTTCTCTGCACCGGCGCCACCAAGCCGCGCGATCTTCCCATCGAAGGACGCAGCCTCAAGGGCATCCATTTTGCCATGGATTTTCTCACCGCCAACACCAAGGCGGTGCTCAACGGCAAGCCCGGCTCGGATTTCATTCACGCGGCCGGCAAGGACGTTGTGATCATCGGTGGTGGCGATACCGGCACCGACTGTGTGGGGACCTCGCTGCGGCACGGCTGCAAGTCGCTGGTCCAGGTCGAGATCCTGCCCAAGCCGCCGCTTACCCGGCAGAAGGACAACCCGTGGCCGGAATGGCCCAAGGTCTACAAGATGGACTACGGTCAGGAGGAGGCAGCAGCCAAGTTCGGCGACGATCCCCGTATTTACCTCACCACGGCAACCAAGTTCGAAGACGACGGACAGGGCAACGTGAAGGCGGTCCACACGGTTCAGGTCGAATGGACGCGGAACGACAAGGGGCAGTTTGTGCCCAAGAACGTTCCCGGTACCGAGCGGGTGTTACCTGCGCAACTGGTGTTGCTGGCCATGGGGTTCCTCGGGCCGGAACAGCCGCTCTTGGATGCGCTGGGTGTGGACCGCGACGCGCGGTCCAACGTCAAGGCCGAGCACGAGCAGTACACGACGAGCCTTCCAGGGGTGTTTGCGGCAGGCGACTGTCGCCGGGGCCAGAGTCTGGTGGTGTGGGCGTTCAACGAGGGCCGCGGTGTGGCCCGGGAATGCGACCGCTACCTGATGGGTTCCACCGAGCTTCCCTGACCCATCGGCTGTTTCCTATTTTGGAGCGGTAAGTGGTTCAACCAGACCACTGAAACCCGGAGACTGCAAACGCCATATTTATGGCAGTGGCTCCAGTTCCGAATCTCCGTTTGGGGCGAGTCTGACTTAGCTCGCGCAGAGTCCCTGCCGAGTTTTGTTTGTCGCTTGATCAGGATGTCTGTCGCGCGAGGGATCTTGCCCCGAAGATCTGACTCAGAAGGTCAGCGATTTAAGGTCTGGAGTACTCTGCTGAGGTTTTTGAGAATCTCGTCTTTGGTTTCTTCCGTCGCTCCCGATTGATGAATGAAATCCTGAACCTCATCCAGAGTGACGGGGCCAGCCTTCAAGACTTGAGCAACCGCCTCGAGGTCTTTCTTCCGGCCTGCTTCGAGTTTGTTGTAGACGAGGTCCAGTGGGTGCAAAATGTGAATCATCAGCGTGGGATGGGGAAGAACTAGCGCCCGCTCCATCCAACCTCGGGGTTGGGTGAGAAGGACCCACGTGCCAACCCGTTCCACATAAAAACCGTGGTCGGCCTCAAACTGGCTGCCTTCTCCCACCGCTGCGATCACCTCATCCAGAAAGCCCGTTTCCAATTCGGGGGTGAAAAGGTCAATGTCATCCGTCAGCATCCCGGCCACGTTGGGAGCCGAGAATGCGGTGGACGCCATCCCAACAATAAAAATGTGAGACTGCCCCGTGATCTCCGCCACGGCCTCCGCTGCTCTAGTGAGGTCCTCGGGGGTGATGCGCTTCATAGACGGAAAGGGCGTTTCCGAACGGATGACAGGAGTTCCGCTGTTGCACCCGTGCGTCTTCCCGAAGCAGCTGCATCGCTATTGTCTCTGGGGAAAGGCTCAAAATCTTTTCCCACGCGCGGTATCGGGGAAGTTTTCCGCACCGTTGTATCTGACGAGCCAAAGTTTGCCGTGCCATCTCCAGAGTCTGCTGGGGGTGATGGACAATCGACCACCCGATCTTCTGTCGGATTTGACGCAGTGCCCTTTGATGAATGGCGAGTGCGATCCGTTTGTGTTTCGACTTTGTGTGGTTTACGCGGAGGATGAGATCCATGTGACTCAGAGGAGACAAACCACTCTCGGTGAACTGACACATACTGGGGTCACGGTCAACATGGCTAACGGAGCCTTGTACGTCTTGATTGTTGGCCACGAGCTCTTGTCTCTGAGAGTGGGGGGAGGCTAGGTAAACTGCGGCTATTCGATAACGTAACCGATTCTTTTTGAGATCGCAAGCTACGGTGTCAAATCCGCCACACACCGGAGTGTAGCAGATCCAGATCTTAAAAAACAAAAAGGTTTTTAAGCGGACACCTCTCGGCTGCCCGTCAGGGCGCCCGGTCCCGGACCGCCGGCTTGACTCGTGGTGATTTCAGTGGATGGGTCCCGTTTCTGGGGAAGGGACTCAACATCAGGCTGGGTGAGCGTGTGCCTCGATCTTTCCTCAACTGTGTTTGTTCCCAAGATTGCAGACAGCCTGAACGCTGCTTTCTTGGCCACCGCGCCAAGTGTGGAGCACACCCGACTGGGATCCTGGAAATCAAGCGGACGAGAGCCGGAGTTCTTACCGCGCTCCAGCAGATCCGATTCCCGGGCACGGTTGGGGTTGGGAAGCAAGAGAGTCTGAAGGACGCGGGTGGAATCTGGGGGCGTTCCATCGTCCTGTTCTCACGCAAAACACCGCTTGATCCGGGTTTCTGATTGGGGCAAGCAAGCACGGTCAGCGGAGCCAGCCGGCTCCGCTCTAAAGGAGCGATTTTAGCCGGTAGACTACGCGTTCTCTGCCGAACTGGAGGGTGAGTGTCTCGCCCAGTTTGCGGCCGATCAAATGCTGGCCCAGTGGCGAATGCGGGGTTAATACGAGCACCGCTGTGTTCTCGTGCAGAAGCTCGGTCCCCCCGGCGCATGGAGCCAGAAAATACCAGGTGCATCCATCTTTGCCTTCAAATTCCGCCAGGGCTCCTAAAGCGACGGGATCAGTGGGGGCGAAATCACGGACGGAAAACGACCCCAGTGCTTCCAGGGCTTGCATGACTTCGGCTGCCTGACGGGTCTGCCCCTCCGCCAGATAAGAGGCTTCCAAAGCCCGCGTATCGTATTTGTTCTCGGCTTTGTTTTGTTCGTGGGTGGCTTCGGCATGCGCCTCGCGTGCCGAACGCGCGAACCCTTCGATTCGGGCCGTGAGATGTTCGCGGAGTTGTTGAAGGAGGGTTGTTTTGTTCACGGGAAAAGGCGGGTTTAACGCGCCGAGAGACCACGAAACTGTTCATGGTTGAAGATCGTTGTCTCCAAGGCGAGCTGTTCGGAAACGGAGAGGTCTGCCGGCACCTTGGCCGAGGAATTGCTCCAGTTCGAAAACCATTCGGCGGCGAGTAATTCGTGCCGGCCGGCAAAGCCGCGGCTCCGGGCCGCCGGAGTGAACGCAATGGTCGTCTCGACTTTTCCCCCGGAATTTCGGCCACGGGCCACGTGGAAGCCGGCGCCCAACAGGGCGACCCGTGAGGCGGTCGAACAACTGGAGGTGAACAGTTCGGCTCCTTTTCCGGGGGAAACCCGGGCCAGCCGCTCGAAGAGTGCGAGCGTCCATGGATCACCGCAGGTTTTGCTCGAAAACATGTCGTAGAAAATAACTTCCGGCTGTTCCTCCACCGAGTTCATCGTGGCGAGGAAACTGCCCCGAAGCAGGCGCCAGCTTAGGCCTGGAAATTCTCGCGACTGCCATTCGCCCTGCCGCAGAATCGACGGCGGACCGCTGTGCCGAAGGTACGGGAACTTGTCGGAATGGCGCAGGGCTAGTTCCAGCGAGTCGAGGTCATTTTCAAAACTTACAATCCGCATTGGGCGTACGGGACCGGCCTTGGCCTGCGTCTCGTAACACTCAATGGCCGCCATAGCGTTTGCCGCCGCTCCGAGTCCCACATCCCAGACGATGAGCGGTTCCTGAGTCGCGGCATTGGGACTGAGACGTTCGGCCAGACAGGATTGCTCGACATACAGCGCCCGGGCCTCGTCCATCGGCGGGGTTCGCGAGTGCAGGATCTCGCCCGAGGAAACGTGCTTGATACTCGCAAACCCCTCCATGGCAATATGGACGGCATAATCGCCGAGGGTAAGCGCAGGCGTCTTTTTGCGTTTGGTTTTCTGCTTGTGGACGGGGTTGTCGACGTCGTCCTCGTTCAGGAGAATCCGGTGGGCTTCGTAGAATGTCAGGAACCGGTCTTGGAGAATACTCTCGCGGATTTCCCGCATGAGGTTGTGGTAGAAATAGATGTTATGTTGTCCGAGCAACTGCCAACCTAACGTTTCCTTGGTCTTGGTGAGGTGATGCAGATAAGCGCGGCTGTACCGTTGACAGGTCGGACACGGACAGGCGGGATCGAGTTTTTGGTTCGAGAATTTGTACACTCCACGGCGCAATTGCAGGAATCCGCGTGAAGTAAACGCACCGCCGCGTTGGGCTACCTGAGTCGGAATAATGCAGTCAAACATATCCACGCCGCGATGAACGGCTTCGAGGATATCCAACGGTGTGCCCACCCCCATGAGGTAACGTGGCCGGTCTTCGGGCAGCAAAGCGGCCGTATATTCGCAGGTGTCTTCCCGCTCCGTTTTGTCTTCCCCGACTGCCAGTCCGCCGATGGCAAACCCGTCAAAGGGCATTTCCACCAGACTCGCCGCACTTTCCTTGCGCAGCCCGGGAAACAACGCGCCCTGCACAATCCCAAACATCGATTGCAACGAGTCGCCACGCGCGGCCAGACTCCGCGCCGCCCATCGGTGGGTGATCCCCATGGCCTCGCGGGCCACCGCCTCGGAGGAGGTCGAGGGAATGCATTGGTCGAGCACCATCATGATATCGCTCCCGATGGCCTTTTGAGTCTCAATGCTGAGCTCGGGACTTAACAGAATGGTTTGCCCGTCGAGATAACTCTGAAAAACAGCCCCCTGTTCACTCAGGGAGCGGGAATGCGGCAGGGAAAAAATCTGGAACCCGCCCGAATCGGTGAGCACCGAGCGCTTCCAGCTCATAAAGCCGTGGATCCCGCCCGTATGCTGAAACACCTCGGGCCCCGGACGCAACAAAAGATGGTAGGTGTTGGCGAGCAGGACCTGGGAGCCGGCGTCTTCGAGGCTCTGGGTGAGCTGCGCCTTGACGGTGGCCTGAGTGCCAACCGGCATAAACAGGGGCGTTTTTACCTCATTGTGCAGGGTGCGAAAAGTGGCAGCCCGGGCGCGCGAATGCGACGCAGGGGCATCAAGACGGAAATCCAAGCGGGAAACACTCATGGGATGGTCGGGCCGCAGACTGTGGGCCTTCCCTTGCGTCTGGGCAACGGAAGAAGCCTTCCCTACGCAAAACTTTCAGTGTCGTTCCGGGCTGCTCCACACAAGATCCTGCGAATCCATCACCCCGCCCCGCCTCGAACAGAAAGATGTTTGCCGGGAATTTGATTTTCCATCATTTGGAGTCGCGGGTGGGTGCGAAGATTTTGGTGTGCTTCTTGCGCTGTGGCACTCGCCGGTACAGGGACCGACCTGCCTCTGCGTGCGGTGTCCACGCCCGACTCCCGCGCGGCTCAACCTCTGGTCCGGTTCGGCCCCCAGATCCCCTGGCAATCCAAGGGGGTTGAAAAGGGAGTGCCGGACAGCGCGTCAAAATTCCGCACATCGCGCATGAACAAGTGATCAGCCCTTCTAAACTGCGGAGACCGGGTCAGACGGCCTTCCCGGTGGGTGAGTCTCCGGTTTGTTCGCGGGGAGGAAGGGTTTCTTTTTTTGGCCGGTCGGAAGGCGATCGGCGTTGTTCTGGTCGCGAGAATTCCTGACGGCTCGGTCACCCCATGGGGAGGAGTTGCTAAGTGTTTGGAATTACCCGGTGATGAAATCCGACACTCTCAGATTGAACCGCCGTCAAGTCCGGCGAGCGCCTCTTGTTTTTGTCATCCTCTGGATGGCCTTTTCTTGGTTGGCCGGATCCAGCCTGATGGCGCAGGCAGCGGAGTTTGCAATCTCGGCTCCGGAAAGCCTCTCCCGGACAGTGGGGGAGAGCGCAGTGTTCAGTATCCGTGTTTCTGGGGCGGGTACGGTTGGCTACCAGTGGAGAAAAAACGGGCAGCCGATTCTCCGTGCAAATGCAGCGCAGTTTGAGATTCCCGCGGTCGCATTTTCGGATGCGGGCCTTTACACGGTGGAAGTGGTGGATGGGGCAGGGAAATCAAAGGTGAGCGAGGCGGCGGGACTGGCGGTGAATTCCCGGAAGGGTGGTGAGTTGGAGTTCGGATACCTGAATGCGACCTTGGACAGTGAGGTCCATGCGGTTGCGGTGCAACCGGATGGTAAGACCATTCTTGCCGGGGATTTTTCCAGAATCAATGGGGTCTCCTGCTCTGGGGTGGTCCGGTTGAATGGGGATGGCACATTGGATCCATTGTTTCGGCCCACGGTGAATGGAGTCGTGCATGCCGTGGCGGTTCAGGCGGATGGGCATGTGGTGTTGGGAGGCGCATTCACGCGGGTCAATGGAGAATCCCGTCTCAGAATTGCCCGTGTCCATCGTATCAATGGGGCAAACGAGCAAACTTGGTTGAGGGCCAACGCTGCAGACGGGCCTGTGTACTCGATTGTACCGAGCGCGGAGGGATTGCTGGTTGGCGGGGCTTTTACGTCGTTCAATGGGCAGCCCAGATCGGGGCTTGTCCGACTGGCATCCAACGGCTCCCTTGACGGTCGGTTCAATCCCGGAACGGGTTTCAATGGTGCAGTCCGGGCTATTGCCGTGGATGATGCCGGCCGGATTCTCGTGGGTGGAGGATTTACCCGCGTGGGAAGTCAGCCCTGCCAATATCTTGCCCGGTTGCTCTCGACGGGGGAGTTTGACCCCGGTTTCGCGCTGGGGAGGGATGGATTGGATGGCGAGGTGTGGAGCCTAGCAAAGGATAGGATGGATGGAGTGGAAACGGGGAAATGGGTGGTGGCGGGTGCATTTCAGGTTGTGCAGGGGATGCCCCGGGGGCGCGTGGCCCGCTTGAACAGAGACGGTTCTGCGGATCTGGATTTTGGGAACAATCTTTCTGGAGCGAATGCTTTGGTGCGCACGGTAACCGTGCTTGCGGATGGCTCGGCAGTGGTCGGCGGGGATTTTACTGCCATGAATGGCGTGCCCAGTGCGTACGGTGCCCGGTTGGATCATTCAGGAAGGGAGGACTCGGATTTTGAGGCGAACACGGGGGGATTCAACTCGCAGGTTCGTGCGGTGGTGGACGGGGGGGGCGGACGGGTGTTTGTTGCGGGCGCCTTCACGCGGATGGGCGGGAACTCCGTGGGCAGTTGTGTGCGGATTTCTGTTTCAGGTCGTTTATCGCAGAAGCTCGGAGGCGATCAGGATCTGTTCCAAGGACCGGTCTGGTGCGTGGTGCCGGATTCCCGTGGTCGGCTGCTGGTGGGTGGGTTGTTCAGTCGGGTGAATGGAGTGGCAAAAGGGCACTTGGTGCGGTTGCTTCCAGACGGCTCTCTGGATGGGAGTTTTGCGGTGGCGGGAGGGCCAGGTCACGGAGTGACGGACATCAAAATAGCGGAGAACGGAAGCATCTACATTTGCGGATTCTTCACAACCGTTGCCGGCAGGGTCCGTCCGTACATTGCGAAATTGGACAGAGATGGGGTTTTGGACGAGGGATTCGGCGGGGACACTGCCGACGTGGTTCCGAATGCTCCGATCCGCAAGATGGCCCTTCAGAGGGATGGAAAGGTTGTGATCCTTGGCGATTTTGAGAGCATTGGGGGAGTGGCGCGGAACAGGGTGGCGCGTTTGAACGCGGGGGGCAGGTTGGACATGGGGTATCAAGTTTCTGGGCCTCCCGTGGGCTTCGGATGGGTGGGGGGTTTGGGACTCGATGCTGAGGACAGGGCGTTGATTGGAGGCGGGTTCCCCAGCTTCAACGGGGACCCCTTGGCGATCAATCTGGTGCGCCTCAATCAGGATGGCAGCGTGGATACCACGTTCGCAGGGTACGGGGGAAACAAGTGCAACGGAGGGGTTGTGAGCATCCTGCGAGATTCGGAGGGGAAAATCTGGATTTCAGGAGACTTCAACGTCGTGCAGGGCAGGCATCGGCTCCGTGTGGCGCGTCTGGACCGGGAGGGAGTTCTGGATCCCTCCTTTGGCGCAGCCATGGAACCGCCCCTCGCGGCCGGGCCATCAGGGCGGGTGGGCAGGGTGGCTCTGGATCCGCAGGGCAGGGCAATCATCACGGGCGATTTTCAGAGTTTCGGTTCCATTCCCTTCCGGACTATCTGCCGTTTGAAGCCAGACGGTTCGCTGGATCCGAGTTTTAGCTCCGAGGGTGTCCGGTATGACTTGTTTGGAGGCACGAGTGCGTTGGCCTTGGATGCGGACGGCAGAATCCTGATCGGTGGAACTTTTGTTTCGGTCAACGGCGTTCCTCGGAATCGTCTGGCCCGTTTAGGGGGGGATGGGAATCTGGACCTGAGTTTTGGCGGCAGAACAATGCCGGAGTCAGCGGTTGTAAACGCATTGGCAGTGGACTCACAGCGGCGTTGTCTTTTGG
>CAIURC010000103.1 GCA_903901425.1 uncultured Spartobacteria bacterium | reverse complement strand
TGACTGGAGTTCAGACGTGTGCTCTTCCGATCTTGCGGGGAGCCGGACATCGGATTGTTTCGGGGTGAGAGCGCCTTCCAGATCCGGCTCGATCTTGAAAGTCTCCAGTTCGCGTTCCCGGGTTCTGACGGATTGCTGGGGGCTCATGGTGACCACAGGGCGCATCAGGATCACCAATTCTGTACGGCTCTCCTCGTTTGAGTTGCTCTGAAACAGTTTCCCAAAAAGTGGGATGTTTCGCAGGTAAGGAATCCCGGCTTCGTCTTTTTTCTCTGATTTTCGGATGAGTCCGCCGAGGACGAGTGTGGCCTCGTTGGGGACCGAGACGGTGGACTTGATGAACCGGCTGGAAATCTCCGGCACATCGTTTCCGCCCACTTTCCGGTTTTTGCCCAGTTCATCGATTTTCTGGAGAATCTCGAGGGTCACCTCGCCATCGGCGTTGATGAGGGGGACCACCTCGAGTTGAAGCGCCACCCGCTTGTAGTTGGTGGTCCCGGAGATGGACGGGTTTGCGATTGCGGTGTCCGTGCCGTTGCCGGACAGAGAACTGATGCTGTTGCTGAGGATGGGCACTTCGGTGCCCGAGGCAATGGTGGCCTTTTTGTTGTTGCTGGTGAAGATGGCGGGTCTGGAAATGACCTGAAACCGGTTGGTGCCTTGGAGCGCGGTCACAAGCGCGTTGAGGGTGTCGCCGGCGGTAAAAAAGCCGCTCAAGCCCGATGTGCCGGCTGCCGCCAATTGCTTGACCGCCGTTTGGGAGAGGAGCTGGTTCAGTTTCAATGTTTCTGTGCCGGTGCCGAAACCTGCGAGAGGGGAACTGGTGGTCTGTCCATTGGTCCCGGTCGTGGTTCCGGAGAGGCTGCCGCCGTAACGGAGGATGTAGTCGAAGCCAAACTTCTCGTTTTTCCCCAGTTCAAGTTGTCCGATCACGACGTGAATCATCACCTGCGGGGCTCTGACATCCAAGGTGTCCAAGAGCCGAAAGATCTTGTCCCGGACTTCGCGGTTGCCCAGCACGATGATTTTGTTCGAGCGCGGATCGGCGATGATCCGGGTGTTGCCGACGGTAACGGCTTTGGGGGTGGTGTTGACCTCCTGGGTCTGGAGATCCTCGGAGAAGCCCCCGCCGCTTCCAAAGCCCCCGCCGCTGCCGCCTCCAAAACCGCCGCCGAAGCCTCCCATGGATCCCCCCCGGTTGAAGGGTTGAGTCGTGCTGGTGTTGGTCCTATTGTTGGAGGAAAGATCCCCGCTTGAGCCGTTGTCTTTGGCGCCTGGATCTTGGATGGCCTTGATGACGGCCTCAAGAACGTCGCTCGCCGTTACGAACTTGAGCAGGTACTCGGCGGGTTCGCCAAAGGGGACGTCCCGGTCGAATTCCTTCAACAGTTTGCGGACAAACTCGATGTTTACCGGCCGGGTGATCACATGGATCCGGTTGGTGCGCACATCCGCAGTGAGCTTGATTTTGCCGACAATCAACGAGTCCTCGGTGAGCTTGCCTGCCGCCAGTTCGATCGAATTGCCGCCAACCGCCTCGGCGGTGACTCCTGCGGGGGCAGGGCTTCCGTCGGGAAGCGTGGCGGTCCGGGGGGCGCGCGGAGTTGTACCCGGGGTACCGCTCTGGCTGGGTTGTTTTTCGAAGATTTTCTCGAGTTTCTCGAGCACATCCTTGGCATCGGCACGTTCGAGCGGGATGAATTCGCTCACCACTTCGGCCGGGGGAAGGTCAATTTCGCTGACGACCCGGATCAAGCTGCGCAAGATGGGAGCGCTCTCCGTCACCAGCACGGCCTGGGATTTGGGGAGGGGCGTCACGTTGGTGTACTGGCCTGCGGCCGGCACAACAAACGACGTCATGATCTGGGCAACTTCGGTCGGGTCGGCGTTCTTGAGTTTGAAGAGGTAAGTGACGACCTGTTCGCCCACGGGCAGTTGGGCCGGGTCCGCCACGATCGGAATGTTGCCGGCACGCGGATTGGCGTTGTTTCCGAACACCTTCACGATGGACTCGTCCTCGGTGGGTACGAGGGTGAATCCGTTGGACATCAGGGTGATCTCGATGATCTTGACGGCTTCCTCACGGGGCAGTTCCTCATTGATGACCAAGTACACCTGGCCCATCAGAATATTGTTGGGACGGATCAGGCGTTTGCGCGTCAGTTTTTCGTAGAGGTCCAGAATGACGCCAATTTCGACGTTCGGGTACTGGAGTTGGACCGTGGCCGGAAGGGGTTCGCGTTCCGCCGCGGTCTGCCCCGACGCCTCAAGGGCGAACACTGCGATAAGAAGGAATGCGAGAATGCGTTGCACCGGTGTTTTCTAGAGCGGGGTTTTGGTGAGGTCAACCGCGGGGCGATTCGCGTCAGCGGGCGGTTGGGGAGGGGTGTTCCACTGCGCCCGAACCGATTCCGGGCTGTAGCCGGCCTCGCGCAGGGCCCGCAAACTGAGCGCATCCTCGCGTTTGGAAAGCCGGGTGCCGTTCTGGTCCGTGACCAGCGGACAATGGAAAAACGCCGGTTCGGGCAGGCCGAGAGCCCTGTAGAGCAAGATTTGGCGGAACGTGGACCGGATCAGGTCCGCTCCCCGGACGACTTCGGTAATTCCCATCGCGGCGTCGTCCACTGCACAGGCCAGTTGGTAGCTGGGGAGGTCCTCCTTCCTCCAGACCACGAAATCGCCAAAATCGCGTCCCGCAACCGCCGTTTGCAGGCCAAAGCCGTGGTCCATGAACCGCAGTTCCACGGGTGCCTCGATCCGGAACCGCCAGTTGACTCCCTTCCTCGGAAGATCCGAGATTCCGCGGATTGGAGGGCGGCATGTGCCCGGGTAAAGCGGCTCTTCCTCGTCCGCTGCATGCGGTGCGGAGGCGGCGCGGAGAATGTCTTGGCGGGAGCAAAAGCACGGGTAGACCAGCCCCAATGCCAGGAGCCGGGAGAATGCCGACTGGTACAGGAGGTTTCTCTGGCTCTGACAGTAGGGACCGTCTGGTCCGCCTTTGTCTGGGCCCTCCTGCCATTCAAGGCCCAGCCACGCCAGATCGTGCAGTGCACCCTCCGCGTACTCTGGACGGCACCGGGTGGCGTCCAAATCCTCCAACCGCAGGAGCAGTTGTCCGTTTCGGTCCCGGGCACGTTCCTGAGCTGTCCAGAAGGTGCGGGCATGCCCGAGGTGGAGCCACCCGGTTGGGGATGGAGCAATGCGTCCGCGGTAGAGGGGGATGTCGTACACAGAGGGGTTTGGGGCCGGTGTGCCAGCGCCTGGCTTAGGGCGCCTCGGGCTTCAAGTCCGCGTCGTAAACGGTGACCGGGCCGATTTTTTCAAGGGCCGCACGAATCTGGCGGGCTTCGCCCACCACGATCACGGCCACATTTTCGGGAGCCAGGAACCGGGCTGCAAGCTCCTGCGCGTGCGCGGCGGTGACCGACTCCATTCTGCGTGCATACGTTTTGTAAAAGTCGTCTGGCAGACCGTAGAGGTCCATGTCCTGCACCCGTTGCGCGGTGCGCCCCGGGCTTTCAAGGCTGAGCAAATAGTTGCCCACATTGTACTGTCGTTGGAGTTCGAGTTCCGCCTCGGGGATAGGCTCCTTCTGAAGGCGGTCCATCTCCTTGAGGATCTCGGTTATGGCCAGGTGCGTGACCTCGTTGCGCGTTTCCGCTCCGGCTTGGAACGCGCCGAGCAGTTTTCTGGGGTCGAATGAGGAGTAGGCCCCGTATGTCCAGCCATTTTTTTCGCGCAAATTCTGGAACAGGCGCCCGGAGAAACCGCCGCCCAACGTAGCGTTGAGGACATTCAACTCAGGAATCGGGCCTGAATTTCGCGCAGGGCCGGCCTTGGCAACCACGATGTTGGACTGAACCGAGCCGGGACGGTCGAGCAGGTGAACCTTCACCCCGGAAAGGGGGTGGGGGGCTGGGGGCTGCGGCACCGGGACCTCCGCCTTTTCCCATTTGCCCAAAGCCGCCTCAAGTTGGGGCAAGATCTGGTCGCATTTCACGTCACCGACCACAGCCAGCGTGGCATTGTTGGGCCTGAAATGGGTGGAATGGAAACGCACCAGATCTTCGCGACTGATTGCCCGGACGGATTCCGGTGTGGAGACAGCCCCGTACGGATGCGCCCCGTACAAGACCCGGGCCGAAAGTTTTCCGGCAAGACGGTCCGGTTCCTGCCGCTCGGCCTCCAGCGTGGAAAGCGCTTTCTTCTGTTCCTTTGCGAACTGTTCGCCTGGAAAAACAGGTGTCAAAACAGCCTCCGCAAAGAGTTCAAGCATGGGTGCTGTGTAGCGGGTGAGAGCTCCGGCACTCACCGAGATGGAGTCTGCCGAGGCCATGGCTTCCAGGCGCATTCCAAGAAAATCCGTTTCCTTGGCAAACGCCGCCGCATCCCGCTTCTGAGTGCCTCGGTTGAGCAGTCCGGCCGTGAACGAAGCAAGGCCCGTTTTCTCGCCGTCTGCAGCAGAGCCCGACTTGACCAGAAGCCTCAGATTCAGGGTGGGTTTGCGGTCGTCCTCGATCACAAATACGGTCAGGCCGTTTGAGAGACGCCGGACATGGTAGTCTGGGAAAGACGCTGCGGGCGCGGGATCGGGCTGTGGTTTGCGGGTCCGGTCCACGGCAGCCGCGAGGGGTGAGGATGAAATTCCCATGGCAAGAGGCAGAATGAAGAGAAGCTGTTTCATAAAAACGGGGGGCACCGACGGGATCACGGGTTGGACGCCGGGGCAGGCTGTCCGCTTGGTTTCGCGGGCACCGGGAACCGGAGCACGTTTCTGCCGTCGGGCTTGAAGTACTCGCGCGCTACGCGCTGGAGATCCTCGCGTTTCACCGCAAAGTAGCGCTGCAGCTCTGTGTTGATTAAATTGGTGTCTTTGTAAAAGACATGGTATCTCGCCAGGTTCCGTGCGCGGGTGTTCATGGAGCCGAATGCGCCTGCAAATTCGGCCTCTTTCTGGTTGCGGACCTTCTGGAACTCTTCCTCGGTAACACCCTCGGCTTTGAGCTTTTCAACCTCTTCCTCGATGAGCTGGTCGAGTTTCTGGAGGGTGACCCCGCTCTGGCCCGTTGCCGAGACTCCAAGCATGCCGGCCTGTTCAAGAAGAAACGGAAACGCTTCAACGTCCAGTGCCGCCTGCTCTTTTTCCACCAACCGCCGGTAGAGGCGCGAACTGCGGCCGGTGGAAAGAATGTTGCCCAGCATCTCCAACGGGTAGGCGTCTGGATGCGTTTCAGCCGGTGCGTGCCAGGCGTGGAGGGTGGCGGGCAGAGGGGTGTTGTCCTTGAGAACCTCCAACTCACGCGGTGCGGTCTGCGGTGGAATGGAAACCGTGGGACGGATGACCTCCGCGCCGCGGGGGATCGAGCCAAAATAATCCTCCACGAGTTTGCGCGCCCTTGCCGGGTCGAAGTCGCCCGCGATGGCGAGCGTGGCATTGTTGGGGACGTAAAAGGTTTTGTAGAACGCCCTGAACTCCTCGATGGAAGCTTGGTCGATGTACTGGAACGAGCCGATGGGCACCCACTCGTAGGGCGTCCCTTTAAATACCATGGCGGCGAGATTCTCAAAAAGCGTCCCGTAGGGCTGGTTGTCCACGCTGCGCCGCTTTTCCTCTTTCACAACCTGACGTTGGGTTTCCACGCCGGTTTCATCAATTTTCGCGTGCAGCATCCGCTCCGATTCGATCCACAGAGCGAGCGCGAGTTGGTTGGATGGCAGGTTGAAGTAGTAGTCCGTCTGGTCAAAGGAGGTGCTCGCGTTGAGGTTCCCGCCTGCGGCCGAAATCAGCTTGTCGATGCTTCCTCTGGGAATGTTTTCGCTTCCCTCGAACATGAGGTGTTCGAAGAAGTGTGCAAACCCGGTCCGGTCGCTCCGTTCGTTTTTGCTTCCCACATGGTACAGAACGTAGGTGGAAATCACGGGGGCGGCATGGTTTTCATGCAGGATGACGTGAAGACCGTTGGGCAGGTCGAACTCTTCAAACTGGATCGGACGGATTCCCGTCTCCAGAGCGGGCGTCGCCGTTGAGGCGCCGTTCAACGGGGATCCAAAGAGCGAAAGCGCGGAGAGAGCAGCCAGCGAAGGAACCCAGGAGCGCCATTTCCCGGGAAAGAAGGTCTGCGGTGCACCAACGTCCTGCGGCGCTGGAGCGGTGTCGGGGGGCAGGGTGGTCAAACCAGTCTGAGGTGGAAGTAGGCGCGGCATAAAATTGGAGAGTAAAAATGACGGTGAAAAAGTGGATTGGCAGGCGGTACAAACAGGGGGTCGGTGGGGTCAGGGTGGAAACACGGGAAGCGGGACGCCGTTTTGTGACAGGCGAACCGGCCAGACGTTCGATCATGCCGGAAGGTTTTGCGAACCAAAAACGGATGGGTTTCCCGCGCAAAATGCATGGAGCCGGGTTTTTTGATCCCGGACATCAACTGGCTTGCCGCGCTGGGAGGAATGGGTTTGGATGTCGGGCTTTAAACCGAACATGAGCGACTTCTTCCAAACACTCCAATCGTTCCCAATCAGCGGTGGCAAGTCCGGGAAGTTTCATTCCCTGCCGGCACTCGAACAGAAGGGGGTTGGCCCAGTTTCGAGGCTGCCAGTCAGCATTCGAGTCGTGCTGGAGTCCGTGCTCCGCAACTGCGATGGGAAGAAGGTGACCGAGGAGGATGTGCGCCGGTTGGCGAATTGGAACGCCAAGGCGCCCGCCCAAGTGGAAATCCCGTTTGTGGTTGCCCGGGTGGTGTTGCAGGATTTCACTGGGGTGCCGCTGCTGGTGGATTTGGCGGCGATGCGTTCCACGGTGGCCGGGATGGGCCGTGACCCTCAGATGATCGAGCCGCTGGTTCCGGTCGACCTGGTGGTCGATCACAGCGTGCAGGTAGATTATTTCGGGACCGAGTCCGCCTTGAGCCGGAACATGGATCTGGAGTTCAAAAGGAACCGGGAGCGGTATGAACTGTTGAAGTGGGGCCAGCAGGCATTCAAGACGTTTGGGGTTGTGCCGCCTGGAATTGGGATCGTGCATCAGGTCAATTTGGAGTATCTGGCCAAGGGGGTTCTGGAGCGGGGCGGTGTTTATTTTCCCGACACGCTGGTGGGTACCGATTCTCACACCACCATGATCAACGGTCTGGGCGTGGTGGGCTGGGGAGTTGGCGGGATCGAAGCCGAGGCAGGGATGCTGGGACAACCGGTTTACTTCCTGACTCCCGAGGTGGTGGGGGTGCATCTCACAGGCGCCCTCCGCGAGGGAGTGACGGCCACCGACTTGGTGTTGCACATCACCCAGATGCTCAGAAAGGCGAAGGTGGTCGGAAAATTTGTGGAGTTCTACGGGCCGGGCGCGCAGTCGCTCCCGGTGGTGGACCGCGCCACCATCGCCAACATGGCGCCCGAATACGGTGCCACCATGGGCTTTTTCCCGATCGACGAGCAGACCAGCGCGTATCTGCGTGGGACAGGCCGTCCAGAAGAGCTCTGCGTGGCGTTCGAGAACTACTACAAGGCGCAGAATCTGTGGGGAATTCCGTCCAAGGGGCAGATCGATTACAGCGTGGATCTGGAACTGGATCTGGGTGCAGTGGTGCCTGCGGTGGCGGGTCCGAAGCGGCCCCAAGACCGGATCGAGTTGCCTGGATTGAAGGAGACCTTCCGTTCCCTGTTTGCCAAGGGCGTTGCCGAGGGTGGGTACGGGAAAGACACGGCGTCGTTGGGGGCCACCCACGAAACCGGCGATCTGAGTACCGCGGTGCATGCCTCTGGCGAGGCGCGCATTGGGCATGGGAGCGTGCTGATTGCGGCAATCACCAGTTGCACGAACACCAGCAACCCCAGCGTGATGCTTGCCGCCGGATTGCTTGCCCGCAAGGCCCTCGCCAAGGGCCTGCGCGTGAATCCTGCAGTGAAGACATCCCTTGGGCCCGGGTCCCGGGTTGTGTCGGATTATCTCAACAAAACAGGTCTCCAGGAATCGCTCGACGAACTCGGGTTCAACGTGGTGGGGTATGGCTGCACGACCTGCATCGGGAACAGTGGTCCGCTGCATCCGCAGGTGGAGCAGGTCATTCTGGACCAGGATCTTGTGGCCGCGAGTGTCCTGAGCGGGAACCGCAACTTTGAGGCCCGGGTTCACCAGAGCATCAAGGCCAACTTCCTGATGTCCCCGCCTTTGGTGGTCGCTTTTGCGCTGGCCGGAACAGTGGATATCGACCTCCAGAACGATCCGCTGGGCAAAGGTTCCGATGGTGCACCGGTGTATCTCCGGGACATCTGGCCCACAATGGATGAGGTCCGCGAACTGATGGAAACGGCACTGACTCCGGATGTTTTCCGGAGGCTGTACACGGATTTCGCCAGCCAGAACCCGAAATGGAACGAGATCTCGGGAAGCACCGGGCAGGTGTTTAAATGGGACAAGGGCAGCACTTACATTCAGGAGCCGCCGTTCTTCTCCGGGTTCTCCCTCTCGCCCGGCAAGATTGCCGAGATCCGTGGTGCGCGCGCCCTTGGAATTTTCGGAGACAGCGTGACGACGGACCACATCAGCCCGGCGGGCGCGATCAAGAAGAGTTCGCCGGCTGGAAAGTTCCTCCTCGAGAACGGCGTGCCTTTTGACGATTTCAACAGCTACGGCAGCCGTCGTGGGAACGACCGGATCATGACCCGGGGCACATTCGCGAATGTCAGAATCAAAAACCTCATGGTGCCGGGCGTGGAGGGCGGGGTGACCGCGTTCCAGCCAGATGGCTCTGTGCTGCCGATTTACGATGCCTCCATGAAGTATCAGGAAGCGCGGATTCCTCTCGTGATCTTTGCCGGACAGGAGTACGGCACCGGGAGTTCCCGGGACTGGGCGGCCAAGGGGACGCGGTTGCTCGGCGTGAAGGCGGTGGTGGCGCAGAGTTTCGAACGAATCCACCGGTCAAACCTCGTGGGAATGGGAGTTCTTCCCCTGCAGTTCCCCGAGGGCATGAATTCCCAGACTCTGGGTTTGAATGGGACGGAGACCTTCGATTTTCTGGGTCTGCATGAAGACCTCAAGCCCATGAGCGAGGTAACACTGGTGATTGTCCGGAAGGACGGCAGCCGTCAGGAAGTTGCGCTCAAGAGCCGGATCGATACCGCGATCGAGGTCGATTACTACCGCCACGGCGGGATTCTTCCCTTCGTGTTGCGCGAATTGCTCGCGCAGTAGCGGTTTCTTCGACAGCGCCAATTCCCGGAGGCTTCCTTGCATGCGTGTGTCGGAGGCACTTGGGTTTCCCGCTTCAAATCTGGCACCTGCGTTCCGTGTCCATGTGGTGTGGGTTTTTTTCCCGGCCACAGGGCGAGCGGCAACGGTCAGCGTTTTGACTCCGCGGCCGGCCGGGGATGGGTCACGGATGGCTGGGTGATCCGGGTTTGATTCTCTCAGATGTGCTCTTAAACCGCTTTTCAGGCGGAGGTTTCATCGTGGCAGCCGGGCTTCGGAGCCTGTCTCAGGGTCCGTTTCGCCATGGCTCTTCCTAGTCGAATCACGTTGTTCACCGCAGTGGACATGGGTAACTTTTCCCCATGGCCCCCATGGATTTGCGGACTCTTTTCACATTGGGAACTCTTTTTCTAGGTTGCCTTCCCGTGTCTGCGGCAAGCTCGGCTCAAGAGCCCAATTATGACGAGGAAAAAGCCGGCAGTTACGTGCTTCCGGATCCGCTCCAGTGCTTGAACGGAAGCAGGGTCGCGACTGCCAAGGAATGGGAGCAGGAAAGGCGTCCAGAAATTCTCCGGCTTTTCGAGGAACACGTGTATGGGGTGCGGCCCCAGAGTGCGCTGCAAGCGCGGATTCGCGTCGCCGTGCTGGCGCGTGAGCCGGAAGCGCTGCAGGGCCGTGCCACCCGGTATCGGATCCGGTTGGATCTCCCTGAGGCCCCGCGGTGGGCTGGGTTGGAAATGCTGGCGTACGTGCCCGCGCACGCCACGGCCCCGGTGCCGTTTTTTCTTGGGTTGAATTTTGAGGGCAACCACGCCGTTACATGGGAACCCAGTATCCCGGTCAATCCCGGCAGGATCCGGGATTCACAGTGGCGGCCGCCCCGGAATGGGGTTCCCTCCGATTGGGAGAAAAGCCGTGGTTCGGAGTACTCGCGCTGGTTGCCCGAAGAGTTGATGGATGCGGGGTTTGGTTTAGTGACCGCGTACTACGGGGACATTGAGCCGGACTGGGCTGAGGGGTGGAAGTCCGGTGTCCGTGGAGCTCTGAGTCCGGAGGGTGAGGGGACCAAGTGGCGTGGAAATGAGTGGGGGGCAATTAGTGCTTGGGCGTGGGGCTTGAGCCGGATGCTGGACGCCGTCCCGGCCATTCCTGAGCTTGATCCGAGTCGGTGCGCGGTGATTGGGCATTCGCGGCTGGGAAAAACCGCTTTGTGGGCCGGTGCAACTGATCCCAGGTTTTCCGTAGTGATTTCAAATGATTCCGGGGAGGGCGGGGCGGCTCTGATGCGGCGCAATTACGGGGAAACCTTGGAGGTGATCACCCGGCGTTTTCCGCACTGGTTTGCGGGTGGACTTGCGGGGTTCGTGGGCCGCGAGCGGGAATTGCCCACCGACCAACACCTGCTGGTAGCGCTCATGGCGCCGCGTCCGGTGGCGATTGGGAGCGCTGAGGAGGATCGGTGGGCGGATCCCCGGGGGGAGTATCTTTCGGGGTGGCACGCTGGTGCCGTGTATGGGTTATATGGGAAACAGGGATTGCCGGGCCCGGACTGGCCCGGGCTCGGCGTTTTGGGGGATGCGGTACAGTACCATCTCCGGCAGGGTCCACATGATCTGACCCGCGAGGACTGGACGCATTATTTGGCATTTTGCCGGAGGCACTGGGGAGTGCGCTAGGGCGGGAGTTGCGGTCGGGGGATGCCCTCTGGTAGACAGAGCGCTTATGCCTACCCCCGAATCCGGTTTACGTGGAGATGGATCTCAGTCTGTAGAGGGTTCGCCGGGAGGGGCGGGACGGGGTTGGCTGGTGACATTTGCGGGTACCGGGATCAACCTTGCCTTGGGCATTCTTTACACATGGAGCATGTTCAAAGGGGCGATCGAAAAAGAGTTCGGCTGGAAAGGAGCCCAACTCAACGATCCCTATGCGCTCTGCTGTCTGGTTTTTGCGTTTGCCATGATTCTTGCCGGTCGGTGTCAGGACCGTTTCGGCCCCCGGCTCACGGCAACCGTGGGAGGAGTGCTGGTCGGCGCCGGATTCGCCTTGGCCTCCAGTTCCAGCCAGTACGAGGTCTGGCTGGCAGGCTTTGGGGTGTTAGTCGGTTTGGGGCTTGGATTCGGGTACTCCTCAGCCACGCCGCCCGCGTTGAAATGGTTTCCGCCCTCCAAGACCGGATTCATTGCCGGTCTGGTGGTGGCCGGGTTCGGCCTGGCTCCCGTGTACTTGGCCCCGCTTTCCCAGTGGTTGCTTCAAAAGTACCATGTGAAGGGTTCGATGCTGATTCTCGGCCTGGCTTTTGTGGGAATTGTCTGTGGCCTCGCTCAGTGGCTGAGGAATCCGCCTCCGGGCTACGTGGCCGGCGGAGGGGGCGCAAAGGCCGCTGCCGGACCTTCTGCCGGTCCGAGTGAGATGGTCCGCCAACCGCTCTTCTGGCTGCTGTGGGTGGTGTATTTCATCGGAGCCGGGGCCGGGTTGATGGTGATTAGCAGCGTGAGCGGGATGGCCAAAAAAAGCATGGGCGAGTCCGCGTTTGTGGCGGTGGCGCTGATGGCCGTTGGGAACGCCGGTGGCCGCGTCCTTGCCGGGATTCTGTCGGACCGGATTGGGCGGCGCTGGACGCTGATGCTGGTTTTGTTGTTTCAGGCGGGTTTGATGTTTGCGGCGGTTCCCGTGACTTCGGGAGGTGGATCCGGAGCTGTGGTGATGCTTGCGGTGTTGATTGGTGCAAACTACGGCGCGAATCTTTCCCTGTTTCCGTCGATCACCAAGGACATCTGGGGGCTGAAAAGTTTTGGGATGAATTACGGGGTATTATTCACCGCATGGGGCGTGGGAGGCATGGTGCTGCCGCGCCTGCAGCAAACGCTGACCGCGGCCAGCGGTGGCAGCTATGCAAGTTCGTTCCAGACTGCCGGCGGTTTGCTTCTGGCCGGGGCGATCCTCAGTCTTTTTGTGCGCGGTGTTCCCACGTCCCGCTAGCGCGGGTTTTGGATTCGGGTCTGGGGCGTCCAAAGCTGGGGACCAGGGGTAGCAAGCCCAGGCGAGTCAGGGGGGCCTTTCAAGCAGGAGGGGCGTCCGGTGGCCTCACAGCGACCCGGAACCAGATTCCCTGTTGGACTTGGTCAGATTTCCCCCCTTTTTTGAAAAAGGAGGTGGCTGGGGGAATCGGCGCTTGCGGGCCGGGGTGCGGCTCGGATTGGATACCCACACCAGCCCTATGATGAAGTATTCGACTTATTTGATTTTTGGAGCTCCCGGCAGTGGCAAAGGGACGCAGGGAAAAATCCTCGGGGCGATTCCCCGGTTCTTTCATTTTGCGTGTGGCGATGTGTTTCGCGCTTTGGATACCCGGACACCGTTGGGCCAGAAGTTTCTTGAATACTCGAGCCGCGGCGAACTGGTGCCGGACGATTTGACCGTGAAACTCTGGCAGGCGCGGATTGCGGACATGGTGCGCTCGCACATGTTCAAACCGGACATCGATTCGCTGGTTTTGGATGGGATTCCGCGGAACGTGGGGCAGGCGCGGATCATGGAGGAGATCATTGACGTGAAAAAGGTGTTTCACCTGACGTGTCCGGACCGTCCGGCGTTGATTGCCCGGTTGAAGAAGCGGGCCCTGAAGGAAAACCGTTTTGATGATGCGAACGAGGAGGTCATTCGTCGCCGGTTGGTGACGTACGACAAGGAATCCAAGCCGGTGCTGGCCCATTACGGAAAGGCCATGATCAAAGAAATCGACGCAACCCAGCCCCCGGTCAAGGTGGCGCTCGAGATTCTGAAGGTGGTGACCGAGAACCTGTGAGGTTTTCGGGAAACCCGATGATTGGAGGCTGACTGGACTGAGCCGGATGCGGATTCTTTTTTTGGGCACGGGTGAGATAGGGTTACCGACCTTGCGCAGCCTTCTGGCCGATCCCGCGCACACAGTGGTCGGATGCGTGACGCAACCCGACAAGCCCGTGGGTCGCCGGCAGGAGTTGCAGGCCCCGGAAGTCAAAACCGTGGCGTTGTCGGCCGGGATCCCAGTCTTTCAGCCGGAGCGGGTGCGGGCTGCGGAGGCGCTGGACGAACTGCGGAAACTTGCTCCCGACGTGATTGTGGTTGTGGCCTATGGCCAGATCCTTCCGCGACCGCTTTTGGAAATGCCGCGGGTGGCATGCCTGAACCTGCACGCATCCCTCCTCCCCAGACACCGTGGGGCTTCCCCGATTCATGCCGCCATTGAGGCGGGCGATCGTGAGACTGGGATGACCGTCATGTACATGGCCGAGGGGTTGGACGCGGGCGATGTGTTGCTGAAAAAAGCGATTCCTATCCGGCGGCGTGAAACTGCCGGAACGCTTCATGATCGGCTTGCCGAAATCGGCCCCGCAGCTCTGCGGGAGGCACTCTGTCTTCTGGAGACCGGAGCCGCTCCGCGGATTCCGCAGGATCCAGCGCAGGTGACTTACGCCGGGAAACTGGGCCGTGAGCATGGCCGGATTGATTGGGGGGCGGGATGCGTGGAGGTGGAACGCAAAATCCGCGCAATGAACCCATGGCCGGCGGCGCACACGGTTTTGCCTGCCGGGGGCGGGTGTAAGGTCTTGAAGCTGTTCCGGGCGATTGCGGTGCGCAGGAGCGGCGGCCATCCGGGGTCTGTGCTTCAGGCTGGTCCCAACGGATTGCTGGTGGCTGCTGGGGCGGGCTCGGTCTTGCTCCGCGAAGTGCAGTTGGAAGGAAAAAAGCGGATGGAGGCGGGCGAGTTTCTCCGAGGCCATGGAATCGAGCCCGGCACCCAGTTGGGAGGGGAGCCCCGGTGAGCGGCATGGTCCCTGGACGGAAGCTCGAGAAACTGGTGGATGAGTTGCGCGGGTGCACGCTGTGTCCGCGGATGCAGCGTCCGGCGGTCTCGGGTGGGGCGGTCTGGAGCCGTGTGATCACGGTGGGCCAGGCGCCTGGCAGCAAGGAGCCGGTTCTGGGCCGGCCGTTTGCGTGGACGGCTGGAAAAACGTTGTTCCGGTGGTTCCATGAAGCCCTGGGAATCGGGGAGGCGGAGTTTCGCAACCGGGTGTACATGGCGGCGGTTTGTCGGTGTTTTCCCGGCAAAACTGCGGCGGGTGGGGATCGTGTGCCCGACGCAGAAGAGGTTTCGGTGTGCAGTCGTTGGCTGCAGCGGGAGGTGGAATTGCTCGAGCCGGAGTTGGTGATTCCGATTGGGAAACTGGCTATTGGGCAGTTTTTGGAACCGGACAAGCTCACGGAACTCATTGGCCGGTCTTTCCGTGTGGAGTATGCGAAGAGGCACTTTGATCTGGTGCCTTTGCCGCATCCTTCCGGGGCATCACCGTGGCACCGGATGGAGCCTGGCCGGACGCTTTTGAAAAAAGCGCTTTCCTTGATTGCGCAGCACCCGGTCTGGAGCCGGTCCTGACCGCGGAGGCTTACCGGCGGACCAACGCCATCCACTGGCGGAGCCGGGAGGCCAGGTCCGGGTCGCCGCTCTCGGTGATGTAATAGAGGTTGGTCAGCATCCGGAGAAGGATCTGCCGGGGCGAGGGCGGCACCAGATGTTCTGGCCTCAGGAACTGGTCCTGTTGCTCAAGCAGTGCCCGGCATTCCTCCAAACCGACCCGCGCACCGCCATGGAATGGGTCGAAGAAGATCCCGCTGTGGCGCGCAAGAAAGTGGCCGGGAAGACCGACTCCCTCCACCAGCATTCCTGCGCGGCTGGCGACAAACATATAGACGGCACTCAGAGAGATCGGGATGCCCTGCCGACTCCGGATCACCTCGGGGAGCAACGAGTTTTCGACGGCGTAGTAGTCTCCTTCATTTCCTCGGAGCCCAATGTCGGATCCGAGGAATTCTGCGAGGGTTTCAACCCGGTCAAGCGGGGAGTCAACCTTGGCGAGGCGCCGAGCGAGTTCAGCGCCCCACAGGTCCAGTTCGGTGCGTTCCTCCGCAAAAAGGTCGCCCGGGGAGAAGGTGGACGCCAAGGACCAGCAGGCAGATTCGAGGTCGGACTGGTCCTCAAATCCGGTGAGGAGTTCCGAGAACGCGTTCAGCGCCTGGTCCTCCTCAATGGTGGAGATCACGTCCTGAAGGTGCAGGGCCGCCCCAGGAGCCGCTTCGCTCAGAAGCGTGCGGAGTTCAGGAAGAGAGCCGGGACCCGCGGTCAGGAGTTGTTGTTTGACCAGGCGGAGGGTGGCGGCGTCGTCATCCAGAAGGAGTCGGAGCAGGGCGTCCCGTTGTCTGAACATGGCAGCGCGGATTTTAAAATGCGTTCCTGGTTACGGAATTGCCCGCGCTGAGATCCAGAGCGGCCTGGGCGAACCTGAGTTGCGAGGGCCGCTTCATGGGGGATCAGGGGGCCACAGCGAGTCTCGGGGCGTCGCTCCAAAGCGACTCAAGGCTGTAGGTCCGGCGTTTTTCGGTTGAGAAAATGTGGACCACCACCGAGCCGAAGTCCGCCACCACCCACTGGCTGGCCGGAAAACCGTCCGTGGAAAGCGGCCGGACCCCGTGTTCGGTCCGGAGGCGGTCTTGGAGTTCGGCGGAAATCGCCTTCAAGTGGGGGTCCGAGTTGCCCGAACAGATCACGAAGAAATCGGTGAAATTGGAAATGCCGCGCAGGTCGAGCACGGTGATGTCCTCCGCTTTCTTGTCTGCGGCGATGCGGGCGATGGCGATGGCGATGGGTTCCGAGTTAATGGGTCAGCTCCGGTAAAGGTGGTGTTGCGAAATGAGCCGTTCAACGGCTTCGGGAACCAAATACCGGATCGAGGCGCCTCGCGCAACCCGTTGCCGAATTTCGGTGGCGGAAATGTCGAGCCGCCGTTTGAGAGTGGGAAAGGCGTGGCCCGGGGATTGGCTGGAGTGGCTCCGGCCGAACACCACAAACTGGACTGCCGACGAGAGATCTTCAAACCGGCGCCAGTTTGAAAGCTTGGCCAGGTTGTCCTCGCCGATGAGGAAAAAAATCTTGGCAGCGGGAAACCTCGCCCGAACCGACTCGACGGTGTCGATCGAGTAGCTGGGGGGGGGGAGCCGCACCTCCCGGTCTTCAAGCACAAAGCGGGGTTCGCCTTGGATTGCGGCGGAAACCATTTCCGCTCGGATCCCGGCCGGTGCGGGTTGGGTGCCCGGTTTGTGCGGGGAAAGCGCTGCGGGCACAAACCGGATCTCGTCCAATTCGAGCATCTCGACCGCGTCCCGAGCCAGAATCAGATGTCCGTTGTGGATCGGATCGAAGCTGCCTCCAAATAGACCCAGCCGAGATGGGGTTTTCACGGGTAGAGGAGAAACGGTTTCCGGGCCGCCATGAACCGGGCGACGGAGTCCGACCATCCAGCCACGATTTTCTCTGGGGGCACGCCCTTCTCCAGTTGGGTTCGGATGGACTGGCTACCGTAGGACTTGAAAAAGAGGTCGAGCTTGTCGGCAGGCGAACGCGCAAACAGGTTGGGTTTGGAGCCTTGGTTGGCGGCGGCCAGCAGATGAATTCCCAAGCCGGTCAAGTTTGCAGGCGCCTCGGGTTGAATGCGGAGCCGCACCCCCTGCCAGGGGCCGCTCTTGTACGGGATGAATTCCACGCCGGGAAACGCGCTGCGGCGGAGCGTTGTGACCAGAAACTCCGCAGACGCGGATCGGCAGGCGAGGAACTCAAACGGGGTGGGGCCACCCACCCCGGTGTCCAGTCCAGCCAGTTCGCCCGGCATGCCCGTGGCCACGTAGTAGAGAGGAGAGCTCGCCTTGGGGATGTTCGGGGAGGTTTGCACCCAGCGCAGGCCCGTTTCCTGCCACTGCATGGAACGCTGCCAGCCGCGCATTTCCACCACATGCAGCCGGCAGCGGGTCGCCGTCCAGCCGCTGTGATTGGTCATCCGGGCCAGTTCACCCACGGTCATCCCATGGACGTAGGGGACCGGGATCTGGCCAATGAAAGAGATCCAGCGCGACTCCATGGGTGGCCCCTCGACTCGGAGGCCCCCCAGCGGGTTGGGCCGGTCCAGCACCATGAAATCGATGCCGGCTTCGCCTGCGGCCTCCATGCAGCGGGCCATCGTGGAGACGTAGGTGTAACTGCGGCAGCCAATGTCCTGCATGTCAAAAACCAGAACGTCCAAGCCGTTCAACATCGCCGGAGTGGGTTTCCGGGTCGGGCCGTACAACGAGTGCACTGGCAACCCCGTGGCCGGGTCCTTTTTCGAGGCGACATATTTTCCGGCCAGTTCCGTGCCGTCTAAACCGTGTTCGGGGGAAAACAGGGCGCACAACCGCACCGAGCTGGCTTTGCGCAGGATCAGTCGGGTCTTCACGAGCTGGGAGTTGACGCCGGTTTGGTTGGTAACCAAGCCCACGCGTTTTCCAGCCAGTGGCGCAAAGTTCATGGCCTGAAGACGGTCGATCCCCAGTTCAAGCGCATCCAGACGCATCCCGAGCAGGAGCACAAACAGCACGATTCGAAGCATGCCAGGGAGTCATCCCCGATTTCGGGCCGGCAGGAAAGCAGGGAAAACAGGAAATGTTTCTCCGGTGCGTGCCCGGGCTTGCGTCCGAGTCCGGAATCCATTTTGGAGAAGTACGACATGCAAACCTCTTCCCTTGGCCAGTTGTTGCTCACCGGAGTGCCCGGTCCTGAGTTGGACTCGGAAACCGCCGCCCGATTCCGGCGGATTCAACCCGGTGGATTCATCCTGTTCGGACGCAACATCCAGACGCCGGGCCAGTTGCGGCGCCTGATTGATCAACTCCGGGACCTCAGCGAGGTGGAGCCGGTGATCACCATCGATCAGGAGGGGGGACGGGTTTCGCGGCTGAAGCTGGTTGGAAACGAACCCCCCAACGCCAACCAGTTGCGGGATCGGGATGACCTCGGGTTGATTGCCCAGCACGGCCAGATTACCGGCCGTCTGCTCCGGATCTTTGGGTTTAACCTCGATCTGTGTCCCGTCCTCGACATCTCATTCGACGATGAAGCCGACAACTCGCTGCGCGGCCGCTGTTACGGCAATACCGTTCCCCAGGTGATCCGCAACGCCGGCGCCTTCAATGACGCGCTCCGGGCCGAAGGCGTTTTGAGCTGCGGCAAACATTTTCCCGGCTACTCGCGCGCCGCCATCGATGCACACCACGAATTGCCCACCATCGCCCTCAGCCGCGAGGAACTCGAAGCCAGCGAACTGGCCGTGTTCCGCCATTTCTGCGGGTCCATCGATTCCATGATGGTCGGACACGGATTTTATCCCGCTCTGGACAACGGGGGGGCGCCCTCCTCGCTGAGCCGCCGGGTGGTGACCGATCTGCTCAGGGGCGAGTTGGGGTTCAAGGGCCTGGTGATGACTGACGACCTCGACATGGGGGCGATTCTGAACCACTACGGCTTGGAGGAAACCATCCGGCTGGCCGTGACTGCGGGCAACGATCTGGCCATGATTTGTCACCGGGTGGAGTGTGTGGAGCAGGCGTTGGGTTTCCTTGAGAAGGTCGACCGGCCTGAATTGGACCGAGCTTTGGAAAATGTGGCGGCGTTCAAAAAGCGCATGGTGAAGCCTGACCCGTGGTCGGAGGCGGAGTTTTTGAGGCGGGATGCGGAGGTGTGGGGGTTGCGTGTGTCGGTGCTGGGGGAAGCAGAGGCGGCGAAGCGGAGTCCGGAGGACGGAAAGCGATCACCCGTGGAAATATACTGATTGAAAACAGGCTGATTTATGATCATTTTCCGATTTTTAGGTGGACTGACGCGAGGGGTTGAGGTTTGTTAGGAAGCCCTTGGTATGCGCGTCACGCTCTTCATCCCCTGTTTCATCGACACGCTGTATCCGCAGGTAGGGCAGGCCATGGTAGAAGTGCTCGAGCGGCTCGGGCATACGGTGGAGTATCCGGAAGGCCAAACCTGCTGCGGTCAGCCTCCCTTCAACTCCGGGTACTGGGACGAGGCCCGGGTGGTTGCTGCCCGGCAGATGGAGTTTTTCAAAGACGCGGAGGTGGTGGTGTCGGCATCCGGGTCGTGCGGGGCGATGTTCAAGGTGTTTTACCCGGAGCTGTTTGAGGGGCGTCCCGAGGCTGCGGCAGCCAAGTCGCTTTCGGCGCGGACCTTTGAGTTTTCAGAGTTTCTCGTCAAGAAACTCGGGGTGCGGGATGTGGGGGCGCGTTTTGAGGGGCGTGTGACGTTCCATGACGGATGTCACGGGCTGCGCGAACTGGGGACGCAGCAGGAGCCGAGGGAGTTGCTGAAGGCTGTCAAGGGGCTGGAGTTGGTGGAGATGGGGGAAAAACAGAGTTGCTGTGGGTTTGGAGGGATGTTTGCGGTGAAGTTTCCCGAGATTTCGACGGCCATGGCGGAGGTCAAATGCCAGTCGGTGCTCGACACGGGGGCGGAGTACGTGGTGAGCAACGACTCCAGTTGCCTGATGCAGATCCAAGGGTGGCTGGACCGAAACAGTCCGCGCACGGTCAAGAGCCTGCATTTGGCCGAGATTCTCGCCAGCCGATAATGCCATGAGCCGGATTCAAACCCAGTTTCATCAGGACACGGAACGGACCACGGCAGACGTGGATCGCCGCGCGTTTGTGCGCAAAGCGCTGCGCGGGTACGAGGTCAAACGGGACGAGACCAAAGCGACATTTACGGACTGGCAGCGGGCGCGTACGGCTGCTGCGGCGGTCAAGCGGGAAGGGGTGGGGCATCTGGACCGGTATTTGGTGGAGTTTGAGGAGAAGTTCACGGCCCGGGGTGGAAAGGTGTTTTGGGCGTCGAACGGGAACCAAGCTCGGGACTACATCCTGAATCTGGCGAAGGAGCGCGGCGTGAAGTCGATCGTCAAATCCAAGGCGATGACCAGCGAGGAGATCCACCTCAACGATGCGTTGGAGAAGCAGGGATACGAAGTGGTGGAAAGCGACCTCGGGGAGTTCATCCAACAACTCAAGAAGGAGGCGCCGTATCACTTTGTTTTCCCGTGCATGCACCTCAAGCGGGACGAGATCAGTGCGCTCTTCCAGAAAGAACTTGGAACGGCTCCGACCGACTCTCCTGAGGAACTCACGCAGATTGCGCGCCGGTTTCTCCGACGCCAGTACTTGAAGGCTGACATGGGGATCTCCGGGGGCAACTTTCTGGTGGCGGACCGGGGCATGATCTCGATCACCGAGAACGAGGGGAACGCGCGTCTGACCACGGCGATGCCGAAGATCCATGTGGCACTGGTGGGGATTGAGAAAGTCCTGCCGAGGCTGGAGGACTTGGCGTTGTTTTTGCCGATGCTGGCGACCGCAGGCACGGGCCAGCACCTGACCTGTTACAACTCGATGTTCGGCGGGCCGCGGCAGCCGGGTGAAACGGACGGTCCGGAAGAGTTTCACGTGGTGTTGCTCGACAACCACAGAACTCGTCTTCTGGCGGATGCCCAGCAGCGCGATGCCTTGGGGTGCATCCGGTGCGGCGCGTGTCTCAACGTGTGCCCGATCTTCAAAAACATCGGAGGTCATGCGTACGGGACGACCTATCAGGGGCCGATCGGTTCGGTCATCACGCCGCATTTCAGGGGGCTTCAGGACTGGAAACATCTCAGCGGCGCCTCCTCCCTCTGCGGAGCGTGCACGGAGACCTGCCCGGTGAAGATCGACATCCATCACCACCTCCTTCACAACCGCCGGAACGCGGTGGCCGAAAAGCCGGTGTGGTGGGAGAAAATCGTGTGGTTTGGTTTTGTTCAGGCCATGACCCGGCCCTGGATGATGCGTCTGGGAGTCAAACTGGCTCCCTGGCTCCAGAAATTGCACCCGCTGGTGCTCGGGGGGCGGTTGGATCCGGTTCAGAACTGGACCAAATCCCGGGAGTTCCCCGAGGTTTCCTCCCAGAGTTTTCATGACTGGTGGAAGAACCGGAATTCGAAGAAACCATGAAGGGCGATCGTGAGAAAATTTTGGCCCGGATCCGTGAGGCGCTGGTGGTGCCGACCCCTGAGCCGCATGAGGGCCCAGGGCATTCTGGAGGGCAGGGGAATTCGTTCCGGGGTTGGCTTCCGCCGGTCGGGGACGCCGTTCAGGAACAGGTGTCCTTGTTTGCCAAGCAATCCGAGGTTTTAAAAACCCAGTTTGTGGAATGCGACAGTCTGGAGGCGGTGGCTTCGCGACTGGTTGAGATCGGGCGGGAAAATGGATGGCGCAGATTGGCCTGGCATCCGGGCGTTTTGAACACCCCGCTCGTGGAAGCGCTGGTCCGGGCCGCAGCAGGTCTGGATTTGGTTCAGATCGAGGCGGGATACGATCCTGACGCTCTGGAGGCGTGTGACGCGGGTGTCACGGAGTGCGAGGTGCTCGTGGCTCAGACCGGTTCAGTGATGGTGAGCGCCCTCAGTTCCGGGGGACGCGCCCTCAGTGTCCTGCCGCATCATCACGTGGTGGTTGCCCGCAGGAGCCAGATGGTGGCCGACCTCGCTGAGGCATATGAGCAGGTCGAAAAGCGGTACGCAGGCCGGTTGCCGAGCTTTCTCTCGTTCATCAGCGGCCCCAGCCGGACCGGCGATATTGAGCGGATTCTGGTGCTCGGGGCGCATGGCCCGAAAAAACTGACGGTGTTTCTGGTGGCGGATACCTGAAAGACCGCAGGGGGATGAGGATGCAGGCTTGTGTTGGAGCGGAATTGCGGTTGAGTAGGGGGCCTTTCGAGCCAAGACATCCATGAGCAACATCGATGCACTTTTGAAGAAGTACCAACTTGCCCCTCTGCCTGGGAACGTGCAGCGGCTGGGCAAGCTCATTCAGGGCGGCTTTGACAAGAACGCTGATGAGATTGCCGCAGTCATCAAGGCGGACGAATCCCTCACAGCCCGGGTGATTCAGGTGGCGTCCCGGGGACGTCAGCGGGCAGTGGAAATGGAGATCGAGCAGGCGGTCATGCGGGTGGGAGTGGGGGCCATCACCCTGGTGGTCATGTCCGAGTTGCTGGTTCAGGCGGTGACAAAAACCTTCTCCACCATGCTTTCCGCGGAGCTTCAAATTCGCGAAGACCTTTTGGTTCCCGACAACCTAGTGGTGGGCCGGATCGATTTCTCCGGGAAGGCCAACGGACGCGTCTACCTCCGGATCCCGTGCTCCGCTGCGGATTGGATGGTCACCAAGTTTTTGGGCAAGGATGCGGCGCCGGATCCGGGTGAGATTCTGGCGGACGTGGTGGGGGAAGTGCTCAACATTGTGGGCGGGAACTTCAAGTCCAACATTTGTGACGCCGGCCTTCTCTGCACGCTGAGTGTGCCCACCGTGGAGGTGATGGCGAACTGCGACCGGGTTCCTGTGACTGAGGAGCAGAACCATCAGACCATCTTTTTTTACGTGGACGGAGTGCCGATCTTTCTGGATTTGGTGATCATGCCCGTCGTTGAGAACCGCTGAAAAAATTAAAAGACCTGTATGAGCACAAAGATCCTGACGGTGGATGACAGCAAGATGGTGCGGATGATCGTATCAAACACCTTTCAGCCGTTTGATTGTCAGATTGTAACCGCAGCAGACGGTGCTGAGGGGGTGGAGGTGGCGCTGCGCGAAAAGCCCGACCTGATCTTTCTGGACATCACGATGCCGGTTCTCAACGGGCTTGAGACATTGGAAAAGATCCGCAAGACACCCGAGATTGCCCAGATCCCGGTGGTGATGCTGACCGCGGAATCCGATGGCCAGCGGCTCGGCACGGCGGACCAACTCAAGGTGAGCGGGTACATCGCCAAACCGTTCAAAGGCGAGCAACTCATCGAGTTGACCCAGAAGATCGTCCCCTTGAATCCGAAGGCCTAAGTTCGCCGGCCAGTTGCCAGACACACCCCACACCCTATGAGCTCGACCCCTGCAGTGACCTTGGATTCCGTGAGTGATTGGCTGGCCCAAGCGGTGGGCGAGGTGTGTGAGACAATGTTTTCTCAGGTGGCCGTTCCGGTTTCCGGCGGGCCGGGGCCTGAGGCCAGCCAGGTGGCTGGCACTCTGGTAACCTCCATCGGTTTCGGCGGGGCATGTGACGTGGATGTTGCCATTCACCTGCCGGTCGCATTAGCCACGCGGCTCGCCAGCCGTGTCCTTGAAATGCCCGAGGCGGAGCTCGATGATGCCATGGTCAACGATGTCGGTGGTGAATTCGGCAACATGGTGGTGGGCGCCGTCAAATCCCGTGTGACCGACCTCGGAGTGGATTGCCTGATGACCCTGCCCAAGGTCGTCAGAGGCATGGATGCCTCGGTGCGCGGGGAGCGGAAACGTCTGGGGTTCCGCGTCGGTCCGGATTTCCTCTGGATGGACGTCGGGTTTGGCGCCTCCCGCTAAATAGGGAGGTTCATCCGGTTCTCTCTTCGGGATTCGAGATGTCACCGTGGTCTGAGGCGCAGCCTTTGGGTGAGCTGCGTTCGATCTACCGCACTGGCCTATGATGCCGAGGGCAACTTGGTGGCCATCACGGATGCGCGCGGCAGCGTCACCCGGTTCGGCTACGACCTGCGCAACCGCCGGATCAGCAAGACCTATCCCGACGGCTCCGCCGAGACGTGGGGGCACGACGCGGTCGGCAACCCCGTGTCGCGCCGGACGCCCTCCGGCAAAGTGGCCGCCTCCCTCTACGACAACCGCAACCGGCTCGTGTCGACCGATTGGAGCGACGCGACCCCGGACGTGGCGTTCGCCTACGACGCCGCCGGGCGCGTGGTCGCCGCCACCAGCAGCGCCAGCGCGCTGAGTTACCGCTACAACGCCGCCGGCGAACTGGCGTCCGAGACCCAGGAGATCCGCGCCCCGCAGGCCCAGCCGGCGCGCACGGTGGGTTACCGCTACGACGCGGACGGGAACCGAGCGGCGCTGGTGTATCCCGACGGATCGGAGACGACCTACGGTTACACCGCCCGGAACCAGTTGGCCACGGTGAGTGCGGAGGGGCCGCCTCCACTGGCCACCTACAGCTACGATCTTGCCGGGAACCGAGGGCGAAAGACGCTGGAAAATGGAACCAGCACGGCCTACACCTACGACGCCGCCCAGCGCCTGCTGGGGGTCAATAACACGCTGGGAACCGCGCCCTTGAACATCGCTGACACGCTCAACGCCTCCGGGAACCGAATGTCCCGGGCGGAATCCTTTGCCGGAACCACCCGGCGCGAGGCGTATGGGTACGACGCGATCGATCAGCTCATTGAAACCCGGCTCAACCCGGTGGGGAAAGCGGATCAGCGCCGGGTGGCGTACAGTTACGATGCAGCCGGGAACCGGACCCGGGTCGTGGGAGATGCGGACGGCACGGGGCCCGGGACGGCGCAGGACCGGGTGTACAGCGCCAACGCGCTCAACCAATACACGTCCATGAGCGGCTTCGCCGCGCCGGTGCACGATATTGATGGCAACACGACTCGGGCAGTGGCTCCGCTTGCCCTGCCAGCTCTCCGTCACATGCCGTCGGGCTCCTGCATCCGAGCTGGGATGTCCCGTTGTCCGTGCAGCACACGCCATACGTCTATGTGGTCCGAGTACTCGACGTAGAACACGAGGTGCGGGTAGCGCTTCAGCGGCCATGCACGCAGCCCCGGCAGGTCGAGTTGATGGGCGTGGCGTGGAGAACCTGTGGCCGGTGGGCGAGCGATGTGGGTGTAGGCCTTCTCCAGTGCATCAGCAAAGCCGAGTGCCACGGCTTCACCCGCCTCATTCAGGTAGTAGGCAACAGCCTCATCCACATCCCGGTTGGCCTGCTCACGCGGGATGACGGCCTTGGCCTTCACGCTTTGGCAGCAGACTTGCCGGCGTTGCGCACCCGATCACGCAGACCTTCGAAGTAGCTGGAATCGGCGGGTGCCGCAGGGGCCGAGGCTGCTCCGGCCAGCATCAGGTTGCGCAGTTGCAGACGGTCCTGATCCTTGCGGATCAACTCGCGAACGTACTCGCTGCTCGTGCCGTAGCCGCGCTGGCTCACCTGCTCGTCCACGAAGGACTTCAGGGCGTCGGGGAGAGAGATGTTCATCGTGCTCATGGCGTGAGCATGGGTTTGTTTGGCAAAAATTGGCAAGACCCGGGCTGGATCCTGCCGCCTATGGACTCAAAAGTTTTGACTGTGGGGATGATTGCTGGGTTGCTCGGAATTTGTTTTTCCGGCCGGGTCACAGGAAACGGTTGGAGAGCAGATTGGGGCCGTGCGAGCCTCGGGGTCAGCGTGCAAATCTTGATAAAATGAGTCGGTTTCTGAGGCAGTCGGATGGGGTTTCCGGGTGCTTTTTCCCATGTTCTGAAGCCTGACTCCAACGTTTGCGGCGAGGGAGTGATCCCCGGGAATTTTTCAATGGGTGCAGTCTGCGCCTGGCAGGGGTGGGCGGCGACGACCAGATGACGCCGGGCGGTGGTGAGCCGGTGTTTGGACTCGTCAAACGAGTCGCTGAAAACGAGGAAGTCGATGGCGGTGCCACCGAGTTGGCGCTTTGGTCGGCGCCAGTAGGAGTCCTTGAGCACCAGCCCGGGGAAAGGGGGGGGAGGGGCTGAGGTTTTACGGTTTGCGGCGGTAGCAGGTGGCGCGGTCAAACACCACGCGTTCAAAGCCATCGTCGAGGCCAAGGGTGGTTTCCGCTCCTCCGAGGAACAGGTAGCCACCAGGACGGAGAGCCCTGCGGACCTTGGACAGAATCGCTTTTTTGGTGTCCACATCAAAATAGATGAGGACGTTGCGGAGGAACACGATGTCGAGGTTGGGCATGGGGAGCCAGTCCTTGACCAGGTTCATTTCGCAGAATGAGATGCGTTTGCGCAGGGATTCGTCGAAGACCCAGTGATCATCCTGACGCTTGAAATATTTGACCATCAGGGGAGCGGGCAGTCCTCGGTTGACTTCAAGCTGCGAGTATTTCCCTGCGGCGGCTTGGCTGAGGACCTCTTTTGAAAGGTCCGTGGCCAGAAACTGAATCTTCCACAGAAGGAGTTGGGGGGCCGATTCCGCGATGGTCATCAGGACGCTGCAGCACTCCTGTCCGGTGGATGCGGCGCCACACCAGAGGTTGACCTGACGGCTTGCTGCGTTGGAAACGAGAAGTTCCGGCAGGATGTACTTTTTGAGGGCCTCGAACGGGTGGAGATCCCGAAAAAACGAGGTCTCGTTGGTGGTCATCGCGTCGACCACCTGCTTGTGCAATTCGCTTCTGGGATTGGCGCGGAGGTTGTCCACCAGCGCGTCCAGGCTCTCAAAGTTTTGTTTCCGGGCAATTGGCAGGAGCCGGGACTCCACCAAGTACTCCTTGCCAGGTTCAATCACGATTGCGGCCTGAGTCCGCACGTAATTACAGATGTAATCAAAGTCAGCGGGTCTCATGAGAGGGAGGGAGAGGCGGGTTGCCCTGCGGGGATTTGGAGATGGGGGTGTACGCGGCTGAGGACTTCCGAAGCCAGTTCACTCAGGGGAAGGACTTTTTCAGCGAGGCCAGCGGTTGCCACGGCGCCAGGCATTCCCCAGACCACGCTGGAGGCTTCATCCTGGGCAAGGATGCTGCCCCCAGCATTTCGGATCACCTCGGCGCCTTTGAGGCCGTCCTGCCCCATCCCCGTGAGTACCACGGCGAGGGTTCCAGTGCCGTACACTTTGGACACTGAACGGAAAAGGACGTCGACAGCCGGACGACACGAGTTTTCCGGGGGCTCTTCGGTCATCCGGAGTCGCGCGCCTTGAAGGCAGGGTTCGACTTCCATATGGAATCCACCCGGTGCGACCCAGGCATCCCCCGGACGTAGAATCTCACCCGGAACCCCCTCGCGGCAGTTGATTCCGGAGACCGCAGCGATGCGTTCGGCCAGTAACCGCGTGAAAAGCGGGGGCATGTGCTGGACGATGACAATCGGGATCGGAAAATTCCGGCCCAGAGCCGGGATGAACTCTGCAAGGGCGTTTGGGCCTCCGGTGGAAACGCCCACAGCCAGAATTTCTGGCGCATGGGATTGGCCCGCTTTTCGGGGGGGAATGGACCTGGGCAGGGGCTGGGACTTTGAGCCGAGCGCAGAAGCAGTTGTTGGTCCGGCGGTCGGAGCGATTGAGGAAGGAAGCGCCGCGGGCAGCGAGAATGCCGGGTTCCTGAGGCAGAGGGCCTTGATTTTCGGGATCAGATCCTCGCGGATCTTGTTCATGCTGGCCATGACGGAACCCACGTTGGCAGGTTTGGTCACGTAATCGCTGGCGCCGAGAGCCAAGGCATCCAGAGTCGCGCAGGAACCCCGTTCCGTAAGGGTGCTGAACATGATCACCGGAAGCTTTATGTAAATCTTTCGAAGCGCCCTGAGGGTGTCGAGCCCGTCCATCACGGGCATTTCCATGTCCAGCGTGACGAGGTCAGGCTTGAGTTGCTGGATCTTGGTGAGAGCGGTCTGGCCGTCCCCGGCAAGGCCCACCACTTCGATCTGAGAGTCTTCAGCCAACAGATCGGAGAGCAAACGCCGCAGAACAGCGGAGTCGTCCACGATCAAAACCCGGATTTTTGCCATGCGCTCTAGATCAGGCCGAGAATGGTGAGTTTCTCGAGGAGCTGTTCCTTGGTGAACGGCTTCATGAGGTACTCATTGGCACCAGCGGCCAGAGCTTTCTCAACTTGGGTCATCGAGGTTTCCGTGGTGACCATCATGATCCGGATGTGGCTCAGGAGCACGTTGGCGCGCACGGCACAGACCAGTTCGTAGCCGTTCATGACTGGCATGTTCCAGTCCACGAGCATCAGGTCCACGGGCTCGCCTTGGTACAGGCGGTCGATGGCCACTTGACCGTCTTCCGCTTCCAAAACCTCAAACCCGGACTCGCGCAGGGACTTCGCAAGAACCATCCGTACGGTTTTTGAGTCGTCGACGATCAGCGCGCGCATAACAGTTTTATAGAATTGGGCCATGCGCCGCCTTGGAGGCGAGACGGAATGGAGAGGTGAGAGGGGCGGGGAAGCATTAGGGATGCCTGAGGGGAGGTTCTTGGCTCACACCCTATGGGGAGAAATGGGGCGGGCGCAAGGATGGAACCCGGAACCGTTTCGGGAGGCTCCCCCCATGTTCATGGGGGGAGCGCGCTCCCAAAAACAGGTTCCAGACGGGATTAGTGCTGGGACATTGCGACCGTACGCTGGAGGGCAGCCGCCAGGCGCGCAAGTTCCATGGCCGCTTTCTCGGTGTCCGACGCGCCGAGTGTGGTGTTCTTGGCCGCCTGAGCCACACCGCCGATGTTGCGTGCGATCTCTGTAGAACCGTGGGCGGCTTCGTTGACGTTGCGGCTGATCTCGCTGGTGGTGGCCGTCTGTTCTTCGACCGCAGAAGCGATGGTGTTTTGGTAGTCGTTGATCTTGGAAATGACTCCGTTGATCTCGGAGATGGCGGACACCGCATGGCGGGTGTCGCCCTGGATCGACTCAATCTTCTGGCTGATGTCTTCGGTGGCCTTGGCGGTTTCCTTGGCCAGTTCCTTCACCTCGTTCGCGACGACCGCGAATCCTTTGCCAGCCTCACCTGCACGGGCGGCTTCGATGGTGGCGTTCAGCGCCAGCAGGTTGGTCTGGCGGGCAATCGAGGTGATTGTTTTGATCACCTTGCCGATTTCGCCGCTGCTGATTCCGAGCTTGGAGATCGTGTCGGTGGCGGTGTTGGCTGCGGTGACACCCACGGCCGCGATCTTGGCAGCTTCCTGGGCGTTTTTGGCGATTTCCCGGATACTTGCGGACATCTCCTCGGTCCCGGCAGCCACGGTCTGAACGTTCGCGCTGACCTGCTGTGCGGCGGCAGAGACCACCCCGGCTTGAGCCGATGTTTCCTCGGCGTTCGCCACCATTTGCTGGCTGTTGGCGGAGAGTTCCTCGGAAGCCGAGGAGAGGGTCTGGGCGTTTTCAGCCACTTCCTTCAGAATCTGGCCCAACGAGAGCCGCTGCCGGACGGCAACGGTGACATCTGTGGCGATTTTGACAATTTTGACCACCCGGCCCACCTCGTCCATGACGGGCGCGTAAACCGCCTGAAGCCAGATCTCGCGGCCGGTGCGGGTGATCCGCTTGAACTCGCCGGACTTGCTCTTTCCGGAACGCAGATCGGGCCAGAACTGCTGGTATTCAGGGGAGGTCACCGTGGCTTGATCACAGAATGCGCGGTGATGTTTTCCCTTGAGGGCATCTGCGGTGTATTCCATCACGTCCTGGAAGTTCTGGTTGGCTGTCAGGACGTTTCCTTCCGTATCGAACTCGATGTAGGCGTAGGTGGAGTCGATCGCGCGGAAGATCCCACGCATATTGTGTCGCTCCAATTCCGCCTCGGTGATGTCGTACCGGACGCCGAGGTATTTCTTGGGTTTGCCGTTCTCGCCGAGGATGGGGGCGATGACGGCATCCACGTAGTAGGGGGTGCCGTCCTTGGCGCGGTTTTTCACCACGCCACGGAACACGTTGCCGCGTCCGATGGTGGACCACATCTCGCGGAACACCTCCTTGGGCATGTCCGGATGCCGGGTGGTGTTGTGGGGTTTGCCCAGCAGTTCTTCCCGGGAGTATTTGGATACCTGGACAAACTTGTCGTTGATGCAAAGGATGTCGCCCTTGAGATCGGCCTCCGAGACGATGCTGGTGAGGTTCATGATGTCCATCCGGACTTTGAGTTCAGTCCGGGTGTTGGTGACATCGGCTCCCGCGAAAAGCACCTTTTCTGGGGTCCCATCTTCACCCAGAACGGGGTTGTAGGAACCGGCCAGCCAGATTTCGCGGCCGCCCTTGGCGATCCGGCGGAATTCGCCCACCTGGGTTTCGCCGCGGGCAAGGTTGGTCCAGAGGGCCCTGTATTCCGAGGACTGGATCTCCGCGGTGTCGCAGAGAACGTCATGGCTTCGGCCCTCAACTTCCTGGGCGAGAAACCCGGTGAGTTTCAGGAAGGTCGGGTTGGCGGAGAGGATGGTGCCATTGAGGTCGAGTTCTGCAACGGCCTGACCGCGTTGGAACGCTTCGAGTTGTGCCTGCAGCGCCAGAGTTTCCGAGTCGGCGGATTTCATCGCCCGGGGGGCCTTGGGGCGGGTGGCGGCTCGAGGGGCATGGGTGCCGTTGGTTGCGTTGGACGGGGCGGCCGGCGTTTTGAGAGCGGCGGAACCGTTCCGGTTGGATTTGCGCGGCAGAACCGGTTTCAGACCGTTCGGGGTGGCTGGGTTCATGGACATGGCGTTTTCCTTTCTTCTGATTTGGTTAAATTGAGTGCAGAAAATGGGCTCGGGCTTAGCCCGCAAACTGGAGGTCTGCGGCCCGGTTGTAGCTGGCGGGCAGGTTGGCCGTTCTCTCGGTGTCCAGGATCAGCAGAAGCCGGCCATCGAGCTTGTAGACCCCTTCAAGCAGGTCGCGGGCCGGTCCCGAAAGCGTTTCTGGCACGGTTTCAAACAGAGCCTCTTTCACTTCCACGACATCGCCGATTTCGTCCACTAGGAGGCTGACCCCGCCGTCGTCGGTCCGGATCACCACGTTCATCGGCAACTGATCTCCGGAGCGGTCCGGAAGATCCAGCCGGCGGCGTAGGTCGATGGCCGTGATGATCTGTCCCCGCAGGTTGATCAGGCCCCGGATCATTGGGGGGGCGATCGGCACGGGGGTCATTTCCTGATACCGGATGACTTCCTGGACTTTCAACACGTCGACTCCGAGAAAGAGGCCGTGGAGGTGGAAGGTGGCGAATTGTTTGGTGCCTGTGGACACAGTTTGAGGTTTGGCGTGGGGTTTGGCGGGTCAGGCTGCGGCAGGTGAGGAAGGCCGGGGCGGTGCGGGTTCGAACGAGCGCAGGATCGCATGCACATCCAAAAGATCCGTGACCCGGTCTTGGATCACCACGGAGCCCAGGATCCCGTTTCCGTAGGCGTGCCGTTTGACTTGGATCACTTCGCTGACGATGTCTTCAATCTTGCCGACTACCAGCCCGAAACTCCTGCCTTTGTCTGAATAAACCACCACCTGCATCGTTTCCGTCTCCACAGGGGCAGTGTTTCCGTATGCCGGGAGTTGGCTGGCCACGTCAATGAGGGGAAGAATCTGGCCCCGGTACCGGATGACGGGTTGGCCGGCTGAGAATTCGACCGCGGAACGTGGGAATTCCTCGAGGCGCGCCACTATGGAAAGCGGGATGGCCATTCTGCTGCCGGGTCCGGCGGCGAAAAGGAGGAGGGTCTGGCGGTCTTCGGGCGGCTTCCGGGCTTGGGCCGCGGCCTCCATCTCATTCCGGGAACGGATTTCGTTGACCACCTTGGACTGTTGGGCAAGGCCGAGAACGTCCAGAATGAGGGCCACGTGGCCGTCGCCCATGATGGTGGCGCCAGCGAAGCAGGCGACTCCCTTGAGTTGCTTACCCAAGGGTTTGACCACGATCTCCTGGGTGTCATTGATTTCGTCCACCACCATGCCAAAGGGGTGTCCATCGGCTTGGAGGACCACGATGTTCACCTCCGAGGCCACTTCTTCCGATTTGTGCCCGGACTCAAGTTTGAGAACCTGATTGAGATAGACGAGGGGAAGGAGCTTGCCGCGGAGACGGTAGACAGGCGCACCGTGAATTCTTTCAATCTGCTGGTTGGCCTCGGAGCTTTCCAAGCGGACCAGTTCGAGAAGGCTGACCTGAGGGATCGCAAAGCGTTCTCCGCCACTGGTGACGATCAGGGCGGGGATAATCGCAAGAGTGAGAGGAATCTTAATTTTGAGAGTCGTGCCGGAGCCGAACTGGCTCTGGAGATCGACGGTGCCGCCGATTTTTTCGATGTTGGTCTTCACCACATCCATGCCGACACCCCGGCCGGAGACGTTGGTGACCTTTTCTGCCGTGGAGAACCCCGGCAGAAAGATGAGGTGCAGGGCCTCGTGGTCACCCATCCGGGCGGCTTGTTCGCTGCTGATCAGGCCGCGGCTCACCGCCTTTTGTTTGACCTTGTCCAACGGAATGCCGCCGCCGTCATCGGTGATCTCAATATTCACCTGCCCACCCTCGTGATAAGCACGCATCTTCAGGCAGCCTTCGGCGGGTTTTCCTCGAGAGGTCCGGGTTTCCGGCGATTCGATTCCATGGTCCACAGAGTTGCGGACAATGTGGGTAAGGGGGTCCTTGATCGCCTCGATGATGGTCTTGTCGAGTTCGGTCTCCTTGCCCTCCATCTCCAGGCGGACTTCCTTGCCGCAGCTTGCGGCGAGATCCCGGACCACGCGCGGAAGCTTGCTCCAGATGTTGCCAATGGGCTGCATCCGGGTCTTCATGACGCTTCCCTGAAGCTCGGTGGTGATCAGGTTGAGCCGCTGGGAGGTGGCGAGAAAAGCGCTGTCCTCCTGTTTGGTGGTATACTGCAGGACTTGGTTCCGGGCCAGAACGAGTTCCCCGACCAAGTTCACCAGTTTGTCCAGAAGACCTACGTCCACACGGATCGAGCTGTCTGTCGCGGCTGAGGGTTTGTGGTCTCCGGAATCCACGGGTGCCGCCTTGGGGGGCGCCGACTCCGGACGCGGCGCAGGTTCAGGGACTGCAGGCTGCACAGCCACGGGCACCGCGGGAAGAATCGGCTCGGGCGCGGGAACTGGAATCTGAGCGACCGGAGGTGCCGGTGGAGGGGGGGCGACGGGTTGCGCTGGGGCTACCGGTGCGGCAGAGTCGGGCGCCTCCGGAGTTTCAGCAGTTGCCACGGCGACGCCTGCGGCCGGGGCAATTTGGGGCGCGGGTGCTGAAGATGGGGCGGCGGGGACCTCAGCGGGAGTGGGAGCCGGTTGGGAAGCCGCCGGCGCAGGGGTTGGAGCCGGCGAACCGTCCTTCAACCGGGCCAACGTCTGGATGAGTTCCGAGTAATCGCGGTCTGCCGGGTTTCCAGAGGTCTCAATCTCCCCAAGCATGGTGCGCACTGCGTCCACAGTGGCAAGCAGTGCGCCCGCGATGGCCGGGTTGATGACCAGCAAGCCGTCCCGCATTTTGCTCAGAAGGTTTTCCGCAACGTGTGCCACGGCTTCGAGTTTTCCGAACCCGAGGAAGCCGCTGGATCCCTTGAGGGTGTGGATGGTGCGGAAAATACTGCCGAGCGTCTCCTTGTTTTGCGGATCTTTCTCCAGAACGACCAGATCGCGCTCGAGGCGGTCGAGGTTTTCGTGGCTTTCAATCAGGAACTCCTTGAGGATTTCGTCCATGGCGCGGCGGGGATGAAATGATGCGGGCGGCGAGAGCGGTGCGTTTTGGAAATTGGAATTGCTGGGCAGGTTATGTGAGCGGAAACCGAATGGCAAACTTTGGAGTTCGGATAAGAAGCAAATCCAATGCCAGAATTAATCTGCACTCCCGAAATTGCCAAATTCAGCCTGCAGACTGGGGTTAATGTTTGCCCGATTGAGCGAGTTCAACCCACTGCGGTGACCGGCCTCAGGCTTTTTCCAAGTGCGCTTGCAGACGGCTTAGTTTGCGGTCGATCCAAGCGAGGAGCAGAATCAGGACGGCAAGTTTCACAGGCTGGAACCCGAACCAGTTGTCGCTTCCGGGCCACGGGTAGATGAGGAACCGCCCAAGGCACACCGCGACGAGAAGCCGGAAGGCCCAGTGGGCTGGAGCTGCCGGGAGGGTTTTGGGCAATTCCCGCAGGACCAAGGGCCGGAGCCTGTTTTGGATGGGTTGCTCTACGCAGCCCCGGATGAAAAGACCGAGGCCGAGGAGCACTGGCAGGCAGCAGAGCAGAACCTGCACCGGGGAAAGCGAGGGGAGAAAAGACGCGCCGACCAGAGTCACTGGCCATCCAAAGAGATACACCCCGTAGGAGATTTCGCCCAGAGGGATGGGGAGACGTCGGAGGGGGCCCGGGTTCCGGCCGATCCAAAGGAGGAAGATGGGTCCGAGCAGGAGATAAGCCGGGTATTCAAGATGGAAAAAAAAGGAGAGCAGGAAAAGGGCCAGAGCGGGAAAGGCATGGCGCTTGGTTACCCTGAATTTGAGGTCTAAAAAATCGAGCAAGATCCCGGCACAGAAGAAAGGCAGGGTGCGGTCATGCATGAAAAGGGGCAACTGGAACTGGTTTGCGCTCCCAGCCTGATGGAGTTCTGCAGTCACGGGCAGGAGGATCGGTCCCAAAAGTGCCACCAGACCAAACAGAAATGCGCCGGCTGCAATCCGCGCGGGCGTCTTGAGGGTGACGCTTAGAAAAAGCAGGAAAAGATAACAGGCGAACTCGTAGGGCAGCGTCCAGAGCGCCCCATTGATGAAACCTTCCAACTCGGGAAACCGCGAGGCGTGGATGGGCAGGTTGGTGTAGTCGCCCAGGCACATGGCGGAATCAAAAAAGGATTTCCAGAGGGCCGGACTGCTGAACCACTCCCACAGGCCGACCGTGGACAGACACGGCGCGATCAGAAACAGCGTCACAGCCAGCGAGGCCCAGAATGCGGGAACCAATCGGAGCAGGCGGTTGGCCAGAAACCTCAGTGGCGTCGGATCTTTCCGGACGCTGCGCATGAGCAGGAACCCGCTCAGGATGAAAAAGTTGCTCACCGCGTACTCGCCGGGCGTGTTCTGGTGGCCGAGCCATTTTGCAATCGGATCCATGCAGGCCGGACCGCCTGCAATCAGGAAGGAGTGCGAAAACAGAACGCTCAACGCCCCCAGAAACCGGATCCCGTTGAATCCCGGGAACGAGTTGGGTGCGGGCGCTGAGGTTGAGGTTGAAGGCATGAGACGGGCGGCCGGCGGTCGGAGCCCGGGGACGGTAGCGGTGGAGGCGGCAGACTGCCATGAGAAAAGTCAGTGCGAGATCTGGGGCATGCCTCCGGTTGGCAACAGGATTCCAAGTTCCCGGTTCCCCCGTGGAATGTTCGGATTTTTTCAGGCCGAGACTTTCCCGAGGCGTGTGAAGGGGCGTTGCACCCGGTTCCGGCATTGCAGTTCTGAGCGGACCTGCTGATTTGGAGCTTGTTGGGTGCCGGAGCCGGACGTTCCTGCGGTGAGTGGAGAGAGGTCCGCTCCATGGGATTCCGGCGTGGCACAGGAGGAGATGGAGATCAAAAGGAGGAACCGACGGTGAAGAATGGGGGATGTGTTTTTTGGGGGCGACGGGTTAGTCCGAGGGGCGGGATGCTCAATCGGTTTGGGAGATACGCGGTTGGGCTGGGACTTTGGATTCTGAGCGCGATGTGGAGCCAGGCAGTGGTGGTTCCTGTCCGTGAAGACACCGCCATTGTGCTCAGCGGCAGTTCGAGGAACAAGGTACTCGGCAGACAGGGGGCGCTGCCCGTGGTTTCGAGCCCGGTTGGCCCTGTGGCGGTGGTTTTTGTGAAGTTTGATCTTTCAGGACTCCCGGAAGACACCCGGGGGCAGGATGTGGCTCGCGCAATTTTCTGGGTGTACCCGGAACTGGTCCGGGCTGGAGGGGTGTTGGAGGTGCGTCCAGTGCGGGGGCCGTTTAACGAACAGGAGTTGGTGTCGAGAGCTCCCTTTCCCGAAATGGGAGACGTCTGCGCCCAGTTTACAGTCTCCAAGCCTCAGCAGCGTACCTTGGTGCCGGTCGATTTGACCGGATGGGTTCAGGAGCTTCTGGATGGCGGGCAGGCCACTGACGGGATTGCGCTTCTGGGCCGGCACGATCCCGCGCGTGGACCGGTGAATCTGGTGCTCGCTTCCAAGGAGTCTCTCACAGCGGGCACGGGGGCTTTTCTTGAAGTGCAGTTGCGTGCCGCAGGAGGGCGCGGTGAGAAAGGGGACCCTGGAGAGTCCGGTCCGCCGGGACAACCCGGCCCAGAGGGACCAAGAGGCATCGATGGCCTGCCAGGTTTTGACGGGGCTCCGGGGCCTGAAGGGCCCTCTGGGCCTCCCGGGCCGCAGGGGCCACAGGGGCCTCCTGGGGCTGAAGGACCCGCTGGACCTCCGGGGCCCGAGGGGCCCTCCAGTGGGACGCGGCTGGGAACCGGGATGACGCCGGGGCGGCTTGCAGCTCTGCGGTGGTACCCGGCCAACGGGACGATTCCGGCCGTTTCTTTGGGGGCTGCGGAGTTGCCTTCGGGCATGGCCTCGGACGGAGATTTCGTCTGGGTGGCGTCTGCGGGGAAAACGTATGTCCGGAAGTTTACGCGCAGCGGCCGCGCGGTCACTCGGACTGTAAACGGGGTGGCCACTGTGGCGTGGGGCGATGGTGCTTCCGGCAACCCCACGGCTCTGGTGCACACGGGCAACCAGGTCTGGGTGAGCCGGATGGGGGCCAACAGCGTGAGCGTTTATGACGCAGAAACCGGCGGCTCTGTACCTCTGGCCACGGTTGCGGCGGCTGCGGGAGCCTTGAATGGTCCCGGACACCTCTGTTTTGACGGCAGTTCCGTGTGGGTGGCCAATGAGAAAGGGGACAGCATTTCCCGATTGAAGGCGGCCGACCGGAGTTTTCAGGGGGTGACGGCCCTGAGCGCCCCGCGGGGCATGGCGTTTGACGGAACGTTTCTCTGGGTCTGTTCGTTCTCGGCAAACACTCTTGAAAAGGTGGATCTGCGGAGCGGCACGGTGGTGGATTCGGTTCCCGTGGGAAACCGCCCTTTGGAGGTGGCATTTGACGGGGAATGCCTCTGGGTTGCCAACAGTGGTGAGGCAACGGTCAGCCGGGTTTCCCGGGATGGCGCGATCCGGGGCACCTACCCGGTCGAGAACCAGCCTCTGGCGGTCGCGTTTGATGGACGTGCCGTCTGGGTCGCCAACGGGGGCAGCAACACCGTGACGCAACTGGACTCAAACACCGGCGAGCGGCTGGGCAATTATCCCAGTGGCGGGGTGAGTCCAACGGCTCTGGTGTTTGATGGGATGCACGTCTGGGTGGCCAACCGCGGGGACGGCAATCTGATGCGGCGTTGATGGGGCTGGAGCCGGGGCGAGGCTGAAGAATGGGTTGGGCAGTAGGACAAATGAGGGGGGATGGAATGAGGTATTTTGGGAGGCATGGGGATGGGCAGGCAAGGGCGGCAATTCTGGGAATCGGGTTTGGTCTGCTTGCAGGCTGGGCGGCGCACGGGCAGGAGCGCGACACCCAGGCACAGGCCGTTCAATGGCGCAGCCCCGGTGGCATGCGGGCAGGGCCGGACAACGGACGGCTATCGTGGGACCCGGTCACGGTCCGTCCGGGTGGCCGGGAGGCGGGAGCCCACGGCCACCCATGGATCTCGGGGGATGGTGCCTTCTCTTTCCGGATCAAAAACCCGGGGCGCATTGCGTGTGCGGGCCTGACTCCCGTGGGCGAGCGTCTGGACGCGTCCGGGTTTTCGCATGCGTTCCGAAGCGTGCCGGGGGCCGTGCCCCTCTTTGAAGTTCGGGAGTTGAACAAGATCCGGCCCCTGAATCCGGGCACCCTGACTGGGTTGGATTCATTCCGGACATTCTGCGTCCGGCGCCGAAACGGGATCGTGCGGTACGAGGTGGACGGGGTGGAGGTGTTCAAATCTGCGCAAGGGAATCAGGAGCCTTTGCAGGCGGTTGCGGTGATTTCAGCTGCGGATGCGGGAATTGATGCTGCGCGGGTGGAGCGTGCGGAGCCAGCGGGGGAGATGGTTTGGGAGCCTGCCCTCGGGTTCACATCTGCTTATGGACCCAGTCGGGTCGTACGGTCAGCCAGTGCGCCTTCGGGAAGCGAGGGACTCCGGGCTCTGTCTCTGCTCACTTCGGATTGCAAATTTCTGTTCCGGTTTGCGATGGAAGGCGCCGAAACCCTGGCGGGCCTTCGCCGTTTCGAGGCTGAGCCGAGCTCTGCCGGGGCCGATTTTCAAGGCTTCCGGAGACGGGTGGATGGGCGGTTCGAGGTGCTCTCCGGGGATGAGGTGGTGTGGACTTCAGATTCGGCCAGCCGATTGAGCGACGTTTTTTGCGTGGAACGGAGCGGGAACCAGACCCGGTTCTGGGTGAACGATGTTGCTATGATGGACTTGGAGGTTCCCGGGAAGGTTTGGGTTCCCATGGTTTTTGCGGCGTCCAAAGGGGCTGGAGTGACCCACGGCCAAGTGTCCGGGGTTTCCATGGACCAGCCGCTGGTCTGGGAGCCGGGTGCGGGACTTGAAGTTGGAGCCGGACCGCATGGAGGCTCCGTTCTGCTGAAAGCCGCCTCGGGCTCAACCCGGTTGGCTCAGGTGTTGAGGGGAGACGGCTGGCTGGAGTTTCGGGCTGATCCGGCCAACGGCGAGATCCGTTTGGTCGCCGCCGGGTTGGGGGCCGATGCTGCCGGCGGCGCGGCGCAAATGTCTGTGCTCCGATTGGTGCGCGGTGGACTTGCGTTCACGCACTCCGGTGGCGGCCCGGGCCACTCAGCGGGGCTCAGTCCCGGGGATCTGGTTCGGGTGGTCCGGGAGGGGAATCAGTTGGGCGTGTGTATCAACGGAACCGAAATGGGCTGGGTGCCTGTTTTCAATGGGCCCCTCGTGGTGGATCTTGCGCTGACTGGTTCCGGATCGGCCCTCCTGGACACCAAAGGCTATGGTTTTGCGGAGCCCGTTTTCTGGAGGAAGCCGGTCGGCATGGAGTTTTCAGTGGGTGCCGGTGCCGGTTCCCGGGCGGTCCGGGGTGCGGCGGTCCCAGGTTGGCAGTGTGGGGCATGGGGAAGCGTTCCCCTGGAGGGAAACGGATTCTTCGGGTTTCGGTTCGGGGATCCCAGACTCCGGGCAATGGCCGGACTCAACCCAGCGGGGGAACAGGGAACACCCGGCCGGGTTGAACACGGCATTCTCGGACAGGCAGGGACGGTTCGGCTGATTATGAGCGGTAAATCCGTGATCAACCGGATCCCGAGAGATCCCGGGTTCGGTACACCCAGTTTTGGGCGGTACACCGCAGCGGACAGGTTTTGGGTCGAACGGCGCGGACCCGAGTTGTGGTTCTGGAAGAATGGACTCTGCCTGCACCGGGCAGAGGTGGAGGCGGAGCAACCGCTGGTTCCTGTCTGCGCACTTGCGGATCCCAAGGCGGCTCTCGATAGCTGCGTCATATTTGCTCAAGACGCGGATTCCGATGGGATGGCGGATCGCTGGGAACAGGCACACTTTGGACAGTTGCGCCGGGACGGTGGCGGGGATCTCGATGTGGATGGCCGAACCGACCGGCGTGAGTTTCTTATTTCGGCCTCCCCATCCGATCCCTTTCCAGACTCGGATGGAGACGGTTTGCCTGATTCCTGGGAGCGGGAGTATTTCGGGGGTTTGCAATCTGCCGGATGGGAGGATCCGGACCGGGACGGCCGCAGCAATGCAGAAGAGTGGCGGACCCAGTCTGATCCGTTGGATCGTTTTGACGGGGAAGTACCCACGGTGGACATGGTATCCGGCGACCGTCAGGCGGGTGGAATTGGGGATTGGCTTCCCGAACCCCTCTGCGTGCGGGTGTCCGACCAGTCGGGACACCCCATCGAGGGTGCGGACGTGATGTTCGTGGTTCGAACGGGAGGCGGTGGACTCGGGGTCGGGATTTCCGAGGAGCCAGTGCCCACGGGTGAAACCTCCCGCGTTCTACGCGCGGTGACCAATGGCGCCGGTCTTGCCAAGGCAAGGTTTCGGATGCCGGAGAATCCTTCCCCCTACCATTCGGTGGTGGCGGGTGTTCGGACACGGCTGGGAGAATTTGCCGGGGTCGAGTTCCGCCTCGATCCGGGCCGGTCGCTGGGACTCGACAAACTCAGGCTCTGGCTCAAGGCCGATGCCGAGATGGAAACTGAAGCGGGCGCGGTGCGGGTGTGGAAGGATTTGTCCGGGAGCGGGAATGATGCTACCGAGGTGGGCGCTCGCGATGGGAGGCCGACCGTGGCCCGGTTCGGCGGCCTGCCCACGGTGCGTTTTGACGGGAGTAACGACCAACTCCAGTTCCAGGCTCCGGCGGACGGCGGAAGTTTCACTGTGCTTGCCGTGGTCGCACCCGAAGCGACATTGAGTTTTCCGCGCGTGGGCGTGACGTACGGGCTGAGGGCAAGTGGGTTGTCCGGCCAGAGCTACCTTCTGGGTGCTCCCCCAGGTCCGGGCGAATCCCCGTGGCCCCAAGTGCCACGGGCGCCGGAGCCGTTCCGGTTTTCGAGATGGTCGAACCAGCGGTTTGCCGAGATTGCAGGTGTGGGGCGGGTGTGCGTTCCGCTCTCAGCACTGGAGGCGGCGCTTCCAGTTCCGGCGGCGCAGGGGCGGATCGCGCGGCGGTTTGATGTGAGTCCGATGTTTTTTTATGACCCGGCCGCAAACCGCTATGTGGCGAACCCCACCGGAGGCTGGAACGCGGACCGGTGTGCCCGTCAATTGACCGGTGCACAGGGTGCGTGGAACGGGTGGCCAATTTCAGTCCGTCAGCGGGGTTCGACGCGGTTTGAGCAGGGGCTCATTGACGCGCTGGAAGAGTTTTATGAGGTGGCACCCGGCAGATGGGCGGGGCTCTCAGACAACTCCTATCCCGACACCGGGGTGCTCACGGATGTCGGGTGCGGCCTTTCTCTGGGTAGGAATGGCGCCGGCGTGTTTGACCTTCATCCCCAGTTTTATCCCGCACTCGGAACGTTCCCCTGCAGGGCGGATTCCGCATGGAGAGTGGCGGCGTTCCGCTATGAGTCCGGGCAGGCAAGGTACTTCGCAAATGGGGTGCTGGCCGGTGAATCCCGCGGCACGATTGCCGCCCGGGTCCGCCCTCCAGGGCGTCTTGGCGGAGCTGGCATGGCTTCTGGTTTTTTCAAGGGACACCTGTTCGAACTCCTGATTTTTGAAGGGGCTCAGACCCACTCTGAGCGGGAGGCGTTCGAGGATTACCTGGGGGAACGGGCCGGGTTACGGGTTCCAGACCGGGATGCAGACGGTCTCCCGGATTATTTCGAGTACCGTTGGTTTGGGGATCTGGACGAGAACCCGAAGGGGGATCCAGATGGGGATGGGTTGTCGAATGGAAAAGAGTTTGAGCTCGGGCTTAACCCGTCCAGCGCGGATACCGATCAGGATGGGGTTCGGGATGATGTCGAGGTGGCCGATGGCCGGACAAACCCGCTCAGCCCGGACACGGATGGAGACGGTTTCCCAGACGGATGGGAGCGCGCGCACGGGCTGGATCCGGGTTCCGCAACAGACGGGATGCAGGATGCCAACCAAAACGGGGTTCAGGATGGATGGGAGTTTCTGATCCGTTACGACGCCGCGAATGCCGATACCGATGGAGACGGGATCCCAGACCGCGATGAACTCTTGGCCGGGTCGGATCCATACCGGTTCGCGGATTCCAACGGGGACGGCCTTCGGGACGCTTTGGTCCGCGGCACCGGCATCAATCCGTTCCGAAACGACAACGACGGGGACGGTCTCAGCAATTCGGAGGAATGGATCCGCGGCACCGACCCTTTCTTGGCCGACACCGATGGCGACGGTGTCCCTGACGGGCGGGATGGGTTCCCACTGGATCCGAAGAGGACGGGGTTCGGGCCCGGGGCAGCGGGAGATCGCATCGCACCGAGGGTGGAAATTCTCAGTCCGGCAAATGCGAGCCGGGTACCCGCAAAAGGGGCGAAGGCTCGAAATTGATGTGAAAATGAAGGGGTGCTTAAACCAAGTGCGGTCGGTTTTCGGTCGCGGTGTGATCTGTGGGTTCGCGTTGGTAATTGCCGGGGTGCTGAGTGCGCACAGCGCCGAGCGCAGGCCGCCTGCGGCATCCAAGGATGGGTTTGCCAAAGCTTGGATTCCGCCTGCTCCAATTCTGAGCGAACTCCCCTCTGGACGCCCCGCGGTTCTCGAGGATGCGCCGCCTGCGTGGACCCGGGAAAGGCTCTCGGCGGCACCGGACCTCGGTGAGGTTGCGCGGGCTCGAATCCTGTCGGGTCCGGTGCCCGTCCGGGGACGGAGTACGGTATCCGGTGCAGAAAAAGAGGCGCTTGGAACATGGCTCGAGGACTACGGGCGGTCGGGCGGGAGTTTTAATCCACGGAACCGGGAGGTGCTGGATGGGCATCTGGCGCGGTTCAAGGAGTCGCCGATCCGCGGGACGCTCTGGCTGGAGAAGGGCGTGTTGTGCCGAAGGCACGGCCGGTTTCAAGAAGCGGTTGTGGCTCTTGAAAACGCGTGGAGCCAGACCCGCAGAGCCAGAGACCGGGAGGGCGTCCGGGTCGCAGACAAGGCGCTGGAATCGTTGGTGCAGATCAGCATCCAGTTGGGGCGACGGGAACGCCTTTCGGAACTGGTTTCGGAGGCCGCAACTCGGGAGTGGAGTGGTGCGACCGCCGAGGCGCTGGTGCGGGCCCGCGAGGCTCTCTGGTTTCTCCGGGAGCGCGCCGAGCAGAACGTGTTCTGCGGATTTAGTGCGCTGAACGCGGTCTGCGTTCCCGCCGGAGACAAACCTGTTTTTCCAGACGTGCATGACGAGCAGGAGCGCCAGGCATTCATCCGGGACGGCCTTCCTTTGGCCGAACTGGTGTCCGAAAGCAGGGCGGGGGGCGGACAGTTCCACGTGTATTTCAGGCAGCCCGGGGCAGCGCTGGTCACTCCCTCGGTCGTTCACTGGCGGTTCGGACATTACTCAGCGGCCACCGAGCTGGAGCCAGGCAGGGTCCGGATTCAGGATCCGCATCTCCAGTTCGACGGTTGGATTGAGCAGGAAGCGCTGGACGAACAGTTGACTGGATACATTGGAGTCCACGGAGGCACCAGGGTGCCCGAAGGGTACCGGCCCGTGTCTGAGCCCGAGGCTCGCACCGTTTTTGGTCGGCATTGCGTCCATGCACGGGACGCCGAGGGCTCAGACCTGCTCCGGGGCGGCAACTTGAAGGATTGCGCCATGGCCACTTACACGTTCCGGTTGCTGAACCCGGGCGTGGTGGTGAGTGACACTCCCCTCAAATACGCGCCGCCCATCGGACCAGGAATGGTTTTGAAGCTCACCTACGACCAGCGCAGTCCCGTCCTGCCGGGCCGGGGTGCCATGGTCTCTAATTTTGGTCCGAACTGGACGCACAGTTTTGATGCCTACATTTCCAAGGACGGCACGGGCGATCTCAATAGCCCCAATTCCTCCGTTCGCTGGATCCGGGGCGATGGATCCTTTTTCCGATACTCCCACATCAGCGGAACCCAGCGGTATGCCAGAGCCAAGTACAACGACCGGCCCGAATTGAGTTTCATTCCCGCACCGCTGAACAGTCCGGCCGGAACCCGCGCGTACCGGATGACGTATCCCGATGGCAGCGAGGAGATATTCTCGCGCCCGGATGGCGTGGCGGAGGACCGTTATTACCTGACCCGGAGGGCGGACTCGAGCGGGCGGGCCATGAGCTTCCTGTATGACTCCGCCCAGCGGTTGGTAAAAATCGTGGACGCTCAGGGCCGCGCCACCGCACTGGGTTACAGCAGGGATCCCAACGAGGACCCCTCAAAAATCCGGGCCGTGACCGATCCTTTCAACCGGACAGCCACGTTCTCGTATGACGCTGAGGGGCGGCTCCGGAAGATCGTGGATCCGATGGGAATCCAGTCTGAGTTTCGGTACGGAAGGAACGATTTTCTGGAGCAGATCCTGACTCCGTACGGGGTGACCCGTTTCAAGACCGGCGACCTCCCAGGAGTCAATCAGGAGCCGGGGCGTTTTGTGGAAGCAGTGGACCCGGATGGAGACCGGGAACGGGTGGAAGCCAATGACCTGGCGTTTCCCGGGTTGCTCGGGGAACTGGATTTTGTCGATCAGGAAACAGGCAACCGTCGGCCTCCGGACTGGGTGGAGGTGAACGGGGAGCGCGTGCCGTTCCTTCCCAAAATCGAGAACCTCCACTACCGGAACACATTTTTCTGGGACAAGAAGCAGTGGGCCATGGCCGGGCGCGATTACCGGTCCGCGCTCATCTACAACTGGCTGGTCTCGGCCGAAAACACCATCACGGCCGTGCCGGCGAGCATCAAAGCCCCCCTAGAGGGCCGGGTCTGGTTCAATTATCCCGGACAAACCTCCGCCCACACCATAGGTGTCAGTTCCACGCCCAGCAAGGTGCTCCGCCGGGTGGAGATTCCCGGCGGTGGCGATGCCTGGACCCTCACCCAAACCCGGTTCCCGGATCCGGCGGCCCTGGCCGGCGCGCCTCCCGGAGCGCCCTCGGAAGAGATGGATCCGGAGGGACGCAGGGTCCGGTACCAGTACGAACGAGGCAATCTCGCCCAGGTCCAGCGGTTTGAAAACGGCGCATGGCGGACCGTTCTGTCCTGCTCCCAATATTTCCAAGGCAGGCCAGGAGTTCTGATGGACGGAACTGGTTGGGTGCGGTCCTCGACCTACAACAATGCCGGGCAGGTCCTCCAAATCTCGGATTCCCGGGGCCAGAACAATGAAACTCTCCGTTTCTTTTACTCGAAAAACCCAACCAGAGATTCCTTTCTCGCAGGTCCCGGAGATGGCGAAGGACTCCTGATGCGGGTGGAAAAAAAGGGCGGCACCGGTGAAAGCGCTGTTCTGGCCGAGTTCACCTACGATGCCGCACAACGGGTCCGCCGTTGGCGCGACGTGGCAGGCACGGTGCTGACCCTGGACTATGACCTCTTTGACCGGGTCACGCTCCGCACATTTCCGGATGGAACCACCGAACAGTTTGTTTTCAACCGGCTCGATCTCCATGCGGTCAAAGACCGTGCCGGGGCATGGCGCCGGACATTCTTTGATGCTCTGCGGCACCCGGTTCTTTTTCAAGATCCGCTTGGGCGGTTGACCCAGCTGGAATGGTGCAAGTGCGGCGCCCCCAGCCGCCTGACGGACCCCGAAGGCGGTGTGACCCGCTGGAAACGGGATCTCCAAGGACGGGTCACTGAGAAATGGTTGCCTGACGGAAGCCGATTTGCCACCTACCGCTACCAGCCTTTGAGCGGGCGACTGGCTTCGATCGACACCGGTGCCGAGCCCGGTTCACCCGGAAGCCGCATTTTCGAGTACAGTCCCGCCGGTCAGGTCGTCCGCGAGGTCCACAGCGGACTGGACGATATCCGGTTTGAATATGCCGACCCGCTGGCGCGGCTGACTCGGATCACTTCAGGCGATTGGCAGGAGTTTTACCGCTACAACCCTTTGGGTGCTGGTTTTCCCGGAGCCGGCCTTCTGGAGAGTGTGGATCGACCCGGACACAAAATTCGCTCCGGGTACGATTGGAAAAATCGCAGGAACCAGAGGGAGGTGGTTTCAGAGGCCGGAGCGGTGAGCCGGACCGAGGCCTGGGTCTACGATTTTTTGGGACGCAGGACCCGTGTGAATTCCGATCTGGGTCAGTTTGAGTTCGAATACGGTGCGGGCAACAGAACAAAGCGGCCCAACGCAATCATGGGGCCGGCTGGGTGGAAGACCGAGTTTTTGAGTGTTCCCAACCGTTCCATCGCTCCCGGCGCCCTTGAGTTGGCCGGAATCCGGCACACAAAGAACGGAATTTTAGTTTCGCGGCACACATACACGTCCGAGCCAGGAGGGCGGATCCAGTCTTGGGAAAGCGAACGCGGTCCACTCAGTGGCCGCTACGCATTGGAATACTCGAAGTCGGGAGAGTTGGTGGGGGCCGCATGGAAAGGGGCAGCCGATCTGCTCAAATACCGCTGGGCGTTCGATGGAAACCTGAATCGGATTTTTGAGGCGGACCCGGTTTCCGAACAGCACATTCGTTTCAACGGACTCAACCAACGCCTTAACAATGGCGGCGCTGGTCCCGTGACCATCGAGGGAACCGTCTCGGAAGAGTCGCGGGTGGAGGTGAATGGTCTCCACACGGAAACTGTGCAGATCCCCGGCACCGCACTCTGGCGGTTCCAACGGAGAATCCATGGGGTTCCCGGGGAGAACCGGGTCAGAATCCGGGCCCGGGATTCCCGGGGAAACCAGTCCGAGGAGGAGTGGAGTTTCCGGTTGCCCGAAGCCGGGCCTCCACTCCGGTATGACGCGGAGGGCAACCTTACCGAGGCGCCAGAACGCAGGTTTTTCTGGTCCGCCTCTGGTCAGATCGCCGGCGTGGATGCAGCCCAGGTTCAGTACCGGTGGAAATACGATGGATTGGGGCGCCGGATCAGCGAGGCTCGGGATGGGGTTCCCGCCCGGGAATGGATCTGGGACGGGATGGAAGTCCTCCAAGAACGGGACGGGTTCGGGCGCCTCCTGAGGAACCTGTATCCGGAGGGTGAGCTCGCGGACGGCACAAAATGTTTCTATGCCCGGGACCATCTCGGCAGCGTGGGAGAGTTGGTGGATGAAACTGGCAGGATCCGCGCCCGGTACCGGTACGGGCTCTGGGGCAAATCGGAGCGGGTCGAAGGAGATCGGGATGCATTTTTGGGGTATTCAGGGCATCCCGAACACCGGGCAACGGGTCTGGTTCTGGCGCCCTTTCGAGCGTACGCACCGGATCTGGGGCGTTGGCTGAGCCGGGATCCGATTGGGGAGAGCGGGGGACTGAATCTGTATGCCTATGTCAACGCGGATCCGGTGAACCAGATGGATCCCCTGGGGCTCTACATTTATCCCGCAGATTTCATCGGGCCCTTGAGGCCAGAGGACGAGTTCATGCCTGTCGCGCCACCCGGCGTCAGCCTCGCCGCCAACATGGAGTTTTCCTCCAGACAGTTCGATCCTTGGTGGTTCAGGGACACCGTGCGGGACCACGGAGCCTGGGATTACAAGCAGCTCCATCCAAAATACGAAAATTTCGGGAATTTCAATTACGGTGCCTGCGGAAAGTCGTTTGGGTTCCCGGAATGGATTTTGTTCCGGGAAGCCGGCCGTGCACAGATCGAGGCAAAAACCTCACGTCCGGAATGGGGCAAGCCCGGGATGCGGTTCAACCCGTTCGGCGGCTCCGGCTCCTTCGGGGACGACCCTGAAGACCAGTATTGGATCAAGAAAGGGATGGAGTATCACGATCAGGTGCGTTCCGGTGGGAGGTAGTCAATCATCATGGAACCCAATTCTCCAAACGCTCGGGCGGGAAACGCTCTCTCCCGCCATTCTTTTGCAAGAGCCCTTCTGGGACTCGTCTGCATTGCCCCGTTCACAGCCTGTTTTTCCCTCTTTGAATGCGCAAACACGGTGCTTTTCGAAGTTCCGTCCCCAGGGAACAAGAAGGTGGCCACTGTCTTTGAACGGGACTGTGGAGCTACCACGGCTGCCAATAACCAAGTTCTGATTCACGCTGCTAACCGAAAGCCGGATTTTGATGATGGGCACCCGATTGTGGTCTACGAGGGCAGCAAAGATCTGCGCGTGGAATGGGTGGATGACGAGAACCTGAAAATCTGGATACCGCCTGCATCGAAAGTGTTCAGGAAGGAGGAACAATCGATGGGCGTGCGGATCACGTACCCCGAGTCTGAGGCGAAGCCACAGGTGCCGTAGCGCCATTCCTCCGCCTCTGGGCGGCCAGAGTAAATTGCCAAAAAGAAGGCGGCGGCAGAACACTGCTGTTCTGCCGCCGCTTCATTTCCCGATGTGCCCGGTGGCTTGCCAGGCAGGTCGGGACGTTACAGGCCTTGGATCACAACGTAATTGATCCGAGTGGCTTCTTCCGGAGCGGTTCCCGGATCCAGAGTCAGCCTGCCGTCCTGCACCGAAACCGTTCTGGTTTGGTTCACAAACTGGCCCGCTGCGAGCGCCTGGTTCAACCAGAAGCCGTTGCCTTCCACGTTCAGGGTGTGGCTGGACGAAAACCCGCCATCGCCAATCCCCACCGTCACACTGTAGCTCCCGTTCGGGACCGCGATTTCCCAGCGGCCCCCCGCATGGATCTGGATCAGCGTGTTCAAACGGGGATCGGCGGTTCCCCCGCGTTCCCGGGTTTCGTCGGTGTGATTGCTGGACCACCCGTAGCTCAGTCCGCCGGACCGCGTTCCGAAGAGTTCACCTGCATCTCCCAAATACCCGGCCGGCACCGTGGACGCGGACGGCTGGAAGTTGATGGATACTGCCAGCGGCGTCACCACGGTGGCGGTTGCCTGCGCGGAAGCTGCGCTCTCCATCAGGCTGGTTACCAGATAGAAGTAGGCAGTTCCCGGAGTCGCGGTGGAATCCACCCAGCGGTTTTCTGGAACGGCAGAGCCGACCACGGTGAACGGGCCACCCGCAGCCAGGCTGCGTTTGACATGATACCCAGACACCCCGGACACAGCGTTCCATGACAGCACCACCTTTCCTCCAGACACCGTGGTTTTGAGACCGGTCGGGGCCGGAGGCGCTGCGGTGGGCGAACGCGGAACCGCGCCGGTTTGCAGCGAAGGCGTGCTTTCGCCGGAGGCGTTCCTTGCCGTCACAACATAGTAGTAGGTGTTTCCATTCACCACTGCAGTGTCGTTGAAGGTCAGGGTGGTCAGGGCGCCGCTGAGCACGGTGTACGGACCCCCGTTTGTGGTGGACCGTTTTAGTGCGTAGTAAGTGGCCCCGGGGCTTGCATTCCAGCTCAGGGTCACTTTTTTGTCCCCAGCCTTCGCCGCGAGTGCCTCAGGCGCTGCGGGTACCGAGGCGGGCGCCACTGGTTTTGCAGAGACCTCCGCGGAACCTGGACCTTCTCCGGAGCTGTTGGAGGCGCTCACCACATAGAAATAGGGGGTGCCATTCACCAGTCCGGTGTCGGTCCAAGATGCAGCGGCGGTCTGACCGAGCACCATGTACGGGCCGCCGGAGAGCGTCCCACGTTTCACTGAGTACGTTGCAGCTCCTGAAACCAGGTTCCAGTTCAGAGTCACCCGGGCGTCTCCAGGCGATGCCGATAACCCGGTAGGGGCTGCCGGAACTGCGAGCGTTGCCTGAGGCACAGCATTCACCTCCGCAGAGTACCCGCTCTGGCCGGAACCGTTGGAGGCAGTCACCACGTAGTAATACCGGGTGCCGTTGACAAGGCCGCTGTCCACTTCGCTGGTGCCCGCGCCACTCTGGACCACCGAATAGGGGCCACCCGGTGTGGTGGACCTCCAGACAGCGTATCCGGTTGCGCCGCTGCTCGGGCTCCAGGCAACCGTGATCTGGGTGTTTCCTGGAACTGCAGTGAGCCCAATGGGGGGCAGCGGGACGGCCGATGCGGCCGTTGTACCCGAAGCGGTTGCCCACGCGGATGCCCCAGCGTTGTTGTAGGCTGAGACCCGGTAGAAATACTGGGTCGAAGGGCTGAGGCCGGAATCCACATACCGCACCTGATCCGCCGGCAGGGTGGCAAGAAGCGTGCTCGGGGAAAACGAGGAGACGCTGCTGCGTTCCAGCCGGTACCCGGTTTCATTGCTGCTGTTGTCCATCCAGCCCAGCTCAAGTGCCGTACTGGTCGAACTCAGAATGCTCAGGTTGCTGGGTGCCGTTGGCGGGCTCGCGCTGGAGACCGGATCGATCAGAACGTAGTTGACCCGGGTCATTTCCTCGCCGGCTGTGCCTTGGTCAATCCGCAGTTTTCCATCCGAGACCAACACGGTTTTCGTGAGCGAGACAAACTGGCCTGCTGCAAGCGCTTGATTGGTGCAGGCATTGATCCCCTCAATATTCACCGTGTACGTGGATGGAAACCCACCGTCCCCGATCCCGAGGGTCACGTTGTACCCCCCGTTCGGGACTGCGATTTCCCAGAAGCCACCGGCGTGGATCTGGATCAGGCTGGCCAGCCTGGGATCCGTGCTTCCACCGCGGTCGCGGACCTCGTCCTCGTGGGGGACGTTCCAGCCGTACGTCATTCCGTTGTTTCGGGACGCATAGACGGATCCTGTATCGGCAAGATACCCGCTCGGCGCCTGAAACAGTGCAGGCTGGAAGTTGACCTTGGCCGAGAAGGTGTTGCTCACCGTGAGGGAGACCGGTGCCGAGACGCTGGTGTTCCCAGAATTGTCCGTGGCTTTTGCCGTGACCAGATAGGTGCCCAGGGATGGCGCGTTCCAGAGGCACGTGTAGGGCGCGCTCAGATCCTCGCCGAGTTTGGTGGTTCCCGCGAAGAACTCCACCTTGGTCACGGTGCCGTCCGCATCCGATGCGCTGGCACCCAGGGTGATGCTCGTCGGTTGAACAAACCACGCATTGTTGAGCGGGTTGGTCACCGAGACCGAGGGCGCTTGGGTCAGCGTCGAGACCGCAGCCTTGGCTCCGTTGACGGCATTCACCCAGTCCTGAGTGATTCCGCCGGGTGTGTTCCAGTCGAGGTTCTCGAAGTACAACCAAACCAGTCGGTCACACCGGCGGAGTGCGTTCTCCAGCGTGGTCCGCATGATGCTCGGATCCATCGGTTCATAGCCCAGGTTGTAAATCCCGAAGGACATGCTTACGTTCTGTGGCCAGACCGGGCGGAGCGACGCGGGAATGAACGGGCAGTTGGTGGAATCCAGAGCAATGGTCGTCTTCCGGTAGTCGTAGGACTCCTGAAAGTCGCCAGGCCCCCGAAGGTTGTAGACTTCGCCGCCGTCCACAAACAGAGGCGAGTTCGGCGCGCCCTGTGCCACTTGGATCATTCCCACTTCAAACGGTCCCATCAGTTCCAACTGCCCGGAGTTGCCCCCAGCAGCCTTGGGAGGCGCGCCAGAAAAGCTCGAGCAGGGCCCGAAATAGGCAATCACCTGCAGCCCCGGAAACTCCGAGAGCATCGCCTGCATCACCTGTTGTCCCACCAAGTTCGCTTGGACACGGTATTGGTCCAGCGTTTTGGAGGTGTACTTGCAGGTGTCCGGGTAATTCCAGAGCGGGGTCATGTATTCCTCAGTGTCCAGAACTACCCCGACCAAGCCGGTTTCCCGGAGAACCCGGGCAAAAAGCCGGAAGTTCTCGAGCGTGACCGCCCAGTTGTCGAAGAAGTCCGCAGGCCGGTTGACCGGCACGATGGCGAAGTTGTTCTTCATCCGGCTGAAGTTCAGGCCAACCAGAGGCGCAAACTCCGAACTGATTGCCGAGTAGGTCTGTGCGGCTCCGTTCATCAGGTTCCAGCCGGCATTGGTGCGGACCACCATTCCGTCAAATGCGGGCCAGGCGTTGATGTGGTCGAAGTGATCCCGGATGTACTGGGGCCGGGTTTTGTCATTGGGTTGCTGAGCGTTGATGAGCAGCGGGCCCGCGTGGGCCTGCATCAACAGGCCAAGCAGGACCCACAGGACTCCGGTGAGACGAGTGAGTAGGTGCATATAGGGCCGGCACCTGACAGCCGGTTTTTCGGCGCCGCAAGGGAGCCCGGCACAAAAATTTCATTTTTTTTCAAACCCCTTTCTGTCGGCCCCGGAAGGGTGCCTCAGGGGGACCTGCTCCGGTTGCAAACCCGCGGATCCCGGCCCCAGGGTGCAGACGGTGCGCGCCCAGTTCCATCTCCGGTTTTTGATCGCCGCAGCGGTTCCTGCCGCCTGCCTTTGGAACCCGCTTCCCCTGGACGCAGCCGCCGACGCTGTACCTGCCGGGGAGCCCGCCGGGGAAGCCGCTGTCAGTGCCGCCGAATTGCCCGAGGACCCGGATCCCGGGATTGACGCGGCAACCTTGTTCCCGGAATCCACACCCGAGCTTCAGTTTCCCGATGAGCAGATCTGGACCTTTCTCCCCCGTTTGACGACGGGTGTTTTCCACGAGAGCAACATCTACCTGCAGGCTTCAAGGCCCGTTGGGGACTGGATTGCGAGCGTTTCTCCGGGCTTGAGTTTCGAACTGGGTGCCGCAGGGGCGGGGCGCAATTTTTTTTCCAACGTACCCGAGGCCTCAGAGGAGCCCGGATCGCTTTGGCTCGATTCAGAGCTGAGCCGGCTTGAGTTCCAGCAGAACCGTTCGCAGAGCGTCTGGAATGGCGCCGTGCAGTTCGGGGCCGTCTGGGGCACGGCGCGGACACGGCTCGGATTGAGGACCGGTTGGGATTCGGTTGCGGAGAGAACCGCCGATCTGGGACAACGCATTTCGCCCACGGGCATCCGGCTCAGACGCGAGACTGCGGCCGGGGTTTTGCGTGGAGTCTACGAATTGACCGCCAAAACCGCTGTGTCGGCGGATGTGTTTGGACTCCGGGAAAGCCGCGAACCGGGGTTCGAGTTGGAGGAAACGCGGCTCAGCCTTGGGGTCAGTTATGCGGCAACCGAGAAAATCCGTGCCAGTATGCAGTTGGCTGGGGGCCGGGTCCGTCTCGTGGCTGGGCCCGAGCAGGTCTACGGTCAGGCCACACTGGTGGTCAGGTACGAGGCCACGCCAAAAACATCTCTCCAAGCTCAGGCCGGACTCGAACGCCGGCGGATCGGAGATGGCGGCGGCAGTTTTCTGAATCCACTCCTGAGCCTTGAGGCTGTCTGGGCGCCCTCGGAAAAACTCCGGGTCCGGGCTGCGCTGGAACGGCAAACCGCAACCTCCCGCATTTTTCCCACCGAAAACTTTGTCCGCAACACCGCCGAGTTGGGGGTGGAATGGGATTTGCCATGGAACATGAAAACCCGGGCGATCTGCGGAGTGGGCACCGCGGATTACACCGATTCGATCCGGGGAAGACGGGAGGAGTCGTTTTTTTATGGGCGCGTGACTGTGGTGCGGAGCGTGGGGCGTGGGATCGAGTTGGAACTGGGGTTTGAGCAACAGGCGAACAGATCCAGCACTCTGGGAGCGGGTTACCGGGATTCGATTGGGTTTTTTCAGATCCGCCTGAGCCCCTGACCGGTGCCCCCACCGATCGCGGAATGTGCCGGTTGAGACTAGGATGGCTGCGGGATGAATACCGGGGTGAAATGGACAGATACAACGGATCGGCGGCCAATCCGGCACGGGGATGAGGGCCGAAATGGGTGCGGGTTTATTTGGGGGATCGCAGCGTGGATTCTGCTTTTTGCGGCCGGGTGCCGGCCCGGGTTCGCTACCGAACCCGCGGGGAATCAATTCCCGCCGAAGCCGGCTCGGAGCGTTGCCGCAGAGCGCCGTCCGGAGGGCCGCTCCGCGGCTGCGGCAAAGGACCTCCAGGCGCATGTCCGCCGGTCCCCGGGCGGAGAGGAATCCGTATCAGCCGAGGGCCGGATCGAGCCAGGGGATCTCGTGGAGGTGCGGGTGTTTCAGGAGCCGGATTTCGACACCCGGATCCGGGTTGGCCCGGGGGGCGGCGTGGAGGTTCCGTTTGTGGGAACGGTTCTGGTTTCGGGGGCAACACCCCAGGAGGCGGCACGGAGGATTGAAGGGCGTCTTGCCGAAGGGTTTCTGGTCCGGCCTCGGGTCTCGGTGGTGCTGCAGGAAAAAGCCCAGCGCTTTTTTACCGTGCTCGGACAGGTCCAGAAGCCCGGGACATACCGGTTTCCTGCTGAGGTCCTCAGGGCGGGGGGAGGCGGACTGGACCTCATGCAGGCACTCGGACTGGCAGGAGGATTCACCCGCCTGGCTGCACCCTCCCGGGTGACCGTCCGGCGGGGGGCGCGCCCCGGGGGCGGAGGAACGGCACCGGAGGCTTCCGGGGTGCGCCGGGTGGATGCCCGCCTCTGGATGGAGCAGGCGGGGACACCGCCGCTTTGGATCCAGCCTGGGGACGTCATCACGGTGGGGGAACGGATTTTTTAGAAGGGAGTGCGGAACCATGGAATGGATGCGAGATTTACGGTGGGAAATGGGGCGGGCTTTGCTGCGGCACAGGCGGGGAGTGGTGGGGATGCTTCTGGTGGGCGTGCTCGTGGGGGGGTGGGCGGCTGTCAGAGTTCGCCCGGTGTACCGGGCCAGCGCCACGCTGGTGGTGGAGTCCTCCGGAAGGGAAACGGCGGGCCAGGTGCCTGAGGAGTTTTTGCGCACCTTGGAACAGAGTGCCTGTCGTCCCGAGGTGGAGGCCGCGGTGTGGAACGCATTGGGAGCTGGGGGGAAGGGCGCATTTCAGGGCGCTGCCCCCGCGTCGGAGCGCGGAAGCGGGGACAGCCAGCCGGCGTGGACCGGGAACGCCCGTTGGCGCCGTGGGACCGCGTTGATGGATCTGGAATGGGTCGCTCTTGAAGCGGGTCAGGCCGAGGCGCGGGTGGGTGCGTGGGCGCGCCAGTTGGTCCGGCTCCAGGAGACGGAAGAGGCCAAGCGGGTCCGGCTTTGGGAACGGGGTGTTCAGGCCGAAGAACAGCGGCTGCAGGACGGTGTGCGCGCCGCCGGCGAGGCACTGCACAGGTTCCGGGAGGAGCACGGCGGGGTCGAGGGCGCCCGGGAACGGATCCGGGAGGCGGTGCGGGAATTCCGGGAACGCCTCGCGGTTCTGGAAACCGAGGCGCTCCGGTTTGAAAGCGACTGGTCCGGGGTCGGATCGGCGCATGGCGTGGAGGCGATGTACGCAATTCCTTCCCTGGCAAGGATGGAGGACGTGGCCGCCGCATGGAACCGTTGGCGCAATGCACAATCCGCTGTGGCGGCAATCGACACGCGTTACGGAGGGAGCCATCCCCGAAGAATTCAGGCTGAGAGCGAGGCCCGCGTGGCACTTGCCCAGTTGCGGGAGACGCTCGAACGCGGCGTGGTGCGGTTGGCCGGGGAACGGAAGCTCCGCGCCTCCCAGCGGATGGAACTCGAGAGCCGGATTCGTGAGGAGGAAAACAGGCTCGCTCGGCTCGAAAAAGCCTCAGCCGAGGAACAGGCCCTCCAGCGGACCGCGTCCAGCGAGCAGGCGCTCTTGGAGGGATTCCTGTCCAGACGCCGCCAGTGGGAGTTGGCCTCAGACTCCGCGGGATACCGGGTCAGGATTCTCTCCGATCCTGCGCGGGTGGGGGCTCCGCAGCGTCCAGGAACTGCGCGCCGGGTTCTGGCCGGGGTGATTCTCGGAATGATGGCAGGATTGGGAGGCGTGGGGATCGCGGCGGTGCGACGGGTCCAGTGGCCAGTTCTGGAGGGGAGGCCGGCATGAGGGTGCTCATGGTGTCTGGAATCTACCCCCCCGACAGTGGCGGCCCGGCGTCCTACGTGCCAAGGATGGCGTCGGCCTTGGTTCATCTGGGCCACCGGGTGAGCGTGCTCTGTCTCGCCGAAAAACCGGGGGCCGGAGAGGAGGGCGGGTTTTATGTGGAACGCATCCGGCGCGGTCTGTTCTGGCCGGTTCGTGTGGGCTGGACCGTGGTCCGTCTTCTGGTGCACGGAGCCGGGTGCGACGTATTTTTTGTCAACGGCCTCGCGGCGGAGGCGGCGCTTGCCGCGCGGTTGCTGGGCAAGCCGGCGGTGCACAAGGTTGTGGGGGACGGGGCTTGGGAACGGGCTGTGGGCCGGGGCCTGTATTCCGGGCGGTTGGAGGAGTTTCAGAAGGCGCCGGGCTGGGTGTTTGGACTTCTCCGGGCCATCCGTTCGGTGCCTTTGTGGTGGGCGAACGCGGTGATCACGCCAAGCCGCTATCTGGCGGATCGGGTCCATGCATGGCGGGTTCCTGCGCACCGGATCCGCGTGGTGCGCAATTCCGCAGATCCCAGGATGCACGCAGAAACCGGGAGGGGGCGGGCAGGTGAGCCGGATTCAATCCAGAGGCGGCCTTGGACAGTGGTCACGGTCTGTCGGTTGGTTCCGTGGAAGGGCGTTGGGGAGTTGATTGAAGCGGTTGAGGAGTTGCCCGGAGCGTGTCTGCGGGTGGCTGGAGACGGTTCTCTGCGGGGCGAGCTTGAGCAGGAGGTAAGGCGGCGGGGGTTGTGCGGGCGGGTTGAATTTCTTGGGGCGCTTTCGCGGCGGGAGGTTTTGGAGCTCCTGAGTGCGGCGGATGCGTTCGTGCTCAACTCGACCTACGAGGGGTTGCCCCATGTGGTGCTTGAAGCGATGGCAGCCCGGGTGCCCGTGGTCGCAACCGCAGTGGGCGGCACGCCTGAGGTGGTCGAGGACGGGAAAACGGGTTTGTTGGTGGAACCCGGCGACCGGGCAGGTCTCCTGAGGGCTCTGAACCGGCTGAGGTGCAACCCGGATTTTGCCGCTGCGTTGGTTGAAAATGCAGCGGTTGCGCTTTCCGGGCCATGGAGCGAAGTGCGGATGGTGGAAGACACCGCGCGTGTGCTCTCCCATGCGGCAGAAGGGGAGGCCGTGTCATGATCTCTGTGCTTTCCCTCGGATCGACGCGGGGCCTCTGGCGGGGCGCCTCCGATGAGGATTATCAACGCCTGACCGGGTACGGCAGCGGCTTGGAGCGCTACGTTCTGATTTCCACCTCCTACCGGCGTCACCGGCTCAAGCCTGTCTCGCTCGGGAATGGGGTGGAAGCGATCCCAACCCAGTCCTGGACTCCGCTGGATGCGTTTGTCCGCATGCTCTGGATCGGTGGCCGGATGCTGCAGAAAGGCGGGTTCCGTGTGGTTCAGGCGCAGGACCCGTTTTTTTCTGGGCTGGCCGCCTGCCTGCTTGGGCGCTGGTTCCGGATCCCTGTGAATGTGTGTGTCTACGGCCCGAACGTCTTCGACCCCCTGTGGCGGTCCACTTCAAGCACAAATCGCATGCTTGCCTGGGTAGGGAAGTGGGTTCTCCGAAGAGTCGACGGCATCCAGGTCGATGGGGAGGCAACCATGGAGTCCCTGCTGCGGAATGGGGTGAACCCATCCCGTGTTTTTCTCAAGCCCGTGGTGCCGGGCAATCTGGCCAGGTTTTTCCAAGTCCGGCCGGTTCGTCGGGAATCGGGGCGCCTCCGTCTGCTGGCCGTCGGACGCCTGGTTCCCCAGAAGGATTTTCCGGTCCTGCTCGAAGCATTCAGAATCCTGGTGCGGGAACGGGGCATGGACCTGAGCCTGCAGATGGTCGGGGAGGGAGACCAGAAATCGGAGCTTGTCCGGCAAACGGTTCGGGACGGCACCTCCGATCGGGTGGAGTGGGTGGCGAAGGTGAGCCGGGATGAGATGCCGGCGCGGATGGCATCCGCGGATGTGTTTGTGCTGTCTTCCCGGTATGAGGGGTTTGCCCGGGTATTGATGGAAGCCGCCGCAGCAGGACTTCCCTGTGCGGCAACGGAGGTGAGTGGGGTGCGCGAGTTGCTCGGGGGGACAGGCGAGCAGGTCGCAGCGATTCTGGCTGCAAACGGCCGGTCAGGGGCCCCAAAGACGCTGGTTCATCCGGGGGGTGTGCCGGTGGGGGACCCGCAGGCTCTTGCGGACCGTTTGGAGGAACTTTGCGGAGATTCAGCTGTCCGCACGGTTCTCGGGCGTGTTCTCCGGAGGCGGGTGCGCGGATGGCTGGACCCGGTTGCCGCACGGAACCGGCAGTTGTCGATCTGGCATACACTGGCGGAGAAGGCTGGGGGGCGCGCCGAGTCCGGATCTGCGGCCAGGTCCAAAGATGGGGATGGTTCCCGGTGGGATCCCTCGACGGTCTTGAAGACGTCGGAACCGGTTCTGGGGCGGGTTCTGGTATTTAACCTCGCCACGGACTCGGAGCATCCGGTTCTGGGCTTCACCACGCTCTGGCTCCGGGAACTGGCGCAGTGGGCTGAACGGGTCGAGGTGCTGACCATGTGGTCGGGAAGGCTGGATCTTCCTAAAAACGTCCGGGTGCACAGTGCGGGCCGGGAGCTTGGGTTGGGCCGGATGAGGCGGGCAGGGCGCTTCATTCAAATGCTTGGCCGGATTCTGGGAGAGGGGCCGGTGGATGGGTGTTTTTCCCACATGAACATTGAGTTTTCCGTGCTGGGAGCGGTGCAACTCCGGAGCCGCCATGTGCCGCTGGTCACGTGGTACGCGCATCCCAGCCTCAACCCGACCTTGCGCGCTGCACACTGGGTGTCGGACCGCGTGGTCACCAGTTTTGCCCATTCCTATCCAATCCCCGGTCGGAAGGTGCGGGTGATCGGCCAGGGGATTGACACCGAGTTGTTTTCGCCCGGGCCCGGCGAGGCTGAGGTGTCCGGCCGGATTTTGTGCGTGGGGCGGATATCCCCGTCCAAGGATCTGCTGACCCTGGTGCGCGCCTGTGCCGGTTTGGCCGGAGACTGGCACTTGGTGATCGTGGGAGCCTGTCCCGGGGAAGGGGATGTCCGTTACCGGGCAAGGCTGGAGGCGGAGGCGGCGAGTCTGGGGATCGAGAGCAGGGTCCGGTTCGAGCCGGCCGTACCCCCAGACCAGCTACCCCACCACTTCCGCCAGTGTGCGGTGCACGTGAACCTGACACCGGCAGGTTTTGGCGATAAGACAGCCATTGAGGCCATGAGTTGCGGTCGGCCCTGTCTTTTTGCGAATACCGACTTTCTGGCAGGTCTCGGAGATCCGGGGCGCTCCTTTTACTTTGAGCCGGGGTCGGTTCCAGCACTCATACAGGTGCTTGGGGAAGTGCTGGCATGGAGTCCGCAGCGACGGCGGAAGGCGGCAGAACCGCTCCGGATTTGGGTGGAGGAAAATCATTCTCTCCACGGTCTGGCCCGGAGAATCGCTGCGGAACTGGTGGACCTGCGGGAGGCGCGGTTGCCATGAAACAGTCTTCCATGGATCCCGGCATGGCGCGGGCTTTGCGTTCAAATGGCTTTCTGAATCTGGTCGGGCTGGGGGCAAGCTTCCTGGCGTCCGCATGGATGGTGCGGAGCCTGGATCCGGGCACCTACGCCCAGCTGGGCGTGGTTTCCGCAATGGTGGGGGTGGTGGGGTTTGTTGCGGAGGCCGGCGGTAATGCGGGTTTTTCGCGGTTCTACCGGGAAGCCGAGTCCCGGGGATTCGCCTCTGGATTCTATTCCGGGATGCTGCGCCGGAGGCTTCGTGCGGGTTTTCTGGCCGGGCTTTTGGTGGCGTGTCTGGGCCCATGGTATGCGCAGTGGACGGCGTTTCCGGAGTTGCGGGGGAATCCGTGGTTGTTTGCCGGGGTGGGTGCGCTGTGCGGCACCACGCTCGGGAAATGGCTTCCGCACTATGGGTTGATGGCGATGCTTGAACCGGGAAGTGCCCTTGGTTTGCAGCACGGGTTCATGGTGCTGCGTTCGGTCTTCTCAGGGGTGGCAGGTGCGGCTGGTGCCGGCGTGACTGGGGTTTTGGGAATCTGGCTGGGAGTGGCCCTCTGTGAGGCATGGTGCTTTCACTGGCGGTTCACGGCCCGGCTTCCGAGGGATGACGCAGCACCCGCACCCGGGTTTCTGAGAGAGGCCGTGCGGTATGGACTCCACAGCTCACTGGACAAGGCCTGTGCCATGCTCGGAGGCGGGGGCGTGCTGGTGCTTTTCTTTGCAGCCCGGTACGGAGCGGGGACCCGTGCGGCTGACCTTGCCTATGTGGCATTGGGGTACGAGGTGACCGGGAAAATTCTCGGACTCACGGTGATGCCGATGGCTAACATGGTGACGCCCTACCTGAGCCGGGTCGCGGCGGACCCCGTTCAGACCGCCCGTGCCGGGGGGGGCGTCTGCAGCCTATCTGCCCTTCTCTATGCGCTGAGCATTGGGGCTGCGTTTGTGCTCACCCCTCTCTTAGTGCCGTTGCTTTACGGACACCGGATGGAGCCAGCTTCGGCCTTGGTTCGTCTCATTTTGGTCCCGATGGCGGTGGAAGCATGGGCCCGCGGGGTGGTCTCGCCGGTTCTGCTCCGGAACGGCGATCCTGACACGCTTTTCCGGCTCAACACCGGACAGTTTCTCGCCACGGTGGGAAGCGTGTGGTTGACCTGGGGCGCAGTGCTGGAGGATGCGGTTCTGTGGATTGGAACGGTCCGGGGAGGAGCGGCGCTCTGCGGGTTGATCTGGTTGCGCAGGCATCTGGCGGTGGGAACCCTCGGGCGCGTGGGCTGGATTGCCGGGGGGACAACTCTTGCGGCAGTGGCGGCGGAATGGGTGCGCCGAACAAACATCCTCGCCCAGTGGGGGGGGGCGCTGGTCTTCGCCGGGCTTTTCCTTGGCGGGCTCGGGCTGTTGCTTGCTCTGGACTCAGAGTTGAGGGAGTTGGTGGTGCGCCTGTGCCGCGGCGTTGCGGGCGTCCGAGGCGGGTGGAGTGGCTGGAAAAAGGGAGGAGGCAGAGGTGGGTTCCGCTGTGAAAACGAGGCTTGATGGGTTTAGGGGCGCGTTTTTTCAGGCGTTGGTCCCCCGAATCCTCCTGGCCTGGATTTTCTGGTGCATGGATTTCCTCGGGCCCGGTGGCGATCCTGAGGCGTACCATGTGCTGGGGCGGTATCTGGCCCGGACATGGGAGGACCCGCTTCACGCCGACCTTCAGAAGGTGCTCATGGAATCCGGCCTCGAGAGGCTGGAACCCATGTATGCGATGCACCGGGACAACGTGGACCGGTTTTCAGAGCCGGAATCTTGGGGCCAGTATCTGAACACGGTCATGCCGGTTGTTTTTTTGCATGGTGTGTTGTACCGGATCTGGGACGAGGCCCTTGCCTTTCCGCTGTTGAATGCCGTGGTTTCCGCCGGCGCGGTTGGGCTGGCTTCGGTTTCATTCGAGGCGGGTGTTGCCGTCCGACGGGGGCTGGTCTGGAACCCGGTCTCCCTTTTTTTTGCAGCCACCCATTTCAAGGAGTCGATCACCGAAAGTCTGGTGCTTGCTTTTGCCAGTGCGCTCTACGGGCGCCGCGTCCTCTGGCAGGCGCTGGCATGGTGCGCCGCAGTGGGCTTTTTTCGCCTCAGTTACGCGGCGGTGCTTGGGGCAATTTTGGTGGTCGAACTGTTTGGGATCGGCGGTTGGCGGACGGTTTGGGTGGGCTGCGTTGCAGTTCCTGTGATGCTGGGGTTGCCAGATTTGAATCCTGCGGGTGCGGAAGGTCCGGACGGTGACATGGGCGCCGGCCTCTTCGGGCGGCTTGCCGGCTCCGAGTGGGGACGAAAGCTGGCATTGCCGCTTTTGGGGCTGCTTCTGCCGCTCCCGCTTCAGGGGGTGCTGCAGTTTGGTGCCGTGGGGGCTTGGGGCGTATTTACCGCCGTGTACGGGTGCGCCTACCACTGGCTGGGGTGGCGGCTTCTGGCCTCCTGGCGGCTTGTGCAGCAGACCGAAACTGCGCGCAGAATGGTGAATGGGCTTCTCACGGCAAGTCTGGTGATTGGCTACCTTTTCCTCGGAGGACCGGGGGTGAAGGACCGGTACTTCGCGCCTTTTGTCGCAGTCCTGATTGTTGCCGCGGGAATTGTGGCTCCAGGGGGTGGGCGGGAGCAGCGGGTGGGTGAAACAACAAAAAACGGGGGGACGCTCTTATGACAGAACGGTTGAGGAACTTGGAGGAGATGGGCGGGCCAGCTTTTCCATCTCTGGAGGGATTGCGCATCCTGCACGGGATTACCGCGATTGGCCGTGGAGGTGCGGAGAATCATCTCCTGTCCTTGATCCGGGACCAGGTTGCTGGCGGAGACCAGGTTGCAGTGGCATTTTTGAAGCCGCCCACGTACTGGGCCGGGGAACTTGAGCAACTGGGAGTGCGTGTTCTGCATCTTGGGCTCGAACGGTACGGACAGGTGGGTCCCTGGATCCGGTTGCGGCATTTTATTCGGGATTTCCAGCCGGACATTGTTCACGCCCATCTGCCTCCTGCGGAGCTCTACCTGCGGTTGGCGTTGATGGGTGTGGGCGGAGTGCCGCTGGTGATCACCAAACACAATGACGAACCGTTCTGCGGTTGTGTTGGGGAAAGATTCCTGGGGCGTTGGGTGGCTGGAAGAGCAGCGAGGGTGATCGCCATTTCAGAGGCGGTTCGTGCGTACATCACGGGCCCCGCACTCGGGTTGGCTCCTGAGAAAGTGGAGGTGATCCCGTACGGAATTGATCCCCGTCCATTTGAAGGGGTATCGGATGCGGTCCGGATTTCGGTCAGGAGCGGGCTTGGACTTTCCGAGACCGACTTTGTTGTGGGATTTATTGGGCGCCTTGTGCCGCAGAAGGATCTGCCCTGTCTGATCCGCGGGGTGCAGTTGTTCTGTCGGACCCATCTCTCGGGCCGGTTGTTGATTGTCGGAACCGGCGAGGAGGAGAAGCGTCTGAGAAGGATTGTGCAAATGTCTGGAATGGAAGACCGGGTAATCTGGGCCGGTTTTCGCGAGGACATCCCCGAAATCTTGAGTGCCATGGATGTCTTGGCGTTGTGTTCCCGATACGAGGGATTTGGCCTGGTTCTCTTAGAGGCGATGGCCGCCCGGAGACCCGTTCTCGCCAGCCGGGTCAGTGCCATCCCGGAGGTGGTGGACGATGGAAAGACCGGCCTTTTGGTTCCCGTAGGCGATCCGGAAGGAGTTTCAAAAGCGCTGCTGCAGCTCGCTGACCCTCAGGTACGGAGGCTTTTTGGTGAGACGGGGGCGGCGCGGGTCAGGGAACGGTTCTCTCTGCCCTTGATGTGCCGCCGGACCCGCAGTGTCTACGCCCAGGTGCTTGCCGATGCGGTCCAAGGGTCCATGCATGCCGGGCGCTGAGTCCAAAACGGGAAAGGGTGGTGGGCTGGCTGCCTGGGTTCGCCGCCCAGGGACGATGCGCTGGGAACCAGCTTTGGAAGGTTTACGTGGGCTGGCTTGCGGCATGGTTTTTCTGTTTCATCTCCAGACGTATTTGTTGGGAAAAGGCGTGCCCGGATCCGGTTGGGCGGAAACGGGGTGGCTGGCCGAGTGGATGGCGCGGGGAGCCTTTGGCGTGCCCCTGTTTTTTTTGATGAGCGGATACCTGTTCGGTGCAGGGTCTGGTCGGTTGGAGGGAGGAGCGCAGGTTCCCATTTTCTACAGGGCGCGTTTGCGGCGGTTGTATCCGGCGTACGCCGTGAACATCTGCACTCTCTGGCTCTGCGGTCTCCTGCAGAACGTTGGAAAGAACGGATGGCGTGATTTGGGGTCGAGTCTGGCGGGGGTTTCCTACTGGTTCAACGGGCAGCCGAGCCGGATCAATGGCGTGGCGTGGTCACTGGAAGTGGAGCTGCAGTTTTATCTCGTCGCGCCGTGGCTGGCGATTGCCTTGGCAAGGCTGCCCGCCCGGATCCGGCCTTGGTGCCTCTCCGGAGTCGGAGTTTTAGGCCTTTGGCTTCGGGATGGAGCCGGATTCACCGACAAGACGCTTTTGGGCAACCTCCACTTTTTTGCCGGAGGCTGGTTGTTGTCGGTTCTCGGGATGAAACGGGAAACGCGCGGGTACTGTGCGCCGGCACTCTGGGATGCCGCTGCTCTTTGTTTTCTTCTGGGGATCCGCTGGATTCCCGCGGATGCGTCAGGAAATCAATGGCTTTTGCTGGGATGGTCCGGAGTCTTGGTTGCGGCAGCGTTTTTTGGCCGGCTCTGGCGGGGACTCCTCTCCCTTCCGGCCCTTTGGGTGGCTGGTGCGATGAGTTACACCGTCTACCTTTACCACTATCCCATTCTCTCATTCGTTGGGCGCCTGATGGCGCCCGTGCTGCAAAGGGTCCCGCCCGTGTTTGCCGCGCCGGTCTTGGGCGCAACCACGGTGGTGGCAACCGCCCTGATTTGTTCGGTTCTTTTCCACCTGTTTGAGCGGCCATTTTTTAGCCGCCCAGGCAAGTCCGGAGTCAGGGCGCACAGCGCAGCAGGATGAGTCCGGGGCAACACCCCGGAACTCAAAAACTCTCTGCGGGAAATCCCTTTTTGTCTCTGCCTCGGAAAATCAGGACACCGGGGTGTCAACCGCTGGCGCTCCCGTGGCGGGATCTGACGGTTCCGCAGGGTCTGCGGAAGCCATTTCCCCGGGGGGATTCTCTTCAAGTGACGATACCACGGGTTCCTGCGCCGGAATCGAGGGACTTAAAGCGGAATCGCCGTGGGGTTCCGGATGGGCTGGAACAGCGTTCGTCGGCGCCGTTTCTGGACCGGATGCGGCAGAGGGTTCGGAGTTTTCCTGGCTCTGCTCAGCCTTGGGCGAGAGGGGGAGATCCAGAGTGCCATCATGGAACTCAATGACATGGCCCGCGTGAACCAGGTAATGGAGGTCAGAGGCCAGCGACTCCTTGCGAGCCACTGTTTCGGGCGAATCCGCCTGGGCCGAGGCGCCCAAAACATGTGAAGCCAGTTGTGGCCGGTTCAGGCGGGGATGTTTTTCGAGGACGGCGAGAATCGCAGCAATGCCATCCGAGAAGAGTTGGCCTTGCGCATGTCTCTGCGGGCGAACTGGCGAGACAAAGAAGACGCGCTTTTTGTGTTTAAATATCTGGAGACCAGCCTCGAGCAACCGGGGCCGCAAATGGTAAATCAAAGAAGCGGGAAAATTCCGTTCGCGTTCCCATGCATCCCGGATGCCGGCGAGGATGTCGCGGTCATGGGAACGCCCCGCAATGGCACCGTTGAGATCGATGCAAGCTGCGGATTTCAGGAGCCCCGGCAGATAGGTCTGCTTGAAGTGGTCCTCCATCTCAGCCCGGGTCTTGAAAGTGACCGGTTCACTCTCCTTTTGGGTGGTGTATGAAGTGGACCGGCGGGCCTGCTCTTTCCAGTCGTTCACGGCCTGCTCGTCATTGAGCATTTCAATCTCCTCAGACTGGAACTCTCTGAATGACATGCGTCTGCTGAAACGCTCTTCGTAGAGTTTCCGGAGAGCCGGTTGATACCCGTGAAAACTCGTGGGCCCCAGCACCGTCCCGGTCGACCTGCATCTCGCTACGCTCTTGAAGGCTCCCTTGATCGGTTCACCCTCAACGACGTTTTCGGCGTAGTACTCCGTGCGCAGTCGCTCAAATGCGTCCCTGCAGAGTTGCGCGCGGTCAAATCCCACGGGGCCTTCACCCACTTGAAAGAGCGGCGCCGAATTCTCAAGGGATGTGATTCGAACCCGGTAGCGTTCCGGTTTCTCCAAAAACAGTCTGGCCGTGCCAAAAAACGGATACGCCCGGCTTCCAGACTTGATCTGCCGGATAATGCCCTGAATGCCAGTCGGCTCGGGTAGCAGCTCCACCTTGACTGGAATTTTCGGTCTCGGCGGGGGTTCCTGAGTGCGGGCTGGACGAAAGCCACGTTCCTGAGGCCTGCCGCCCGGACCCCGTCTGGGGCCGCTCTGGGAGCGGGGTCCATTTCCGGAGCGTTCCGGACCTGAGCGTTCTGGACGGGGCCCACGGCCGCCCTTGGAATCTCCGGGATGCCGCCCCCGGGGGCCTGAATCGCGGCGGCCGGGTCTGCCCCGGCGCTCGCCAGAGTCGCCTTCAAATTGGGAGTAGCGGTCGGAGTCCGAAGATTCCTTCAGCCAGTCGGGAAGAAATTTCAGATCAATTTCAAAAGGCGCATCGCTCATGGGGTTCTTGTTAGGGGTTTCTGGCCGAAAATCAAACCGGACCTTCACTGGGAATGGGTTGGGTGGCCGGAACGACTTTTTGGGAAAAGGTGTTGCCAAGCTTCGAGTCGGACACTAAAGCCATTCGGCCAAGCAAAAATCATCCATCCGAACAGCCAAACCTATGTCCGAAAATTCGATTGAGGAAAAAGTCCGCCAGATCATTGTAGACCAGCTGGGTGTCAACCCTGAGCAGGTGACCATCAGTGCAGCTTTCATTGAGGATCTCGGAGCTGATTCCTTGGATACCGTCGAGTTGGTGATGGCATTCGAAGAGGAGTTCTCCATCGAGGTGCCCGACGAGGACGCCGAGAAACTTCAGACCGTCGGCGACGTCGTCAAGTACATCGAAGAAAAGACCGGGAAGTAACACCGGAGAAAAGATTTCAAGGGGCACGGGAGACCGTGCCCCTTTTTTTTGTCGTTTTTTAGCGGCACTCAGGGTGTCCAGCGTCCAGCGAGCAGGGATCCCTGATGGATCTGCTGGGGAGAGAGAGGGGAAGGGCTTTTCTGAGGGGCGTAAAAGTTTCAGGCCCGTCCAGCGGCCTCCAGAAGAGCCGCACGCATCACGGCCAAAGGCGCTTCCCTGTCGAACCAGATCTCAAAGGCAAGTGCGCCCTGATGGAGCAGCATGGCCAGGCCATTGGCGCTCCGAGCGCCTGTCTGGTCCCCGGCGCGCATGAGGGCGGTTCGATGGGCGGTGTAAATCGTGTCGTAAATCAGGAGGCCGCGGGGAAGCAGGCCTGAGGCAAGCGGCGAGGGATCGTCCTCGCGCATCCCAACCGACGTGCAGTTGATCACCAAGTCGCACTGGCGCAGCGCGTCGCCCAGCGCATCGTTCTCCCAGGCCACGACGCCGAGGGATGGCGGGCCATCAGTCCGCGAGATAGCCCTGCTTTGGAGTTCGGCGCAGAGTTGCTCGGATTTCTCAAGGGTCCGGTTGACCAACATCACGGACGGGCACCCCGAGAGCAGGCACTGGAGCGCAACGGCACGGCCCGCGCCGCCCCCGGCGCCGAGCACAAGAACACGCAGTGAACCCAGTTGGGCGCCCAATTCCGAGGCAACCGCCCGTTCAAGCCCCGGGCCGTCTGTGTTGTAGCCCACCAAATCGAGCCCCTCGATGCGAAGTGTATTGACCACCCCGAGGCTCTTGGCATGCGGATCCAAACGGGTCGCATGTTGCATGGCCGCAGCCTTGTGGGGGATGGTGCAGTTCACCCCAATAAATCCGAGCTGCGGCAGCAGGGAGAGCGTTTCAGGGAATTGTTCTGCGGTGGCATGGATTCGGCCGTAACGCGCCGGAATACCGAGCGCCTGCAGCGCCGCATTGTGCATCTGGGGCGACTTTGAATGTGCCACCGGGTCGCCAAGTACGCCAATGCGGATGGGGGGTTCGGCTCCACTGGAAGCCCAACACCGCAGATCCTCCAAGGTGTACACCGCTTTCATGGATTAATGGGGTGCGGTTTGCAGGTCAGCGAGGGTCCGTTCCACGCGGGCAAGTGCCCGCTCGCGCCCAAGAACCTCGAGCATGTGGTAGAGGCTGGGGCCTGAGGATCTGCCGCTGACCCCGAACCGTGCGGGCAGAATGTACTCGGCAGGTTTGCAGCCCGACTCCGCTGCGAGTTGTTTGAGCGCGCTTTCAAGCCCGGCGGCGTCCCAAGTGGCGATCTGTTTCCAGGCCTCGGCAAGCTGCTGCAACCGGTGTACGGATTCGGGTTTGGAGAGGATTTTTGCTCTCGCCTCAGGGTCGTACGGGAATGACTCGGTGAAAAAATAGTCGACCCATGCAGGGACTTCAGGGAGTTGCTTGATCTTCTCTTTGATGAGTCCGAGCACGAGCGTGAGGGATTCCAGAGATCCGTAGGCAATGCCGGCCTTTTCGATCCAAGGAACGCTGGCAGCGGTAAACGCGGAAAGGTCCATCGCCGCGATGTACTGTGCGTTGAGCCAGTTGCATTTCTCCAAGTCAAAATGGGCGGCTTTCCGGTTGATGTGGCCCGGATCAAACCGGGTGACCACCTCTGCAATCTCGAGCTTTTCCCGGTCGTCCTTTGGGGACCATCCCAGCAGACAGAGGTAGTTGCGAACGGCGGCAGGAACGTATCCGAGGTCCATGTAGGAACCCACGCTTGCGCCGGTGTCGCGTTTGCTCATTTTTGAGCCGTCCTTGTTGAGGATGAGCGGGATATGGGCGAACCGGGGCGGGGTCAGGCCCAGTGCCTGGTAGAGTTCGATATGTTTGGGGGTGTTGGAAAGGTGGTCTTCCCCGCGGATCACGTGCGTGATCCCCATTTCGGCGTCATCCACCACATTCACAAAGTGGAAGATCCATGAGCCGTCAGCCCGACGCACGGTCATGTCCGGTTCGGGCTCGCCCCCGGGCGTGATCGATTTGCTCCGGTCCACGGAGATGGTGCCGCAGACCATGTCTTCAAAAATCAGAGGCTTGCGCGGAAGCCGGAACCGCACAGCGCCATCGGGGTCCGTGTAGACCGCGTTTGTGGCGCAGAGTCGGTCCAGGTAACGCTGGTAAATGGATCCGCGTTCGCTCTGAAAATAGGGGCCGTGGTTTCCGCCGACTTCGGGGCCTTCGTCCCAGTCCAAGCCCAGCCAGCGCAGGCCGTCGAGGATCACTTGGACGGCAGCATCGACATGCCGCGCCCGGTCCGTGTCTTCAATGCGCAGGATGAACTTGCCCCCCGTGTGTCTGGCGTAGAGCCAGTTGAACAGGGCGGTTCTGGCTCCCCCAACATGGAGCATGCCGGTGGGAGACGGTGCAAAGCGGACGCGGACTTCGGAACTCATGGGAGGGTCAAACTGCGTGAACCCGTGCACCATGAAAAGCGGGAATTCTTGGAAGTCAGCGTCTTCCAAGCCAGTCGGGTGATCCGTAACGGGAAGCGGCCAGAGCGCGAGCCGCATTGGTCTGTGCCGGAGTCGGAGTTTCGGGAGAAATGGAGTGGGCCAGGAGGGTAGGCAATCGGTTCCAGAGTTCGGGCGGGCAGGGGCGGATGCTGCCTTGGTGGAGAAGCCCTGCCTTGGTCCGGCGTTGGGCGGCCCCGGCGATTTTGGCGTCCCCTTCCAGCAGATCGCCAGACGCGGGGGCAGCGAAACAGTGGGAATCCGGCGCGGATGGAGTCTTCGGGGCGGGAGCGAGTTGGGTGCGTGGGCCGAAAGCGGGTCCGATGGCTTCGTGGACCATTCGGTAGGAGGTGCTGGCGGGGATCAGGGCGAACGGATGGCTGGCGGGGACAATCAGGCTGTAAGTGAGGTCGTTGCCGTGCTCGACGATGCCGCCACCGGTCCAGCGTCGGACCCGCGGCCGGCCGGGGTGAAGCTTTGCGATGGAGTCGTTGCGGCCAAAGTAGCCAAAGGAGATCCAAGGGCCGTCCCAGCGGTAGAGCCTCAGGACTGGGCGCTCGGTGGAATCGAGCAGCGCTTCATCGAGGGCCATGTTGTAAAAGCCGTCGAGGGGGGTGGTGTCTGCGAGCACGCTGAGCTCCGGGAAAAGCACCCCGCAAACTTTATCGGAACTGGGTGGGGGAGCAAGGTTGCCTTTCTGGCGGCGGGAGTTTAGAGGAAGAGGCTTGTTTATGCCGAAAGCCGCACTTGGAAAAGGGCTGGGCGCGCTCATCCAAGCGCGGCCCGCCACCGCGCTTGCCTCACCGACGCCTGTGGTGGAGCAGGGGGAACGCATCCAGCAGGTTCGCCTTTCTGCGATCGTGCCGACGCCGCTGCAGCCGAGGACCGTGTTCCGCGAGGAAGTCCTGCAGGAGATGATGGAATCCATCCGCCTGCATGGGATCATCCAGCCGCTGATCGCCCGCAAGAGGGGGGACCAGTTCGAGTTGATCGCCGGTGAACGGCGCTGGCGTGCGGCGCAGAAACTGGGTCTGGAGGAGGCACCCGTCATTGTGCGGGAGGCATCAGACCAAGACGTTCTTGAACTGGCCCTGATTGAGAACATCCAGCGCGAGGATCTCAACCCGATCGAAGAGGCCTCGGCCTTCGCCCGTCTGGCCAAAGAGTTCGGTTTGAAACAGGAGGAGATTGCCGCAAAGGTCAGCAAGAGCCGGGCGGCAGTGGCCAACAGCATGCGGTTGCTGGAGCTCCATCCCCAGATCCAGAGTTGGCTTTCCCAAGGGCACGTGAGTGTCGGGCACGCGAAGGTTTTGTTGTCTGTGAAGGCCCACGATGAGCAGTGCCTTCTGGCCGAGGAAATCCTCAAACGCAACCTGACGGTTCGCGCTGCGGAACAGCTCGTGGCCCGGCATTTCTCAAATACGGGCGAATCCAAGCCCACGCGGTCCAAAGCCGAGCGCGAACGGGCCGCGATGGCGCCTGCCGTCCAGAATCTTCAAAACCGCCTCCAGCAGCATCTGGCCACGCATGTGCTGGTGCATCACGGAGAAAAAAGGGGCCGGATCGAAATTGAGTACTACGGTTTGGATGATTTGCAGCGGCTCCTTGGGGTGATCGGCATCCAGCCTGAGGAAAGCTGAAACGGACACCCGGGTGATGAGGCGGCTTGCGGTTTGCAGTCTGGTTTTTTGCTTTGGGCTGAATCTTCCCGTTTGGCTGGGATGCCGACGCAGCCCGGAGGGTTCCCAAGCCTCTCAAGGAGAGGCAGGGACGGCCCGGGCCGATGCCCCGCAGGATTCTGCGCAGACGGGAAAGCCCCCGGGTTTCCGCACCGGGACCGCGGCTCCGGTGTCCCCCGGTGTTCCCCAAGTCGCCGGGCCTCCTCCCGGAAAACTTTGGGAGGCTTTTTCCGGCCAGAAAGCGCTTGAAGCCGTGGCCGCCCAGGTGCGGCTGGGAGCACGGCCTTCAGGATCCGCGAATCTTGAAAAGTGCCGGATGCAGATTCAGACCTCGCTGGAGGACAACGGGTGGGACGTGGAGCAGCAGGTGTTTACTGAGGAAACGCCGCGTGGCCCGGTCCGTTTTGTGAATTTGCTGGCCCGTTTCCGGCAGGGAAAAACCGCCCGGAAAGACACGCAGCGGGCCTTGGTGTGCTCCCACTACGACACCAAGCGGTTCAGCACGATTGAGTTTCTTGGGGCCTGTGATGGCGCCTCAAGTTCCGGCGCGCTGGTGGAGTTGTCCCGGGTGCTTGCCCTGCGGCCGGCACTGGCTGAAAAAGTGGAACTGGTTTTTTTCGACGGCGAGGAAGCTTTTGTACAGTTCTCAGAGACGGATGGTCTGTACGGCAGCCGGTTTTATGCGCGGCGTCTGAGGGAGACGGGGCGTTCGAAGCAGTTCCGGTTCGGCATCCTGTGGGACATGATTGGAGACCGGGACCTGACGTTGACTTTGCCTCCGGACTCGCCGCAGCCGTTGACCCGGAATCTTCTCGAATCAGCGGAGGCGCTCCGGTTTCACTCCCATTTTTCATATTTTGACCGGCCGATTCTGGACGACCACGTGCCTTTAAACATGGCCGGGATTCCGACGGTGGACCTGATTGATTTTGATTACCTGTCATGGCACACCGCGGATGACACCCTCGACAAGCTCAGCGCCAAGAGTTTGGAACAGGTTGGGGCATTGACGGTGCATTATCTTGAGCGGGCTCTCGCCAAGGGAGAGTGAATTGCCCCGTTTTTTCGCAAACCGCCGGCGGGTGTTTTTGCCCATTTTTTCCGCCAAAAAAAGGTTGCCGAGCCCGAGTCGCTGCTGCATATAAAGCACTCCCGCGGTGAGCCGGATAATTCCTGAGTAGCTCAGTGGTAGAGCGATCGGCTGTTAACCGATTGGTCGTAGGTTCGAGTCCTACCTCAGGAGCCATTCGGCACAAATTAAGAGTGCATCGGGTGGTTTGTGTGCGGTGCGGGTAAGTCTTTCACTCCCCATTTTTTTTCGGTCGACTCGACCGGAATTTTCTCCGGAGCGCCGTTTTGCGGATCTCTTCAGTAAACAGGACGGTGCTGGCGATTGCTGCAAGCCGGAAGAGTTCTGAGGGGGGCAATGGCACGGTGTGAATCGCATTTTGGAGCGCTGGCAGATTTAGCACGGCGACTTGAAGGGAGATGGCCACCACGAGTCCACCGGCGAGCCATCGGTTTTTCAGGATGCCAAGTCTGAACACCGAGCGCGTGGCACTTTCGCAGTTGAGAACGTTGAACCACTGGCACATGGCCAGAAGGGTGAACGTCTGAGTCTGTACCGAGGGGAACGGGGTTCCGGTGTGGAGTTGCCAGAAATAGAAGCCGAACGTGACCAGCACGGAGGCCGCCACCATCCACCCGATTCTGCGCTGGAGTTCTTTCGAGAAGAAAGGGGCGTTTTTCGCAGGGGGCCGCCTGTGCATCTCATCGCCTTCTGCCCGTTCGAGTACGAGGTTCACCGTGAGGGCGCCCTCGGTGACGAGATTGATCCAGAGGATCTGAACCGGTGCCAGCGGGAGCGGAAGTCCAAACCCAAGGGCCAGCAAAAGCAGCATGGCTTCATCCAGTGAAGTCGCCAGAAGGAAAAGAAGGAGTTTCTGAAGGTTGGAGTGGACCACGCGTCCCTGTCGGACGGCTTCCACCAGAGTGGCGAACCGGTCGTCGGAAAGCACCACGCAGGCGGCCGCCTTGGCCACTTCCGTTCCCGAAATACCCATGGCTACCCCCACATCCGCACGCGCCAAAGCAGGCGCGTCATTGACGCCGTCTCCGGTCATCGCCACCACGTGCCCGGCATCTTGAAGGGCGGAAACTATCCGGAGTTTTTGGGCCGGATGCACCCGGGCAAAAACCGCAATCCGTGGGAGTTTGGCCTGAAGCTCGGGTTCCGGCATTTCTTCAAGTTCGGTGCCATCCAGTGCAAGGTCATCCGCACGCGCAATGTCGAGTCGTTGGGCGACTGCAAGCCCCGTGGATTTGTGGTCGCCTGTAATCATCACGGGCCGGATTCCAGCCGAGCGGCATTCGGCAACGGCCCAGCGCGCATCTTCCCGGGGAGGGTCCCATTGGGCGACCAGCCCAAGAAGAGTCACGCGGCCTCGAAACTGGCGGAATCCCGCATGGGGCAAGAGTGGTCCCTCCGCCTGAGCAACGGCGAGGACACGGAGGGACTCCGAGGCAAATTTTTGCGCCTGATGGTGTGCATTTTCCGCCTTTTCAGCATCGATGGAACACAGTTCCAGAATGGCCTCCGGGGAACCTTTCAGTGCGCAAAGAATCTCTCCATCCGGGCGCCAATGTTCAGTGGCCATGAGTTGCGCCTCTGAATCAAACGGGAGTTCCTGCACACGGCAGTAGCCTGAGGTGTCGGCTCCTGCCTTCTCTGCAAATGCGACCAAGGCCGCCTCCGTCGGATCGCCCGCGGCGGACCAGAGCGCGTCTTTTCGTGCGGGCGGGATCAGCCTGGCATCGCTGCAGAGTGCCCCTGCCAGTGCCAGTTGCTTGAGGGGCGGGGTGGGGGCCGGTTCGATTGTGCCCTCGGGCGTGAACCCAGTGCCTGTGGTGTGAAAGAGACTCCCATCGGGAAGCCAGGCGCGCGTGACGGTCATCGCGTTCTGGGTCAGGGTACCTGTTTTGTCGCTGCAAATCACGCTGACCGCCCCCAAGGTTTCGATGGCGGAAAGCCTGCGGACCATCGCCCCATGAGCGGCCAGGCGCTGCATCCCGACGGCCAGCGCGATGGTCAGTGCCACCGGCAGACCCTCCGGGACCAAAGACACCATCTGGCTCATCGCGACCATGAGGAGGTCCGTCATGGGCATCTTCCGCAGGGACCCCAGCAGCACCACTCCGAGAGCAACCAGAAATGCCGCAGCGCCCAGTTGGGAACTCAAACGGTTCATTCGGATCTCCAGCGGCGTCGCAGGTTCTTTGGCCGAGCTTGCCAGAGTCGCAACCCTTCCCAGATGTGTGCTTGTCCCGGTGGCGTCTACCTGGGCAATGCCGCGTCCCGAAGCGACATGGGTTCCTGCATGAAGCCGGTCCGCCCGATCTGCGAGCGGCGTCGATTCCGGAAGCGGCGCCGGATTTTTCAGAACGGGAAGGGATTCCCCAGTCAGCGCCGATTCCTGTGTGTGGAGGGAGGCGCAGGAGATCAGCTGGGCATCTGCGGCAATTGCGTCTCCTTGGGCGACCAGAAGAAGGTCGCCGGGAACAAGGAGTCGTGCATCGACAAAGACGTCCTGGCCGTCCCTCCGGACCCGTGCCTTGAGTGGGGCCAGGGACCGCAAAGCAGCCATCGATCTCTCCGCCCGTCCTTCCTGAAACGCTCCGAGAAGTGCGTTCGCAAAAAGGACAATCAGAATGACGCTGGAATCGCCCGGTTTCCCAATCGCAAACGCGAGGAGCGCGGCAGCGGCAAGGACACCGACCAGAGGGCTTTGAAACTGGTGGACGAGAATGGATAGCCTGCTTTTGGCGGGCGTTTCAGGCAGCGCGTTGGGGCCGTGCAGCGCGAGGAGTTTCTCTGCCTCCGCAGAGGAGAGTCCGGACAAAGAATCGGGGTTCGGAAGCATGCACAACTTGTGTGGCAAACAGTGCGTTGTGGAGCCTATCCGGGCACGGTGGTGTTGGCGATCTGTGGAGGGGGCGGGGTGGTCCGGGTTTGGTGTTCAGGGGATTCCCTATTCCCCTGATTTTTCAAGGAGTCGCTCCGGAAATTCGGGGATCGCCTTCGAGGTTCATCCGCAGTGTCTCTGGCGTAAAAAATCCGTGTGGCTGGAAATGCCACGGCGGAAGTGGAGAAATGGCGACTGGCTGAGACATTTTTCAGGGAGGGGGACTGCATGGGAGGGTGATGCCCATGAAACAGTTCGCCCCGCCCATGAGTCTCTCGAGTGTACAAGAGCGCAGCGGCCACAGGCGTTCGGTGGGAGCTCAGCAGTTTGCCTCATTCCAGAGGGTTGAAGCGTGGGAGGGGGATGCGATGATCCTGAGGGAGACTCTTTTGCAGCAGGGCCCGGTGTACTGCGCCTCTCTGTTCGGAGGCCGGGTGCCATGTATGGCTGAGTGGCTGCAGTGGATTGAGGTGTCGGTGGCCAGGATGACCACGTCTTGGAACTACACCAACGGGGACTGGAGCGTGCGGCTTTTCCAAGAGCGGGGTTTCCAAGTCATCAATTTCTGGCCTGTTTGCGGAGAAAAACGGCGCAGAGTCGGCGAGCTTGAGAGTTTGGTGAGCGAATTTGCTGATGCGGCTGCTTACGAGCTTTATCCGGCGGAAAGCCGGCTGGTGGATTCAGGCGATGAATATCACCTTTGGATTCCAACTTGCCCGGATTGGAACATCGGTCTGGGGAAAAGTACCGCGTGTTCTGAGGTTCCAAAGCGGCTCCACAGAGGCGGGCTTTGTACCGCCCGGGACGGGAGTCTCAGCGATCTGCTTGAGGAATTCTCGATTCGATGGGAGCCGCCCTTTGAGGGGGCGTTTGGGGGAAAGGGTTTTTGGGTCGGGCAGGGGGCGGGGTTTGTGGTGGTGGGGGGCGTGGTTTGGGCTTGCCAGATCGGTGATTGGTTCAGGCTCTGGATTTGGAGTCTGGAGGAAGGATTGCGTGCTGGTTGGGCAGAAGTTCAGAGAATCAAAAACGACTTGATTGGCTCTGAACACGAGGGAGTGGAGGTCTTCGGCGCCTCGAATGGGCATGACTGGCAAGGGATGGCGAGGCCAGTGGAGGTCTGGGTCAGTGCGGATTCGGAGATTCGCCTGCCCTTGGGCTATGAAAAGCGTTGGGTGAACGGTGCCGGGCTTTCGCCGGTTTTTCCAGGTCAGGCTTGGTTCTCCGAAAGCCAGCGTGCGGCGAGCGCGTAGAGCTCGGCGGCGCTGCGAATCTGGAGCTTTTCCTTGATCCGTGCCCGATAGGTGCCAACGGTGGTTTCTCCGAGATTCAGCAATTCGGCGATTTTCGGAATGTTGTAGCCTTTTCCAATCAGTTGGAAGACTTCAAGCTCCCGGTCGGCCAGCGAATCGATGGGAGAACCTTGGTGACGTTTTCCAGACGCAAGGGAGTGGAGGATTTGGGTTTGAGCGGCGGGACTGAGGTGAAAGTTGCCGTGGATGATTTGGTCGAGCGCGGAAAAAAGGGTGGATGAAGCCTCGCTCTTGCTGATGTAGCCGTTCGCGCCGGCGGCGATGGCGCGCTGTGCATAAAGTGCGTCTTCGTGCATCGAAAGAATGAGGATCGGCGCAAGGATCTGAAGGCTTCGAAGACTTTTCACCAGTTCAAGTCCCCCGGAACCCCGGAGGCCGAGATCGACCAGCAGAGCGTCGGGTTTGTGGGTGAGTGCGAGTTGGATGGCCTCAGCGCCGTTGTCGGTTTCAGCAACCACTTTGAACCGCCCTGTGGCCATGAGCATGGTGCCTAGCCACTCGCGAAACATCCGGTGGTCTTCAACAAGAAGAACGCGTGCAGGGGAGGCTGTCATAGGGGAAAAATACATTCTATCTGGGTACCGCTTTCTGCACCGGGTCGGATAGTCAGGGTGCCCCCAAGAATTTGCGCGCGGTGCCGCATGCTTTGGATTCCGACCCCTGCGGAGTCGTGGTCGGCAGAAGAAAAGCCGGTTCCATCGTCAGTGACTCTGAGGACCAGCATCGAATTCTCTTGGAGCGTGAGGTGGAGATGGACTTGGGAGGGGTTAGCATGGCGCAGGGCGTTGCTGACAGCCTCTTGGGCAATTCGGTAAACGTGGAGGGCCTTCTCGGAACTGAGTTCTGAGATATCGCCCTCGATCTGAACATCGACGGGAATGCCGTACAGATCCGCCATGGAGGTGGTCACATCGTGCAGCGCGGTTTCAAGACCCTGCTGGTCGAGTTTCACCGGGAACAGGCCGCGGGCCAGTGTCTTGGCCTCATGGATGGTGTTCCGGACCATTTTTTGGATCGCCTCAGCCACATGGGCCTGAGCAAGGCCTTCTTTCCGGAGTTCTGAGCGCAGGTACTCGGTTGCACAATCAATCGCAGCAAGGCTTTGGCAGACTCCGTCGTGAAGATCTCGGCCAATCCGCATTTGTTCTCTTTCTCCGGAAAATGTGACCAGGCGTTCCAGATTCCTCGCAGCCAGTAAGGCCTCCAGTTTTGCCTCGCTTTCCTGCCGAAGACTGCGGAATGCGGCAACACCCAAGGCCACAAACACAAAGTAGATGGTTCGGTTGGCAGACGCCCAAAGGTAGGCGAACAGCGACTGGTAGGGGTGGGTGTTCCAGTTTGCAAAAAGCCATACGAACCCCGAAATCACCCCAAGCGTAATTCCAGCCTGCCGGTGGACCCTCCACGCGATGAGCGAAATGGGACCGGCGTAGAAAACAAAGAGGCTGGTTTCCCAAGACGTCCACCAGTCCAGCCATCCAATGAGCACCATGAACGCCGCTGAGATCTTCAGAACGGTGGGCGTCTCCAAACAGTCGATCAGGCGTACAAAAGAGGACGACACTACACAGAATACTACTCCTTGGGGCTTGGGTTGAAAAGTATCCTTCCCACTCTGAAGGGCTTCTCCCTGGGGCCTTTACAGTCCCTCAGATTGGGTTCGCTGGGATTACCGTCCGAGCACACTGAAAGCCGAAAGGAAAACGGAACTCCGGATTTGGATGCGCCCACAGGTGGTACTCGTTTGCGGTATCCATCAGACGGCTTTCCGCAGGAAATACCTCCACCGCCTCGCACTCCGGACCCACGAAGATGTTTTTGATTTCCTGAAGATCCTTCCAGCTCCGGACAGGCTGATCGTCGGTGCGAATCACGGTGATCCGTACCAAAGGAGGGACGTGCCCCAGAATCACGGTGTATTGTCCGTTTTGAAAGGTCTGAAGGTGGAGTTGGTCGGCCAGCATCTTCTCGATCAACGCAAGTTTCTCGATCTGGGTGGGAATCCTCCCCCCCATCGATGCCACGAAGTAATGATCCGGGAGCGCGAGCAACGAGTTGCGGAAACTCATGCAATCCTGAGGCGTCTTTGGAACTGGAATGAAGGGAGTCACAGCGGGGCTTACTGCTGCTCAGCATGCCCCGGATGCTTTGGCCTGACGAATGACAGGCTGTGTGGCATTGGCTGCCACAAACCTGAAGGGGCTTTATCCGGCTCTCCATGCCGGTCAAGTTGCCCCGGGTCGCTCCGGATCAGGAGGCCCTTCTCTCGAGGTGGTTGGTTCCGTCCGGTCCAAATCCGCGACTGGACTGGAAGGTTACCATCTCAGAGGTGTAACGCCCCTCGGCATCGGCGACAATAAAGGGCGGTTCCGTTTCCAGTTTTTCCACCGGCTCAAGGCGCGCGCAGAATAGCGTGAACAAGGACGGCCGGTTTTCCCGCGGATGCACGTCGCGCGAGTGGGAAACATGGAGGCCCGACTCCTCAACGAGTTGGATGCAGCGGGCTTTTTGGAGGGAGGGAAAACAGAAAACAAACCGCCCGTGCGGGGTCAGATGCTTTCTGGCCGTTGCGGCGTAGTCCCCGACATGGCCCCGGAGTTCAAAGCGGGCATGCGCTTTTTGAGTGTCGGAGGGAATCGTGCCGTTTCCGGCAGGAAAATAGGGGGGACTCCCGGTGATGAGCGGGAATTTCTGGGGCAAATCGAGGTTTCGAAGGTCGCCGAAGAGTGGGGTGACCCGGTCTTGGAGCCCGTTGCAGGCGATGTTGGCCACAAGCAGTTGGTGGCTGACCTCCTGCGCCTCAATGCAGGTCAGATGGGCATCCCGGGGGAGTCCGTGGAGAACCGCAAGCCCGACGCTTCCCACGCCCGTCCCCAGATCGAGGCAGCAGGACGCTCCCGGTGCGTGCTGGAGCGCGTACCAGGCGGTGGCGGCGTCGTCGATGGAATGCCTGTGCCCGCCCTCCCTCTGAAAAATACGCAGGGGTCCCACCAAGCCGCTGATGAAAACCTGGAACCCGGCTTCCTGTTCCAAGCTGGGTTTTCTGGCCAGAAAAGCCGCATGAAGCGGGGATGCCGTGGCAGTGGACACAGTCGGGTCAGCGTTTTTCGAGGGACTTACCCGCTTTTTGAATGAGCGCGTTGAAATCACCGGGCTTTCCAAAGCCGGTGCGCTCGGCGAGTTGCCGTCCTTCCGGGGAGGCGACCACCACAAATGGCAGGACGTTGCCCGTGACGGTGAACTGGCGAGCAAAGGCGGAGTTGGTGGCCGGGTCGTCGCAATTCAGATCGACATAGATGCACTCGTCGAGTTTCACAGTGCCGGATTTGAGGTAGCCTTTGAGGGTTTGGCAATTCCCGCAGGCGACCCGGCCGAACTGCACAAAGAGCAGTTTGTTTTCAGCCTTGGCCTTTGCGATCGCCTCGGGGAGCGAGTGGACCGGTGCCGGCGCGTCTGCAAACGCTTGGACAGCCAGAAAGACCGGGGCGAGATAGGGGATGAGTGCTCGCATGAGATTATTCCTTCGGAGTCAGGGTGCCCAATCCGCGCATGGTGGCATCGGTCACCGAGCGGAATTTCCATTTGCCGGGCCAGTCCCTGCGCAGGATCCGGTCGAGATGATCGGCCCCGCCCGACACGGCCACGGTGGGCAGGATTTTGGTGCCGGAAGCTTTGAGCAAAGGCAGTCGCGCTGCGCTGGCGGCCACCAGCGACTCGATCATCGCGCTGAGCATCTGTTCCCGGTTGGACGCCAGAGTGAGCCCGTGAAACGCTCCCTGTCTCTGGTCGATGCTGGTGCGTTCCCCGGCCATGTAGGGATCAAAAGTGACGGTGCCCGCCGCCGAAGGGCCTTTCTTGGCAAGCCGGAACATTTGTTTCCTGAAATCTTCGAGCGACATTTCCGGGAACATTTGGAGCCGTGCCCAGTAAAGAGCGGAGGCCACGGCCGCGAGAGTGCCGACCATGAGGAACTTGTTGTCGACGCCCAGTGCGCGTGTGAGGAGTTGGGGGTTTGGGCGGGGTTTGTCCGTGCAAAGCGCCAGGACATCGGTCGACCCGCACACGTTGAAGAGTTGTCCGATTTCGGCGCCTGCGAGGAGCATTCCGGCGCTGCCGTCCACGAGGCCGGTCAGGACCGGGGTGCCTTCCCGGAGATGAAATCTGCGCGCTGCCGCTGCAGTGATCCGGCCTGCCACGCGGTCCGCATCGAGGATGTCAGGGAGAAGGGCTGGGCTGGCCCCGATGTTTTTACACAGATCGGTGTTCCACCCCTTGAGCGAGAGAGTATTGAAGAGGCCGGTGAACGAGGCGTTGGACGGGTCCACTACGCGAGCGCCGGTGAGGTGCCGGTGCAGGAACGTGTTCAAATGGCCCACCAGATCGGCGGACTTGAGCCGGGCCGGTTCGTGTTTGCGGTACCAGGACCATGTTGTGGAACTGATGCCGCCCGGAAATGGCCGGCATCCCGTGAGGGCCAGATGCTGGTCCTGCCCGATCCGCTCCTCGATTTGATGGGCGATCTGGACCGAACGGCGGTCCTGATGGGTGACAATCGGGGTCAGAGGTTTTCCTTCCCGATCCATGGCCACCCATGCGGGGCACATCACAGCCATTGCGATGGCATCCACGCGCCGGGCCGCTTCGCCCAAGCCTTCGAAGGCTTTTTCAACTGCCTGAAGCAGGTCGGTGGCGTCCACCTCCACGCGCGGACCTGAATGCTGGGTTCGGAAGAAAATCCGGGGGGATTCAGCCAAGACTTTGCGGCCTTTCAGAATGCCGGCAATCACTGAGGAGGAACCTACGTCAAGACCGAGGAGTGTACTCATGGGGATAGGGGAAAGACCCGAAGTCTATGCGCTGGCGGGGCAAAGAAAAGCCCGGGGTGAGAGTGTCCCGGAATGGCTGAAATGGGTTCGGCTCCCAGAATTGGACGGGCGCTCTGGAGCGAATGGGCAGGGGGTTCTCAGGGAATAAGCCGGGCCGAGGGGGGCACGGCGGGCTCAGAGTTTGCCCAGTGCATCGAGCAGAATGGCCTGAGTCAGAATTTCGGGAAGAAGTTGGGGCGGGGTATCTTTTTTGGATCGATAAAGCACATAGGCCGGTACACCCACCCGCCCAAAGCTTTTAAGTTGAGCGGTGATCTCCGGGTCCTTGTGTGTCCAGTCCGCTTTGAGCGGCAGCACGTTTTTGTTTTTGAGGGCGGCTCGGACGACGTCCGTTTCAAGTACAAACTTCTCGTTATATTTGCAGTTCAGGCACCAGTCTGCGGTGAAATCCACAAACACAGCTCGCCCTTCGGCACGCGCTTTCTGGAGGGTTTCGGTGGAGAAAGCCTGCCAGGGAATTCCCCCGGAGACTGTGAGCGGGGCAGGTTCAGACTTGGACGTGAGCGCGGGCATCAGAAGGGTTTTCCATCCAACGGCGAGCACTAGGGCCAGCCCGAGTCGGGTCAGCAGGGATCGGGTGGAACCAAAACACCATGCGCAAAGAGCGAGAACCAGCAGGAATCCCAGAAGCAGGTTTGCGCCGTCTGCACCATGCGACTGCCCGAACACGCCCAGAAGCCAGACCACCACGGCAAGCATGACAAACCCCATGAACTGCTTAAGTCGTTCCATCCATGCACCTGGCTTGGGCAGGAAACGCATCCAAGCCGGTTTCCACGTCAGGAGAAAGTAAGGGAGGCTCATTCCAGCGGCGATCGTGCCGAACACGGCAAACACCACCGGCGCCTTCTGCGTGAACGCATAGCCAAGGACGGAGCCGAGCAGCGGTGCCGTGCAGGAGGTGCCCAGCAATGTGGTGAAAAGCCCGTGAAAGAACGCTCCGGAAACTCCCTCACGGCGCGTGAGCCGGTCCAAAGAGGTGGCAGTTCCGCTGTCCAGCGTGATCTCAAACACGCCAAACAGAGAGAGCCCGAACAACAACACCAAAGCCACCAGCCCCGCCAGAATCCGGGAGTCTTGGAACTGGAACCCCCAAGTCAACCCATGGCCTGCCGCCTGAAACCCGACCACCAACCCCGCCAGAAGCAGGAAAAAGCAAAATACACCGGCCACGAACGCAATCCCGAGCCGGAACACCTGCTTGGGGGATTCCCCTGCCTGTTGCACAAATCCAAAGATCTTCAGGGCAATAACCGGCAGCACGCAGGGCATCAGGTTCAACACGAGTCCGCCAAGGAACGCTGCCAGAAGCATCCCCGGCAAACTCTGGGCGGTTCCAGAGAAGTTCACAGGTCCCGGCGCAACAGCCGCGCCCGGGGCACCGGTTTCCGCCTTGGGGCCGGGAACGGACGGGGACTCGGAAATCACCCACCCCTGCCGGGGCGCTCCCGGCGCCTGAAGCGTCACCAGAGCCGACCAGGGCGATTCGCCAGGTGGATTCTCAAGCGGAATCCGGATCGTGCGCACAACGCCCGAAGCGGGGTCCAGCGCCGGATGCCCCGCAGGAGTGCCCTTGGGCGGGATCGGGAACAGCTCAAGTTTCGCTCCGTCTGGAACGTTCTGCAGCGCCACGGTGATGGACTGCGCGGTTCTGCTCCATGCCGCAGAAAAGGGGGGCGGGGTGGAGAGCGGCAACTGGCTGCGCCAGGTTTCAATCACGTCAGCGGGAAGGGGGGGCTCGGGGGATCCAGATTTCGCGGAGACCTCAGCGTTTCCTGGAATGCAGGTCTCGTTGCAGGCCAGCCAACGGACTGAGGCTTTCAGCGTCTCCAGAGTGGAACCCGGGGCCGGAATGATCTCGGTGAAAAGAAGAACTTCCTTTTCATAGACGTACGTGAGTTGGTCGCCATCCGAGGGGTGAGCCAAAGGCAGGGGCCACTGGATCGGGCCGGTTTTGTAACCCTCCGGCAATGTCCATTGAATGGAGGTGGGGAGTCCAGAGTCCCCGCCAAACTGCCAGTACGTGTGCCATCCCGGCTCCATCCGGAGCCGGAGAATGGCCGTGAAAGGTTGTCCTGCCTTCGGCGCGGGTGGATCTAGGTGAAGGCTTGCCTGAACGTGGCTGGGTTCGTCCTGAAGAAAACCTTGGCCGCAGGCCGGTGCCACCAGAAAAGCCAGAAGAAGCGTGGGGAGAATCCAGCGGACAACTCGAATCAGGGTTTGCATGGGGTAGGGTATCAGAAAAAGGCGGCCACACAGGCCGTGTAGCCGTGGATGAAGTTCTTTTCGCCCGAGGGCCCGATCTCGCCGTTGCAGAACACGCCGGCACTCGGATGCGGCCCCCAGACGGCCTGAAGGAGTTGTGCGTCGTGCCCGGGTTCGCCAAAAAGGTCTGCGCCCCTGCCGTTGCACGGGAAAAGGAGCGAGGCGATTGGGGGGTGCTGTGCGGCTGGTGTGGCGAGCGCCACGAGTTGGTCGTGGGCCACCGAGCGGTCCCGGAGATGGAACTGAAGGGTCTGGCCCACCCGGGGCCGGGCGGCCAACAGAAGCGCACCGCGTTCCGGATCCCCTCCCAGGAGGTTTCGGATCAGAAAATCCCCGGTCTTGAATTCCTCCACGTACTCGGTCATGGCGATTCCAACCATCAGGTTGCCCCGGGCCAGGATCCGGTCCGATTCAGGCAGCGCGTCAAATGTGGTTTGTAGCTGGGAGTAGGCGGACTTGGAGCTGAGCGAGGTCACCAAGTTACCCTCGGTCCCGGTAATGGTGAACGGTTCCCCGATGGGCCTGCAGCCCTGACTGACCACGGTCTGGATCTGGACTCCCCCGGAGAATCCCAGAAGTACCGCTCCTTCAACCCGAGTTCGGTTCTGGAACAGAAAGATTTCGTTGCCTCTGGGAGCACCGCTCGCAGCGCCCCCGATGGTGGGGACCCCCTTATAGGCGGCGTTCCAAGACCGCAGCCAGGTTTCCACGGGGAACGAAAGGGGGTCGGCCAGGGCGATCCAGGTGTCCACTTCCCCGGGCTGAACCTGGGTGGTCCGGTGCCAGTACTCCGGCTTTTCTTCCGCCCTTTCAAAGTCCTGCTGGGAGATGTGGCAGGCATGGATTCGGGTTTCGGGCAGGTTTAGGAACAGGAGGGAAAATCCGGTGCCGCTTTCCACCTCACAGTTGCGACCTGCAAGGCCTGAGCCGCTGCAGCCCGCAAGGACTGGGACGTGTCCGTGGAGTTGGACCAGTTCAAGGAAATCCTCCAAATGCGGCAGATAATCGGAGGACACAAACACCAAGGCGCAGCTGACCTTTCCGCCGCAGGCCTCCAGACACGCGCGGGCTTCCAATCGGACCCGTTCCTCAGAGAACGGAGCGAGGACAAACCGGGAGGCTGCAGTGTTTACGCTCATTGGATCAGGGTTTGGACGGGGTTTCCCGGGGCCAGGCATCGGTGCGGAAGGGGGAGGCTGGAAGCCCCACCGAGTTCACCAGGTTGCCGTTGGGATTGTCTGCCCAGTTGTAGCGGACGGCCACAGGGGCACGCACCGCCGGGCTGGATACCAGAAGATGGTCGCCCTCCAGTTGCGTTTCGGCCCAGTGGAAAACGCGGTCCTCGCCGGCAACCGAAAATCCGCGGAGCGGACCGGAGTCGGCGGCTTTGAGGCCGGCGGCGTGTCGGAAACTCAGCCGGATTTTTCCCTCCTCGGGCTGGGCTTCGCTAAGGACGGGGCCAGAGTAGGGGACATCGTGAAAATAGACGGTGGCTTGTGCGGCCAGCGAGAGCCGGCGTCCGACTTCCTGTTTGTTTTTGGGGTGGATATCGTCGGGTTCGCCAATATCGATGGTCACGGCCATGGCCGTGTGCGGGACCTCCAGGGTTTGGAGTTGGGCTTCGCGCAGTTCGGCCCATGCGCTGGTTTCGGGCTGCCCGGTGGGCGGCACTTTGCGGGCGTTGTAGTTGGCCAGTTGAACAAAAAGGAACGGGACCTCCTTCTGCCATGCGCGGCGCCAGGAATGGATCAGAGTGGAAAACAGCTGCCGGTACTCCGAAGCCCGGCCCGCATTGGCTTCCCCCTGGTACCAGAGCACCCCTTGGATGGAGTAGGGCAACAACGGGGCGATCATGCCATGAAACAGACAGCCAGGGCTTCCAAACGCATCCCCGCCCCGCGGCGGGCGTGGCTCCGGCGGAGGCGGTGTGCCCGCCAAACGGGCTGCCTCGGACTGAACCTTCCAGTCCCCAACCGCCTTGTCATAGGCCGCTTTCGCCTTGGGATAGTTGAGGCGCGTTTTTTCCCAAGCTTCAAACAGCGGGGTAAACTCCGGAATGGCCTCAAGCACGGTGCGGGGCGTCCATACTTCGGCGGGTGTGCCTCCCCAGGAACTGTGGATGAGACCGACCGGGAACTTGAATTCCCGATGGAGATCGCGCCCGAAAAAATAGCCCACGGCCGTGAACCGCGCTGCGGTTTCCGGAGTGCACACCTCCCATTTTCCAGAGCAATCCTCCTGCGGTTCAGCGTGTGCCGAGCGGGCCACCGTGAAATGGCGCATTTGCGGAAACTGGGCGGAAAGGACCTCCTGTTCGGCATTGAGAGCCTTTCCAAGAGGCCATTCCATGTTGCTCTGTCCCGAGCACACCCAGACTTCCCCGACCAAAACGTCCCGCACCAGAAGACTGTTCTTCCCCCGGATGAGCAGGTCGCCGGAGGTGCCGGCCTGCAGTTCAGGAAGCCGCAGACTCCAACGGCCATCTTGGAGAGTGACTGTTTTGGCCGAAATGCTGCCGAGACGGGCTTCCACGACCTCCCCCGGATCCGCCCAGCCCCAGATTTGGGCCTCGGTGGACTGTTGGAGCACCATGTGGTCGGAAATCAGGGCGGGCAACCGGACATCAGCGAGGGTTGTTCCACCAAAAACTGCCCATGCCGCGCTGGCCAGAATGAGGAACTGGGTTTTTTTGGCGGCGTTCGCCTTGGAGGAGGGGGGCATAGCGTTGCGATCCTTAGCGGAGAGAGCGTGAACTCGGCGAGGCAAAACAGGGCGGAGGGTTTGACGCCACAGCGCTGTCCGGTAGGGTTTCGCGCCATGTCGGAGCAGCTTCTTCAAAGGGACGCCAACGCGGTCTGGCATCCCTACACCCAGCATCAGACGGCGGGCCCCCTCCTCCCGGTGGCTTCGGGCTCAGGGGCATACCTTTATGACACCGAAGGGCGCGCTTATCTGGACATGATCGCCTCCTGGTGGGTGAACCTCCACGGACACGGCACAGAGGCGATTGCAGAGGCCATTTTTCACCAGGCCCGCCGTCTGGATCATGTGCATTTCGCGGGTGTCACCCATGAACCCGCTGTCCAACTTTCCGAAAAACTCCTCGCGCTGACGGGTCTGGACGGCCGGGTTTTCCTCAGTGACAACGGGTCCACGGCCGTGGAGGTCGCCCTGAAGGCGGCGCACCAGTACTGGAGAAACCGGGGCCAGCGCCGGAAACGGGTGCTGGTTTTTGAGGGGGGGTACCATGGAGACACCGTCGGGGCCATGGCGCTGGGGCGGACCTCAGGTTTTTTTGGCGCATTCGAAGAACTGCTTTTTGATGTGGAGCGAATTCCGGTGCCGCAAGTCTGGATAGGACACGGTGCGGAGGAAGAGGAACGGGCGGTTCTGGCGGGACTCGACCGCACTCTGGTGGAGCGCGGGGACGAAATCTCGGCACTGGTGGTGGAGCCTTTGGTCCAGGGCGCTTCCGGAATGCGGTTCCACTCCGAGGGTTTTTTGGAGGGGGTATGCGGGGCCGTCCAGGCCAGCGGCATTCCTGTGATCGCGGATGAGGTGATGACCGGATTTTACCGTCTGGGCACCCTGTTTGCGTTTCAGGGAACCCGGGTCCGGCCCGATGTGGTTTGCCTTTCGAAGGGAATCACCGGGGGCGTTCTGCCCTTGGGTGCCACCGTGTTCAGGCGCCCGGTCTTCGAGGCGTTCTTGGGGCCGGATTTTTCGCAGGCACTGGCCCATGGACACAGTTATACCGCCAACCCGGTGGTGTGTGCCGCAGCCCTCGCGAACCTCCAGTTGCTCGAAGCACCTGGGTTCGGGGAGCGGGTTGCCCGGTTGGAACGGGCGTTCCGAGACGGGTTGGACCGGTTGATGGACAGGGGACGGATTGAACGGCCCCGGGTCCGGGGCGGTGTGTGCGCATTTGAAATCGGGGGAGGGCAGTCCGGATACGGGGCGGCCGAGGGACGCAGTCTCGCTCAGTTTGCCCAGGAACGCGGAGTCCTGATCCGGCCACTGGGATCCACGGTGTATTTGATTCCCCCGTACTGCGTGACAGCCGGGGAGGTGGAGCGCGTTTTCGGGATCTTGGAAGACTGGCTCGAGCAGTTTGCTCGTGCGGGGCGCGGCTGAAGGGGCCTCTACTGCGTGCCCAGTTTGGCGAGGAGCCCTTTGGAGCGTGCCTGATGAAACAGGCGTCGAAATAGGAGGGATGCGGCGCTCAGGTAGACCAAGTTCAGCGAGAAGGCCCACGCCAGCCGGGCTGGAGACAGACCCTGGCCGGCCAGCACTTCGCGCATTCCCTCAAAAACATGGGTGGCAGGGATGGCCAGGCTGACGGGTTGGAGCCACCCGGGCAGTGTGGACACCGGATAGAACGCGGCGCAGACGGGTTGGAGTAGAAAGGGGATTCCCCACGCCAAGGCTTCAGAGGCCTGTCCCCAGCGCAGGATCATTCCTGTGGTGAGAATTCCCACAGACCAGCCCATGATCAACAGGTTCACAAACAGCGGGGCCAGGGCGGACCCGAGTGACAGCAGGTGGAAATCGTAAAAGGTTGCGGACAGCACTGCCAGGACCGCAACGGTGACAACAATCTTCAGCGTGCCCACGCAGAACGTGGCCGCAAAAAATTCCCGGAGCCGCACCGGAGCCACAAAGACGTTCATCAGGTTCCGGGCCCAGACATCCTCAAGAAAGGAGATGGTGGTGGCCTGCTGCGCCCGGTAAAGCACGTCCCAGAGGATCATTCCGCCCAGCAAAAACCGGATGAATGCCGGGAGATGGTACGGGCCAGTCTGCAGGTACTGGGTCAGCATTCCCCACACCAGCAGGTCCATCACGGGCCAGAAAAACATCTCCAGAACCCGGGGCACGCTCCGGGTGTAAAGGAACGTGTACCGCAGGATTAAGCCGCCGACTCGGTGCAGGTTCATGGTTTCAAAAGCTGGTCGCCCTCTCTGGCCACCCGGATGAAAACGTCCTCCAACGAACTGCGTTCAAAATGCGCCGTGATTTCTGCCGGAGAACCCGTGGCTAAGATCTTGCCCCGGTGCAAAAAAACGATCCGATCGCAGACTTCCTCCACATCCCGCATGTTGTGCGAGGTATAGACCATTGAGATTCCCTGCTCCCGCTGTATCCGCCTGAGAAGTTTGCGCACCTTGTCCGCGATGTCCGGATCCAGACTGGCTGTGGGTTCATCCAGGAGAAGCAACGCCGGGTCGTTGAGCAGTGCCTTGGCCAGATGCACCCGCGTGCTTTCACCGGAGGATAGGTGGCCGGTCACGTGGTTCCTCAGATGCCCAATTTCGAGCAGTTCAAGAAGGGAATCGATTTTTTTCCTGGCCTGCCGGACTTGGTAGAGTGTCGCAAAGACCAGCAGGTTCTCCCAAACTTTCAGATTTGCGGGAAGTCCGGTGTAGGCCGAAGAAAAATTGCAGCGCTGTAGGATCTCCACACGGTGTTGGTTCAGGTCCATCCCGAATACCTCCACTTTGCCCGAGGTCGGCGTTGTCAATCCCAGCAAAATCTGGAGCGTGGTGGACTTCCCCGCGCCATTTGCACCCAGCAAACCTAGGATTTCTCCAGATCCCACCTGGAACGAGATGCCGTCTACCGCCGTGACGCCATCGAATTCCTTGCGCAACTCGGAAACAGTGAGAACGGGGGCGGGGTGCATGAAAAAAAGGGCCTTGTACATTGACAGTGCGCCAAGAAGATCTCAATCCGGTTTCTACCATTTTCACCCCGAGATTGAACTCCGCGGGTTCCCGGGTCAGGAAGGGGCCGTGAAAATTTGTTCCCTTGCAGATTCCGAGGACCAGCGTGTGGCGGAACTCATCCACCGATCTCTGGTGGATTGGTACGGAAAAAATCTCGGCCAAGGCGCCCGTTTTGGCGACCGTTCCGAGCCCTTCCTCCTGTTTCCGAGAGTTTATCGGGAGCTGGATCCCGGGGAGGCGCTGGGCGCCTTTGGCGGAGACGGGGAACTCCTGGGGGTTTGTTTCGTCCATCCGAGGCCTACCCATGTTTCGGTGGGGATTGTGGCCACGGCTCCTGCGGCAGCCGGGCGCGGTGTAGCCCGGTCCCTTCTTGCGCCGGTTCTGGAGCGAGCTGCCCGGGAGGGCAAACCCGTGCGTCTGGTTTCCAGTTTGTTCAGTTTGGACTCTTATTCCCTGTACACCCGGATGGGTTTCAGGCCGGGTGCGATTTACCAAGACCTGCAGTTCGAGGTGCCGCAGGGCGGCTTGGCCGTTCCTGTGCCCGAGTCTGCGAAGCGGGTCCGGCTCGCGGGTGTTGACGATGCCAGGCGGATCGCTGTGTTTGAGCAGGGGCTCCGTGGGATTCTCAGAGAAAAAGACTGGGTCTTTTTTCTCACAGACAGAGTTCTTGGATGGCGGGTTTGGATCGTGGAAGATCCCTCCGGCGCGTTGTCCGGGGTGCTTGTTTCGGGCGAACACCCAGACTGGGGCATGCTCGGTCCTGGTTGCGCCCGGGATCCGGAATCGGCCGCTGCGCTGGTTTGGCGCGCTTTGGACGGGCGTCGCGGGCGGAGCAGTGTACTCCTGGCGCCCGCGCGGGAGACGGACTTGGTGCGGCGGTTTTACGGTTGGGGAGGCAGAAACATTGAACTCCATGTGGCGCAGGTGCTGGGAACTGAGTTTCCGGAGGCGGGCCTCGGTTTTCCGACGTTCCTGCCGGAAAGCGCCTGACCAGGTTTGGGGGTTCAGAGTCCGTGCGGGCGGAGCTGCCGCTTGAGGATCAGGTAGAGCACAACCAGGGTGAGGAGGCTCGAAACAATCAGGACCGAGGAGTTGAATACAAACACGCTGAGGCTGGTTCCAAACAGGTGTTTAACCGGTCCGAAAAACACGTTGGGGCGCCCCTGCCGACGGTAATCGTTTTGTTCGGTTTCAGCCTTGGAAAGAAGGTCGGAAACTTTCTGGTTGGTGTAGAGCTGTTCGGCAGTGATCCCCTGGGTCCGGCTCTTGAGGCTGTGCGCACTGAGGCTGCGGCCCTCCAGGATGCTGTCCACGCGGCGGAGGCGTTTTTCAATGTCGGCAATTGAGCTGGCCTCAAGGCCGCTCAACAGGGCTAGGGTGTCCTTGAGATCTTCAAGTCGTGCGAGTTCCTCCTCGGTGTGCGAGGTTTTGGCGACCAGTGCATCCATCTGGCTTTGGAGCCTGTCCTGACGGCTTGCAAGGGGGTTGAGTTTGGCCTGGGCCACGATGAGCGCCTCGTAGGTGTAATGGGTGGCGACTAGCCGGCTAATCAGAGGAACCGTCAGTTCGGAGTCGTCCCGGCTCTGGGAAGGGATCTCTGGATGGCGCTGGAACCAGCTCCGGATGGTGTACTGGAGGTCCAGGTCCCGGTTCATCTCCTCGTACTTGATCAGGGCCCCTCCGAAGATGAGCTGCGGGATGAGCACGAGGGGAACGAAATTTGCGGCTGTTTTGGAGTCATTGACCACCGAGCTGATGAGCAGCCCCAGCGAGGTGCCGCTCACGGCGGTGAGCAGCATAAACCAGAAGTACGGCCAGAACATTCCGCGGATCTCGAGGATCGGGTTGCCGATGAGCACAAAAAGCGCGCATTGCACCGCCGAGAAGAGGGTCAGGGTGGAGAACTTGGCAAAAAGGTAGTAGGGGAGCCGTACGTCCAGGTTGCGTTCCCGGTTGAGCAGGACCCGGTCCCGGATGATGTCGTCCACGCTGTTCATGAGGGCCAGAAAAAGGGCTACCAGAAGCGCAATGAAACAGTAGGTCGGGATGTGGAACGCGCTGGCGAAATTGTATTTCCCAGAGGAGTCGTCCGTAAAAAACAGGGCCCATGCCACCAGAAGCGCCAAGCCGGGAGGAACCAAGAGCGTCAACACCAGGTTTGCCCGGTTGCGCAGCTTGGACACAAATGTCCGGCGCAGAAGGGTCCGGAGCTGGTTCCACTCGTCCTGCCAGCGGATCCGGAACGCCGGGGCCTGAAGCGGCGTGGCAGGCTGCGGCGCCGGCGGTTTGCGCAGGCTGATCTGGCGCATGTCCTGCAGGAGCCGGAAACTCTCATACTTGTCGCGCCAGTAATCTGGCGAAAACCGGCGGGCCGGCACAAACTGGCCCCGGGAGTTTTCCTCGTAGATCACGTCCCCGCTCAGGTCCCGGAGCGGGGTTTCGAGAACGTCAAAGATGAACTCCGGGCGGGTGGTTCCGCAGGAGGGGCAGCCGCCCAGTTCAGTTCCAAAATGCTGTTCATGTTCAGCCTGGGCAAAGTAGTTGAGCATTTCGCTCGGGGTGCCGTAGAACACCAGTTTGCCGCCCTTGTCTAGGAGCAGCGCCTTGGAGAACATCTGGAAGAGCTTCGAGTTGGGCTGGTGAATGGTTACCAGCACTATCTTGTTGTGCGCCATCGAGCGGATGATTTCGATGACGTGCTCGCTGTCCTTGGAACTCAGTCCACTGGTGGGTTCGTCAAACAGGAACACGTCCGCGGAGCTGATCATGTCCAGGCCGATGTTCAGCCGCTTGCGTTCCCCGCCGGATAGCCGTTTTTTTCCGGGACTGCCCACGATCGAGTCCCGCCGTTCGCTCAACCCGAGTTCCACCAGTTTGCCCTCGATCCGGCGGGCCCGTTCGCGGCCGGAGAGGTGCGGGGCCCGAATCGCTGCGGCAAAAAGCAGGTTCTCCTCGATGGTGAGCTGCTCATCAAAGGCATCGTCCTGCGGGATGTAAGAAATGAAGCGTTTGAGCGAGTCCACGTGCTCATAGAGCGACTGACCGTTGAGCAGGATCTCCCCGGAGGAAGGTTGGAGTTGTCCCGCAATCGCACGCAGAAGGGTCGATTTTCCGCTTCCGCTGGCCCCCATCACACACACCACCTCGCCGCGCGTCACACTGAATGAAACCCCGTCCAGACTGGGCTCACCCCGCCGGAACCGGTGGGTGACGTCCCTCAGCTCCAGATGCGTGATGAGGTTGCGTTCCTCCTCAATGATCCGTTCGGCAAAATTGCACCGGAGCACCTGCCCTGTGTCGATCCGGATGGTGTCGCCGTTCTTGAGTTCGTGGCTGTTGCGCACGGGCAGTTCGCCCACCAGAATCGGGCGGTCCGCCTGGAGCACTTCCAGCCGGCCCTCCCGGGTTTCGTAATTGCAGAGGATCTTCAGCAGCACCTCGCCACTGGTGCCGGGCGAGAGCAGGATGTCGTCCACATCCAGGAGCGAAGGGTTGTTGGACACCAGGTAGCTTGACTTGTACGCCTTGAGCTGGAACCGGCCGCCCAAGGCGCGGGCCCTGCGGCGGAGATCGTCCAGGGGCAGCTCCGAGGCGTTGTGGAAAAGGATTTTGTCCTCCAGATTTGCCTCCACCAATGTGCCGGACCGCAGCGCCACCCCGTTGAGGAGCGCATCCACGTTTTTCAGCGCGCGCACCCGGACTTTAAGACCGAATTTGACTTCGAGCACGGATTCCCGGCTGCGAACCCTCTCCAAATGGACCTCGTCATCATTATCGATGGAGAGATAGACTTGAGTAAGGGAGACGTTTTTCTTGGCGTTGAAATAGTAGGCGAGGTCTTGATAGGTGAGCACTTGCTCCCCAAGCACGATGCGCTGGCCCGAATAGATCCGGCAGAACGCCCCGGGCCCCAAGGGCCTGCCTCGGACCACGATTCCTTTGGAGCTCTGGTTTTTGAGGAGGATCAGGTCGTGGTAGCGGAAAGCCACCAGTTTTTCCTTCGGAGCGAGGCCGCGCAGACTGACGTCGGCGGTCTGGTCGCTTCCAAAGCTCAGGCTTTCCAAGGGGGACTGACCATGCTGGTAGACCGATTTGTCGGATTCCTCGCCCGAGTTGAGTTGGTAGACAATGTCGATGGCTTGAGCTGCCATGCCCAGTTGCGCCATGAACCCGTAGTACGCAACCACCTGCTGCTGGTGGAGGCCTGCCCTCGAAATCAGGTCGTACAGCTGGACGCCCAGCATGATTTTTCGCTCCGTGCTCAGCTGGGTGCTCAGCTTCGACGCCATCGCCGACAGGTCATGCTGCTCATTGAGCGCTTGGCGGAACAGTTTGCGCAACTCGGAGTACACGGCCTCCGGGTAGTCGTACCGGAGGAATCCCAGGGAGGAATCAATCTCCTCGCCCAGCACTTCTTCGCCGCTGTTTTTTGAGAATGCGGCCAACACCTGGATGAGCAGCGGAAGCAGGTTCGGCGCCTCCGTCACGGTTCGGGGCCTGCGGAGGAGTCTCCGCGCCACATGCGTGGCCATCCGCCGCGCCCTGTGCAGGAGCCGGTGGCCGAGCAGTTTTTCCCGCAGGGACCGGGGCGGGGTGCCGCCTGGACCGGATGAGGGCGGGATCTGCGACGGCTGGGGCGGGGTGGACATGGCTCCAAAACCTAGGGGGGAACCGGGGAGGATTCAAGGGAAGCCCCGGGGGGTCGCCCGGATTCGGCTTCGGGGGCATTGCAACGGCCCGGTTTTGTGCTAGCTTAAAACACTTGCGCCTGATTTGAACACTTGGTCGCTCCAGCCTGTCTGAAGGGCTGTCCGATGAGTTGTGGACGGAGCGGGTCGGATGAAAACCGGCTCAGATTTCGCTTAGATTTTCGCTGATATTTCGCTGAGATTTCGCTGAGATTTCGCTGAGATTTCACAAGGCGCTCGGACACCTTCAAAAAACTTTCAAAGACGTTCCAAACTCAACCAGAGCCTTTCAACCGACCTTCCCAACCTTTCAAAGCACGCCTATGTCGAACCATGAAAACCGCACTCCAGGGGGCAACCGCCAGCCACCGGGCCAGGAACCTTCCAACGGTTGGCGCGGCCCTCTGACGCTGCTGCTGGTGGCCTTGCTGCTTCTGGGCGGTTCATTTCTGTTCAAGGGGCCGTATGGTGGGGTGAAGGAACTGGCCTACCCTCAGCTCCTCCAAGAGGCGGAGAAGGGGCTCGTGGACAAGGTGGACCTCGTGACGGAGCCCTCCAGCGCCACGGTCTATTTGAAGGGGGTTTTGAAAAAGAGCCCGGAAGGGGCTGGCTCCGAGCCGTTCCGGACCTCGGTGAACTTGGATTTCAACCGCGACCTGAAGGCGGAATTGTTGGAGCGTGGCATCCGCCCCAGAGAGGTGACGGACTCCAACCAGGTCGGTTCGGTGTTGCTCTCCCTGCTGCCCTTCTGCCTCTTCGTGCTGGTCCTCTATTTCATCTTCCGGCAACAGATCCGGATGGCAGGCAAGGGGGCTCTCAATTTCGGGAAGAGCAAGGCCAGAATGCTCTCACGGGACAAGAACCGGATCACGTTTAAGGATGTGGCCGGAGTGGAGGAGGCCCGCGAGGAGGTCGAGGAGATCGTCGATTTCCTCAGGGACCCGAAAAAGTTCCAGAAGCTTGGAGGCAGGATTCCGAAGGGGGTGCTCCTGATCGGCCCCCCGGGGACGGGCAAGACACTGCTGGCCCGGGCAATTGCTGGGGAGGCCGACGTGCCTTTCTTCTCCATCAGTGGTTCGGATTTTGTGGAAATGTTCGTGGGCGTCGGGGCCAGCCGCGTGAGAGACATGTTTGAGCAGGGGAAAAAATCGGCGCCCTGCATTATTTTCATCGATGAGATCGACGCGGTGGGCCGGCACCGGGGCCACGGTCTGGGAGGCGGGCACGATGAACGGGAGCAGACCCTCAATGCGCTTCTGGTGGAAATGGACGGGTTCGACACCCAGGAGGGCGTGATCATCATTGCAGCCACCAACCGGCCTGATGTTCTGGATCCGGCCCTGCTCCGCCCTGGAAGATTTGACCGCCAGATCACGGTGAACCTGCCCGACGTCAAGGGGCGGGAGGAAATTCTCAAGGTCCACTCGCGCCGTGTGAAACTCTCGGAGGGGACGGATCTGGGCGTCGTGGCCCGGGGGACTCCGGGATACAGCGGTGCGGAACTGGCCAATGTGATCAACGAGAGCGCTCTTCTGGCCGCCCGGAAGGGGCTGAAATCCATCGGAATCACCGAGTTGGAAGAGGCGCGTGACAAGGTGCGCTGGGGCCGGGAACGGCGCAGCCTCGCCATTAGCGAGAAGGAGAAGGAAAACACGGCCTACCACGAGGCGGGTCATGCCCTGCTTCTGGAGTTGCTGGAAAACACCGAACCCCTGCACAAGGTCACCATCATTCCCCGGGGGCCGTCTCTGGGGTCCACCATGTGGCTTCCGCAGGAGGACAAATACAACATGCGTCGCCGGGAACTCGTGGACAGTCTCTGTGTGACGATGGGGGGACGGGTGGCTGAGGAGATCGTTTTTGGGGACGTGACCAGCGGCGCACGGGGGGACATCAAGCAGGCCACAGGCATGGCCCGTCGCATGGTGTGCGAATGGGGGATGAGCGAAGGCTTGGGCATGGTGGAATACGGGGACCATGATGACTACGTGTTTCTGGGGCGCGAATTGAGCCGTCAGCGGGATTACAGCGAGGCCACCGCGCAGGAAATCGACCGCGAGGTGCGGAAACTCTGTGACGATGCCTACGAACGGGCGCGGAAAATTCTGCTCGAGAAGAGAGAAGCCTTGGAGGCGATCGCCAAAGCGTTGTTGGAGTACGAGACTTTGGACGGATCACAGATCCGGGACATTTTGGAGCACGGATCGATGCGGAACCCGCCGAGTGCTCCGCGGCCCCGTGGAACGCCACCCCCGCTGATTCCGAGAGACACTGCGGCCGATTCGGGTTTTCCACACGGACTGACTGAGGCACCCGCCTAGGTTTCAGCCCGGGTGGGCGAGCAAGGGTGAGGGGCGTATGGGGCGTATGGGGGGGAGGGGTTTCCGAGACGATTACCCAATCTCCCGATCCGCTTCCGATGTGGGGGGCAGTTTCGGAAATCAGTCGGGTTGAAAAGGAGGGGGTTGTGAGGATTGTCAGCTATAACGTGCATGCCGCCGTTGGGATTGACGGGATGCGTTCCGAGCAAAGAGTGGCGGAGGTGCTTGCGGAGTGCGCCCCGGATGTTGTGGCTCTTCAAGAACTGGATTGCGCTCGCCGGAGATCAAAGGGAGTCGATCAGGCCGCGTGCATTGCCGCATGGCTGGAAATGGAGAGCCATTTTCATCCGGCCTACGAGTTCAGAACGGAAAAGTTTGGGGACGCCATTCTGAGCCGGCATCCGATGCGGTTGGTGCGTGCGGGCGCTCTTCCCGGTAGATCGTGTTGGCCGCCCGGTGAACGGCGCGGCGCGCTCTGGGTTGAGATTCAGGCGGAGGGTGCGCTCTGGCAGGTTTTTAATACCCATTTCGGACTGGGACGCTCCGAACGCCAGGTGCAGGCCAAGGCTCTCGCCGGACCCGACTGGGTGGGGCGCACCACCCCAGAGTCGCCCACGGTGATCTGCGGGGATTTCAACTCGCCTCCAGGTGGCGTTGTTCACGGCTATCTTTCAGCACGCTGGAGGGAGGTGGTGCCAGTGGATGCCGGGAAAACATTTCCCTCCAGATACCCGCTGGTTCGGTTGGATCATTTTTTTGCGCGGGGCAGGATCGAATTGCGGGGAGCGCACGTCCACCAAAGTGCATTGTCCCGGGTTGCCTCGGATCATTTGCCCTTGGTTGCGGAATTCGCACCCGCACCCGGCCCTTGAAAATTGTTGGGGACGGTTCCGTGGGCTGGCCGGGCTAGAAGAGTGGAGTCAACGGACGCAGAAGAGCCTCCAGAAGACGCGCCCGGAGTGGACGCTTGGCAAACTCCGGCGATGCAATTTCTCGGCTCGCGGCAAAGTCATGAGTGAAAATCGCCTCCAGCTCTCGCGCCGTTTTGCGGCAGCGTTGAAGCAGTCCGAGTTCAAAGTTGTGGTACAGGGAGCGGTGGTCGCAGTTGGCGGATCCGATGAGCACCCAAGAACTGTCCATCAGCAGGGCTTTGGTGTGGTGGATAGCCTTCGAATACTCGTACACCCGGATGCCCATGTATAAGAGTTCGTCGTAGTAGGAACGGCCAGCGATGACCAAGTAGGGGTGGTCGGACTTCTCCGAAATGAGAAGACGGACATCCACTCCCCGGGCTGCGCAGATCTCCAGCGCGCAGAGCAAAGGCTCGCTGGGTGCAAAATAGCCGGTGGCAATCCAAACCCGGTGTTTTGCATGGTTCAGGAGCGCAATCAGCGGGCCGTGGAGTCCGTGCGTGGCGGGGTCGGGACACCCCTCCAGAACGTGGCAGGGCGATCCTGTCTTTTCCCGCCTCAGGGCGGGCACCCCCTTGGCAAGGTTCTCTTGGGTGGCAAAGACCCAGTCGGCCGCAAAACGGTTTCTGAGCTCAGCCACCACGGGGCCTTCCACCTCTGCCTGAAGATCCCGCCAGACTGTCTCCCCGGGCTTCTGGGTAAGGTGCTCCGCGCCTACGTTCATGCCTCCCACAAAAGCCACGCGCCCGTCGATGATTTGAAGTTTGCGGTGATTGCGCAGGTTGAGATGCCGCATCCGGGCCAGAATTCCTGTGGGCCGGAACCATGCAAACCGACCGCCGGCTTCGTGGAGCGGTTCCAGGAAATTCTCCTTCAATTGAAGGGAACCAATCGGGTCCAGCAGCAGCCGCACGCAGACCCCGCGTTTCGCCGCCTTTGAAAGAACCTTCAGAAAGGCCGTTCCAACGGGGTCAGGCCGCCAGACAAAGGTTTGGAAAAGCACTTCAGAGCGGGAGTTTTCCACCCGTTCCGACAGCGTGTCGTAAAACGAATCGGCTCCCTCGTGGAGTGTGAAGCGCGTTGCGCGGGAGGGCGGGTTGCCCGTCAGGCGCTCTAGAATCACTTGAAGCCGGTTGGTTGAGCGACGGCGGGATCTCAACGAGAGGGCTAAGGGGAGTTTGGAGGCGTGGCTCTTTGGAATGTTCCCCAACAACAAATAGGCAAAGCAGCCCGCGTACGGGAACAACAAGGCAAACCAGACCCACGCGAGGGTTGCCGATGGTTTTTTCCGGGCCAGCAGAATGCGCGGAACCAGCGCCAGAAGCAGGAACTGTGGGGGGAAAGACCGCAGAAAATCTGCGAATGCCTTCAAACCAGCCGGGATGTGCATGGACTGCGGGCTGAATCCCGTTGAAACAGGCTCCAGATCCGCAGGGGGCCATGCCATTTGGGCGATTCCGGCCAGGAATTCTGCCGAGTCAAGGGTCTGGAGCGAGTCATACATGGCGTCCATCCCTCAAATCGGGGTCCGCATGGGAACCGGCGGGGTCACCCGCGCATAGAACCCGCCCTCCGGGGTTTCCGGGGAGGCCCTTCCCGGGGGGATTTCCTTCCCAGCATTTAAGTCCAAACCGGACGCGGCGCCCGATGAATGGGATGAATATGAGACTTCATTCCCTACGAGATTTGTATGTTCAGGCGTTGCGTGAGTTGGAGGCCGCAGGCCGGTTGCTGTTGCGTGCCTATCCCAGAATGGTTCGGGCTGCCAGCCATGAGGATTTGGTGGCGGCTTTGGAAGAGCACAGGGTGCAGTCCGAGGAGCAACTCGAGAGGGTCGGCAAAATCCTCGGGCGCCATCTCGGAAGGCAGACCGTTCCCTCTGGTGGCTCCCGGTGTCTAGGAATGGCTGGCCTGGTGGCCGAGTGCGAGGCCTGCCTCGAGGCGGATGCCGGTCCCGAGGTGCTGGATGCCGCCCTGGTGGCGGTGGCCCAGCGCATTGAGCACTACGAGATTGCGGCTTACGGCACGGCGCGGACTTTTGCCGAGATGCTGTCCGAGGACGAGGATGCCCGGCTCCTTCAGCTGAGTTTGGACGAGGGAATCGAGGCGGATGAACGGCTGACGGAGATCGCTGAGGACAGCGTCAACGCGGATGCGGAGATGGCCGGCGAGGACTAAGCGTTCCGCCCAGGAGGCCCCGGCCTAAGAGGTTCGCCCACGGGTTTGGTAAACGTTTTAGAAACGCAGAACGGTTCGGAGGCTGAATACAATGGCACTGTCCACCTCGGCATTGGCACCTGGGTGGAAGATGACCTGCAGGTTGGGCTGCACTTCCCAGTGGTCCGTGAGTGGTGCGAAATAGGTTAGTTCAAGGATAGATTCTGAGTGCGGCGCAAAACCGGCCGCCTGGTTTTCGGGGTAACGCTGGCGGGCGGCGGCCACCGGGTTGCTGAGGTGAGTGTATGCGAAGGCTGCCCCGAACAAGTCACGGGAGCGCCGAGGCAGAACCCCCTGAAGAACCACGCCGCTATTGATTGAAAAATCAATCAAACCGCGGTCCTCGGGGCACTGACAAATCCGGGCAAAACCGCGCAGTCCCCGTCCTCTAGAATCCGTCCACAGGTCATGGTCCAAGGCAACATAAACCAGTGGGAGTCCGGAACGGCTCCGGTCGTTTCCGCCGCCCGGCGAAAAGCGGTCGTAGGAATGGGAGAATGTGTCTGTGTGGTAAAGGAAACCCGCCCTCCAGCCTCCGGAGGAAACTTCCTCGTGGGAGCGGGCTTGAGCCGCTTCCCGTGGAATTGGGGAGATTTTGGAAAACGCATGCCCTACCTCAAAGGCAAAAAGGGCCCCCTCTTGGCTCCGGAGTGCAAGGTCAACCCCGTGACGGTTCAGTTCGGTCGACGGCGCTGCATGGGGGGAGGGGTCCGGGAGAAGGCCTGTTGCAGGATTTCCATCGTAGGCAGCGGCGCGGATAGACCAGTTTTTTGCGGGATTCCATTCCAGCCGCGCACCGAGGGCGCCAACTGCGAAGATGGGTGCAGGGAAGTTGAGTGATACTGTGGCATCGGCCCCGAAGGTGGAGTTGATAAAGAGGTTGGAGAGGTCGGTTCCTCCAACGCCGAATTCCGTGTCGAGGGCCAGCAATCCGATCCTGAGGGAGGCAAAGGGGAGGTCTGACTGGATCCAGAGCTCGTAGAGGCGCGGACTGTCGTAAAAATCGATGTTGCTGAATGTGTTTAGGTCATTGACATACGACAGAGTCCCGCTTTGGCCATGCGGATAATAGGCATGGAGATGAAGAGCGGGCGGGGTGTCCGAGAAGGGCAGTTGTGAATCGAGAAACAGGCTGAAGAGGCCGTTGTAGACCGAATGGTTCCGGCCGGGGCCTGACAGGACCGAGGAAATCTCTCCGGTGTAGGTGGAGCGGAGGGAAACGGGGGATTGCGCCGGGTTTGCAACGGGGAGTCCAAATATGAGAAGGAGACGCAGTCGCAAAAGGAGGCCGAAAAAATGGCGCTCTCGCTTTGCGTACTTCACAGGTTGCCGTTCCTGCTCCGAGGGAAGATTTAGATGCCGTGGGCCAGACAGGCACCGACGAAGCCTTTGAAGAGGGGGTGGGGGCTGTTTGGCTTGGACTGAAACTCGGGGTGATACTGGCAGGCGAGAAACCAGGGATGGTCCCGGAGTTCGATCAGTTCAACCAAGGTGCCATCCGGAGATGTGCCACTGATCACGAACCCGTTGTCCTCCATCTGCTGCCGATACTTTTGGTTGAACTCGTATCTGTGCCGATGGCGCTCGGTGATTTCTGAGGACTGGTAGACCGCATGGGCCAGTGTGCCGGCCTGAATCTTCGTGGGCCAGGTTCCCAGACGCATGGATGCCCCTTTTCCGGTGATTTCTTTCTGGGTTTCCAGAAGGTCAATGATCGCGTACGGGGGATGGGGATCGAACTCGGTGCTGTTGGCTCCCGCCAGACCGCAGACATTCCGTGCGAACTCGATGCTGGCCACCTGCATTCCCAGGCAGAGACCAAGAAACGGCACGTGCTGTTCCCGGGCGTACTGGGTGGCACGGATTTTGCCCTCTACGCCGCGGTCACCAAATCCTCCTGGAACCAGAATGCCTGCTACGTCCCTGAGGACGGGGGCGGGATCCTTTTCCTCGAGTTCTTCTGCATCAACCAGGAGCAGGTCGGTGCCGCAATCGAGGCTTGCGGCGGCATGAGTGAGGGACTCGTAGATGGATTTGTACGCGTCTTGGAGCTCGATGTACTTGCCAACGACGGCAATCTTCACGCGTTTCTTGGGTTTTACAACCCGTTCAACGAAACGGCTCCAGTCTGTGGTGTCAGCAGGCTTGGTTTGGATCTGGAGGAGTCGGCAGACGGTCTCATCCAGTTTTTCCCGTTTCAGCATCAACGGCATTTCGTAGATGGAATGGTCCACATCTCTGGCCTCGATGACGGCATCAAGAGGGACGTTGCAGAACACGGAGAGCTTCTGACGGACATCGTCGCCCAGAGGCAGTTCCGTCCGGCAGATCAGAACCTGAGGATGAAGCCCAATCTCCCGGAGCTTGGCAATCGATTGCTGAGAGGGCTTGGTTTTGAGTTCACCTGCGGCCCGGATGTAGGGAACGAGCGTGACGTGGACGATGACCACGTTCTGGGGGCCGACCTCGAGCACAAACTGCCGGATCGCCTCCAGGAAGGGGAGCCCCTCAATATCACCGGTGGTCCCCCCGATTTCCGAAATCAGGATGTCGCAGGGCTGTTCAGCCACCACTTTCCGGATCCGCGCTTTGATCTCGTCGGTGACGTGCGGGATGACCTGAACGGTTTTTCCGAGGTAATCCCCGCGTCGTTCCCGGGCGAGCACAGTCTCATACACTTGGCCGCTCGAAGTGGAGTTGGACCGGGAAAGGACCGTGTGGGTAAAGCGCTCGTAGTGACCCAGGTCGAGGTCCGTCTCTGCACCGTCATTGAGAACGTAAACCTCCCCATGCTGGAACGGGTTCATTGTCCCCGGATCCACGTTCAGGTAGGGATCCAGTTTTTGTAGTCCCACCTTCAGGCCCCGGCATTCCAAGAGTGTCCCCAAGGATGCCGCCGCCAAGCCCTTGCCAAGGGAGCTCACAACGCCGCCCGTCACGAAGATGAATTTGGTGCTCATGAGATTTTTGCTCGAACAGAACAGACCTGTTCTATTCGAAGCCTTCCAAAAAAACGGATTCCGGGGCCGGACGCCAAGTGTTTCCTCACTTTTGGAGGAGTTTTTCGGCCAGAACTGCGTCTGAAGGGGTGTCGACTCCAATCGAAGCGGACTGAGTCTCCAAAACCCGGATCTTTGTCCCGTTTTCCAGAGCGCGCAGTTGTTCAAGGCATTCCAACGTTTCCAAGGTGCCTGGTTTCCACCGCACAAACCGGAGAAGGAAGGTGCGTGAATAGCCGTAGATGCCCAGATGCCTTAGATAACCGGCCCGTTTTCCGGTGTCGCGAACGAATGGCATCGGCGAGCGCGAGAAGTAAAGGGCGTCTTTAAACCGGTTGAGAACCACTTTGACAGCATTCGGGTTTTCAACCGGTTCATCCCCGGAAAACGGGGTGGCAGCGGTAATCATCTCCAGGCTTGGTTCCGCTGTAAGGTGACGCGCGAGCCGAGAGATCAATTTCGGATCAATCAGGGGTTCGTCGCCTTGGACGTTGATGAAGTGGGTGGTTTCCGGGTGTTTTTTCGCCACTTCCGCACAACGGTCGGTTCCGCTGGGGTGCGCAGCTGACGTCATTTCCACATGGGCCCCAAACCCGGTCGCTGCCTCCTGAATCCGCGAGTCGTCAGTCGCCACAATCACTTGGTGCACCCCACGCGCCCGCATACACCGCTCCCATACATGCTGGAGAAGGGGTTTTCCTGCAATGGCATGGAGCGGTTTTCCCGGAAACCGGGTCGACCCATAGCGGGCGGGGATCACGACTGCAATTTTAGCGGACACCCTTTTCGTTTAGAATGTGGGCGACAGCGGATGCAAAGTCTTTCGCCACCCAGTCGGCTTCCGTCCCCCTAGCTTCTTTCCCGTGCCCAGTTCTGACCAGAACGGTGCGGACGCCGGCGCTCCTCCCACACCTGCAGTCCACATCTTTGTCGCCCACCATCCAACTCCGGGTGAGGTCCAAACCCAGTTCCGATGCCGCCTCAAGAATCATCCCCGGAGCGGGTTTCCGGCGCTGACTGGGTTGGTCCGGGGCGTCCGGACAAAAATAGGCTCCTCGCAGAATGCCCGGAGGCAGAAGTTCGAGCAACCGGGCATGCACGGCCCGGTATTCTGCCTCCGAAAACAAGCCGCGACCGATTCCGCTCTGGTTGGTCACCAAAATCAGCGCGTATCCCGCAATTCGGAGGTTTTCAAGGCCTTCCACGACGCCGGGGAGGATCTTCACTTTCTCGGGATCCCGGCAGTAATGTACCTCTTCCATCAGAGTCCCGTCTCGATCTAGGAAAATAGCGGCCGGTTTTTGAGATACGCAGGACATGGCAGTGGTGAGAGGGGCTTTGCATGATTGCCCCCGCGTCCCAACTCTGACAAGAGAGTCCGCATGAAGCATGTGCTCTGTTTTGGCGACTCGAATACCTGGGGTTGGGATCCAGAGGCAACAGCCCTCGCCGGTTTCCCGGTTCGGCACGGAGTCGGGATCCGGTGGACAGGCGTTCTTCAAGCCGCCCTCGGGAGCGGTTTCAGGGTGATCGAGGAAGGATTGAACGGAAGGACAACCGTTTTTGAGGACCCTATCGAGGCGGGCAGAAATGGGGGCACCTATCTGGAGCCGTGTCTGTGGTCACACATGCCTCTGGATCTTGTGGTGGTGATGCTCGGGACCAATGACCTGAAAACCCGGTTCTCTCTGCCCCCTGGGGACATTGCTGACGGTGCATCCAAGCTCCTCCGAATGATCCAGAGGAGCGAGACCGGTCCAGACCGTTCCACTCCAAAAATTCTGCTCCTAGCTCCACCGCCGGTGGGGGATCTGGAAGGAATGCCCGAGTTGGCCGAGAAGTTCAAGGACGCCACCCTAAAGTCCAAGCAGTTGCCGGGATTCCTGGAGAGGGCTGCACTTCAGGCGGGCGTGCATTTTTTGGACACCCAAAAAGTGGTGCGCCCCAGCCCGCTGGATGGTCTCCATCTGTCAGCGGATGAACATGGAAAACTCGGGCGCGCTGTGATGGAAGCGGTAGTCCGGATTTTTACCCGGTAATGCTCGCTTTGCGTAGGGGGGCGCGGAAGGGGATCGCGGTTCCCAGACAAGGGGCAACCAGTCCACGGGGCGGGAATTTGTACGCTCTTCGCTTTGGTTCTTCCCTCTGGGAAGCCCGGTGGTTCCGCCTAGGCGACGGGAACGCTCAAGCTCTCTTTCAGATTCAGAGGCGTCCCGGTTCGCGGACCCCAGAGCCTTTTTTTCCGGTCAGATCATCTCCTAGATCGGCGCGTGCCTTTTCCGCGAGTTCGAGGAGTTCCTGCAGAGGTGCGGGAAACTGTTCCGCGACATTTCGGGTTTCAGAGGGGTCGTTGCGCAGATTGTAAAGCTCCGGACCACTCATTTTCACCTGAGAATAGCGGGCCGGAAGCCCGTCCCTGCCACCTGGGGTGCCTCCCAATGTCCGGTACGTGTGGGGGAGCACCAGCTTCCATTCCGGGGTGAGGACGGATTGAAGTTCATTCCTTCCGTAGTAGACAAAGTAGGCTGGATGTGGGTGGGCGGCGTCCGTGCCGGTGAGGAGCGGCCACACGTTCATTCCATCGATTTTTTTGGGGGGCAGGGGAGCGTTTGCGATGTGTGCAATCGAAGGCAGCAGGTCGATGCTCATCAGCAGAGTGTCACTGGTGCTGTCAGCCGGAATGTGGCCCGGCCACGAGACAATGCAGGGAACCCGGGTGCCACCTTCCCACGAGGTTCCCTTCCCCTCCCGCATTGCACCGGCAGATCCCGCATGGTCCCCATAAGACAGCCAAGGACCGTTGTCGGAGGTGAACAAAATCAAGGTGTTTTCCTCAAGATGAAGGCGGCGGAGCGTCTCAACAATCTGCCCCACGGACCAGTCGAGTTCCTCCAAAACATCTCCAAACAAGCCGCGCTCCGTCTTGCCCTTAAACTTGCTGCTCACATAGAGCGGGACATGGGGCATGCTGTACGCCAAGTAGAGGAAGAACGGCTCAGACCGGTGGGATTCAATGAAGCGGACGGACCGCTCGGTGTATTCCGTGGTGAGTTGTTCCTGGTCGGCGGGTTGAAGGTCTGCCTTGAGCACCCTGGAATCTTCCATGAGCGGTAGGGGCGGATACGTGCCGGGCCGCGCCTCGGGATGCCGGGGCCACATATCGTTCGAATATGGGAGACCAAAGTACGATCCGAACCCCTGAGCCGTTGGAAGGAACTGCGGGGCGTCCCCAAGATGCCATTTGCCCACCGCAGCCGTTGCATAGCCGCGCTGTTGGAGAACCTCGGCAATCGTGGTCTCCTCCGGATGCAGCCCGATTTTCGAACCCGGCCCCAAAGCGCCGCTCAAGCCGAGACGGTTCGGGTAGCATCCCGTCAAAATCGCGACTCGAGATGCCGTGCAGACCGCCTGAGCCACATGGAAGTTGGTGAACCGTCGGCCAGAGGCGGCCAGACCATCCAGATTCGGGGTCTGGTACCCCTTTGCCCCGTAACAGCCCAAGTCGCCGTACCCAAGGTCATCGGCTACAATCAGCACGATGTTGGGCCGGCTTTCAACGGCACAGACAGGGGCGTTTACCCAAGCGGCGATGGCAAGTCCTGCAATCCGAAAAAGCGATTGAATCCGGGTCATGGGTGGGGGGCAGCGTTTGGTTACTTGCGTTTTGTGCCGGTCACAGAACGGCCGGAACGCCCGCGTTTCGGTTTGGAAAGGTCTGTCCGGTGTTCGATTTTGGAGACCTGCCCGTGTTTGAGATACGCCTTCCGCAGCGCTTCGTATTGGGTGTCGCGCTGGTCGTAAAGCCGTTTCAGCTTCCGTGGGGCCACCCGGCTCAGGGCGTACCCAGTGATCAGCGGGAGTGAGATCGTGGAATCCGTGTAACAGACCACACAGTCCGGCAGGTTGTCGGGATCAATCTTGCCCCAACTGACTGCCTCCCCGGGGGTGGCTCCGCTGAGCCCCCCCGTGTCCGGGCGCGCGTCGGTACACTGGAGAAAATAGTCGTGTCCGCGTTCCTCAATGCCCATCACCTCCTGAATCTGCGGTTCGGTTTGGAGCATGAAGTTTTTCGGGGAACCTCCGCCCAGAATGAACACGCTGGAGGTGGCGCCGCTGGATTTTGCCGCATAAACAATCGCGGCGGTCTGGTTTACATCACGGTTGACATCAATCAGCAGCTTGGAGTCGCGGAGGGCCATGGCGGCCACGTTCATCCCGATGGAACTGTCCCCGGGGGAGGAGGTGAAAATGGGGACCCCGCATTGGTAGGCAGCGCTCAGAACGCTGGTGTCCCGGATGCCCAACTTGCGTTCCCGCTGGTATACGTAGCGACCCAGAAGGTGATGGAACTCGTCGCTGGCCATGGGCCGCTGGAACTCGGGGCCTTGGATGACCTCCCGCACAAAAGCATCGGTGTCCAAAAGCACGTCGTAATCAAAAAGGACGTCGTAGATGCGGATCACGCCTTCATGCCTGAGTTTGACATCGTCCAAAAACGGCGAGCCTGAGTACAGTTCCATGCCCAGTCCGAAATGGAGGTCATGGTAGAGGTTGGCTCCTGTGGAAATGATCCAGTCCACGAAACCGGCTTTCATCAGGGGAACAATGGCCGAGCGGCCTAATCCGGCCGGGGTTAGGGCACCGGTGAGGGACATCCCCACCACGCCATTGCCGGCAATCATTTTCTGGCTGAAAAGACGGCAGGCCTCGGCGAGGCGTCCCCCGTTGTAGGCTTTGAATGCGGTGTCGATGAGGTCCGCGACGCGGCTGTTTTTCCGGATCGGATCGGGCAGGAGTTGCGGGAATTTTTTGTTTAGGGAGCTCATGGGCCGGGGGAAGGTAGCGGCGGGCGGGTGAACTGGGCAATCCGGGAATGAGTCCTCCGCTGCGGGCATGGGGTCTTCGCCCACCCCAGCGTCCATTCCGGACACGGGGTTCGATTTTTAGGGTGTATGGAGATGCATCAAACAGAAATGCGGGGAGGCGGTGAACCCTTGGGGGATGCCTTGGTGTCCACGGTATCTATGGTGTCCACAGGGTCCATAGAGTCCATAGAGTCCATGGGTGAAGCCGTGGGGTCCTTGGGAACTGGGGGTGGAACTGGGGGTGGAACTGGGGGTGGAACTGGGGGTGGAACTGGGGGTGGAACTGGGGGTGGAATTGGGCTGAGCATAAGAAACGGCTGCCGGGCCAAGAAGGTGCCCAGCGACTGGTCTGCAGCCGAAAACCCAACCCAAAACCCAACCCAAAACCCAACGACGAGTCGCACTACGAGCCCAACCGTTCCCGGGGCCGGTTCAGGTCCGAGCGATGAGGACTTGATGGCGAGGGTTGCCGCCCGGGACGGTCGGGCCTTGGAGGGGTTGTACGGGCGGTACGGGGTGGTGCTTCGGGTCCTGGCCTTCCGGATCCTCAGGAACCATCCCGAAGCCGAGGACGTGGTGCAGGATGTCTATCTGGAGGTCTGGCGTCATGCCGGGCAGTATTCGCCTGCGCGGGGGCGGCCGCTGGGCTGGCTGATCACTCTGGCCCGGAGGAAGGCCATCGACCAGTTGCGGAGAAAGCGCTGTCTGGAACGGGTGCTTGAACGGGTGCGGAGTTCGGGGGACACCGTTCGGGCCGAAGGGGGGTGGGGACCAGGCGGATGGGGGCGGAGATCCGGCTATTTTCGGGGCGGGGAGGAGCCGATCGACGGGAACGGAGCGGTCTTAGAGCGGGCAGGTGCGGACGCAGGGGAGGGAGACGCCGGGACCCACGCGGAGACCCACGCTCAGGTTCATGGGGTGTCCCATGCGGGCCTGGGGCCTCGGGGATTCGGGGGGGGCGGGGGGGGCGGGGATTGGCCCGATGGGCAGGGAGGGGCGAGGCGGCTCGACCCAATCCCAGCGTGTCACTGGGTTTTCAGCGGCGGGGGGGGCGGAGCAGGAACCGCGGGAGTGGAGCAGGAGGAGGTGCGGCGGATTCTGCGGGAGCAACTGGCGGTTCTGCCTGGCGGGCAGCGGGAGGCCTTGGAACTTGCGTACTTGGGCGGGATGAGTCAGCGGGAAATTGCACGGAGTACGGGCGTGCCTCTTGGGACGGTCAAAACGCGGATTGAACTAGGGCGGCGCAAGCTGTGTGAGGCACTCCGGGAGATTCATGGGGAGTTGTGCGGGTAAGAACCCCGGAGCGGAAAGCGGGCGGGTTTCCGGAGGGCGATTCTCCGTCCTGAACCGCTAGGCGGCTTTGAAAAAAAGGAAGGGGGAAAAGGAATGACGCGGGCAGCAGCCTCTCTATGATGGGCGCGAGCGGAGGAAAGCCATTTGAGTCGAAGCAGAAGGAGCCCCAAAAACCAGAAGGGACGGACGAGCAGGCGCGGCCTTGTGTGGCGCTGGGGCTGGCGGCTGTTCTGGGTGGGGGTGTGGCTGGGGCTTGGGGTGGGGGTGGTGTACTGGCTGTGGTCCGGGACTTTTCATCTGGAGCAGGTCCGGGAGATGCCGCAGCGGTCTGCCGTCTATGACCGGGATGGGAAGTTCTACAGCAGGTTGCAGGGGGAGAACCGGGTGGTGGTGCCTTTGAGCCGGGTTTCCCGGCATTTTGTGGATGCGCTGATTGCGCGGGAGGATTCCCGTTTCTACTCCCACTGCGGGCTGGATCCGATTGGGATTGCAAGGGCGGTGGTGAGGAACGTGATTCGGCGCGGGGCGGCGCAGGGGGCGAGCACGCTGACCCAGCAGTTGGCCCGGAACAGTTTTCCCGAGCGGGTTGGGCAACGCAAAAGTTTGCACCGGAAGCTTTTGGAGGCCTGTCTGGCTCTGCGGATTGAACAGAGGTTTTCCAAGGACGAGATTTTGGAGAGTTATTTGAACCGGATTTATTTCGGGTCGGGTGTCTATGGTTTGGAGGGGGCCAGCCAGGTGTACTTTGGAAAGCCGGCCGCGGGGCTCAATCTGGGGGAGGCGGCCACGATTGCGGGCATTATCCGGAGTCCGAGCCGGTTTTCGCCATTGAACAATCCCAAGGGAGCCCGGAGGGAGCGGGACACGGTGCTGGAGCGGATGGTGACGGTGGGCAAGATCACGCGGAATCAGGCGGACGAGGTTCGGCAGACCGGGTTGGTGGTGCGCAAGGGGGTGTGGGGAGCCCAGGAGAATTATGCGATGGACGCCGTGCGCCGGGAACTGGACTGGATCCTTTCCGAGGAGCGGAGGGGGGATGGCGGGTTGAAGGTGTACACCACGCTCGACCCGTTGCTTCAGCAGGCTGCGGAGAAGGCAGTGGACGCGGAGTTGAAAAAAGTGGAGGCGCGTCCTGGGTACGGCCATCCGAAACGGTCGGGATTCACGGCGCAGGCAAAGCGGGAGGAGCTGGACACGCCCTACCTTCAGGGAGCGGTGGTGGTGCTTGAAAACGGGACAGGCGGGGTGCGCGCGGTGGTGGGGGGGCGTGACTTTTCGGAGAGCAAATACAACCGGGCAATTCTGCCGCAGGCCGCGCGGCAGGTGGGGTCGACTTTCAAGCCTTTTGTGTACGCGGCTGCGTATGGGCGGGGGGTGTTTCCAGGAAACTGGGTTCAGGACGCGCCGCTGGGCCGGTCTGAGATTCCAGGTGCGGCGGGATGGAACCCGCAGAATTCTGACGGCACCTATCGCGGTGCGGTTCCGGCAGAGGAGGGGCTTGTGGAGTCGCGCAACACGGTCAGTGTGCGGGTGGGCAACATGGCCGGGATTGAGTCGGTGGCAAAACTGGGGGAGAGCGTAGGGTTTCGCAAGGTGCCGCGGAAGCCGGTCGCCTATCTGGGTGCGCTGGAGGGAACCGCGTTGGAGGTGGCGGGGGCTTACGGGGCTCTTGCCAATGGGGGGGTGTACCGCAAGCCTTACCTGATTGAGCGTGTCGAGGACGATTCCGGGGAGGTGATTTATAAACAGCGTGCATCGGAGAAGAGGGTCATGGATCCCGGAGTGGCTTGGATGGTGACTTCTGGACTCAGGCAGGTGCTCCAGAGGGGCACTGCGGCCTCTGCCAGGGAACTGGGGTTTGACCGGGTGGCGGCCGGAAAAACGGGTACCACCAACGATTACAGAGACGCATGGTTTGCAGGATACACCAGTTCATTGACCTGTGCGGTCTGGGTGGGGTTGGACAGGCCGCAGACCATTATTTCAAAGGGGTACGGGGCCACGCTGGCGCTGCCCATCTGGGTCAATATTCTCAATGCCGCGCCCCAGAAACGGTATCCCACGGCAGACTTTCCGGCTCCGGGTGGGGAACGGGAGGTGGCACTCTGCCGCCATGGAGGCGGGCGCGCCACGGAAGCTTGTGAAAAAGCAGGCACCAGTTACACGGCAAGGGTTCCCAGTGCCGGTCTGGCTTCAAAGCCTTGCCCAGTACACGGGGGACGGGTGCTGGAGGAAAAACGGTCAGGCGGAGAAAATGGGCGGGGATTTTCTAGTTTGTTGAAGAGCTTTTTTGGAAGTGAACCTGCCGGGCGGAGGTGAAGAACTCCGGGGTGAGATAGACCTCCGGGGAGGTGCGGGGTCCGCCGTGTGGCAGCGGTCGTGGCAGAGCGCGGTTTTTGGGAACCCAGCGCAACTTCACCGGGGGTTGCGAGTTTGAACTCAAATGACCTTTTCGGCTCGAGATCTTCGCGTTGTTTTCTGTGTTTTTTCCCTGAGCGCTCCGGCGGTTGCAGCCCGTGCGGAGGACAGGCCGAACATCATCCTCATTTATTCCGACGACCATGGCTGGGCCGATCTGGGCGCCCAAGGCGCCGATGCCGATGTCCGGACGCCGCATTTGGATGCACTCGCGCGGGACGGTGTTCGCTTTGTCCGCGGGTATGTGAGTGCGCCCCAGTGCGTCCCCTCAAGGGCAGGGGTGTTGACCGGGCGATACCAGCAGCGCTTCGGTGTGGAGGATAACAACAAAGGGCCGCTGCCTCTCGGTGAGAAAACCATCGCGGAACGACTCAAGGCGGCTGGCTATGTCACCGGTCAGGTGGGGAAATGGCATCTGGACGTCACTGGGAGCAAAAAAAGTCCCAAAGCGATGCGTGTTTCCAAAGAGCACATGCCTCACGCGCAGGGCTTCGACGAATATTTCCGGGGAGAACTCCGGCAGTTCTACGCTTCGCATGATCTTCAAGGCAAACCCTTCGCGGACGCACCGCATCTCCTGATCGATGACCGGTTCAGGGTCGAGGTGCAAACAGAGGCGGCCCTTTCATTTCTTGAACGCAGAGCGGCCCAGCCAGAACAGCCCTTTTTCCTGTACCTTGCTTGGTACGCACCACATGTGCCGCTGGAGTCTCCGGAACCGTGGTTTTCCAAAACCCCGGAAAGTCTCCCGAAAGAACGCCGGCAGGCGCTTGCCATGATCGCCGCGATGGACAACGGACTCGGTCGGCTCAGAGAAAAGCTCCGGTCGATGGGGCAGGAGAAAAACACGCTCCTGTTTTTCATCGGAGACAACGGAGCACCGCTGGGAACCGCGTGGAACGGATCGGTGAACCTTCCGTTGAATGGTCAGAAAGGAATGCTCACGGAGGGGGGGCTTCGAACCCCCTTTCTTGCCGCATGGCCGGGCCGTTTGAAGGCAGGATCGGTGTATGAAAAGCCCGTGCTCAGCTTGGACGTGGCTGCGACTGCGGTCAGCTTGGCAGGCTTGCCAGCCGATCCGGTTTTGGATGGTACCAACCTGATCCCTTTTCTGGATGGGAAATCCTCGGGCGCTCCGCATCAAAGGCTCTTCTGGCGGTGGGGCTCGCAGGCAGCGGTACTGGAGTATCCGATGAAGTTGATCCGGCTCGGTGACCGCGAACAGCTGCTTTTTGACGTTTCAGAGCCGGGAGGAGAAAGTGCGGCGAAGAATCTTTTCTCCTCAAAGCCTGACGTCGCGGCGCGCCTCAACGAGTCGCTCAAAGCGTGGAGCGACACTCTCCAGCCTCCCGGGCTTCCGGTTTCATTTGACCCCCACCACGAGGAACTCTTTGCCGAACATGAAGTCATTGCCAGTCTGCCAAGAAAAGGTCGTGGAAAGACCGCCGATCCTGCGCATGGCTGGATCTGCAGGAATGGTACGGCGGTCGTGAAAGACGGTTTTTTGACGGTCACGCCCGATCCGGGTGTGACGAAGAAAGCGAAGCCTTTTTTTGCGAAGAGCGATCTTTCCCTCAAGGGGCCAGTGAGCATGAAAGTCCAACTTGCATCGGCCAACGATTCCTCATTGACGGTCACTTGGAGGACTCAGGGGCAGGCCGATTTTGACAAGGAAAACGTGCTCTGCGTCCCGGTTGCAGCGGGCGCCTCGGAGCAGGAGGTGACTCTACCAGTCACTGGGGAGATGGTTCATGTGCGGATTTTGCTCGGGGACGGCGGGGAGGGGATCCGGTTCCGATCCATCGCTCTGAAGCCTGTGGAAGGCGAGCCGGACCGATCCGTCTTTTGAACGGGACAGTGGCTGTTGTTTTTCGGCTGCGCCGGCTCTGGACCGTGCGGCTTCGCCCGGGTTGCCTTGATTTGCATGGGAAACTGGGCTACCACTCCCCCCCTTTTCCCTATGAGCGAGCCCCAAGTAACCCTTTACGACACCACCCTGCGCGACGGCACACAGGGAACGGGCATTGCATTCAGCGTGGCGGACAAGATCCGGGTAGCTGAAAAGCTGGACGATTTTGGAGTGCACTACATCGAGGGCGGCTGGCCTGGGTCGAACCCGAAAGACATCGCATTTTTTGAAGAAGCAGCCAAACGGACCTGGCGGCACGCCCGCATTGCCGCGTTTGGGAGTACGCGCCGTGCAAATCTTGCGGTCGACAAGGATCCCCAGGTGCAGCTGCTGCTCGATGCCCGGACTCCAACCATCACCATCTTTGGCAAGACTTGGCTTTTGCAGGTGACCGAGGTGCTGGGGGTGACTCCAGAGGAAAATCTGGCGATGATTCGTGAGACGGTGGCTCATTTGAAGTCGAACGGTCGCGAGGTGATTTACGACGCCGAACATTTCTTCGACGGGGCGAAGGACGACTGGGGCTATGCTCTCCAAACGCTTCAGGCCGCGAGAGACGGCGGCGCGGACTTGGTGGTCCTGTGCGACACCAATGGGGGCACCATGCCGGAAGAGGCCGGTGAAATGACGCGCCGTGTGATTGCCGAGTTGGGGGTGCCTGTGGGGATCCACACCCACAACGATTGCGGGGTGGGTGTCGCCAATGCCATGGCTGCGGTCGCCAACGGAGCCGTTCAGGTTCAGGGGACAGTCAACGGGTACGGGGAGAGGGTCGGAAACTGCAACCTGACCACCCTGATCCCCAACCTCCAGCTCAAATGGGGCCGCCCGCTGGTGGGCCGTCTGGAACGGTTGCGCGAGCTCTCGCTTTTTGTGGACGAGGTCGCCAATGTGTCTCCAGACATCCGGGCTCCCTACGTCGGGGCCGCTGCCTTCACGCACAAAGGCGGAATGCATGTGAACGCGGTTCAAAAACTGGCCCGGACCTATGAACACATCCCACCGGGCCGGGTCGGCAACCAGCAGCACATTGTCATCTCCGAGTTGAGCGGCCAGAGCAACGTTCTCATGATCGCAGAGCGTTTGGGCTACGCCTTCAAAAAGGGTGACCCGGAACTGGGCAAGATTTTGGCCGAGGTCAAACGATTGGAAAGCCTCGGGTACGAATTTGAGGCCGCGGAAGGTTCTTTTGAACTCCTGATACGGCGGTTGCTTGGGCGCTTGGAGCCCCATTTTACGCCGGAGGAGTACCATTGTTCATTCCGACGGGCGTGCGCCGGTGCTTGGAACAAATGCGAGGCGACGGTCAAACTCCGGGTGGGCGAGAACTGCGAATATGTGGTTGCGGAGGGGGACGGTCCCGTCAATGCCTTGGACGGGGCATTGCGCAAAGCGTTGCGGCCTTTCTATCCCGAAATTGATTCGGTTTCGTTGAACGACTACAAGGTGCGCATCATCAACGGCCAGCAGGGAACCGCGGCCAAAACGCGTGTTCTCATTGATTCCACCGACGGCCGCGAGAGTTGGGGTACCGTGGGTGTTTCTGACAACATCATCGAGGCCAGCTGGCTGGCGCTGGTGGACAGTTTCGAATTCAAACTCCGCGGTCTGTGACTGCGCGCCTCAGGGCGCGAAACGTGAATGTCTGCGGCAGGGCTAGGTGCCGGGTCTGTGGTCCGGGGCAAGCCGCCGGATCTGCGCGTCCAGATACGGGCGCGCCCGCCTCTGCCCCCCGCGTTTTCGAATGGTTTCTCCGAGATGGACCAGCAACTTCAAAACATGGTTTCTGTCGGGACGCCATCCCCGCTTTTCGCACTGTGCTATCCAGTCGGTTGGAGAGGAATGCCCGCGCGTCCGGTTGCATGGCCGGCACGCGGGGACTTCGTTCTCGACCCATGCCGGTCCCCCCTTGAGCCTTGGGATGAGGTGGTCCGTGTACAGGTCGGGATGCGCCGGGTGGAGGCGGTACCCGCACCAGATGCAGGCCGATCCGTCCCGCTCCAGTGCCCGCAAAATCCGTTGCTCTCTGGATTGAGGTGGGGTCACGCCGCCCACTCAGGTTTCTGGATTCGATTTCCGGAAAAGGTCGTAGCCTGCCCGGGCTCCGGTGGAGGCTAGCAGCAAAAGATTGAATGCCACATGTGAGGGGTAATGGGTGTGGTTGATGGCCGGGCCAAAACAGCCGCAGCTAATGTCCAGATTCCGGCTCCATGCGCTCAGAATCACCCCCAGAAAGACCCCGCTTGCTGCAAAACTGAGCACAGAAGCGCCCGGAAGCATCCGCCGGGTCAAAAGGCATCCGCCCAGACCGATCTCCAACCAGGGGAGATAAAATGCGAGGCCCACGGTGACTGGCCATGGGGTGAGCCGGTAGTGATCGATCGCCAGGGTGAATTCCTGGGGATCTGCCACCTTCGCCGTGCCTGCGTACAGAAACACCAGCGCGATGGAGATTCGGACGATTTTCCACGCAAAACTGTCCTCCGGACCGGCATTAAAAAAGTGTCTCACCGGTTCCATTCCCTCCAGTTTCCCTTGAGGACGTAGACGGTCTCAAGATTCAACTCTTGGCGGAACCGTTCTGCCAACGCGTGTCCGACCGCCTCTGAATCCCCATAAAGCACCACGGCTTTCTCGTGGCTCCAACGGGCCAAAACCTCTGGGTGGCGCTGAGAAAACTCCTCGGGCGGACATGACACCGCCCCGGGAATACGCTGTTTTGAAAAATGAGGGTTGGGACGGTAATCCACCCAGAGCACCCGTTCCTTCCAGAGTTTTGCGGTGGCGGGTCGAATTTCCCCCGGAAGCAGGGGCGTGGTGGGGGCTGGGGTCAGTTGAGGGAGCGCGCAGAGGTACGCGGGGAGAGCGGGGACAGAAAGAAGAAAAAGGAGTTGGAAAAAAATCCGGGCCATGGGGCTTCATGCAATCTGTTTGCAATATAGGATGCCGCCTTTAATCTGGCCAGATGCCTGCTTGGTTTCCAATCCGCTTTTTTTTCCTGCTCTCCTGTTTTGTGTTTCTCGCGGGAGTTGGAGCGCCAAAATTGTGCGCCGCAGAGCGTGTGCAGCCGGTGCGGGTCTCGAGTTTTTCGACGATTCTGACGGAATTGGCAAGGGAAGTGGGCGGGGATCAAGTGCGAGTCACTGGCCATGTGCGGCCGGACACGGATCCCCACGATTACGAGCCGACTCCTGGTGATTTGAAGGTGGTGGGGACGGCGGATCTGGTGCTGGTTTCCGCCCGGAACTTGGAGGGATACGTGGGGCGTTTGGAGCGCGGCGTGGTGGACAAGCGGGTGTTGCTGGCCGTGGGTGACCGTTTGAAGGCCGCCCGCGCATTGGATGACCCCCATTGGTGGCATTCCATTGAGTGTATGAAAGAGGCGGCAGCGCTGGTCAGGGATGCCCTCGCAGCGCTTCGGCCGGAGGCGCGTCCCGGATTCGAACAGCGGGCTGCCGCATACCGGGAGCGTTTGCAGTCTCTCCAGAGGTGGGCTCGTACGGAGGTCGCGAAGATTCCCAAGGACCGCCGTGCTTTTGTGACTGCGCATGATGCATTCGGGTGGTTGGCGAGGGAAAACGGGCTTGAGTTGATTGCGCTCGAAGGGTTCTCGGGAGGTGGACAGCCTTCCTCGAAAAAAATCGCGGAGATTATTGGCCGGATACGCCAGAAAAAGGTGCGGGCGATTTTCCCCGAGAGTTTGGACAATCCGAAGGTGCTTGAACAGATTTCGCGGGAATCCGGGGCGCGGGTGGGAGGTGTTCTGTATGCGGACGGGTTGGGAACCGGGTCGGCCGCGACCTACGAGGGGATGTACCGGGAGAATGTGAAGGCGTTGGTGGAGGCATTGAAATGAGGGGATCGCCCTTGCTGCGGGCCTTGGTCTGTTTTTGCCTGCTTTTGGGGCTTTGGCCTGTGGTCCGGAAGGTGACGGCTCAGGGCGAGGGGGCTGCGGAGTCGGTTCGTGGTCCTGTCACGGAGCCTCAGAATACCCCTCCGGCAGGCAATGTGCGGGTGCGTTGCCGGTTGGAGTTGACGGTGACCGGTGTTTGCCGCGGGTTTGAGGTGCTGCATCTCGGGAGTCAAATCCTGCAGGCCGACCGCGTGGAGGGGCGACTGGAACGGGAGTTGGACCTCGAGTTTCCGGAGGAAGGCGTGGATTTGGTGGTGGGTTGGGAATGGGCGGGAAACAAGGAGGAGGCGCCGGGATCCGGTGAGAATGCGGCCCGGATCCGGTTGTGGACACCGGGCGATCGGATGGAGGAGCGGACGGTGTGGGGAACGGGTAAGATGGAGGAAGTCCTCAGTTTTGGAGGAAAAGGGAAATGAACGAGCACGGGTTGGTGGTTCGAGATTTGACGGTGAGCTACAACCGGGTGCCTGCGCTCCATCATCTCTCGTTTGAGGTGGGTTGTGGCAGATGCGTGGCGTTGATGGGGCCGAACGGCGCGGGAAAATCCACTTTGCTCAAGGCGCTGGCCGGATTGCTCCGGCGCGAAACTGGGACCGTCCGGTTCCATGGACGGGAGGTCCGGGGTGTGCCGGAGGATTTTGCGTACCTGCCGCAACGTGAAAATGTGGACTGGGATTTTCCTGCGACCGTGCGGGGATTGGTGGAGATGGGCCGGTATGTGCGGGTGGGGTGGTGGCGGCGATTTGGGAGGGAGGACGAGCGAGCGGTTCAAAATGCGATGGTGGCGATGGAGTTGGAGGGGTTGGAGGAGCGCCAGATCAGCGCGCTTTCCGGGGGGCAACAGCAGCGGGCTTTTCTTGCGCGGTCGCTGGCTCAGGAGGCGCATGTGTTTCTTTTGGACGAGCCGTTTTCGGGTTTGGACCAGCCCAGTCAGGACAAACTGCGCGGGATGCTGAGGCAGTTGCGGGAGGCGGGCAAATTGGTGATGGTTTCGCATCACGATTTGGCTACGGTGGAGCAGCTTTTTGACGACGTGCTTTTTCTGAACGGGGAATTGATTGCTTGGGGGCCAGTCCGGGAGGTGTTCAAACCGGAATGGATTGAGCGCACCTACAGCCGCCGGGCATTCTCGGGCCCGGAGGAGGGGCACCGGCATGGGTGAGGGGGGGCTGGTGGCCGTGATTTTGGAACCGTTTCAGCATGAGTTCATGCAGCGGGCGCTTTTGAGTGGAGCATTGGTGGGGTTGACCAACGGTTTTGTGGGGACGTTTGTGGTGTTGCGGCGGATGGCATTGATGGCGGACTCGTTGTCGCACTCGCTCCTGCCGGGTTTGGCGGTGGGGGTGATGTGTTTTGGCCTGGCTCCCTGGGGGTTGTTTGCCGGTGGGCTTGCGGCCGCGCTGTTCGTTGCCTTGGGCGCGCAGTTGGTGGCGCGCAGCAGTCGGTTGAAGGAGGACACGGCATTGGCCGTGCTCTATACGGTCGCATTCTCGGTCGGTCTCGTCCTCCTGAGCTTCGTGAAGGTCCGGGTTTCGCTGTTGCACTACCTGTTTGGCAACATCCTCGGGGTTTCAGACACCGATTTGTGGCTGGGATACGGCGTGGCTCTGGTGGTGGTGCCGTTGTTGGCGCTGTTGCAAAGGCCGTATCTGCTTCTTTTGTTTGAGCCAGACGTGGCACGGAGTCAGGGGGTGCGGGCCGGGGTGTTGAATGTGGTCCTTTCCGTGGTTTTGGTGGTGACCATGATTTCGTCGCTCCATGCGGTGGGCGTGATTCTCATGCTGGGGCTGCTGATTGCCCCTGCCGCAACCGTTTACCTGCTTTGTGACTCGTTCGGCGCCATGCTCTGGGGGGGGGCAGCGCTGGGAGCTTTGGGGTCCATCGCCGGACTCCTGATCTCCTATCATTTTTCCGGGCTGCCTTCCGGGGCGGCAATTGTCCTGGTTTTGGGCGGGCTTTTTCTTTTGGCCTACCTCTTCAGTCCGCGGTACGGGCTCTGGCGCCTTTTGAGGCCCGGACGCCATTTCCACGAGGAGTCCCTTGCGCGCTGGAAGCGTGACTGAGGGATGTGTCGCACGCGATGGAAGAGGAACCGATAGGATCGGGCGGGGGGGATGGACGTCCCGGGCCGGAGGTGAACCGGCTTTCTGCCGACCTGGATCGCTTGCTGGAGCGCGCTGCGGGTCAGCCTCTTTCCATCGGAGCCATTCAGGAAATATTGGGGCCGCGTGGATTTGGGCTCATGGTGTTCGTGCTGGCGCTGCCGTTCAGTTCGCCGGTGACAATCCCAGGGCTGTCTGTGCCGTTTGGGATTGTGATCCTTTGGATGAGTGCCCGGTTTGCTTTGGGAAAACCCCCGACAATTCCGGCGTTTGTCAAAGGCCGGATGGTCAGCCATGCGGTTCTGCGGACTCTGGTGGCGCTGGGAGGCGGACTCAGCCGGCGATTTGAAGCCGTGGTGCGCAAACGGTGCTCCTGGGTGTTTCGCGGTAAGCTGGGAAGGGCTGCGGTCGGGGCGTGTCTGGCTTCAGGTGGGTTTCTGCTCTGTCTCCCGTTTCCGCCCGTGATTCCTTTTTCCAACACGGTTCCCGCGCTGGGCGTGATCCTTGTGGCGGCGGGTTTACTGGAGGCGGACGGTCTTCTGGTGCTTGTAGGAGGGGTGGTCAGTCTTGTCGCGTGGGTGTATCTGGCTTGGATGGTGTGGCTCGTGGGCGATGTCCTCCACCGGCTTGTCCACTGGATGGGTTGGGGGGGGGGGTAGGCAAATCTCCGGTCTGAGTCCCGCTAGGAGGCGCGTGCGGGCAGAGGCGGGCTCGGATTAGCCCACGCAGGGCGATGGGGGATTTTCCGGGAAGGACTCGCGGAGCCTGTCCAGCAGGAGTCGGAAGGCCGCCTGAGCCACCAGACCTTTGAATGTTTCCCGTTCCGTGGGAATGAGGTGCCGCTGAGAAAGCACTTTGCCGTCCCGGGAGGCGACTCCTATGTACACTAGGCCCACCGGCTTTTGATCCGTCCCGCCGCCTGGTCCCGCGATTCCGGTGGTGGCAACGGCATAGTCCGCGCCGGACCGTCTGAGCGCTCCGAGCGCCATGGATTCCACCACGTGTTGGCTGACGGCGCCGTGTTCTTGAAGCAGTGGCTCGGGTACCTCCAGGTCGCGGATCTTGGCAGCGTTGGAGTAGGTGACAAATCCGCAGAGGAAAGGCTTCGAGGAACCTGGCACGTTGGTGAGGCGGTTGGCCAGCGTGCCGCCTGTGCAGGACTCCGCAGTCGCCAGCGAGAGGCCCCGTTGCGAGAAGGTGTGCACCACGGTTTCCTCCAGGGAGTTCCCATCCTTGGAGTAGAGAAACGCCCCGACGGCTTCCACAACGAGAGGCTCGGCAGCGGCTAGTTGGGCGGTGGATCCGATCAGTCGGAGGTCTACCTCCCCCGGACGTGCGCAGTATCCGACCTCCAAGCCGAGGCTCAGAAGCGGCTCGCCCAAACGCTCCTCGACCATCGACTCTCCCAGACCGCAGACTCGGTACGTCCGGATTTCCATGTCCGGCTGCGGCGGAAGGATTTCCCGGAGAATGGGAAGTACGCATTCAACGACCATCGGCTTCAATTCACGCGGTGGCCCTGGCAGCAGAAAAAGGTGTGGGGAGAGTCTGCCCATGGAAGGAACAATGCGCGGGGCCAGGTAAAGGCCGGGCGCGGTTCCGTGCGAGTTGGGCAGGACCCGGGCTTCGTTCGGGCGCAGTGCCTGGAGCGCCACGCGGGGGCTCATGGTCAGGTTGCGCCTGGCAAACCGAGCGCGAATGGCCTCCATCACCGATTCGTCGTGCACCAAGGGAAGTTCCAGCAACGCGGCCACCTCGTCCCGGGTCACATCGTCGGTTGTGGGGCCGAGTCCACCGGTGACAATTAAGATGTCGCATCTGGGAAAAGATTCGCGCAGGAGCGTGCCAATTGCGGGCCCGTCCGGGACGGTGGTCTGGCGATCGATTCGGAGTCCCAGCGGGAAGAGTTGTTCAGCGAGAAAGCGGACATGGGTATTGAGGACCGATCCCAGAAGGAGTTCGGTGCCGGTGGTGATCAGTTCCAGATTCATGAGGTGCGGCCTTCGGCCACTGCCGCGTTCCAGCAGTGGCGCATGAGGACAAAAAATTCAGTTTTCTGGATTACCTGCAGAGTCTCCAGAGGCATGTCGGGCCGGGAACGGGCCGTTTTTTCGCAGCGGCGAGTGAAAGCCTCCGGGGACCATTCCAAATCGAGGGGGATCGACCGAAGGAGATCGTGGATTTGCGATGCGACCGGCAGTGTGCCTGCATGGCTGAACCAGTAGCAGGCATTCGAAAAATCGCCTTCGCGCCGGTGCATCATCCCATGCCAGTAGGAACCGTATGGACTCGAATCGTCTTGAAAGATGGTGTGGGCCGGATCCAGCGCATCCAGCGCGTAGAGCAAGCCGCCCCGGAAAAGAGCCAGCATCGATGGATTTCGGACGGGGTGATGCCCGGAAATCTCCGCATCCGCCGCTTTCCAAACTTTGGAGACCAGCCCGGGATCGAGTTCGGATTTGGGCTCGAGGGCAAGAAGCGCTGCCGGGTGCTGGAGCACTGCCATGGCCAGCGCGGGTGGCGGGCCTTGGAAAAACGAGGTCAGAATCACCGGGCTATTTGAGTTTGGCTGATGGGGAGGGCCAAGCTGTTTTTTCCCGGGGATGCCTGTCCGGCGGGAGGGTACGCTGGGGGAGACCAAAGCTGGGAGGCCTGCTGTGGGACAAAAACTTCCATTTTACACGGGAGCAGCTTTTGCCCATAGTGCGCGGCCCATGCTTCCGATTGTCATTAACATTCTTCTCGGGATCCACGTGATCGTTTCGATCCTGATCGTTTTTTTCACCCTCATGCAGAGGCCCAAGAATGAGGGGTTGGGAGCGGCGTTTGGGGGCGGCATGACCGATAACCTGTTTGGTGCCCAGACGACCAACGTTTTGCAGACCATCACCAAGTGGCTCGGGGGAATGTTTTTTGCCCTCACGCTTCTCCTTTCCTTCCTCTATGCGCGGCAGGCCAAGTTTGGTGGTGCTTTGAGGCAGAAGTTGACGGCTCCGACACAGAACGCGCCGGCGACTCAGCCGGCGGGGGCACCAGCTGATGTGAAGCCTTCGGAGAGTCCGGCAGGTGGGGCGGAGAAGCCCGAGGCAAACAAGCCCGATGCTACTAAGGCGCCAGCGGATCCATCCGCCGAGAAAGCAACTGGCGAATCCGCTGAGAAGCCCGCTGAGAAGCCCGCTGAGAAGCCCGCTGAGAAGCCCGCTGAGAAGCCCGCTGAGAAGCCCGCTGAGAAGCCCGCTGAGAAGCCCGCTGAGAAGCCCGCT
>CAIURC010000102.1 GCA_903901425.1 uncultured Spartobacteria bacterium | reverse complement strand
GCTCGCGGAAAGGCGATCAATGCGAAGCCCGGCGAGCGTGAGCCAGCAATTGCGAAGGTGGGATCGAGCAAAAGCACTGGGTAAGGTGCCGGAAAAGATCCGGAGATTTCTGGGCGGAATCAGAACCGCTCAAGAATAAATCTGTCAAAAGTTGCACCCTGACCCCCAAAAGCCAGTCCGGAATTGCGAACGGAACGCTGTTGAGCCGGGGCCGGGATTCGCTTCGGCAAAGCCTTTGACTCTCAGCGCGCCCGCCGCCTCCGAGAGCACCGCGGGGGGCCGTCCCGTGGTGCTCACGGCCCATGGTGCTCAGCCGGCACGAGCCTGCCAGGGTTCGTCGTGACCGGGGTCGAAGTGCTCCGGTTCCCGGGGCAAGTGTGATGGGCAGAGGGAGCGATCTATTCTCGACCATTCATGGCGCGTTGTATGGATCGCGTCGTCCACGAGAAAGGCCCGGTTCCGCAAGGCGGTAACTCGTGCTTCGTCCGCCGCCCTCTTCCTGTACGAGAATGCCTCGATCCAACAAAACCTTGATGTCTCGAAGCGCCGTGTCCGCGGAGCACTTGGCGAGTTTCGCGTATTTCGACGAGGAAAGTTTTCCTTCGAATCCATCCAGCAAACGATTGATCACTGCGCGCTGTCGCTCGTTGACCGGCTCCTGGTTCACCTGTTCCCAAAGCCTCGCTTTACGCAAAATGCTAGCGAGGTTGATCTCCGCTCCGTCCACTGCCCGGCGCAAGCATTCCAAAAACCATTCAAGCCAAAGCGTGATATCCATTCCTCCCCTCTGGCTCGCTTCCAGAATATCGTAGTACTGCTTCCTCTCAGCCTCGATCTGGGCCGACATGCTGTAGAACCGCTCAGGTGTTCCGTCCGCCCGCGCGAGCGCCATATCGGCGATCGCCCTCCCAATGCGGCCATTTCCGTCCTCGAAGGGGTGGATCGTCACAAACCAAACATGGGCAAGCGCCGCTTTGATGACTGGATCCACACCAGAGCTTTTTCCAAACCACTGAAGAAAACCGGCCATTTCCTGATCCAAACGGTCTGCCGAAGGGGCTTCAAAATGGACCCGCTCCTTCCCTATCGGACCCGAAACAACCTGCATGGGGCCCGCCTGAGCGGTTCGCCATCCTCCCACCGTGATTGTTTGCATGCCACTGCGTCCGGTCGGAAACAAGCAGGCGTGCCAGCCAAATAAACGCTCTGCGGTGACCGGTTCGGTGAATTTTTGGGTGGCATCGAGCATCATCTCGACCACGCCCTCCACATCCCGACTCGAGCGCACCAAGCCCCCTTCCTCCAGACCAAGATGCCGTGCGATGGAGGAACGGACTTGTCCTGCATCCAACAGTTCTCCTTCGATGGCACTCGATTTGAGGACGTCAGCAGTCAGGGTCGTCAACGTGGCCTCCGATCGGAGCCGGAACCCGAGCGCCTCCATTTTTCCCAGCAAACGCCCCTGCCGATGGCGGACATCCGCCAATAGGGGGGAGAGTCGGGTCTCGTTCCAAAGGAAGTTTGGCCAAGCCGCGTGTTCGTGGATGTAGCGCATTTGAGCCGCAGGATCTGCGGCGAATATCGCACCAAATCCCCGCAGAGGCAATAATCACCGCATTTCGTGCGGTGATTACCGATGAAATTCACCGCAAAACAGGGAATTCTCAGGACTGCGCCGAGGTCGACGGACCCTCCAAGTCATCTGGATGGGGACTCACGGCGAGTCATAGCGCGGCATCCCTCGATCATTCGGCTTCGCGCTGTCCCCTTTGCGTTACTTCGCGGGCCAGTCGTTGTCGGCCTTGCGGCGGAATCCGCGCAAACGCAGGGAGCGATCCGCCATCACCTCAAGCAGGACGTAGCTGCTGTTGTCCAGGCCGGCCCCCTCAATCATCGCAACGAGAGTGCAATCGTGAATGCCGGCGATGTGCTGGTACTCATTCCGACGGGAGTGCCCCCGAAACACCGCAAGCACCCCGTGCTTTCAGGGGTCAGGGTGCAAAAATTGACAAAAAGGACGGAATTCGCGGGATTTTGGAGCGCCGCGAAGCATCCGGGTCGAGTTTCCCAGTACCTTTCACCACGGGATGGCCAAGGGGCATCGGGCGGGAGCCTTCAGGACGGGGACGGATTCCCGGAAGCTGGTTTTGGCAGAGTGGCTTTGGAAACGGACGACGGTTTCTCAGGAATGGCTCGCGGAAAGGCGATCAATGCGAAGCCCGGCGAGCGTGAGCCAGCAATTGCGAAGGTGGGATCGAGCAAAAGCACTGGGTAAGGTGCCGGAAAAGATCCGGAG
>CAIURC010000101.1 GCA_903901425.1 uncultured Spartobacteria bacterium | reverse complement strand
TGAGTTCGACGTTCGCTTGGTGAATGCTCTCTTTGTGAAGACAAGTCCGGCTGACGTGTTGAAGTTGGTCAACGGTGATTCCCTGCGTACAGCCGACCATGCCAAAGATTCCGAGATTAGTGGCCTGGGCTGTGGCTGCGGCACGAAGTAACTTTTTGTGTTCAGGCGTTTGGATTGGCTCCTGCCCCAGCGGTTTCAGGTGCCTCATGAATCCACAGCGCCTATCCACATCGTCAATGAGACGCTCGATTCGAACCTGAGCCAGATGGCGCTCCACCAATTGCTTGTATTCGGCGGTCCCCTCGGGATGAGGAACGGCCGCCTCCTTCTTCACCACGAGTTGTCCATTCACCACACTGGCGAAAGGGTTGGTGGCGAGATGAATATCCGCAGCAGTCGCCGCCTTGTGAAACTCACTCACCAGTTTTTGGATCGCAGCCTCTCCTGCGACCGGAAGCTTTAAATCCAGATAGGCCTTGGCCTTCTCGGTTTGCCAACGGCCCTCGTCGTAACACAAATCCCAGAACGACACGTAGTGGCGGCTTTCCGGCAGATAGACTCGCCCCGACCGCAACGCTTCGGACAACGCCAACGCGAGGGAAATCTCCCAAGTTGGTCGGCTGACTCCACGGGTGCTTCCTTTCGAGACGCTGCAACGCCAGGATTCAGGAACAAAGGAAACGTCGACATCTTCTGGCAAGGCTTTCAATTCGCCTTGCTCCAGTTGACGCAACAGTTTGAGGCCGCTGACAATGGCTTCTCCACCGGAGTCCGATGCGAAATTCAGGTTGGCAAAGTAAGGGAAGTATCGCCGGAAATTGGAGTAGCGAGCATGGAGTTTTCTCAGAAAGCCATTCTGCTCCCAATCTTCAAAAGCTGCGCAGTCGGAAATTGCCGATTGGACCTGCACGAACGGAACCGCATCAAACAAGCGGCCCACAGTTGTTTTCTCCGGGTCCTCCAAGGCGACAGCTTCAGAACCAAACTTCCGTAACGAAGCGACTCCGATTTTTAGCCGCTTGCGTAGGTTCCGATGTTCCTCTTCCCACGCCAAATCCGCAGAACGTTCCATCTCCGTCATGAACTGCGCGTGCATTTCCACCAGGTAATCCAGCAACGACTTTTTGGCGTCCCACAGAAAATTCAACGCCAGGGCATACTTCTTGTCGGGTTCGAATCGTTTGAGCCGCCAGACGTCATACGTGCGAACGACCGCCGCTAACTTCCGTACCAGCGCCGGATTTATCTGGCGGAATCCAACGGTCTCTAATTTCAAGGCAGCCAGCGCTTCGTAGCGGGTTAGGAATTCTACAATCTTCTTCGCTCGCGCCGCCGGTGGATATTCGGCGAACCGGAAGAATTCGGATTTCCCTGTGTGGTCGGTCACGCTCAGGAGTCGGTCGATTTCGGCACGGATTGTCACCGGGATGAGCGCCGCCAGTTTCGCCCATACGGTTTGCTCCGCAGCGCGGCAGGCCACGTTGACTTCTCGCTCCAGAACGGTCGCGCCAGGGATGACGATTCTCGATTCAAGAAGGAAGGCTTCGACTTTTCGGAACAAATTTTCGACATAGAGTTGTTCGGAAACCTGATCGAAAATCCATGTGTGGAGTCTCCGGCTTGAGGAATCGTCGAATTGCTGCCAACGAAGGTGGGTCGTGATTTCCTGCTGGTAGTCGCTCTCCGTGTTTCGCCGGTCGGCTTTCACCAACTGGGCGATCGGTTTGATCTCCAGTTGTTGACACAGGTATCCCAACACGAGCGGCGG
>CAIURC010000100.1 GCA_903901425.1 uncultured Spartobacteria bacterium | reverse complement strand
TCGCCGTCGGCGTCAGTGCAGCGCGCAGTGGACGAATTGATGAAAACAGCGGCGGGCGCGATGCGAGACTCCAAAAGTTCTATACTTTGGTTGCACCGCAAACCTTTTGTATTTGCCGTTTTCATTGGCTTTCAGGGGGGCTTTTATCTGGGTTAAGAAGCGAAAGCCATACCGGGAGAACCCAATCCGCAGGAATCCGCTTCTTTTTTTGCGTCTTGTTTCCTGTTTCTTGTCAGAAAACGAGCAAGACCGGACCGAAGAAGGATTGAGCCGGAAGGCTCTTTCTTGAGGCGGAACCGCAGCCCCTAAATCCCGGCAGACTCAACCGGTGGCCAGGCGCCGGCTCTCAACCGGGCCTCGTACCACTTGTGCATACTCGAGTCGCTTACGGCATACTCGTTTCGCGCGGATTTCCACACGAGCGCCGGCGTACGGGAGCGGAGGGACTCTAAGGCCGCCTGCACGGTTTGCGCCGTCACCTTACCTTTCGATGCGCCAAGCCTCGACACCGCGTCACTATAGAAACGCAGGGCTTCTGCATCGTACGGGCGGAACCGGGTGCCTTGGTCGAGCAGTCGCCACAGAACCGCTTGCTCAAGCGTGCGCAACGACCGGAATTCGGACTCCATCTGCCTCTCATCCTCCTGCTGGCTCTGTTCAGCGGCCCGCAGAACCTGCACCTCAAAACGTTCGTCGCTCGAGGTTAATGGATTGAGCGCCTGCCCAAGCGCGGCGGCAAAAAACTGTGGCCGGGAACCAAACAGGCGGAATGCGTCGAACAACCGGTCTGCATCCACGGGCTTCAGGTCGGGACGATCTGCCTCAATGATAGCCACAACAAACTCGACGAAGCCTTTGTCGAGCTCTGGCATGCGCTCCACAGTGGATCCATAGAATGGAGCGCCGCTCGTGTTGACCAGGCGCATCAGCTTGTCGCGATCCGATCCACTCATGACCAACAGGAGACGCGCGTCGTCAGGCGTATTTAACACGTCCCGAGCTGCCTTGAGAGCGGCCATGGCTCCCTCACCTGCCTCACTGCTCAAAGCGTGCTGCGCTTCATCGATGATCAATACGACCTTCTTTTTGGCGCTCTCGCACAACATCTGGAGCGCATCGGTGAGCGTTGATCCGTCCGGCCTGCCAATCCGTGTGGTATCAAATTTAACAGCCCCGGCCAAACTGATGCTCTCCAAGCCGGCCATCTTGGCAGCACGTGAGAGGATGCCTAAGTTGTCGGTTATTGCGCGAGCGATTGCACCGGAAATCAGGTCAGCCGGGTCACGCCGCTGGTCCGCCCACAGATCAACATAGACAACCACGCAACCGTTCACCTCAAGATGCGGCTTGAGATCGGCTTGCAGAAACGTGGATTTTCCGGTTCGGCGGGGCGCAGCAAGAAATAGTCCGTTGGTGGCATCTCCAAAAAGGTGTCTCCCCAGCAGTTTGGCGGCTATTTCACGGGCAAGAGCCTCCCGAGGAAAGTGTTTCATTTATTCTTTTTTATCCCCTTCCGGATAATTTATTGGATTCGATATAAAAGTCAATAAAGCCCCGCAAACACCCTCCTTGGAGCCCCTTTTCACCCCCCGCAGGAGGAGGTCAATCCGCGATGGCGCGCAGACGATCGGCGCGTACAGCACGGTGTCGGGACTGGGGATGTCCGGGGAGCCCTTTTTGACAGAAATGCCACCGATGGCAAAATGCCATCATGATCAAGACGCAGGTTCAGCTTCCGGATCAACTGTACCATCAGGCCAAGGCGATTGCCGCTCAGCGGGAGTGGTCCTTTGCCGAGGTGGTGCGCCGGGGACTGGAATACATGGCGACCGCCTACCCTGTGCAGGACGCTCCTGCGGGCTGGGAACTGCCGGTTCTGAAGCGCGAGGCCTTTGCCGCGGAGTTTGACCAACTCGATTTCAAGGCCCTCGCCGAACAAGAAGAACTTGGCCGCCTCGGGGAATGATTGGCATCGACACGAATCTCCTGCTGCATTCGCTCAACCCTGGCTCGGCAGGCCATAAAGCCGCGGTGCAGTTCCTGCGCCAGCACTTCGGCGTGCCCTCGATACGGGTGGCTCTGACGGACTACGTGCTGGTCGAGTTGTATGTGCACCTGCGCAATCCCGTCGTCATGGCGAAGCCGCTGTCGCCCGCCGCAGCCAAGAACCTGGTGACTTCTTACTTGAAGATTCCCAACGTCATGCGCATCGAAAACGCGCCTGTCATGGATCAGGTCTGGTCGCTAGGTGGAACCCGCGACTTCGCCCGCCGACGGATCTTCGACGCCCGGCTCGCTCTCACCCTCCGTCATGCCGGCGCGACCCAGTTCGCTACGACGAATGTGAAGGACCTCCAAGGCTGGGGCTTCGAACGCGTTTGGAACCCGCTGGCCGGGTAAGAAGGCATCGTCTCTTGATCGCGTTGTTCCAAACTGGCTTTTAAACCGTCGGGGCGCGTTTCATCATGGACGACAGAGGCGTTATAACCGCTCGTAAAACCGCAGCGCCTCCACCCGGCTTGCCAACTCTTTCAACGGGTAAAGCCCCTTGGCTGCTCCCGCTCCCGGATCCCGGATCAGGTAATCCAGCCCCTGTTTCCCGGCAATCACCACAAAATGCGTCCCGCCGCGCAACCGGACCCGGACGATCACCGGGTTACCGCGCATCAAGTTCCAGTCCACCAACCGATGGGAAGGCAGATCTTCGTACACATGCCGCACCTTGCCGGGCGCAAGCTCCGCTGCCCGCTCCCAATAGATCCACCCCTGCCGGGTGTACCCGCCGCTCCGCCCCAGATACTCGTTCAACCGTTTTGGATCCGTGTCCACCCCGTAATAGCCGAGCACCATCGCCACCGAAGACACCGCGCATCCTTCCTTCCCCAAGGTTCCGTCCGACGGCCCCAGCCTGTCCCGCCCCCAGCGCCCATCGTTCTGCCTGTACCCGGGCACCTCCAGCCGAACCGGCACCGGAAAATACAAGCCTCCACTGGAGTCCATCGCCGCCTTCTGGTTCCAGACGACCCAGAACCAGCCCGCCCAGCCTGCCCCCACCAACAGCAGGATCCAGAACCACCTGCGCCCCAAAAAACCGCCCCGTTTTTTAGGCATCCAAGTTTCCTCCACAATCCCGGGACAGTCTCAGGAGCACTTTCCCCGTGCGGCCGCCCTGCTGCGCGCGTTCCAGAGCCGCCTCCAATTCGCCCAGCCCAAAAACCGAATCCACCTCAGACTTCAGAACCCCTTGGAGGGCCAGCCGCTCGACCCCTGCGAGAACTTCTTCCCGGGCCGCTTCCGACGCGGCATCCCACCAGCGCGTGAGCCAGAACCCGCGCCACCGGATATCCTTGAAAATCAGCAGCCCGGTGGGGATCCGGAGCGGCTGCTTGGCCATCCCGCCGTAGGTCACCACAGTCCCGCCCTCGTTCAACAAACGCCCAAGGCGCAATGCGCTCTCCCCGCCCACCGCGTTCAACGCCAGAGGCAATCGCGCGCTGCCCGCCAACTCCGCCACCCGCCCAGGCAACGCTTCATCATCCAACACCACCACTTCGCCCGGCTCCGCCACGGGCACGGAGTCCAGTCGGCGCACCGCGCTCACCACCCGGATCCCCCATGCCCCACACAACTGGGCCACGGCACGCCCGACCGCCGAGTTCCCGGCATTCTGCAACACCCAGTCTCCTGGGCCCACCTCACACACCGTTTTTAGAAGAAGCCACGCCGTCGCGGGGTTGATCCTCAGCATCGCCGCCTGCTTCGGATCCAGCCCGGGATCCACGGGACGCACCCCTTCCATGCGCACGACGCACCACTCCGACCACGTCCCCACTCCGCCCGGCAAAATCACGCGGCGCCCCAGCCACTCTGGCGGAACCCCCGCCCCCAACCGCTCCACCACCCCGCACCCTTCCCCGCCCGGGACCGCCGGCAACTCCACACTCCGTCCGTAACGCCCCTCCAACTGGTTGATGTCCGCAGGATGGATCGGCGCGTACTCCATTCTCACCCCCAACTCCCCCGACCCGGGTTCGCCCCAGTCCGCCTCTTCCACCCCGCATACCTCCCTAGGCACACCCGTTTTCCGGTAAATCGCTCGCTGGATCTTCACAAAATTTCGAAGTTGAGACTTCCCACACAATCCCGAAGTGTTCAGCCGAAGTCCAAGCAGGATTTGTATTCCCATGTCAGAACCGGCCATCCAGTCCAACGCATCCTCCCGGGAAAAACTCCGGCAGGGGGCCCGGCTTGCCGTCATCGGGATCCTGATCAATCTCCTGCTCGCCTCCGTAAAAATCGGCGCCGGCATCTGGGGCCACTGTTACGCCCTGATTGCCGATGGAATCGAGTCGGGCCTCGACATCTTTAGTTCCGTCCTCCTCTGGTTCGGCCTGAAAATTGCCGCGGAACCCCCAGACGACGAGCACCCCTATGGACACGGCAAGGCGGAACCGCTGGCCGCGGTGGCCGTGGCCGTGGCAGTCATCGCCGCCGCACTCGGCCTTGCCGTCCAGAGCGTCCGCGAGATCCTCACCCCGCACCACGCCCCGGCCCCATTCACCCTTCTGGTTCTCCTCGCGGTGGTAGTCGTCAAGGAAACGCTCTTTCGAAAGATCCACCACGCCGGCCAGCACCTCGGAAGCAAAGCCATCGAGTCCGATGCCTGGCACCATCGCTCCGACGCCATCACCTCCGGCTCCGCTTTCCTAGGCATCAGTGTCGCCCTCATCGGCGGCAAAGGCTGGGAACCCGCCGACGACTGGGCCGCTCTCTTTGCCTGCGGCCTCATCGGGCTCAACGGGTTCCGCCTCCTGCTCCCCGCGCTCCACGAGGTCATGGACACCGCCCCTCCAAAAGAAATGGTCGACTCCATCCTCGCAACCGCCGCCTCCATCGAGGGCGTCCGGGACCTCGAAAAATGCAGGGTCAGAAAAATGGGCCTCGATTTCTACGTCGACATCCATGTCGCCGTGGACGGCTCGCTCACCGTCACCGAGGGCCATCGCATCGCGCATTCCGTCAAGGACGCCATCCGAGCCGGGTACCCCGCAGTGGCGGACGTGCTGGTCCACATCGAACCGGTGGATCGCCCGTCCAAAACCGCCACGACCCGACTCGACCCGGGAATGTAAAACGCCCCCGGCCTATCCCGCGGCCGGAACGCCTACGCCGGAACGCCCGCAAACAACGCGGCAATCTCGCTCTGGTACTCCTCCGCTTTCAAGCGCGGATCCGCCGCCTGCCGGATCGGACGCCCCACCACCACATGGTCCGCTCCGCACAGAAACGCTTCACTCAGCGTCACCGTCCTCTTCTGGTCGTCCACGGGCCGGTTTTCGACGGGCCGGATACCCGGGGTGATGATGATGAGCTTTTCCCCCAGACCCGACCGGAGCCGACTGGCCTCAAGACCGCTCGAAATCACGCCATCGCAGCCAATCGCAAACGCGCGCTTGGCCCGGCTATACACCAGTTCCTCCACATCGCACTGGAACCCGAGGTCGTCCAAGTCACCCCGGTCTAAGCTCGTTAGAACCGTCACCGCCAAAAGTTTCATTGCGCCCTTGGCTTCCACCGCCCCGCGCAAAATCGCCTCGCTCCCGTGCACGGTGCAGCATTCCACGCCGCGCTGACTCAGATTTGCCACCGCGTTTTTCACCGTCTCGGGCACGTCGAAAAACTTGAGGTCGACAAAGATTTTTTTGCCCCGCTTTTGCAGCGCTTCCACCAACCCAAAATACCCCTCGGTCATGAAGAGCTGCATACCGAGTTTGTAGAAAGTGACCGAATCCCCGAGCCGGTCTACGAGAGCAAGTGCCTCCTCCGGAGTCGGCACATCCAGCGCAAAAATCAGTCGGTCACGGCTCGGAATCGGTTTGGTGGAAAGCAGGGTTCGGTCAGACATGGCAGCTCCCCCCTTAACCCCAGCGGCACTTTCTGGCCAGCGCCATGTTGATTTTCCGCCCCGGAAAAATCCCGGGCCGGATTCCAAGCTTGCCCGAAGCGTGCCCGGCGCTAACCTCCACCCTCCGCACCGCATTCCCAGTGGAAGACGGTGAAATTTCCACCCTGTATCTCCCTTCATTCTCATGGCCAACACCATCCTCGTCGGCGCCCAGTGGGGCGACGAAGGCAAAGGCAAGATCATCGATTTCCTCACCGAAAAGGCCGACATTGTCGTGCGCAGCCAGGGTGGAAACAACGCCGGCCACACCGTCATCGTCAACGGTGTCAAATACGTCCTGCACCTGATCCCCTCGGGCATTCTCCGGCCGGGCAAACAATGCGTGATCGGAAACGGCGTCGTCATCGATCCGGTTGCTGTGGCAGGCGAAATTTCCGGCCTGCGCAAACAGAAGATCAAGGTCACCAAGGAGAACCTACTCATCAGCGACTGCGCCCACTTGGTCCTCCCTTATCACCGCTCCCTCGATGTCCAGCGCGAGACTGGCAAGGGCAAGAACAAGATCGGCACCACCAAGCGCGGCATCGGCCCCGCCTACGGCGACAAAGCCGCACGGGTCGGCCTCCGCATGAGCGACCTCATGCAGCCCGAACTGTTCCGCGAAAAACTCGCCGCCCGGTTCGAGGAAAACAACGCGCTTCTGGAAGCGCTCGGCGCTGAACCGCTGGACTATCACCAGACCCTCGCCGATTACCTCGCGGCCGCCAAGGCGCTCCGCCCGTTCGTCACCAACACCGTGGTTTTTCTCCACGAAGCGCTGGAGTCCCGGAAGGAAATCCTCTTCGAAGGCGCCCAAGGCACCTTCCTCGACATCGACCACGGCACCTACCCGTTTGTCACCAGCTCCAACACCACCGCCGGCGGCGCTTGCACCGGCTCGGGCGTCCCACCCCACCGCATGGACAAGGTCCTCGGTGTGGTCAAGGCTTACACCACGCGCGTCGGCGAAGGGCCATTCCCCACCGAAAACGACGCACTCGGCGACATGCTCCATGGCATGGGCCGCGAATTCGGAGCCACCACCGGACGCGCCCGCCGCTGCGGCTGGTTTGACGCCGTCTCCACCCGTTACGCAGGCATCCTCAACGGCATCGACGAGATGGCCGTCACCAACCTCGATGGCCTAGATTCCCTCGATTCCATCCGGATCTGCACCCATTACAAACTGGGTAGCAAACTCCTCTCTCATCCCCCGGGCGATGTCCTTCAACTCGCCCGCTGCAAACCGGTCTACATCGAAATGCCCGGCTGGAAGACGTCCACAGAAAACGCCCGGACTTTCTCCGCGCTCCCGAAAAATGCGCGGGCTTACCTGAAGAAACTCGCGGAATTGAGCGGAGCAAAACTCACCATCGCCAGCGTCGGACCGGGCCGGGAACAAACCATTGTTCTCTAACCGCCTGTCTGCCTGATCCCAGGTCCGCGCGGTGCAACCCCTCCCGCCCATGGCCCAGCCCACGCTTCCACGGCACGTTGCCGTCATCATGGACGGCAACGGACGCTGGGCTCGTGAGCGCGGTCAACCGCGACTGTTCGGACACCAACGCGGCGCTGAAACCCTCCGGGCCGTGACCGAGGAATGCGCCGCGCTCGGCATTGAGTTCCTCACCGTTTACGCGTTCTCCACCGAGAACTGGAAACGGCCGCAGGCGGAGATCGACGCCCTCATGGCCCTGCTCGAGTTCTTTCTCCAGAACGAACTCCCGAACCTGATGGCCAACCGGATCCGGCTCAAGACGATTGGCCGCATCCATGACCTCCCGGACGCATGCCGCACGGCCCTTGACGCGGCAGTTGCCGCCACGGCCCGTAACACCTCCACCACGCTCGTTCTTGCCCTGAGCTACAGCGCCCGCACCGAGATCATCGACGCCGTTCGAAGTCTCTGCCGCGATGCCGCCGAGGGCCGCATCAGCCCCGAGGCCGTGGATCCGGGCCTGTTCGCCTCCCGCCTCCACACGGCCGAGATGCCGGACCCGGACCTTCTCATCCGAACCTCAGGCGAAATGCGCCTTTCCAACTTCCTCCTCTGGCAACTGAGCTACACCGAGATCGTCGTCACCCAGAAACTCTGGCCCGACTTCACCCGGGAAGATCTCCGAGCCGCGATTGCCGAATTTCAAAGGCGCGAACGGCGGTTCGGAACCGTCTGACTTGGCAACCCCGGATTCGGTTTCCGAGCTGAAAACAGGGCTTTTACGGCTTTCCATCCCCCGCCCCATCTGATAACTGGACGGCTTTTGGATGGAGAAACGCCAGACCATACTCATTGTAGATCCCGAGCTCGATTTTCTGGAATGGGCCCGCAACCAGCTCAACTCCAAGGAAACCCGGGTCCTGACGGCTGCAAGCGCTGACGAGGCGTACAAACTTTTCTGCCGGGAAGAACCCGACATTCTCATCACCGAGACGCATCTGTCTCCGTTCAGCGGCCAAGAACTGCTGGTGAAAGTCCGCCAGCGCGACCCCAACGCGATTGTGGTTCTCACCAGCCAGTTCGGAACCACCCAGGCCGTCATCGAGTCCATGCGCTTGGGCGCTTTTGACTTTATCCGCAAGGAAACCCTCCCGTTCACTCTCAAGGTCGTTGCCGATGCCGCCCTGAAGGCTTACGCGGAAATGAAGGCTGCCACCGCCTTCAAACCCCGGCTCACCGTCGAAGAACATCAGGACTCCATTGTTGGCACCTCACCCGCCATGCAGCAGGTGTTCAAAATGATCGGCCGCGTCTCCCTCTCCGACGCCCCCGTCATGGTCACCGGCGAAAGCGGCTCCGGAAAGGAACTGGTTGCCCGCGCCGTCCACCATTACAGCGCACGAAACAACAAAAGTTTCGTGGCCATCAACTGCGCCGCCATCCCCGAGCAGCTCCTCGAAAGCGAACTCTTTGGCCATGAAAAAGGCGCATTCACGGGCGCCTCCGGCCAGCGCGTCGGCCGCTTCGAACAGTGCAACGGTGGCACCCTCTTTCTGGACGAAATCGGCGACATGCCACTCCCCCTCCAGAGTAAAATCCTTCGCGTCCTCCAAGACGGCCAGTTCTCGCGCGTCGGCGGCAACGAATCGCTCCGCAGCGATGTCCGCATCATCACCGCCACCAACAAAAACCTCGAGCAGGAGGTGGCCGCGAAAAACTTCCGCGAAGACCTGTTCTACCGACTCAACGTCGTCCGCATCCAGCTCCCGCCGCTGCGCCAGCGCCCCGAAGACATCCGACTTCTGGCCGAGTATTTCCTACGGAAAGTCGCGGCCCGCCAGTGCCTCCCACAGCTCGAACTGAGTGAGGAAGCCGCCAAAGTCCTCGAGTCGCACTCCTGGCCCGGCAACGTCCGCGAACTGGAAAACATCATCCAACGCGCCTGCGTCCTCGCCACCTCCGACCTCATCCTCCCCAAGGACCTTCCCCTTGGACAGGATTCAGCCGCCGCGCCTGAACCCACATCGGGCTCGGAAACGGTTCAGGCTCCGATCGGAACCGATGCCGCGATTGCTGCCCTCCTCGAGGCGGCCCAGAAGGATCCCAACGTCCAACTCCTCCCCTGGCTTGAACGCGAGTTCACGCTGTTCGCGATGAAAACCACCAAGGGCAACCAGGTCCGCGCGGCCAAGCTCCTTGGCATCACCCGGGCCACCCTCAGGAAACGGATTGAACGGTTCGCCATCACCCGCGAACTGACCATCTCCTGACGCCCCCGCGCCAATCCGGCGCGTCCGATTCAGTTCCCGCGCCGGCGGCAGCGGTGAGGGCCTCCTCTTTCTGGAGCAACGCAAACAGAACGGACCTGCGTGAGGAAATCCATCACACGCAGCCTGAGCGCATGATCGTCACCGTGGACTGTCCCAGATCTGCGCCCCTTTCTGCGCGCCAGTCCCTTCGGTGAAGCCCGGCAGCAACGACCTGCTGCGTTTCCCTTTAGAATCCAAAAAGGAAAGCCGCCCCGGATTTCCCGGGGCGGCTCCTTGGATTATTTTGCGAATGGTGCGCCCCTTTTCGGAGCGCTCCCCTTCAGATTACTTTTTCGATCCGCCTTTTGAGGCGCTCTTCGCCGCGCGTTTTTCCTCAATGGCAGCTTGGGCGGCAGCCAGACGCGCCACAGGAACGCGGAACGGCGAGCAGCTCACATAGGCGAGGCCGAGCTTGTGGCAGAGCTTCACCGAATCCGGGTCGCCGCCGTGCTCACCGCAGATGCCGAGCTTGATGTCGGGCCGGGTGCTGCGGCCCTTGGTGATGGCCGTCTGCATGAGTTGTCCCACGCCAGTCGCATCGAGCGTCGCAAACGGGTTCTTCTTGAAGATCTCGTTCTCGGTGTAGGGGCTGAGGAAGTTGCCCATGTCATCACGGCTGATCCCCAGAGTGGTCTGGGTCAGATCGTTCGTGCCGAACGAGAAGAACTGCGCAGTATGCGCGATCTCGTCCGCTGTCAACGCGCCACGCGGGACCTCGATCATGGTGCCCACCAGGTAGTCGAACTTCACCTTCTTCTCCGCCATGACTTCCTTGGCCACGCGGTGGACGATCTCAACCTGGAGATCAAGCTCCTTCTTGAAGCCCACCAGCGGGATCATGACTTCCGGCTTCACTTTGATCTTCGCCTTGGCCACGTCCGCAGCCGCTTCAAAGATCGCACGGGCCTGCATCTCGGTGATCTCAGGATATGCGATCCCGAGGCGGCACCCGCGGTGCCCGAGCATCGGGTTGAACTCGTGGAGATCCTTGACGCGCTGGGCGATCCGCTCAGCCTTGATCCCGGTCTTCTCGGCCAGAGCCTGCTGCGAGGCCTGGTCGTGCGGGAGGAACTCGTGAAGCGGGGGATCCAGGAGACGGATCGTCGCCGGGTAGCCCTTCAACGCCTTGAAGATCCCGGTGAAGTCCTTGCGCTGGAACGGCAGGAGCTTCTGGAGCGCGGCTTTGCGGTCGTCGGTCTTGTCGGCGAGAATCATCTCGCGCATCGCGTCGATCCGGTCGCCCTCGAAGAACATGTGCTCGGTCCGGGTCAGGCCGATGCCGGTCGCGCCGAACGCCAAAGCGTTTTCAGTCTGCTCGGGGTTGTCCGCGTTGGTGCGGACTTCCATCCGGGTGGCCTGGCCACACCACTTCATGAGCTGCTGGAAGCTCTTGAATTTCTCGGTCTTCTGCGCGGCCTTGTTGCCGCTGATCAGCCCGGTGATGATCTCCGAGGGCGCCGTTGCCAGCTGCCCCAGATATACCGTCCCGGAAGTCCCGTCGATGGAAAGATGGTCGCCTTCCTTGATCACCAGCGAACCCACCGTCACCACTTTCTTTGCGTAATCAATCTGCAAGGCCGATGCGCCGCAGATGCAGACCTTGCCCATCTGCCGCGCCACCAGAGCCGCGTGGCTGGACACGCCGCCCTTCGCCGTCAGAATCCCTTCCGCCGCGATCATCCCGCGGAGATCTTCCGGCGAGGTCTCGTTCCGGACCAACAGCACCTTCTCACCCGCCTCAGCCGCACGCGCCGCGCGGTCCGCGTTCATGTACACCTTGCCCGAGGCCGCCCCGGGGCCAGCGGGCAGGCCGGTGGCAATCGCCTTCGCCTTCTTCAGCTCGGCCGGGTCAAAAATCGGGGCCAGCAACTGGTCGAGCTGGTCGGCCGGGTTGCGCAGCACCGCAGTTTCCCAGTCAATGAGTTTCTCCGCAAACATGTCCATGGAGAACTTCAGAGCGGCAGCTGCCGTCCGCTTGCCATTCCGGGTCTGCAGCATGAACAGCTTGCCTTCCTGGATGGTGAACTCGACGTCCTGCACGTCTTTGAAGTGCTTCTCCAAAGTCGAACGCACCTTGAGCAGCTCGGCGTAGCTCTTGGGCATCTGCTTCTTAAGCTCCAGCACGGGTTCGGGCGTCCGCACACCGGCCACGACGTCTTCGCCCTGCGCGTTGATGAGGAACTCGCCGTAGAACTCGTTGGCGCCGTTGGCCGGGTTGCGCGTAAACGCCACGCCCGAACCGGAATTTTCGCCGGTGTTCCCGAACACCATGGCCTGCACGTTCACCGCTGTGCCCCACTCGCTGGGGATGTTGTATTTGCGGCGGTAAACGATCGCGCGGTCGTTCATCCAGGAACCGAACACGGCCCCGGCTGCGCCCCGGAGCTGATCCCAGGGATCGCTCGGGAAGGATTTGCCCGTGCGCTCCTTGACCAGCTTCTTGAACCGCACCACCAGCTCCTGCTGGTCTTCCGCGGTCAGTTCCGAGTCCACGATTTCCCGGTGATACTTCTCGTGCTTGTACCCTTCGATGACCGTTTCAAACGGCTCATGGTCTTCGCCTTCGCGCTTCTGCACCCCAAGCACCACGTCGCCGTACATCTGCACGAACCGGCGGTAGCAGTCCCACGCAAAACGCGGGTTGTTGGTGGCCTTGGCCAGAGCCAGAACCGTCTGGTCGTTCAGGCCCAGGTTCAAAATCGTGTCCATCATCCCAGGCATCGAATCCCGGGCACCCGAACGCACCGCCACCAGCAGCGGGAACCCGGAGGCGTCCCCGAACTTGTAGCCCATGATCTTTTCCATGTTCCGCACCCCGGCCTCCATCTGGCCCTGGAGCTCGGTGGGATAGGTCTTCTTGTGCGCGTAGAAATAGGTGCAGACCTCGGTGGTGATCGTGAATCCGGGAGGCACTGGCAGCCCGATCCGTGTCATTTCCGCAAGGTTTGCCCCCTTGCCGCCCAGGAGCGCCTTCATCGAGCCGTCCCCGTCGGCCTTTCCGGCCCCCCACGTGTACACGTACTTGCCGCGTTTGGCGGAGGATTTCACTGCTGCTGCTTTCTTCGCCGCAGGCTTGCGCGCAGCGGAGGGTTTGATGGTTTTAGTAGGCATGCTTTTAGGAATGATCTGGCAATGGTCGTTTGGTCTGTCAGCCGTCCCGGCAACCAGCGGGCCTTCCTCTGGATGGCTGCGACGGGGGACGTCTCAACCCTTCAGGCCCGGGTCACAGGAGGTCGGGAAAGAGCCCTGCGTTATGGCACAAGCAGCCCCCAGCGTAAAAGGTTTTTTGGGTTGACGCACCCGGACCCAAATACCGCACCAGAATTTCACCGCCAGCCCAACTCCATCCCGCAGCACCCATGCCGCACCCTCAATCCCTGTGGTAGGGCAGCCCCGCCTTGATCGTGTACGCCCGGTAAACCTGCTCCAACGCCAGCACCAACGCCATCTCGTGCTGCAACGTCAGCCGGCTCAGACCCCACTGCCAGTCCGCCGCCTGACGCACCGGATCCGGATGCCCATCCGCCCCCCCCACCAGCAGCGCCACGGTCTTCACCGGCCGCATCTCCCATCCCGAAATCTTCGCAGCCAGCGCCCGGCTCCCAACCTCTTCCCCGCGCTCGTCCAACACCACGCGCCACATCCCCGCGCTCTTTTCCAAAAGCGCGGCTCCCTCCGCCTCACGCCCCCCGGCCTTTACCCAGTCCACCTGCATCGGGCAAAATCCTTTCAACCGCCCGAGGTACTCCGCAACACCCTCCGCGGCAAAGCCCAGCTTGGGACGGCCCACCGCAAAAATGTGCCAGCGCATCAGCGCCCCTCCACTGCGGCCACAAACTGCCGCGCCACCGCTTCCAGCCCGGCCCAGTCGCCCGACTCGAGCACCCGCGCCGAAACCAGGCTCGACCCCACTCCCAGTGCCACCGCCCCCGCCTTGATGTACTCCCGGGCGTTCTCGGGAGTCACACCCCCAGTCGGCACCAGTCTCAACATCGGCATCGGCGCCAGCAGGTTGCGAATGTAGCCTGGCCCGAGCGTGTCCGCCGGAAAGATCTTCACCATGTCCGCCCCGGCCTCATGCGCGGCGAGCGCTTCCGTCGGTGTGAACGCCCCGCACGCAATCGGCTTTGCGTACCGGTTGCACATCGTAACCACGTCCCGATTGACCACCGGTGTCACCACAAACTCTGCCCCCGCCAGCAACGCCAGTCGGCACGTCTCCGGATCCAGCACCGATCCCACCCCCATGAGCACCCGGCCCGCAAACGCCGTGGAAACCTCCCGGATCAATTCCAGTGCGCCCGGCGTGGTCATGGTCACCTCCATGCTGGACACGCCTCCGGCCAGCAACGCCTCCACCGCCCCGCGCATCCCGGCCGCCGTTTTGCCCCGGAGAATCGCAATGATCCCGGGCACCTGAAGTCTCTGAAGTATCGCTGCTTTTTCCATGGCTTGAAACCTGCATCCTCACAGTTCAACCGTCCCGGCGCAAACGGACTTTTCAGAACCACACCGCACCGTGGCCCGACATCAGATCAGAAACGCACTTGCCCCGAGCACCGTACCGGCCACCCCCAGCCCAATGCCGATCCACCAGAAAGGCCGCCAACCCGAGAGGATGGACACCGAACACAACACCACCGCCACCTGCAGAAAGAGCGAGGCATGGTCGCACCGGTCGTTCACCAGACCGCACCGGGCCGCCTCGCGCCCAAGTTCCTCTGCGCGTGCCTTGATCCCGGCCTTCTCCTCCTCATACCGCTTGGACTCCGCCTTCCATTTCCCGGCGCGTCTGGCCGCTTCCTCCGCGCCCTGCCCGGAAGCGACCGCGGAAATCAGTTCGCCCTGCATCTCCGAGAGCTGCCCTTTGATCCCCTTGGCCTGAAAATACCCCCACTGGTTGCTCGCCTCGTTCGTCTTGATCACCGACTCGGTCTTGGCGTTGTCCCCAAGGTTGCCGACAAAAGACAAGACGACCGCCAGAATCGCAATGGTCAAGGCCACCCGCTTCTCGTCGGGCGTGTTCGACTCCGGGATCTCGGGAAGCTCCTCCGCCATGCGCCGTTCAGAGGGTCTTCAAAAACCGCCGCAAATCTTCCAACCGCGGACTGGCTGCGTGCCGGACATAATAGCCGGAGGTCGCCACGCCCACCTGCAGGCTCGCCGGAATGTCCAACCCGAGAATCCGGCCAATGCAGAATCCGGCATTGAAATGGTCGCCGGCACCCGTGGTGATCTTGGGCTTGGCCGTGAACGGCCCGACCACATGTGCCGTGCCGGTTCCATCCGAAGCCGCCGCAAAATGCGTGGGATGAATCACCACCGTATCAATCTTGAGCGCCTCCCGGATCTGGGAGGAATGATGTGCCACCGTGCCGTAAGTCTCCTCCGGAGCCGCAAACCCGAGCACCTCGCCCACCTGCCGGCTCTCGGCAAAGTTAAGCCCCAGAATCACCCGAAAATATTTCTCAAACTTGCTCACCTGCTTGAGCGCCGCCGCGATGTCTTCCCGCGAACGCTTGGCCGGATCGGCAAGGTCAATGAACAGCCAGCGCCGTTCCCCTCCCAGTTCCGGCGCGATCCGGGTCAGGATCTTCTGCCAGATCGCCGTCATCCCCGTGAGCATGGTCCAGTTCACCATCGCCACCAGGGCCGATCCCTTGAAAATCTTGAGCAAGTCGGCCTCCGGGATGTGCTTGATCAGGTTCGCCCAGTTCACGTCCTTCAAGCTCTCGTGCTTGCCCATCATCAACTTGCCATCGTCAAACTCGATGGCATCCGTGTAGCCGGGTTCCGCAATCGAATGAACCTCCGCCCGCTTTGCAAAATCCTCGAACACCGGGTGCAACGACGGTTCGCCCAGGTTCCCGATGTACGTCACCGGCGTGCCGTAGCTGCCCAGGGCATTCGCCATGATCGGACCGTTCCCCCCCAGCTTCACCATCTGTTTGACCAGCTCAAGGTTCGCACTGTGCCCTGCAGCCGCCGCGATCCGCTCCGCGTACTCCGTCATCTTGTCCATCCGCCGGAACTTCGTGGCCGAGTCCCGCTGGGCCACCACGTGCAGAATCGTGTCCACAAACCCGTCAAACCCCACCAGGACTTTGGACCGCGCCAGACGGTTGCGCGCGCCGTGGATCTGCTCGGAAACTTGGAAAGCAAGGGAGGTTTTCGCCATGAACGCAGCATATAGGCGGACCCCACTCTCCTGACAAGCCTCCGACAGTCGCGCCCGCTCCAAAAACGGGGCCCATAATTCAGGGGCGCAAAGGGCGACCCTGCAGCGACTTTGACTCCAGTCGCGATCCTCCTGACGTCCTTCAGGCGTATTCAAGTTGCTCCCAGCCCGGCTCCCTCCTACTCTTCGCCCGTGGGAAAGATCGCGCGTTTTCTGACACTCGCTCTCGGTTTGCTCGCCTCAATCGCGGGCGGGAGCGTTGGTGACCTAGGGGTCGAGCAGGGAGACGAAATTGCGAGGGGCGAACGGGCTGTGGCAGTCCTTGGGTGCCTGTTATTGGGTTGCGCGATCATCAGCACGGCGATTGTCGTTGATATATTCGTCCACCCTTTTCTGACGGTAAACCTGATGACGGGCATCGGCCTGCTCGCCGTCTTCGTCCCTGTCGGCGTCTGCTTTAGGCGCGACCGCCGGATTGCGAAAATGGAGCAACCCTGCACCAGTCCTCCAGAAGCACGGAAAGACCCGGATCCTGCGTCTTGACGGCAGCAAGGGGCCTCCCGGCCGGAATGCCCCAACCGGGCCCCGTCCCGCCGACTTGCAACGCCTGCCGCATGATGGAGACCGGGCATTGCCCTGCAAAGCCCAGATCAGGGTTCGAATTTTAGCGAGGCGTCCGGGAATTCGCGTCTGTGATCGAGTCCCCGATGTCTGCCAGAATGAGGGCCGCTTCCTTCGCAAACCGAGCGCCAAGGAAGATCAGGGCCGAAATGACGGCACCAGCGGAGATAATTCCGACACCCATCAGGAATGAATCCCCAATTACGGACAATCCGCCAACCAAAGCCCCGAGCGCGTTGAACGCGGCAAGCAGGTATCCCAGAACTGCAATAATCCCGATGATTCCCCGGTATGTGGGGTAGGCCGTGTTGCTCCGAATGGTGTTCAAGTACTCGCGCTTTTGATTGTTCATCCTGTCTCTCTTTTTTGATGCTTGCGCGGCAACCGGAACTCGATGTCTCAAACCTTCCTTCATCCGATTTTCAGAACCCGCGGCAGCGTTGCCGGCCTTCTACAAAGCATCGCAACCACGAATCAAGGAGGAACACATTGAAAAACGCTAGCCCCACATGCGGAACCGCGTGCCTCCCCCTCCCTCAGCAAGCTGGCTTCGTGTCTGACTCGCAGAACTTCTGAAACTGGCACCCAATCTGCCGTGAAAGCGAATCCGCAAAACGGCGCACCACCGGACCCAGTTTTTCAAGGCTGCCTTGCGTGACCCGATCTGAAGGTCCGCTGATCCAGATCGCCGCCACCGGATGGCTGCGGTGATCAAAAACAGGCGCAGCCACACAGGCAAAGGTTTCGCTCTCCTCCCCCCGATCAAGCGCGTAGCCAGCCGCCCTCGCCTCGTCTAATTCGGCAAAGTACGCCGCAGCATTCGGGATCGTGCGGCGGGTGTGCCTGGTGAACTTCATCTGCGCCACAAACTTTTTCTGCGCATCGGAATCCCAATACGCCAGAATCGCTTTTGCGGGCGCTGCCGTGTGCAGGGTGAATGCGTGCCCAATCTCCACAACAACCTTCACAGGGTGGGAAGACGGCACCTGATCGAGCACCACGCCATGGTTTCCAGCCACGGTGCCAAGCAACGCCGTCTCTCCCGTGGAATCCCGGAGCGCGGCAAGCACGGGCCCAGCGGCTTGAATGAGCCGCTCACCGCCCATGGCGGCATGGCCAAGACTCAGGAGCTTGCGGCTGGCCCGGTAAACTTTCGTGTCCTCCTCACGCTCGGCATAACCGCGGAGCGTGAGGGTCGTTGCGATGCGGAACACGGTGTTTTTCGGGAGCCTGAGCGCCTCGGTCATCGAAGTCAGCGTCATGCCTTCCGGATGCCGCGACAGCAGTTCCAAAAGGTCAAGAGTTCGGTCGAGAATCGGCACCTTGTAACGACTGAGCGGGCTGACGGCAGGTTTTGCGATCCTCGGCATCTGTTTCATATCACAAACTTGGTTTGTAATTGCAAACCTTTGGTTTTCTGTTTTCAGTCGGTCACTCGGACTTTCCGGGCATCGCAAAAATGAAAGACCTCCCCTCTTCCACCGTCATCGTCACCGGCGGTTCCCGCGGCTACGGCGCGGGAATTGCAGAGGCGTTTGCACAGGCCGGGGCGCGTGTCTGGATTACAGGACGCAATCCAGCAGCACTCCAGACCACGGCGCACCGGATCGGCGCCACACCATTCGCCGCCGATGTGGCAGACGGAAAAGCGTGGGACCGGTTGATGGCCGAGGTCATCGCCCAGACCGGGCAACTGGATGTTCTGGTGAACAACGCGGGCGAAGGCGTGAAAGTGGGCCCGGCCAGTGAGCAGACGGATGAGTCCATCGCCCAAGGCCTCGCCAGCAATCTCACTGGAGCAATTCTTGGATGTCGGCGCGCTGCTGCGATCATGCAGAAGCAGGGCACCGGATTGATTGTGAACATCGGCAGCGCCTGTTCCACCCATGCGTGGCCCTGCTGGAGCGTTTACTCGGCCGCAAAGGCGGGGCTGCTGCAGTTTACGCGCTGCCTCCTCACCGAGTTGCGGCCGCACGGCGTGCGTGTGACTTCCATTTTGCCTTCCTGGGGCCGGACAGACTTCACCGAGGCGGCACACCTTCCGCCACGCGATTCCGCCGTGCTTGCGCGCTGCATCACGCCGGCCGATCTGGGCCGACTGCTGGTCCAGACCGCGCAACTGCCTGCACACCTTGTGGCGGAGGAGATCAAACTCTGGCCGATGGTGCAGCCCATGACCCAACTCTAACCCACCCCCAATAACCATGCGTCTCCTTCTAATGCTCACCGTTGCTCCACTGCTCCATGCCGCAGAGCATAGGATCCAACCCGGCGAAAACCCGCAGGCAGCTGTCGATCGCGCGGAACCCGGCGACAAACTCGTCTTCATGCCCGGACTGCATTCACACGGGCTCACCAAGCACCGCTCGATTCTCTATGTGGACAAATCGATCCACATCGAACTCAGTGAAGGCGCGACGCTCAAGCTCGCCGACCGGACCACGCAACTCGAGTCGGGACCGGAGATCACCACCGACCAAGACGCGGGCAAGAAGCTGGACGACATTGAAATGGGCGGCCGCTTTGACATGGTCAAGCCGTGCATTTTCACCATCCGGATCGACTCGGAAGGCGTTGCTGGAGGAGCCGACACGTTTGCGTGGGGCGTCTTTGAAAGCGCCGACAATCCACAGGGAACCGCCAAGCTCCCACCGTCCTCCAGCAAGTTCGCGGAAACACCCCATGCTCGGGTGCCGATCACCGGCGACTGGCAACCCCTTGCGCATGGGGTGCAAATCCGTTTTGGCGCCAAAACGGGGCACAACAAGGGAAGCACCTGGTTTTCCACGTACGACGGCCCGGCAGCCTATGGGATCCGCGTCGGCCATGGCCGTCAGGCCGGTTACATCGAAAACGTGCGGATCACCGGGAAGGGCACCATCGACATGAACGCCACGCACAATGTGCAGCCCGGATTCCTGGTAAAGGACATCAACGCCTGCGTGCTTGTCCATGGCCGGGTCCGGGGGGTGCTGGTGGAAGGGATCACCATGACGGACACCAACCGCTCCGTGATGTGTTACGGCGAGCACACCGGGAAGTTTCTTCCCGGCGGCCGGACGGAACCGGGCGAGTCGTTTGACGCGGAGGACATCACCATCCAGCGCACGCGCACCATCAACCCCAACGGCGCCGGATACCTGCTTGGACACCCTTCGTTTCGCGGGCATCTGCGCCGTGTGAAATGCAACTACAACTCCATGGAGACCGGCGTCACCAGCATTGAGCCGAACTTCAATCTGGATGGCTACGAGGTGATCGGCAACGTCATCAAGAGCGGCGGCAGCGCCATCCATTGCTGGCGCTGCTCGCGGAATGGCGTTGTCACCGACAACCTTCGCATTGATGACGTCACGGGAAAACCCGTCGTGCATCTTGGGGCACCGCGCGGCTGGGAGTCTCCCGAACGGCCGGTGCAACGGAATAATCGCAACCTGCTCAGCGACCCCGTACCCGGCACTCCAGCGCCTGGCGTTTCGCCCTGAGGCCTGTGGATCCGCTCGTGCGGCAGATGGCGCGCGTGCGCACATGGCCCATTCCGCGGCGATGGATTTAAACCACAACGCTGGATTGCGCAGGATTTCTGTAACCCGTCCACTCGATGGAACGTCCTTTCTGCAGCCATGTTTCGAATCCGCCCGCAACTCGTCGCCCTGTGCATCTGCAGTGTTGGAGCCACCTCCCTCCTCTGGTCCCGCCCCCCACGCGCTGGCAGCCCTCAGGCTCGGTTTGAGCAACTGGACCGGAACCGGGACGGTTTTGTGACCCCGGACGAGGCTGTGGATTCCGCCCAGTTTCAGGCGTTCGACCTCGACAAGGACGGCAGGGTGTCACTGGCAGAGGTTTTTTCCGTGGTCAATGCGAAGCGTGCAGGTGCCGGCACTGGAACGGAAAACCCGGCGGAGACCGCGACTCCGGCGCCGCAACCTGTTCAACGAACTGGACCACCGGCATCGGTGGCCGGGGTTGGCCGGCGGATTTCGCTTCCTGAGAAATTCGTGGATCTCGCTGGATCAGAACAGTCCCTCGAGAAAGCGTTCGGCCCAAACGGCCTGGTGCTCGCCATGACCAGCGCCAGTTGTCCGGTGAGCAAACGCTACCTTCCGACGCTGTCGAGATTACGGACTGAACTCGCTTCACGCGGCCTGGGCCTGCTTGTTGTGCCTGCCAGCAACTTGCAAGATCCAAACGACACCCTCAGAAAGCTTCTGGCGGAACACCACCTTGAGGACTGCTGCTCTGCGGCTCCGGGCTGGAGCGAACTCTTGGAAGCCGAGTCGACCGCAGAGGTCTTCCTGCTCGACCGTGCGCGTACGCTTCTTTACCGCGGAGCGTTGGACGACCAGTACGGCCCCGGCTACAGCCGCCCTGAACCATCGCGGCATCTTCTGATGGAAGCCGTTGCCCAGTTTGAGGCCGGCGAATTTCCGTCACCTGCCTCCACCAGTGCGCCGGGCTGCGAGCTCGCACCTGACGCCCGGGTTTCCACAACCGCGGTCACCTACCACGGCGACGTTTCCCGAATCCTGCAACGCCACTGCGGCACCTGCCATGTGGACGGGGGAATCGCGCCTTTCCCGCTGGGCTCGCCTGAGGAGGTTTTGGAAAAGTCGCGCACCATCCAGCGGGTGCTGGAACGGCAGTCCATGCCCCCATGGTTTGCGGCCCCGGTCTCCCACGGACAGGCATCACCGTGGAAGAACGACCGGACGCTTCCCGACCGGGACCGCGCGGATCTGCTCCAGTGGCTACGCTCCAAGGAGCATCCGTTGGGGGATCCGGCTCATGCTCCAATCCCGCTCCGAAAAACTGCCGGACAATGGGCGATTGGCGAGCCCGACCTGACGCTTCAGATCCCCAAACCCATCGAAATTCCGGCAGGCGGAACCATGCCATACCAGTTCGCTGCGGTGGTTGCGCCGACCATGGAAGACCGGTGGGTGCAGGCATACGAGATCCTGCCCACGGCCCGGGAAGTGGTCCACCATGTGCTGGTAAACGTGGTCGCCCGGGGAACGAAAATCAAGGAGAGCGGCGAGGGCTACTGGGCCGCTTATGTTCCGGGCAACAGCCACCAGATTTACCCGGCAGGCACCGCGCGCAGACTGCCAGCAGGCGCGACTCTCACCTTCCAAATCCACTACTCACCCAATGGCTCCGCCGCCTCGGACCAACTCCGGATCGGACTCAGGTTTTCGAAAACGCCGCCTACCCAAGAAGTGCTGACGCTGCCCGTGGCCAACCACAAGATCCTGATCCCGCCGGGCGCAGCCGACCACACGGAGACGTTCACAAGGACCCTGCCTTCGGACTTCACCGTTTCAGCGCTCATGGCGCACATGCATTTCCGGGGCAAGGCGTTCAAATACGAACTGCAGACTGCCGATGGAAACTGGGAAACGCTCCTAGACCTGCCCCGGTACGATTTCAACTGGCAACTCCGGTACGAATGGCTTGAACCGCGTCTCCTCAGGAAGGGTTCCGTTGTCAGGCTGACCGCTGTTTTTGACAACAGCCCCGCCAACCGGGCCAACCCCAACCCAGCTCAGACCGTCCGCTGGGGTCCGCAAACTTCCGATGAAATGATGATTGGTTATGTCGAGCACCTGCGCCCAGTGACCCGCTGACGCCAGGCTGCCACCCCCGGGTTTGCTGCGCGCATGTTGATTCCGGCCCGCCTCCGCCCCCGGCAACCAAGGGCGCGCCCGGTCAGCGCGTGGGGGACTTCAAGACTCCACTGCGGAGTGCACCGGCGCGGGGCTGACCACCGCGACCACGTGTGGTTGCTGGGCAAAATACCGGCGTGCAACCTCCCGCACCGTCTCCAGCGTCATTTGCCGAACTGCATCCCGACGGAACTGATGCCGGTCAAAGCCGAGCCCGTACAACTCGTCGACCGCGCAACTGAAAGCAAACCCGGAGCTGCTTTGCTCCGCCATGTCCATCGCTCCCAACATTTTGCGTTTTGCACGCTCAAGCTCCTCCGGCGTCAACCCGCCCTCGGCCAATTGCCGGATCTCGTCCAAAAACTCAGCCCGCACCGCCGTGAGTTTCGCTGGATCGGTACCGAGATGAAAAACGAATCCGCCCCGGGCCAGCCCGCCTCCGTGGCTGGTTCCCACAGAATACGCGAGACCAAGTTCCTCCCGGATCCGGACAAAGAACCGGCTTCCCAGGTCGCTGCACGCCTCATCGATCAAGTCGAGCGCCACGCGGTCCGGGCTGGCGAGGTCCGCCCCGAGAAAGCCCACCATGAGGACTGCCTGCTCACGGTCCATTTCCCGATGCAGATCGAGTTTTCCGGCGAGGGGTTCCGGCTGCAGGACACGCTCGAACTGCATCTGGCCTTCGGCGAGACCGGCCTTCCCCCCAAACTCGCGTTCCGCCAATCGCGCCACTTCTTCGGGATCGACTTTTCCAAACACCGCAAGCACCCCGTTGGCCCCGACCAGGTGGCGGTCCCTGAACTGGAGCAGATCGGCCCGGGTCAGAGAGGAAAGCGTTTCCTGAGTTCCATAAATCCGCCGGCCGTACGGGTGCTTTCCCAGCAGCCCTGAGAACAGCAAATGGCGGGCAACCGACTGGATATCTTCCTCCTGGGATTTGATTGCCGCCCGCTGCACTTCCCGCTCCCGATCCATGGCGTCATCCGGCAGCGTGGCTTCCCTGAGCACATCGCCCAAAATCTGGAACCCGAGTTCGAGATCCTCCTCCAAGACCTCCACAGAAACCGAGAGGGTGTTGTTGCCGGCCTCAGCCCCAAAATGGCCGCCCACGGACTCCACGATCTCCGCGAGTTCCGCTGCGGAATGCCGGCGCGTCCCCTTGAGCAGTGTCCGAGCAAGCAGCTGAGTGATGCCCGTCTTCTCCGCTTTTTCCGCGAGCACGCCCGCCCGGAACGTTGCGACCAGACTGACCAAGGGCAACCGGGAATCCTCGCGCACCAGCACCCGCATCCCATTGGTCAGAATCGTCCTCTGAATCGGCTTGGGTACCCGTGCGGTTCCTTGCACGCGGCCCGGCCCGGCGTGGCCTTTTGGGGAGAGCGAAGTGAGCGTGAGGTTGTCCTCCAGCAAATACCGCTCTGCGACCCGCTGCACGGCCTCGCCCCGCACGGTGCTGAGTTGCTGCAGGTAGTTCCGCGAAAAATCCAGATCCCCAGCCAGATGCCAGTTGGACGCCAGATCTGCCGCCTTGCCCCGCATGGTGGTCAACTGCCTGAACTGGCCGGACAATGCCTGTTTTCTGGCTTTTTCAAGCTCTGCGGCCGCCACTCCATGCTCAACCACCTGCCGCACCATCGCGCGCAACTCCCCGACAAGTTCCCCCGTCCGGCCGGGCTCAAGGACGGCATGGATTCCGAACAACCCGGAATCGCCCGGAGCATAATTCCATGCCCCGACCCGGTGCGCCAGGCGCTGCTCCTCACGGATCCGCCGGTAAAGACGGCTGCTCCGGCCGCTCCCGAGGACTGCGGCGAGAAGGTCCAAGGCTGCGCTGTCCGGGTGTCCAACGCCCGGCACGTGCCATGCCATGTGCAACCGGGTGAGCTCGGTTCCGAACTCAGCGTGCAACTCCCGGTTCCCCATCTGAGGCGGCTCCTGCGGGACATAGACGGGTTCAACGGGACGCCCTGACACACCCCCCACCCAGTCCCCCAACCGGGCCAGAACTGCGTCAGCGTCCACATCCCCGACCACCACAAAGAAGATGTTGGCCGGGGCGTACCGGTCCCTGTAGTACGCCAAAACATCGTCGCGGCACAGCGCATTGAAAAGTTCAAGGTGCCCAATCACCGGGTGGCGGAAGGGATGAACCCGGTACGCCGTTGCAAAAAGGTTCCGCCCCGCCACGCGGTCGGGATCATCAGCGCCCATGGCAAACTCCCGCCGGATCACCTCCTGCTCCTTGCCGTATTCCTCGGGCGGCAGCACCGAGTGGAACACTGCATCCGCGAGAATCTCGAGTCCCTCCAAAACTCCCGCCGCGGGCATGTCCGCCCAATAAACCGTCCGATCAAAACTGGTGTATCCGTTCAAATACCCGCCCAAATCCTGAATCCCGCGGGCAAAGCCACTCGCGGGCCTTTTCTCCGTCCCCTTGAACAGGAGATGTTCGAGCAGGTGCGAGATGCCTGCGCCCAAGAACCGGCCTTCATGGATCGAACCGGTCCTCACCCAGGCCTGGATACTCGCCACCGGCGCACTCCGGTCGGCATCCAGAACCACTTGCACCCCGTTACCAAGTGTCACCACCCGCGCGGTCAACGGTGGAAGCTCCACGGATTTTCGCGCTTCGTTCATCCGAGCTTCCACGCTGTCCGCTAAATTTTCTCCCCAGATGCAGGCTCTGCCGGAGCGGACCCCGCCTCCCATCCCAAACCCGGGACCGAAAGCGGAACAGGGCTCGGTTGAAACGGGCGAACGAATGCGTCTTCGAATGAGTAACCGCCTGAAAAATCCTCGATCCGGTCCGTGTCGTTCTTTCCGAAAACACCGACTTGGATGAGGTTGAAAACCATCTGGCCAAAATCTTCACAGCGGCCGATTCCCCAGTACTCAAACACGGTCAGCACCATGGGACCGAACTCGCGCAATGCGTACAATCGAATCCCGTTCAGCAATTGCGGCCCGGAAACGTGCTTGGATGGTTCCTTCGCTTTCTTCAACTGCTTGATCGTGAAATCCAGCGCCTCCCTCAGGAAATGATAGGCAGCCGGAGCGTAGCGGGCGTCCTCCGCCGTCACCATGTCCACTGCTTCATTGAAATCGAATTTCTGCATCCCTCCCCTTTCTAACCCCGAAATTGAATGCCCACAAATCCGAAAATTTTCTGTACCCCTCAAAACATCCCGTCCATTGGGAATCAAAGGATCCGGCCGGGCTGTATCCCGGCGGCCTCCGGGACACGCGCCATCCAGTGCGCGGCGAGTTCAGCAAACGCATCCACCTGCGCACCCGCGGCCCCTGACATCCCCCCGGCCCCGGACACCACGCTTTCGAGAACCGCCTTTGAAAGCCCGAGCCGTGCATCGCCCGCGAGGCGGTCCACCAGATCGTTGCGTTCGACCATGCCGCTGCGCAGATCGCGGGCCACAGCCACGGCGTGCTCTTTGATTGCCTCATGGGCAGCCTCACGCCCCGCCCCGGCCTTCACTGCCTCCATCAGGAACGTCGTGGTGAGCAAGAACGGCAGGTAATGGCGGGACTCCCGCTCAACCACCGCGCGGTTGACCTCCATCTGGCCCAGCACGGTCAGGAACGCCTCCAGAAGACCGTCAATCGCAAGAAACGCGTCCGGCAAAAACACCCGTCGGACCACCGAACAGGACACGTCCCCCTCGTTCCACTGTTCGCCAGAAAGCGACGCGGCCATTGCGAGATACCCCCTGAGGATCACATGGAACCCGTTGATCCGCTCGCAAGTCCGCGCGTTCATCTTGTGCGGCATCGCTGAAGAACCCACTTGGCCAGGCAGAAACCCTTCGCTGGCCAACTCGTGACCCGCCATGAGCCGCAGCGTCTTGGCAAAGGATGATGGCCCCGAGGCCACCCCCAGCAACGCAGACACCACCTCCAAATCCATGGACCTCGGGTACACCTGGCCCACCGACCCCAAAACCCGCGGAATCCCCAGATGCGCCAACACCCGTTCTTCGAGGTTTTGGACCTGTTCGAAATCGCCAGCAAACAGAGTCAACTGATCGAGCTGGGTTCCCACAGCCCCCTTCAAACCGCGTGCCGCGAATCCCTCAAGTACCGCCTCGACCTGCATCAGACCGCGTCCACATTCCTCCCCGAACATCGCCCAGCGCTTGCCCACCGTGGTCGGTTGCGCCGCCACGTTGTGCGTCCGGGCTGCAATGAGGATGTCCCGGTCCAGCACGGCACGGTGCGCCAACTTTTTGAGCGCAGCCACCGCCTTTGCCCGGACGAGCTTCAGCGCCCGGTAGACCTGGAGTTGTTCCACCGACTCCGTCAAATCCCGGCTGGTCAGCCCTTTGTGCAGATGCTGGTGACCCGCAAGAGCACAAAACTCGTCGATCCTCGCCTTCACATCGTGCCGGCTTTCCTCCTCCCGGTTCCGGATCGATTCCAGATCCACCTGGTCTTTCACCCGCTCATAGGCCACCAAAGCCTCTTCTGGAATCCCCAGTCCGAGATCCCGCTGAGCCTTCATCACGGCGATCCAGTATTCCCGCTCCAGCACCACGCGTCCTCGCGTGGACCACACCCCTTTCATCGCCTCAGAGGCATAACGGTCCGCAAGAACATTGGGTACAAAATCGGTTTCCATGGCCATAAACCGCCCTAGGTATCACGCCCGAACCTTCTCCGCAACCGACCAGCGCCTTTTCCTCTTCTGAATCCTCTCCAAAAAAACTCAGGCCCCCTCCAACCACTCCCAGTCCCGGAACATCGCCGCCTGTCCCACTCGGTTCCCGCCCCCCGCCTCCACATTCCAAACCACCGCCCCTCGAATCCGGAACCGCAGACCGGCTGATGTCACACGGATCCCGCTGTAATCCGAAATGTACCCGTGCGTACTCACCCTCCGGAGAAACTGTTCCCGCTCACTTCTTTCCGGTTGCTCCGCCGTCAACCGCGAAGGCATCCGAGTCAGTTCCGCCCAATTCAATCCCCAAAGCTTCTGAGCGGCCAGATTCCCGTAGTTCAAAACAGGGTCCGCTTGCGTCCCATGGGAAACCAAAACGAAAGGCGCCCCGTACAACGCCTCCGCTCGACGCAAAGGATCCAGTTCCTCCGTGAGGAGCGCTCCTGTCCACCGTTTGTAACTGGCAGCCAGAAACGAACTCCATGCGACAAACTCTGGATCATGAGGGTTCATTGGATTCAGCATCCTCCACGCCGTGTGGGCACCGGACACCTATTCAAAAGCAGCGTTCCAGAGTCGGCATCTGAGACAAACAGAGGCATTTCAGACAAAAAAGAGCCGCCGCCTAGCCAGAATCTGGCAGGCGGCGGAATGAAACTTTTAAAACCGATGAGCCGGTACTGTGTAAGACCGCGAGCCTGAGTTTGGAGTGCAAAGAATAAGTTCTCAGGAGAGAACCATTGACCCCAACGCAGTCAACACACCGAGATCAGACCTGCTTACCCACCGATTTCCGAGAGGACAAAGCGCCCCGGAAAAGTCGGGCCCAGCAAACTGATTAAGCAGCGGTGCTGAAACGGAACTTGGCTTTCGCGCGTTTGGCGTTCGCCTTGGCCTTGCGCTTGGCCTTCTGCGTCGGGGTTTCGAAAGCCCGGAGACGCCGCACTTCCTCCATGATCCCCTCACTTTCCAGCTTGCTCTTCAAACGCTTCAACGCCCGGTCAATGGGCTCCCCTTTGCGTACGATAACTTCAGGCATGTCTTTTCCTCTGTTGGCTTTCTCGGTGGATTTATCTTTGTGGAAAATGGATTGGGAGTCCCCGGGGAAACCCAGAGACAAGTTCAGAAATGTAAACGGCAGGGTCCGGATCGTCAACCGCGGGTTTCAGGATAATTTTCGAGTCCCACCGTAAAACCCGGAAATGGCCTCCAAAAGCCCCGGAATATCGTAGCGCGTGGCCTCGATATCCACCCGCAACCCGCTGTCGGTGAGCGCTTTGGAGGTCACCGGACCGATCGAAGCCGTCTGCATCCCAGGCGGCAACGGCAGATTCAACGCCAGGAAGTTTTCCACCGTGGAAGAACTGGTGAATGTCACCAGATCCGCTCCCTCCTTCCGGAACCGCTCGACGGCTCCGGTGGGATCCTCCGTCTCCGGAACGGTCCGGTAAGCCACCGCAACGTCCACAATGGCGCCCAGACGGGTGAGTTCCTTGGGGATCACGTCCCGGGCCTGTTCCGCGCGCGCCAGAAGAATCCGCTGGTTCTCCACGGATCCCTCCGCTTGGAAAGCCTCCACCACCGCTTCCGCGACGAACTCTTTGGGCTGCAAATCCACCTGGAGATGGTAATGGGCAACACGGGCGGACGTGGCCGGCCCGATGGCCGCAATGCGCACCCCGCCAATCTCGCGGATATCCTTGTAGAGCTTGAAAAAGATCTCAAAGAACGCGTCCACCCCGTTGGGGCTTGTGAACACCAGCCAGTCGTACTGGTGGACATCCTGCACCAACTCGGCAAACCCTTTCAGGTCCTCGGGCGGCTCGATCCGGATGGTCGGCATTTCGAGGACATCAGCCCCCAGTTCGCGCAGCGCCGCGCTCAAGCCACTGGCCTGTTTCCGGGTCCGGGTCACCACCACCCGTTTTCCAAATAAGGGCCGGTTCTCAAACCACCCCAGTTTTTCGCGCAACCCCACCACTTCCCCAATCACTGCCACGGCCGGCGCGGCGAACCCGGTCTCCTCCACGCGCCTTGCAACGGTCCCGACGGTCGCCACCAACGTCTGCTGACGTCCGGTCGTTCCCCAGCGGACCAAAGCCACTGGCGTCTCCGCAGCCAGCCCGTGTGCCTGAAGCTGGTCCATGATCGGGCCGATCCGTTCAACGCCCATCAACATGACCCGGGTCCCAGTCTGTTTGGCCAGCCCGGCATAATCGAGCGAACTGTACCCCTTGGTGGGATCCTCGTGCCCGGTGAAAATCGTCAACTGACTGGTGTGCTCCCGGTGCGTGACAGGGATCCCCGCGTAGGCGGGTGCCGCCAGCGCGGAACTGACCCCGGGCACCACTTCAAACTTCAGGCCCGCATCGGCCAGCGCAACCGCCTCCTCGCCGCCGCGTCCGAAAACATACGGGTCCCCGCCCTTCAAACGGAGGACCTTCTTTCCCTCGGCCGTCTTCGCGACCAGCAGCGCGTTGATTTCCTCCTGCCGGAGAGTGTGCTGCCCGGCTTTTTTTCCTGCGTAAATGATTTCAGCCCCTGGTGCCGCCCATTTCAAAAGCTCCGGGTTGCACAGAT
>CAIURC010000099.1 GCA_903901425.1 uncultured Spartobacteria bacterium | reverse complement strand
TGCTCCCAGCGTCACAGCGCCCGAGTACGTCTGTGTCCCAGTGCTCGTCACAGCTCCACCATTCAACGCTGTCGTGCCACTCACGGACACCGTCTCCAAGCCCGTCGCCGCTCCAGACAGGACCGCGCTTCCGGCCACCGTCAGACTGTGGGTTCCACCGGCCAGCGTGTTTCCAAAACTCACCGTCGAACCTGTCAGCGCTGTGTCCGCGCCGAGCGTCACAGCTCCCGAGTATGTCTGCGTCCCTGTGCTCGTCACGGCTCCGCCGTTCAACGCCGTCGTCCCGCTCACGGATACCGTGCCCAAGCCCGTCGCCGCTCCACCCAGGACCGCGTTCCCGGTCACCGCCAGGCTGTTCGTTCCACCCGCCAGCGTGGTTCCAAAGCTCACCGTTGAACCCGTCAGCGCCGTGTCCGCGCCGAGCGTCACTGCGCCCGAGTACGTCTGTGTTCCGGTGCTGGTCACCACTCCCCCGTTCAACGCCGTCGTCCCGCTCACGGATACCGTGTCCAAGCCCGTTGCCGCTCCAGACAGGACCGCGTTTCCGGTGACCGCCAGGCTGTTGCTTCCACCGGCCAGCGTGGCTCCAAAGCTCACCGTCGAGCCTGTCAGCGCTGTGTCATTACCCAGCGTCACAGCACCCGAGTACGTCTGTGTTCCGGTGCTCGTCACGGCTCCGCCGTTCAATGCTGTCGTCCCGCTCACGGATACTGTGCCCAAGCCCGTCGCCGCTCCACCCAGGACCGCGTTCCCGGTCACCGCCAGGCTGTTGCTTCCGCCGGCCAGCGTGTTTCCAAAACTCACCGTCGACCCCGTCAACGCCGTGTCAGCCCCCAGCGCCACAGCGCCCGAGTACGTCTGCGTCCCGGTGCTGGTTACGACTCCGCCGTTCAACGCTGTCGTGCCGCTCACAGAGACCGTGTCCAAGCCCGTCGCCGCTCCGGCAAGAATCGCGTTCCCGGTTACCGAAAGGCTGTTGCTTCCGCCGGCCAGCGTGTTTCCAAAACTCACCGTCGAGCCCGTCAGCGCCGCGTCCGCCCCAAGCGTCACAGCTCCCGAGTACGTCTGTGTTCCAGTGCTCGTCACGACCCCACCGTTCAACACAGTCGTACCGCTCACGGATACCGTATCCAAGCCCGTCGCCGCTCCGCCCAAGACCGCGTTCCCGGTTACCGAAAGGCTGTTGGTTCCACCGGCCAGCGTGTTTCCGAAACTGACCGTCGATCCCGTCAATGCTGTGTCTGCCAGCAGGCGCACGGCTTCACCATAAGACTGAGCGCCGCTGGTTTGAATGGCGCCAGCCATCTCCACAGTACCGCCCGGGTTGGTGGCGAGACTTCCCACTTGAATTCCGCCCTGCAGCCGGGTGACGCCCGCGGTGTTCACATTCAAAACGCCAGTCCCGGATGCCCCCCCGTTCAACAGGATGTCCCCGGCCCCAGAACTGGACAGTGTAGCAGTTCCTCCGAGAACCAACGGGTCATTGTAGGTCTGCCCTCCGGATGTAGACACACTTCCCCCGTTCAGTACCAGACTACCACCGGCATCGGACCAGAGGCTGGCTGCATTCACGGGGCCCTGAAACGTTGCGGTCCCCGAAGAAAGCACGGACAGTTCACCCACCGGAGTGCTAGTTCCAAACGCACCGGATACCAGAATGTTTCCGGCCCCGGCATTCAGCGTCAACTTCTTCGCCCCATTGATCTGCTTCTCTATGGTCAGGGTCGAACCGCCGGTTTGGAAGACCGTCTCTTGAAGCAGGGTGAAGTTCTCCTTCACAGAGAGCGTTCCGGAACTGTCGGAGCGCCCCACGGTGAGCTTGCTGAACCCAGCCAGTGCGATTGCCTGAAGCTTCGCCTGAGTCAAATTCAACTGCCCGGCAACACTGGTGGTTCCGAAAAAAGCCATGTTGGTCTCCGGACGCCCGGCCCCAAGTGTGAGCCCACCGCTCCCAGCGATGCTTCCCACACCGCCGCTGAAGGTCATCTCGTTTGCAAGCAGCGCAAGATCGTTTGCGCCGGCAGCCAGTGTCCCTGACACGGTGAGGGTTCCTCCGGCCTCCAGGCTTCCGCTGACGTTCAGAAGAACCGCCTCGGAATAAGTTTGGTTTCCGCTGGTGCGCACGGTGACCGCAGGTCCGCCCACAGCCCCGATCTCGGTGCGTTGCGTTGTCCCGGCGATGTCGGTGTTTTTGGTGATGGATAAGGAAGCCAGGGGTGTCGTCGCGCCGAGGGAAGCTGCCACTTGGGTTACTCCGTAAGAGGCCAGAGTCAGCGCCTTATCGCCATCGATGGGCGCATCGATCCTGAGCAACTGGCCCGTACCGGCAGGCTGGGACGGCACACCGGCGTTGTAGGGATAATAACCTGTGGTCAGCGTGGTGTTGGCCACCAGGGTCATCGGGCCGGACACGGTCAGGTCGCTCTTGCTGTTCGTGCGGCCCACGAAAAGGTTGCCGATCCCGGCGCCCAAAGCGGCATAACTGCTCCGGCCAAAAACGAGCGCGTCCGCGTTCACATAGGTGTCCGGGTCAAGAAGCCGGATTGGCACGTCGAGCTTGTGCTGTTCGATTCTCAGCGTCCCGACATTGCTGACGGACCCTGGCCCGCCCTTGATCTGGAGCTGGCTGTCGGAACGCAGAGTCAGATTGTAACCGGCTCCATCCACGGGAGCGTTGACCACAATCGATCCGTACACAGGCGGCAAGGAAACGCCCGCAGCATAGATCCGGTTGGAGCTCCTCAACTCCGTGTTCGCCGTGAGCGTCCACGGGTTGGACGCATCTCCGACAACCTCGATCGGCAGATTCGACGTGGCTCCGGTAGAATAATTGTAGGTAAACCCGTCATAGCCAATCACCACCGATGGGACGGATGTCCCGTCGATCCAGGAGAGATCCTGCCGGGTCAGGTCCAGGCTCAACGGCCCCTGGTCCGTCAGCCCGTTCACCACGATCTTGCGCTGGAGCGGAGGCGTCTGAGCACTCGGAAGCGTGTTGATCCAGAGCGCAGACAGGTTTGTCAGCGACTTCGGAGCCGCTGTCAGCTGGTTGTCTACATCCAACTCCAGAGCGCGCACCCAGAGAAATTTCCCGCCCCCGTTGATGGTCGAATACAGTTTGGCAGCGGACGACGCCTGAAGCTCGGTATCCGCCTTGAGACCCAGGGCGGACCCGCGAATCTCGAGATCTCCAGCCATCGCATCACGGCCAAAGACGATCCGGTTGAACGTGTTGCCAATCCGCCCGTATTCCTCGTCGGTGATGGTCAGGTGATTGGCGTTGTCCGGGTCTGCGACGCCAGTGCCAATCAGCATCCCGCGATTGAGAGGATTGCCCCCAGGGTAGGTGACCAGATCGCTGCTCTGTCGGGTCACATTCACAGGACGGATCCAGAGGGTGCCCGTGCCTGTGAGGGCCGCGTTGAGCGCCACCTCTCTTCCGATCAGGGTCAGTCCCTGCCTGGTGGTGGTCGAGCCCACGGATCCAAGGGTGATGGGCTGGTTGACCAGCAGGTTTTCGGGCGCGATGAGGGTCATGCCGCTGGTGAGTTTCCCGGCAAGGTTGATCGGCGCATTGATCCGCAAATTTCCGCCGATCTCTGCATCCTCACGACCGAGGGTCAGCGTGCCGGTGAAATTGCCGGCAAAAGCCGTCAGATCATCCACATGCAGGTTTAACACGTTCTGGGCCGGATCATAGGCCCTCCGCGCACCCGAATACACTTCCAAGTCCCGGGTCGAACCCAGCCCCGCCCCCCCCCCGGAGGGACTCACCACCAACCCATTTTTGCTCATCACCTGAGTCGCAATGCCAGGGCCAAACTGCATGTCCGCCACCCGGATCGTCAGCGTCTTGATCCCGGCATCCACAGGCGCGTTGAATGTTATCAGCCCGCCACTCTGCAGCATCATCCGGCCCGCGGCTGCACCCGCCCCTGAATTGAGGAGAAGCGGGTCTTGGATAGTCAGGGTCGAGTTCCTGTTGGTCGCATCGTTTCCAATCGCGAGCCCGTTGCTGGTATCTCCCACTCCCTTGAGCATGGCTGTGTCCAACCGCAACCGCCCAGCCACAGGGCCGTTCCCCGGCTTGGTCATGTCCAGCACCTCCACATTGGAGCTGGCCGTCTGAATGAAAGAAACCAAGCCCAGAGGAGCCGAGAGCCCCTGCTTGAGGTCGATCACGTTGCCCCGAAGATTCACGTAGGAGGTGTTCACCGCCTGCACGTTGACGTTCGCGATCACCCCGTTCACTCCCGACTCAAAGCCCACCGTCCCTGGGCCGCCAACCCCGCGGTCAATGGTGAGAGCGGGGCCACCGGCATCCCCGATCACCAACTGGCCTGTGTACCCGCTGTCGTAGCGGCCAAACGTGGTGGCAATGAAATCGCTGCTGATCGCCGCCAAATCCGTCCCGGAGATGTCCAACCGACCCGCCGTGGAATCGTCAGAGGCGAGGAGCTTCACCCCAGTCGAAAGATTGGCCGGGCGCAGGTTGAAATCCCCCGTGCCACGCACCGAATTTGCACCCCCGGTGAGATTGATTTCGTCGGCGTAAAAATCAAACGCCCCCGACGTGAAGTAGCTGGGGGAACCGGCATCCCGCGAGTGCCCCGCGTTCAGAAACACCGCCCCAACCTCCAGAACCCCGTTTTGCGCCGGGTTGGTTCCCAGCAACGAAATGGTCGAATCCGGACCGAATCCCGTGGAGGGATTGCGGGTGTCGATGTCCCCCAGAATCCGGATCCCATCGGTGCTGGCCTTGTCGGTGTGATCGACTCTCAAAGTCACCACAGCGCCCTTGGTGATCAATGCGCTCCCAGCCCCCAGAGTCAGCCCACCCACGCCGTCCCCGTCGGAGTCCGCCGTGAACGCGATCGCCCCGTTCCTTGTTTCGATCGTGATCCCCGGATTCACCGTGAGGCTGCCTCCAGCCACCGCGGTCAGCCCTGCCCCGTTGGCCGTCATCAAAACCGGCTGATCAAACGTGATGTCGTTGGTTGCGCTCAACGTCACCGTCGCCAGCGCCGTGTTGATCACAGACGCGTCCACCACCTCGTCTCCTGACCCGCCCAACGTCCCACCGCCTCCCGCCCGGATCGTGAGGTTTGTTGGGTCCAGAAGCCAGTTCCCCACTCGGCCACCGTCGGAACCCGCATCCACCCGCGCCGAGGCTCCCACACCGAGCCTCAGTTTTCCGGAAGTCTCCACATCTCCGCCCACCTGGCCCGCCCCTTTTCCGCGCGCGGAAACCCTGCCATCAAACTGGGTGGCCCCGTCCGCCCACACCACCACCTTGCCCCCGGCTCCGTTCTGGGTCGCATCCGCGCGAAGGACAGTTGCCGAATCCACGGTGGTTGTCACCGCCCGCTCCACTCCCGCCTTCCCCTGCCAATCGCCCCCCACCAATATCTCCCCACCTCCGGCATCCCCGCTGGCATCAAGCCTGGCCCCGGAAAGCGCCACCGTCTCACCGGTCACCTCAATCCGGCCGCCTTTGCCCCCCTTGACTGACGCGTCAATCTTCCCGGAAACCTCGACCCGACCGCCCTTGCCCCCCTGGATCGCAACGTCTTGCGAACGGATTTCACCGCTGTGCTGGACGGCAAAGAAATCCCCGGCTCCGAGCCGGACATGTCTGGCCGCGATCTTTCCGGCATTGCTGACCCCGCCTTTTGTCGTCTGTCCAGCTCCCGCGGGCTTGGTTCCCCCGCTCACAAACACGTTGCCACCCCGTTCACCCACCAGCACTTCGTCCCCTGCCACCATCGACACCATCCCTTGGCTGGATTCCACCGTGCCGGAGTTGGAAACCTGCGCCCCAAGCAGACTCACGTCTCCGGAGGCCTGGATGGTTCCTTCGTTGCTCACCTCCCCGCTCAGACCGGTCACACGGTTGCGGCCTGCCAGAAAATCCTCGTCACTCATCTGGCCCGCCGCCGCAATCAACCCGCCCACGTTCACCATCGAACCGTTCTGGAAAAAAACGCCGGAGGGATTCACCAGCACCACCTGCCCGTTCGCATTCAACCGTCCGAAAATCCGCGTCGGATTGCCGTCGGCAACCCGGTTCAGCACGCGCGCCTTGGAGTCCGGCTGCACGAATGTGACAGACTCATGGGCGTCGATGTTGAATCCGCGGAAGTTGATCACCGCCCGGTCAGAGGCGCGGATCTCCATCTTGGATCCGTCCCGTTTGAAGTCGGCGTTGCCGTGCGCCACGGCTTCGCCCTTGGGCAGTGCCATTGCGCGCTGGCCAGCAGCAGTCGCCAGAAGGGTGGCAATGGAAGTCGCAAGATACTGGTGTGCTTTCATGAAAAAGAAGGTGTTGAATTCTGGTTCTGATTCCGCGGACTGCCCGTTCCTACCAAGCCATGGTCACCGACACGTGCAGCCGGCTGTCCCCCGCCTGAACCTCGCGGCCCGGCACCTGGCTGTCGTCCCTGAGCGCAAACCCGAGATCCGTCCGGACCGTCAGATAGGCCGGGTTGTATACCTGGAACTCCAGCCCCACACCGGCCCCCAGCAGAGTGTGGTTGGCTTCCAGCCCCGCGAGCCGGTCGTTGTGGTACGTCTGGCCGTAGTCGAGGAAGGTCCGGAAAATCAAATCCCAGTCCGCAATCGACGCCACCGTCCGGGGCCGCATCGCAAACCCACTCCCCACATCACCCGCCCCGCGCTGCGCAGGGTTTCCCACCACGGGCTGTTTCTCCGCCTTCTCCGCCTCCACCACCGAAGCCGGTTTCACAAACTGCCGGGCGATATGGAGCCGGTATTCCACGCTTCCAATCAGCACGCTGTCCGCTGAAGTGAACGACTCGTCGTACCCGCGCACTGTGTCAAACCCGCCGGCCACCGCCTGCAACTGGGGCACCAACCGCGCCCCACCCAGGACCGCCTGACCCCGGAAAGAACCCGCCAGCTCGTGGGCCCGGTTCGATTTCCACCACACCTTTCCCTCCTCCCACTCTTTTCCAAACAGGAACGGCTCCAAATACATCGACCCCTGCAGGTTCCATCTCGCAATCGTGAAATCCTCGTCCGCCCCAAACCGGCCCAGCGCCTCAAAGTCCTCCCGCCGGGTCCCGGCAATCCCGGCCAAGTTGGTCTCCAACTGCGCATTCGCGAGAAGACTGTAGGTCTCCCTCACGCGTTCCGTTCCAATCCCGACGTAGGGAAGCAGGAAACTCGCATCGCTCGCCACCCCGGCCATCCCGTTGTCCACCGCCGCGTTCATCCAGTAGGCCCCCACACTGAAATCCACAGGCCACCCGCCCAAATACCACGGGGTCCATGTCAGCTGCCCCCCCGCAGACACTTCTTCCGACTCGAAATCCGTCCCGCTCACCCCCAAATCCTGCGCACGCACCCGGGAGTAGCCGCCATACACCCGGCCCTTCAAATAATCCGGCTCCCGCAACGCAAACTCATACGACAACTGGCCCGCATGGAATTTCTGGAAATCCGAAGTCCCATACTGAAACCGCAGAACATCGTCCCCAGCCGCAAAGTGCCGGTATTCCCCTCCAAACTGCGACCGCCATTCGCCACTGCTCTCCGTTCCCGTATTCGCCAGCTGGTAGTGCCCCGTAAAATTTCCCTCCTCCCGGATCACATAATTCGCATCCACCGTCCCCGGCTTTTCCCCGGCCGAAACTCCCACATCCACACGGCGGCCCGAAAACCGGTTCAGCCGATCCAAATACTCCTGCAGTTTTTCTTTCTCCAACAATCCCCCCGGCCTCAGCGGCGAACGCGCCAGCAATCCAGCATCCCGGCCCAGATTTTCCTCCGGCTCAGCCCCCGCTTTCAACGGCAACCGGTATCTGGAGGTTTTTGCCGCCCCGACCTCCGCCACCGTCACCAAAAACCGGATCACCCCACCTTTGGACTGCAATCCACCTGCAGATCCCTCCACCAGGTCCCGACTGTCCACCTCGGCAAACACACCATAAATCCCACGCCGGTTCAGCGCCGACACAATCGATTGACTGATCTCAAGAAGAGCGTCTCCCCGGTACACACGGGACTTCCCCAGTGCCCCCAAAACCTGTGTTTCGCAGGAACCACCCGCGTCTGCAGCGGAAACCGGGATCAAGATTCCGTTTTTCAATCCCAAGGTCACGCCGAGCTGTTCCAACTCCTTTTCCGGGGGCAGGCCGGGATGGCGCTCCCGCAACCCCACCGGATAAACCACCTGAAAACCACTGGCCCTCAAAAAAATAGATTCCTCGGCACGCGAAGTGCTCCTCTCCTTCCCAGTGGCAGGTTTGGCTGCCTGAACTCGATAGGGAGTGATCAGGCCAACCAACCAAAGGCCGCACAGCGCCGTTTGAAGCGTGTGCTGAGGCAGTTTAGTCAGTTTCATATTTTTATCAGGGTTTTTGCGTCGCGCCACTTTAGCCACTCTGGTTGCGCGACGCAACCCAGCGCGGATCACATACTCATGGGGTATAATATTTTTACACGCCTTGAGGTGTTACTGCTTAGTTGCTACCTTTAACACCGTTTGCCGGGAAAAGTCTCATTTTTTCCGCTCTTTTTCCTGTCCGAGTTCTCCCCAGGGCAGGTTTCACCCGGGCGCCAACGCTCCGTCCCCTCCCAATCGTTGAGTCAAAAAGTCAACCCGTGGTCAGAAATCGATCACAAAATACGTACCCGTGCTCAAACCGTGACACTCTCTCCCTGCGCCCACACCCCCCTCTTCTTCAACACTCCAGAGTGAATTCCCGTCATCAAAACGTGCCCAAAAACGGGGAAAAATTTTCACCCCCCCCTGATTTACCGGCAAAAATTTGCTGTCTCAGGTTTTTTTTAACCGAACCATCACTGCCCTCGGCTCCAAGGGTCCGCTGAAGCCCCCAAACTCGGAAACTTCCCGGCGGCCCCCCCCTCCATGAACCAACACCTCTCAAAGCTGCAGTGAAAGAAATGGTGGAAGCACTCGTTGCGCCTCCCGCAAACCCGATTCCCGATGACGCTCACCCGATGCACGGGAACTGCCTGTCTGGAGTCCCTCGTTCAGGGCCATTCTGATTCCCATCAGCTCAAACTGCCGCGTTTCTGAAGGGAACCGCGCAGCCTCTGGCAGGGAACCCACATCCCCGCATCGTGGGGCCTATGTCCGGATCCTCGGAAAAATCCGAACCCGGATCTTTCCGGAAATGAGACCGCGCGGCTTTCCGCGAAGAGTGCAGAGGGGCACCTCGAGCCGGCTTTTCCCACAGATCCGGCGAACTCTGAAAACCCAGGACCTCTCACAGATTCCTGCTCACTGCTTTCTCTAGCCGAACGGCTAATAGGCAGGAGCTATGGACTTCATTAAATATGCCCCCGTTGGTTGATCGCCATCCGGCATCGGCCACAGGTGGCGCACGATGGTCACCTAGGCCCGCCTGGATTCATTTCTGCCGTGTTTTACGTGCCAGGCCGTTCCCTCCCAGAAACCATGAAACTCGCCCTGTTCCTCACCCCTCTCCTCGCCCTTACCTGTCTTGCATCCAACGGCAATTTCTGGCCCGACCGCCTCAATGGCGTTGTCGAAAAAAGCACCTCTCCAGAGACCAGAGTCGCCCCGAACAAGATCACCGCCCTCTACACCAACGTCGGCTGGTGCAGCCCCTGCAAATCCTTCGCACCTCAACTGCTCTCCTTCCGCGACAAGTACCCCACCCAGTTCCAGTTCGTTGTCCTCCGCAGGGACCGCCCGGAACCATCCAAACACCGGGAACCCGAATTGCCCGCACCCGCCATTGCCCAGGGAAAGAAACCGGACCATGAGACGTTCTGGAACGAACTGCGCGGCAGCGGTGTCTCGCAGTTGCTTATCTTCGGGCCGGGCGGGGAACTCATCACCCGCGACGGATGCGCACTGCTCGAAAAAAAGCAGGATCCTTCCAAACCAAGGAACTGGGGAAACCGGAAGGCTGCAGGGTACCGCGAATGGGAACAAATGCTCCTCGACTGGCATCAACTTGGAGCCGTCCCCGAAGTCACACCTCAGGATTACTTTAAACAACTCAACCTCAAGCACGGCACCTCCGCATTCTGGCCGGTTTACGAGGCATTG
>CAIURC010000098.1 GCA_903901425.1 uncultured Spartobacteria bacterium | reverse complement strand
GGAGATCCTTTTTCTGTTCCACAAAGGAGGCTTCGGTGTCGATCTTGCGCTGGAGACGGAGAAGGCCTTCGATGAGGGCTTCGGGGCGCGGTGGGCACCCGCTGATGTAGACGTCCACGGGGATGAGCTGGTCGATGCCCTGGAGGACGGCGTAACTGCGGTACATGCCGCCGCTGGAGGCACAGGCGCCCATGGCGATGCACCACTTGGGTTCCGGCATCTGGTCCCAGATGCGTTTGACAGCCAGCGCCATCTTGTACGTGACGGTGCCGGCCACGATCATGACGTCACTCTGCCGGGGCGAGAACCGCATGACTTCGGCGCCGAACCGGGCGATGTCGAATCGGGAGGACGCGGTGGCCATCAATTCGATGGCGCAGCAGGCCAGCCCCATCGGCATCGGCCACAGCGAGTTCTTGCGCATCCAGTTGATGGCAGAATCCAACTGGGTAAAAATCACGTTCCCTTCAATCTTGGAGTCGTAGGCTACCGGAGCAGTGGAAGGCATGGGCTCAAGATTGGGACCGGGGTTGCCAGAGCTTCAAGCCAATTCCAGATCTATTCCGGACCAATCCCAGCCCGATCCAGATCCGGAGTGCTTTCATTCAGGAGTGGATGGCCGGCTTTTGGCGGCGAAAAACGGCGGGTCAGTGTTCGGGAAACCGGAAAAAGCCCGCGGCGGTCTCTTCGGTTTGCGCTGCCAAGGCCTCCGGTGGACTGGCGCGAAGCCCGGCCAGAAACCGGCCCACCACCGCTGCGTGCGCCGGTTCCGCCCGTTTTCCCCGGTGCGGGACAGGGGCAAGAAAAGGGCAGTCGGTTTCCACAAAAAATGTGCCGTCCGGAATCTGGCGGGCGGTTTCCTGAACAATCCCGGCGTTTTTGAATGTGAGGATGCCGGTGAACGAGACCAGATGACTGTGGTCAAGCAGTTGCCGGGCATGGGCTACGGATTTTCCGAAGCAATGAAAGACGGCCCGCAGTTTTCCATTGAACGGGGTGAGGATGCGTAGGGCTGGGTCCCAGGCATCCCGTTCATGGACCACCACGTTGAGGCCGAGTTCCGCGGCGAGAGCCAGTTGCTCGCCAAACACGCGCTCCTGGGCTTCCCGGACGGTCTGGTCGGCGCGGGCGGCTTCGCGGGATTGGCGTTCTGACTCTGGAAGTTTTGAGCTGGGCAGGTAATGGTGATCCAGACCCATTTCGCCCAGGGCCACCACGCGGCGACTGGCCGCCAGGGTTCGCAGTTCCTCCAGATAGCCGGGCGGTGCGAGATGGGCGTTGTTGGGATGAATGCCGACTGCAGCAAAAATGGCGGGGTGGGATTCTGCCAGAGCCACCGCCCTGCGGCTGCTTTCCACAGTGGTGCCGATGGTGATGAACCGGGTGACACCCGCCTCCTGGGCCCGGGAAATGACCTCCTGAAAGTCTCCGGAGAAATCAGGGAAATCGAGGTGACAGTGGGTGTCGGTCCACATCGCTTTGTGGCCGGGCTATTCCGAGCCGGGCTTTTTACTGGAGGCTCCGTATCCTTCCACGGGCTTGCCTGAGGGATCGAGTTTGTCGCAGGCCCAGAGCAGGCCCCGGGTGACGAGGTCGAGGTACACGGGATCCTGCATGGTGGCGTTGTTGTGGCCGAGGGTGGTGGAGAACACCCGTGCTTTGCCGTAGGTGTTGGTCCAGATGACCACATGCTCTTTTCCTGTGTCCTGTCCGAACGCCTTGGCCAGTGGCACCGCAGTCGGCCACACCTTTTCGTTCTTGTAGAGTTCGTCTGCGGGATCCGCCCATTTTTCCGGGAACCCCTTCATGACAGGATGTTCGGAATTGAGGCGTTCAATGGTGAGATCGCGGTTTTTTTCGTGGCTGGTGGAGGTGATGCCGACGGCCATCCGCCACTCGTCGGTTTTTGCGGCCCGATAACTGTGGGAGGAGCAGTGCAGCATGACGGCCGGGACACCCGCCTTGTGGGGAGCGGCGATGGACTCGACGAAGGCCACGTCGTCGATGGCGCCGTAGCATTCGTTGTGGACTACAATATCGAATCCGCTGGCCCAGTCGGGCTTGGAGTAGGCGCTGTTGCGGCTGGCGCGGTCATTGCCCTCATGGACCACCGTCCATTCCACCTTGGCTCTGGCACTGATGCCTTCGGTGAGAATCCGTTTCTGGGCCTCGTAGTCATGGCAGCAGCCGCCGGTGACCAAGAGTGCGCGCAGAGGTTTTGGGGAATCGGCCCGGCTTTGAGCCGTGCTCAGAAGAAGGGCTGCCGAAAAAACCAAGAACAGGGAACGCTGGGGGAGGTGCATGGTCAGGTAGTCTGGATTTGTTGGGGGAAAAAGAAAAGTCCGGCTCCGCAGTTTTGAACGGAGCCGGACTTTGAGGAGGTCAGGAATTACTTGGCGAATCCTTCGGCGGGCTTGCCTTCGTCGGTGAGTTTTCCTGCGGACCAGAGGACGCCGCGGGTGACGAGGTCGAGGTAGCGGGTGTCTTCTACCGTGGCGTTGTTGTGGCCGATGGTGGTGGAGAACACCCGGGTCTTTTTCGGGCCGTAGACGTTGGTCCATGCCACGACGACATCGGAGGTTTTTTCGGTGCCGTCCTTGGCTTTGTAGGTTTGTTTTCCGTTGGCGAGCGGGGTGGCGCTCGGGAACACCTGGATGTTGTTGTAAAGTTCCTCCTTGATCGTGGTCCAGTCGGAGAGCCCCTTGGTTACGGGATGCGGGGTGGTGAAGTGGAGATCAATGGGTTCCTGGGGGCCGTGGCCGCTGGACTGGAGGCCGAGGTATTCAAACCAGAGGCCGTGAGGGGTCCCGATGGTGGCCGGCTCGTTGGCGCTGCCGATCCGGTAGCAGTGCATGGCGCAGTGGAGGTTGACGGCGGGCGTGCCCCCGAGGTGCGGGGCCAGCACGCCCTCGATCACGGCTTGATCGGAGATGCCGGCGGCGCACTCGTCGTGGATGACCACGTCGTAGCCCTTGGCATAGGTGGGATTGCCGTAAATCGGGAGCGGCGGCTTGGTGGCGTTCTCCTTGGTCACATCCACATGGACCTGGTCAACGGTGATGTTGGCCCGGGACTCCAACCCCTTTTTGATCAGATCCTTCTGCGTGGCGTAATCGTGGCAGCAACCGCCGGTGATCAGCAGGACTCGCAGCGGCGCAGGTTTGGCGGAGTCGGCAGCGAAACCGGACACCGAGAGGCCAAGAAGGGTGAGGAGGGCAACAGGATGGGTTTTCATGGGGTGTGGGGAGTTAAGTGGTTGAACAGACATTTTCTTTGAGAAAAAGGGGGCGGCTATCGGCGAAATGAACCGGAGACAACGGGAGAACACGGGTTTAAGGAGCTGAGCTGGAATGGCTGGCCATGTGCGAACGGATTTCCTCCAGAAACGGACCCGCAAAGTCCCGGAGTTTCTGGGCGCCCACGCCTGGAACCCGGGCGAAATCCTCCTCAGTGACTGGATAGGAGCGCGCCATCTCGCGGAGTGGGACATCGGAAAAAATGATATACGCGGGCACGTTCCGTTCGTCGGCAATCCGGCGGCGGACATCCCGGAGCCGGTCGAAGAGAACTTCGTCGCACTCGATTTCACCGCGGCGCGCCTTGGGTTTTTTGTCCGGAGCCGGCACGGGTTTGGTGAGCGTGACTGGGAGCCTTTTTTTGAGGGTTTCAAGTCCTTGGGCGGTCAGTTCGACGGTGGCAAATTTTTCTGCGGACTGCTGGAGCAGGCCCAGTCGGATCAATTCCCGGCCGATGGCCTGCCATTCCGGGCGTTTGTGCTCGGAACCGATCCCGTACACCGAAAGCTGGTCATGGCCCCAGCGCCGGATGGGGTCCGTCTGGGCGCCGACCAAGATTTCCACCAGATGGTTGAGTCCGAAACTGAACCCGTTTTTCTGGCGGACACGGAACGCGCAGGAGAGGAGTTTTTGGGCGGACTGTGTGCCATCAAAGGTCTGGCGGGGAGACATGCAGTTGTCGCAGCCGCCGCAGTTGTCGTCCGGGTAGATTTCGCTGAAGTACCGCAGGAGTTCAGCCCGGCGGCAGGAGGGGCATTCGGCGAACTGAACCATCTGCCGGAGTTGTTGCCGTGCGAGGCGTTGTTCCTCGGGGTCAGATTTTTCCTCGATAAAAGCGGTTTGTTTGACGACGTCTCCGGCACTGAAAAGGAGGACGCAGTCGCTGGGGAGACCGTCTCGGCCGGCGCGACCGGTTTCCTGGTAATAGCCCTCGATGTTCTTGGGCAAATCATAGTGGAGAACGTAGCGGACGTTGGGTTTGTTGATGCCCATGCCGAAGGCGATGGTGGCGCAGATGACTCGGACCCTGTCCCGGAGAAAGCGGTCCTGATTTTCGGCCCGTTGTTTTGGGGTGAGCCCGGCGTGGTAGGGGAGCGCTTGGATTCCGTGTTCGCTCAGGCGTTGGGCCACGCTTTCAGCCGTTTTCCGGCTGGCGCAGTACACAATTCCAGATTCCGATTTCCGGTTTCGGATGAAATCCAAGGTCTGGTCGAAAGGTTTGGATTTCGGCAGGACCCGGTACTGGAGGTTGGGCCGGTTGAAGCTGGCGACGAACTGTTTTGGGGACTGGAGCTGGAGATGCTCGATGATGTCCGCCTGGACCCGTTGGGTGGCGGTGGCGGTGAGTGCCAGCCAGGGGACATTCGGGAAAATGGAGCGCAGTTGGGCGAGTTGCCGGTATTCGGGCCGGAAATCATGGCCCCATTCCGAGATACAATGAGCCTCGTCGATCGCAATCTGGACGACGTTCCACTGTTGGAGCGTCTGGAGGAACTGCGGGAGGAGCAGCCGTTCCGGGGCGGCGTAAAGGAGTTTGAACTGGCCCCGGTGAAGACCGCGGAACCGGTCCCTGGCATCAGTGGACCCCAAGGTGGAGTTGAGGAACGTGGCTGGAATCCCGCTGGCTTCCAAGGAATCCACCTGATCTTTCATGAGGGCGATCAGCGGGGAAACCACCACGGTGAGCCCGTCCCGGAGCAACGCCGGGAGTTGGAAACAGAGCGATTTGCCGCCTCCGGTGGGCAGCAGCGCAAACACGTCTCTGCCGGCCATCGACTCCTCGATGATCTCGCGCTGGAGCGGCCGGAACGAGTCGTAGCCGAAGTTTTGCTTGAGCGCAGCGAGGAGCGGGTCTGGAGAGGGCATCAAAAAACGCCTGGACCAGGGTTGCGGGCGGGAGGCGGAACCAGAACGCACTGCATGCCTGCGGCCGCAGCGGCCGCTGCCCCCGTGGCCGTGTCCTCAAACACCAGGCACTGCGCGGGCGGGACCCGGAGACGGAGTGCGGCTTCCAGGAACGGATCCGGGGCGGGTTTGCCGCGGCGATAATCCTCGGCGGTGACAATCGTGTCGAAAAGTTCGGCGATCCCCAGGGCTCGGAGGGTGGTCAGCACGATGCGCCGGTGGCCACCGGATGCAACGGCCATGGGGATCTGGCCGGCAAACTGTTTTGCAATGGCCACCACCGGTTCAATCGCGGCGACCTCCGAGCTCAGTTCCAGAAATATAGATTCTTTCCGGTTCACGGTCTCCTCCACAGGAAGGCCGAGTCCGTGGCGTTCGTTGAGGATTTCAACCACCCGGTGGGTGGGAACGCCGCCCAGTTCATAGAACATGGCTTCCGGGAAGCTACCGGCATGGGATTCGAGTGCGGTGCACCATGCCCGGTAGTGGGTGGGCATGGTGTCAGCGAGGGTGCCGTCGCAGTCGAAAATGTAGGCGCTGAAGTTTCCGGGGGGAAGTTCGAGCGGTGAAAAGGGCTGGGAATGCACGGTGGGACACTGACTGTTGTGGGGGCGCAGGGCAAGGCGGAGATCAGGTTTTGGCGCCTGCGGACCTCGGGTTGTAGATGAGAGAAAGGCGGCTGAATGACTCCGTGGAGAAATCCAGCCGCCTTTAAACTCAGGAGGGGCAGTCGCGAACAGGCCCCTCAGATGGAATTATTTCTCGGTTTTTTCGCCAGCGGCTTTCCAACCCTGGATGCCTTTGGCGTAGTGCTTCACGTTGGTGTACCCGAGTGCCTGGGCGGCTTTTGCCCCGGCTGCATAAGCGCCGCACTGTTCGTTTCCGCAGTAGGCGACCACCAGCGCGCTCTTGTCGGAGGGCAGTTTCGCGGCGAGTTCCGCCTTGTTGGTGGCGAAATCAATCGCCCCGGGGATGTGGCCGGCGCCGTAGCTCTTGCTGCCGTTCACGTCGATCAGGGTGATTTTCTTTTCAGCAATCGCTTTCTTGAGGTCGTCATGGCTGATGTCCGGGAATTCGCCGGCAAAGAGGGCGACCGGAGCCAGAACCATGGCGAACAGGGAGGGGAGGAGCTTTTTCATAGGCCTTCCAGAATACCCCCCGGGTGAAAACAGTCAATGGACCGGCCCACCCGCATGAAAGGGGGGGGTGGGGCTAGGGTTTGGGGGCTAGGGCCGTTTTCGGAAAATGCCGGTGGCTAGAAGGCCAACGCCCATTCCCACCACCGCCCCAAACGGACCAAAAAAAAGTGAGGCCGCGAGGATCCGCCAGATTTTGCCGGCCATTTGGACCTCCTGTCCGTTGTGGTAGGGGGCGAGAGCTGCAAAAAGGAGGTAGATCTCGCCGGCGACAAAACCTGCGATGCTGAAGGGTTTTACGAGATTGGGGCCGGCCATTCCGCGGGAGGATACGCTGGTGAGGCTCGGGCTGTCGAGGGGGCGTGCTCAGGCGAACTGGGCGGCGGCGTGGGCGGAAGCCCAGGCCCACTGGAAGTTGTAGCCGCCCAGCCAACCGGTGACGTCCACCACCTCGCCGATGAAATACAGGCCCGGCACTTTTCGAGCCTCCATGGTTTTGGAGGAAAGCTCCCGGGTATCCACGCCGCCGAGGGTCACTTCGGCTTTCGGATAGCCTTCCGTCCCGGGAAACGTCATCTGCCAGGAATGCAGGTTGCGCTGGAGGTTTTCGAGTTCTTCGGCGCGGCACTGGGCCAGCGGCTTTTTCGGTGCGTACAGATCGCACCAGCGTTCCGCAAACCGGCGTGGCCAGAGCCGGGAGAGGACCGGAAGCAGCCCGGATTTGCGCGCTTCGGCGAGAAGTTGCGGGGCTGGTGTTCCGGCGGTCAGGTCCAAGGCCAGGGACTGGTTTTCGCGCCAGTAGGACGAAATCTGGAGCGTGGCCGGGCCGCTGATCCCGCGGTGGGTGAGCAGGAGCGCCTCTTCAAAACTCCGGGAACCGCACTGGGCACGGACTGGGAGCGCCACGCCGCTGAGTTCACCCCAGTGGCGGTCCTGGGGGGCAAACACCAGAGGGACCAGTCCCGGGCGCCGTTCCGTGAGTTGGAGCCCGAACTTTTCGGCGATCTGGTGTCCGAAGGGTGTGGCGCCCAGTTTTGGAAACGAAAGTCCGCCCGTGGCGACCACCAGGGACTCGGCGGTAAACGTCCCGCGGGAGGTTTCCACCCGGAACCGGTCGGTTTTTGACACCGAAAGAATCTGGGTCTGAACATGGATCTGGACTCCGGCCCGGCTGGCCTCGTCCACCAGCATCTGGATGATCTGCCGCGCGCTCTCGTCACAGAACAGTTGCCCCAGCTTTTTCTCATGGTACCGGATCCCGTGCTTCTCAACGAGGGCGATGAAATCCGAGGGGCTGAACCGGGCGAGGGCGGATTTGCAGAATTCCGGGTTCTGGGAGAGGTACTGGGCGGGACTGGCGTTGAGGTTGGTGAAATTACAGCGGCCACCGCCTGAGATTGCGATTTTTTTCCCGACGCGCTCCTGGTGTTCGAGGACGGCGACGCGGCGGCCCCGGAGGCCTGCCTGGCTGGCGCAGAAAAGGCCGGCGCCGCCGGCACCGAGGATCAGGACGTCGTGGTGGAAGGAGTCAGGCATGGGGAAGACGGGTGGAGTTGCGGGGCGGTGTCGCAGGACCAGGGGTTTTGGGGAGATGCCTCCAGTTTGCGGATCCAGACGGTGCAAAGGGAAACGGCGCCGGAGGTGAGGCCTGGGAGTGGAAGATCTGGGGCGTTGGGCGAGAGGAGGTTTTTGAGCGCGAGCCGCAGGAGGGCTCCTGCGGGGCGCAGGCGCCCGGAATGTTTTGGGTGGCCGGGGTTGAGGAAATGTTTCTGGAGGTGGACAAATGCGCCGGCGAGTTGAATGAGGCCTTTGAGCGTCAGGCAGCCACGGTCTTCCAGCCAGAGGATTTCGAGGATGTCGTGGGCTTGGTAGTAGGCCTGACGATTGAAAAGGTCGAGGTAGAGGTTGAAATGGGGGGGGCAGGACTCCAGCCCAAGGTTCGAAGCCTCTGGTGGCAGCAGGGATTGGAGGCGCTCGGATTTTTTCATCGCAGCCGTGGAGTCAGGAATTTATAAGGCATGGGTTGTGCCTGAAAAGTTGCCAGTCAGTGTGGTGGAGAAAACTCCGGTGGAAAGCCGGGGTTTGAGGTTCGGCATTTTTAGGCGGCCGGGGACGCCCCTGCAGGCCCCTGAATGAGTAGCGCGCTGGTTTATTTCATTCTTCTTTTTTTGGTGTCGGCTTCGGCCCTGCTTTCGGCCGTGGAAACGGCTTTTTTCAGTCTCAAACCGTTTGAGTTGGAGAAGCTGCGGGCGCGCGGGGGAGGGCTGGCGGAGGCGCTGGGGCGGATGTTGGAGAATCCGAGGCGGCTGCTGGGGGCGGTGTTGTTGGGGGACGCGCTGGTCAATCTGCCGTTGATCATCCTCTGCCTGTGGCTGCTGCGGCGGTGGGCCGGGGGGGTGTTGTCGTTTGCGGGGCTGGCGCTGGTGGTGTTCGCGCTGGTGGTGTTCGCGTGTGATCTGGTGCCGAAGTTGGTGGGGCTGGCCAAGCCGGTCCGGGTGTCCCGTCTCGGGGTGCGGGGCCTGCGTATCCTCCTGACATGGATGGATCCTCTGAGCCGCCGGATGCAGGGCTGGGGCGAGGCGGTGGCGGACTGTTTGATGCCACACGGGACCCAGCACATTCTTGGAGAAGAAGAACTTGAGACCCTGGTGGAGGTCAGCGCTGAACAGGGCGCACTCCACGAGACGGAGAGTGAGATTATTCAGGACATCATCAAGCTGGGGGACAAGACGGCGCGCGACTGCATGACCCCGCGGTTGGATGCATTTTTGATCCCGGACGACCTGCCGCAGGAGGAATTGTTGCGTCTGGTGCGTGACCGCCGGAAGAAGCTGGTGCCGGTGTACGGGGAGACGCCGGACGACATCCTTGGGGTTTTAGATGTTCAGGCGTTTCTCTTGTCGCCCGGGGACCATTACACGGAGCGGCTTGGGCCACCTTCCTTTGTTTCAGAGACGATGAAAGCCACGCAGTTGCTGCGCAGTTTTCTCACCCATCCGCAGGGTCTGGCGATTGTGGTGGACGAGCATGGCGGGGTGGAGGGCGTGGTGACCATGGACGATCTGGTGGAGGAGATCATCAGTGACGCGGTGCCGCAGGCGGAGCGGTCGCTGTACATTGAGGCGCTCGGCCAGGGCGAAGTGCTGGCCAGTGGACGCGCCCGGCTCGATGACCTCGGGGAGTTGCTGGGGGTCGAGTGGCGCGAGGAGGGGATCGACACCATCGGGGGGCTGATTTTCAACCGGTTGGGCGTTCTGCCCCGCACAGGGGCCCGGGTCGAGTTGGATGGCGCCGTCGCCGTGGTGCGGCGGACTTCGCACAAGCGGGTGGAAGAGGTCCTCCTGAGGGTTGCCGGCGAGAATGTCTCCGGCGGGGCAGACACCGGAAAACCCGGGGAAGGAGGCGCGGCATGATCTGGGTCTGGATCCTGTTTTGCCTGGCGGGTTCGAGCCTGTTTTCTGGGGTCGAGGCCGGGATTTTTTCGGTGAACCGCGTCCGGTTGCGTCACCAGATCAAGCTGGGGGACGGCGCGGCGCGGAGGTTGGACGGGCTTTTGCAGAGGCCGGACCGGGTGCTGGTGACGGTGCTGGTGGTGACGAATCTGCTGAACATTTTTGCGTTGGCGCTCGCGACTCAGGCGGCTGGTGAATGGCTCGGGCCATGGTGGGGGAACGGGTTGGTCCTGTTGGTGGGCCTGCCTGTGTACGTGCTGGGAGTTGAGTTGGTGCCCAAGGCCGTTTTCCGCCGGATCCCGCACCGGGCTCTGGCGGCGCTCGCCGAACCCCTGCGTCTGGTGGACCGGGTGCTGTCTCCCATGCACTGGCTTGGACAGAGGGTCGCGGGCTGGGTGGTCGGAAAACAGGAGGGCCGGGCGGACAGGCCGGAACGGAAACTTTTTGTGGGCCGCGAGGAGTTCAAGTATTTGACGATTGAAAGCGAGCGGACGGGATCGTTGGGGCAGATGGAGCGGAGGATGATCCACAACGTGGTGGATTTTCGCGGGGTGCGCGCGTCGGAGGTGATGGTGCCGATCGAGGCGGTGCAATGCATTGGGGCAGGGGATTCTGTGGGGACGTTGATTGAACGCAGCCGTGCTCAGCGGATTGAGCGCTGGCCTGTGCTGGGGGAGGAAGGCGAGTTTGTGGGGTTGGTGAATGTTTTGGATGTGGCTTTAAGCGGGCGGCACCGGGGACGTGTGGAGGCATTTCAGAGGCGGATTGTGAAGGTGGGGCCTGGGGACTCGGCTCATTCGGTGCTCCGGCGGCTGCGTGCGGCGCGGAGCACGATGGCGGCGGTGGTGGGGCCTGGAGGCCGGCCGCTTGGGGTGGTGACATGGGAAGGGCTGATCCAGAAATTGATGGCTGCCGCATTGGTGGAGCCTGATCGAGGGGATGTCAGTTCCGCTGGCGCCGGCCGAGGGTAGAAGGGCCTCTGGAGGACGCTTGATCTTGAGTCCCGTCTGGGTAGTCTGCCCCGCCTTATGTCTACCGTTGCTGAAGGCTCCCCGGCTCCGTATTCCGTGAAGAACCCGTTTCCCGCGTTGCACACGGTGAACCTGAAATTGACCGGCCCGGCTTCCCAGAAAGACACCCGGCACCATGAGATTTCGCTGGCGGGATCTGGTCTTTCGTACAAGGCCGGAGACGCATTGGGTTTGTTCCCTGCGAACTGCCCGGAATTGGTGGAGGAGTTGATTGCGGCTCTGGGCGCCACGGGCGAGGAGAGCGTGCCTGGGAAGGACGGCCAGCCCAAGGCGTTCCGGGAGGCTTTGCGCCGGGATTACGCGATCACATTCGCGGACAAAAAATTTGTGGAGGCGATGGTCGCCCGGGGTGCGAGTGGGTTGGCGGGTCTGCTGGAGCCGGAGCTTGCGGGCGAGTTGAAAGAATACCTTTCTGCCACGGACAATGCCCGGGATTACGTGGATGTGCTCCGGGAAAACCCGGGAATCCAGTTTGGGCCAGAGGAGTTTGTGAAGTTGCTCCGGAAACTGGTGCCGCGGCTGTACTCGATTTCCTCCAGCCTGCTGGCGCATCCGGATTCGGTGCATCTGACGGTGGCCACGGTCCGGTTCAACTCACGGGGCCGGGAACGCAAGGGGGTGGCCTCGACGTTCATGGCCGAACGCTGGGAGGGGGAGTCCCGGGCGGGCATCTTTTTGCAGTCTCAGCAGAAGCATTTTTCGCTGCCGGCAGAGGGCACGACCCCGATCATCATGGTGGGGCCGGGCACCGGCGTGGCGCCGTTCCGCGCGTTTCTCGAGGAGCGGCAGGCCCTCGGGCAGACCGGGCGCAACTGGCTGTTCTTCGGCGAACAGCGGGCTGCAGGCGATTTCTTTTACCGGGACCAGTTCGAGGCTTGGGTCCGGGACGGTTTTCTGCGTCTGGACACCGCGTTTTCGCGGGACCAGGCGGAGAAGATCTATGTGCAGCACCGGATGCGGGAGAACGCGGGGGACATCTGGCGCTGGCTGGAGGAGGGGGCGGACTTTTTCGTGTGCGGCGACAAGCACCGGATGGCGGAAGACGTCCACAACGAACTGTTGCGGATTGTAGAGGTGGAAGGCGGAAAATCGCCGGAGGAATCCAAGGAATACTTGGAGGCGATGAAGAAGGCCAAGCGCTACAAGCGCGACGTGTACTGAGGAGGGCTACTGCTCAGACTGCTGCGCCTGTTGACGCTCAAGGCCGCCGGCTTTGGTGTTCGCAACGTAGCGGCGCGCGGTTTCGCGCAGGGTCTGGGCCAGAGCAGCCTCGGGACGCACGAACTTCGGCGTAAACCACGGAAACATTCCCGCAAGGTCGTGTGTCACCAGCACCTGCCCGTCGCAGTCCGGGCCGGAGCCGATACCGATGGTCGGGATCCGGCACTGGGCCGTGATTTGTTTGGCCACTGCGGGAACCACCAGCTCCAAGATCATTCCGCATGCGCCGGCGTCCTCGACGGCGGAGGCGTCTGCGAGAAGATCGCCGACCTGTTCGGGGGTCTTGCCCTTGATCTTGTACCCGCCTTCAATCCGGACGCTCTGGGGGAGCATGCCCAGATGTCCAACCACCGGAATTCCTGCGCCTGCGATTGCCCGGATCTGTGGTGCCACGGAACGGCCGCCCTCGAGTTTCACCGCATCGGCTCCGGCTTCAATGAGGCGAGCGGCGTTTTCAATGGCCTGTTCAGGCGACTCGTACGAGGCGAACGGGAGGTCCGCCAAAAGGGGGGTGTGGGATCTGCCCCGTGCCGCGGCGCGGGTGTGATGCACCATATGCTCCATGGTGACCCCGGTGGTGTCGGGAAAACCGAGCACCACCATTCCCAGAGAATCGCCCACCAAAATCACATCGACACCGGCTTCCTCCAAAAGACGGGCTGTGGGGAAGTCGTAGCCGGTGAGCATCGCTATTTTTTCGCGCCTCTGTTTGAGGCCGAGAAAGAATTCCGGGAACGGGATCATGGGAGCCAGTTTTCGGCGAAGATTCGGACTCCGGCGGGATCCTTGAGGGAGTGCAAAAGTTGTGCGGGAGTGTCGGGCAACCCGGGCAGGAGGAGGTCGGGAGCGACGTCGCAGAGGGGTTGGAGGACGAACCGGCGGAGGTGGAGGCGGGGATGGGGGATGACGATCACCTCGTTGCTCAGGACAAGGTTGCCCAAATAAAGAATGTCGAGATCGAGGGTGCGCGGGGCGTTGCGGGGCCGTTTTGAGGGCCGCCCGAATTGGGCTTCGAGCGCCTGGAGTTGGTCCAGGAGATCCACCGCCAGTCCGTTGAAATCAACTTCGACCACGGCATTCAAATACCGGGGCGAATCGGGATCGGAATCTACCGGATCGGTCTCGTAGATTTTCGAATACCGCAGAACTTCGGATACGCCCGGGATCTGTTTGAGCGCCTGAGCGGCATCGCGCAGGTGTGCAAGGCGGTCACCCAGGTTGGAGCCGAGGGCGATGCCGGTGCGCATGGGACAGAGAGCAGAAACCAGAGCCCTGAAACAGCGGGGGCCTAGCGGAGTCCGAGGACGTCCTGCATGTCGTAGAGGCCTGCGGGTTGGGTGTGCGCCCAGAGGGCGGCCCGGAGTGCTCCTTGGGCGAAGGTTTCGCGGTTGGAGGCTTTGTGGGTGAGTTCCACGCGTTCGCCGTTGGCGGCAAACAGGACGGTATGATCGCCCACGACATCGCCGCCCCGGATGGCGTGAACGCCGATTTCGCGGTTGGTCCGTTCGCCGACGATGCCATGGCGGCCATGCCGCGTGTCGTCGTTGTAACTCCAGCCGCGGGCTTCCGCGAGGATCTCTGCGAGGCGTTTGGCGGTGCCGCTGGGGGAATCTTTCTTGAGGCGGTGATGCATTTCCACCACCTCCAGATCGAAGGACGGTCCGAGGATTTCCGCGGCCTTGCGTGTCAGCCAGAAGAGGGTGTTGACGCCCACGCTGAAGTTCGGGGCGCAGACGATGGGGATGGATTGTGCGGCATGCCGGATGGCGGCCATCTGGAGGTCGGTGTGGCCGGTGGTTCCGATGACGAGCGTCTTGCGGTGTTCCACGCAGCGGGCCAGCACGAGTTCAACAATCGAGTGGTGTGAGAAATCCACCACCGCGTCACAGAGCGCCACGGCCGTCTGCAGGTCGTCGCCTACGTCCACTTCCGCGGTCACGCGCAGGGCCGGGTTTTCGCGGGCACAGGCGACAAGCGTTTGGCCCATGCGTCCACGGGCACCATTGATCAGAGTTTTGAGTGGAGCCATGGCAGTTTAGGCAAGGTGAAGAGCGTCAAGTGTGGCCTCTAGTTTCGCTCGGGAACCGGCGGAAAGCTCGCAGAGCGGCAGCCGGACTTCGGGTTGCATGAGGCCGATCCGGGCGAGGGCATGTTTGACCGGGACAGGGTTGGGTTCGATGAAGAGATCCTTAAAGAGCGAGTACAACTGGAAATGGATCTTGCGTGCCTCCTCGTAATCGCGGCGGGCGGCGGCATTGACGAGGTCGCAGACACGCGCCGGCACCAAGTTGGATGCGACGGAGATCACGCCCACAGCGCCGGAAGCCATGAATGGCAGGGTGAGGGAGTCGTCCCCGGACAGGATCTCGAAAGAGGCGGGAAGCGCGGCCCGAAGGGCGTGGACGCGTTCCACAGAGCCGCCGGCTTCCTTGATGGCGACGATGCTGGGGCAGTGTTCGGCGAGCCGGACACAGGTGTCGACGCCGATCTCAATGCCGCAGCGGCCCGGGATGGAGTAGAGGATGATGGGGAGGGTGGAGGCCTCAGCGATGGCTTGGTAATGCCTGAAAACGCCTTCCTGCGAGGGTTTGTTGTAGTAGGGCGCGACCACCAGTGCTGCTTGGGCCCCGAGTTTCTGGGATTCCACCGTGAGCGCCACGGCCTCGGCGGTGGAATTGGAGCCTGTTCCGGCAATGACCTGGCAGCGGCCCTTGGCAAACTTGACCGCCATTTCAATGACGTGCCGGTGTTCGAGATGATCCAGAGTGGGGCTTTCGCCGGTGGTTCCCACCGCCACGATCCCGGTGATGCCAGCCTCGATCTGGGTTTCAATCAGGCGCTCAAAAGCCTGTTCGTCGACCCGGCCGTTAGAAAACGGGGTCACGAGCGCGGTGTAAGTTCCTTGGAACATAAAAGGGAAGAGTGTGGGGCGTTGGGCCGGGTCAGGGAAGGCAGAAAAGGGGCGGAACCTCAGAGGGGGGCGGTGCCTTCAAACACAAAGTCCGCCGGCCCGGTGAGTGTCACTTTCTCGAATCCGTCGGGGCGGGAGACAAACCCGATGGAGAGCGTGTCACCGCCCTGCACCTTCACCCGGATTGGGGAGGACATTCCGAAGAGTTTGTGTGCAATCAGAGCCGAAGCGACCATGCCGGTGCCACAGGCCAAGGTCTCGTCCTCGACCCCGCGTTCGTAGGTGCGGATCGCGATCGATCCCGGGCCGGTGCGCTGGGCAAAGTTTGCGTTGGTGCCTTTCGGGGCAAAATGCGTGTGGTGGCGGAGGGCCGATCCCAGCGAGCGGACCTCGGTTTTCTGGAGGTCGTCCACCCAGACGACAGCGTGCGGCACGCCAGTGTTCAGAAAGTGTACCTCGAGAGGGGCGCCCCCCACCACCAGCCGGATTCCGATTTCCAGCGCGTGCGGCTGGCTCATGGCCAGACGGACCTGGTCGCCGAGAAGTTCAGCGGTGATTTCGCCCGCCAACGTTTCGAAGGTGACCAAGTCGGTCCTGCCGCTGAGCCGGGCTGCGAACCGGCCAAAACAGCGGGCACCGTTTCCGCACATCTCCGCTTCACCGCCGTCGGCGTTGTAGTAGCGCATCCGGAAGTGGGCGGAACCGAGGGCGGGCTCGACAGCGATGAGTCCGTCGGCGCCGATGCCGCGGTGCCGGTCACACAGCCGGGCGATAGCGGCTTGGGAAAGCTGGAAACGCAGGTCGCGGTTGTCGACCATGACAAAGTCGTTTCCGGCACCGTTCATCTTGGTGAATGGGAGCATAGGGGCGGGGATGTAAGCACAGGGCCTGAACGGCGTCCAGTCGGTCAGGAATCGAAGCTGGCGAGGAGTTCCTCCGGACTGACGGTGGCAGTGCCCAGTTTTCCAACCACCACGCCGCTGGCGTGGTTGGCCAGTTCCGCCGCCTGATGGGCGGGAATGCCGGCGGAGAGTGCGAGGGTGAAAAGTGCGATGACGGTGTCGCCGGCGCCGCTCACGTCAAAGACTTCACGGGCCCGGGTGGGGGCATGGTAGGGAACGGAATCTTTGCCAAAAAGCAGGACTCCCTGTTCCCCCAGCGTGACCAGCAGATTTTCCGGAGCCCACTTTTCCATCAGACTGCGGCCAACCGCGAGGAGTTGCGGGTCTTCAGACGGCGGATCCACCGGTTCTGAGGCTGGGAGACCCGCACTGGCAAACGCTTCAGAGCGGTTCGGCTTGATCACAGAAAGGTGCCGCCATTGGAGAGGATTCTTCGGGTTCGGATCCACGGCCAGGATCTTGCCGGCCCGGTACGTCATGTCGCAGATGGAATCCACCAGGTTCTGGGAGAGCAGGCCCTTGCCGTAGTCTTCCACAATCACGGCGTCCACCTCGGGCAGCAACGCCTCCAGATGGCGCAGCGCCGCCGCGGAGTGCTCGGGACGCAGCGGGACGGGTTTTTCGCGGTCGATCCGGACCACATGCTGCTGCCGGGCGATGATCCGCGTTTTGACAATGGTCTGGTAAGCCGGGTCGGACTGGATGGCGTCGGTCCGGATGCCGTCTCCGGCGAGCAGGGATTTCAGGAGCCGGGCATGCTGGCAGTCGCCAGTGACGCCCAAGACAAACACTTCCCGGGCAAAGGCGCGCAGGTTGCGTGCAACGTTGGCGGCGCCGCCGGGGAAGTAGGATTCGCTGGAAACCTCGACCACTGGGACGGGTGCCTCCGGGGAGATGCGGGAGACTTTGCCCCAGACAAATTCATCGAGGATGAGGTCCCCGACGACCAGGATGCGTTTCTGGGCGAGGGCGGGAAGAAGATCGCGGACAGCGGCACGGTTCATCGCGGGGATCAGGGGTTGAGGGCCTCGGTGACTGCGGCAAAAAGGAGTGGGAGCATGATTTCGTGATGGCCGACGATGTAGAATCCCTTGCCGCCAAGGGCTGTTGGGCGGCGCTGGACATTTTCCGAGGGGCGATAGTGGCGGGTCATGTCGAATGTGGCGGTGGTGAATTTTTCGACCTTGTGGCCGAGGTTCCGGGCGATGGTGAGCGCTTTGAGGAAAACTTCGGGCATGAGAACGGCGCTGCCCACGTTGAGGACCAGCCCCCCCTCCAGTTGGGCAACCACGGCGCTGAACCGCTGGAAATCTAGGTAGGAGGCTTCCCCGAGGACTGCTCCGGAGGTGCTGGGGTGTTGGTGGATGATGTCTGTGCCCACCGCAATGTGGACGGTCACGGGGATCTGGAGTTCCGCGCCGGTAGCCAGGATGCTCAGGTGCTTGTTTGGATGGGCAAGGGCCGCCTGTCCGAGGGCAAGGCCGGCCCCGATTTTTTTCGCGACACCGGCTTCCATGGCGGCGTTCATGCGGCGTCCGGTTTCTTCGACCATCCCGAAGGAGCCGTCATTGAGGCCGCGCTGGACGTCCTCGCTGGTTTCCCCCTGGTAACAGAGCTCGAAGTCGTGGATTGCGCCGGCGCCGTTGAACGCCACCGCGTTGAGCAGGCCGCGGCGCATGAAATCGACGAGCAGTGGGTTAAGGCCCACCTTGATGGAGTGCGCGCCCATCATGAGCAGGACCGGTCTGCCGTTGCGGACTGCAGTGGCCCAGGCCTCCACCACCGTGAGCAGGTCCTCCGTGGCGAGAAACCGGGGCAGCTTTTTCAGAAAGCTCCTCAGCGAGTCCCCGGCCTCATGGGGTGAGGCGAATGCATCCGAGGCAACTTTGTTGGCGCGTTCCGCAACCGGGTAGGTGCGGATTTTTGAGAAATCGAGAGGCGGAAACTCCATGCGGGCCCGCATTGCGCCGGGGCCGGGGCCGGGCTGTCAATCCGCATCTGAACCGGGGCGGGGAAAGCGGCGAGGAAAACTTGGAAACCCGGGGATGTGGAGGCAAGGATGTTGGGTATGGCGAAATTGGACGAACTGGTGGGCTATGCCGACGGGTACTTGGATGTGAAGTCGGTGGCGGACTGGCCGGACGCATGGAACGGGCTGCAGTTGGGAGCTGCCGGGGCCGAGGTGACCAAGATTGGGGCGGCCGTGGACGCGTGTGAGGCGGTGCTGGAGGAGGCGGTGCAGGCGGGTGTGGATTTGCTGGTCGTGCACCACGGGTTGTTCTGGGGAGGGGTTCAGCCCGTGGTGGGGGCAATGCATCGGAAGCTGAAGCTGGCCCTTGAACATGGCCTGGCCGTTTATAGTGCCCACCTGCCTCTGGACGTGCATCCGCGGGTGGGGAACAACGTGCTGCTCGCCAAGGCGCTGGGGATGAAAAAGTGGGAGCCGTTTTTTTTCGAGAAAGGCAGGCATCTGGGCGTCAAGGCCCGGATGAACTGCTCGGTGGCGGAACTGGCGGCCCGTCTGGAGCGGGTGCTCGGAACCGCGCCGCACCTAGCCCCGGGAGGCGGTTTGGAGGCGGGTTGGGTGGGGGTGGTGACCGGCGGGGCAGGGGGACAGGTGGCGCGGGCGTGTCGGGAAGGGGTGGACACTTTTGTCACGGGTGAGGGACCGCATCACTCCTACACGGCGGCGGAGGAACTGGGGATAAACCTGTTTTATGCCGGCCATTACGCCACAGAGACTTTCGGCGTGAAGGCGTTCGCTGCGCATCTGGCGCGCCGTTACCGGTTGGAGTGGGTGTTTTTGGATCACCCAACGGGCCTCTGATCATGGGGGAAGCGGACCGGTCATCCAGCGGTTGGTTGGGGCGCGGTTTTTTTGAACAGGATTTTCTGGAGTGCGCCCGCGGGTTGGTGGGGTGCGAGTTATGCTGGGAGGACGCAGCGGGTCGGATTGTGGAAACCGAGGCGTACGCGGTGGAGGGGGATGCCGCCTGCCACACGTTTACGCGGAGGTCGGCGCGGGAGTTTGTGGAGCGGAATCCTGCGGGAACGGCCTATGTGTATCTGAACTACGGGATGCACTGGCTGATCAATGTCCTTGTGAAGGGACGGGGCCGGCAGGGGATTGTTTTAATTCGGGCGCTCGAACCGACCCGTGGATTGGATGGGATGCGGGGCCGCCGGGGTGTGGAGGCGGAGCGTGCCCTGTGTTCTGGGCCAGGCAAGCTGACGCAGGCTCTGGGGATCACGGGGGCGGATCACGAACGGGATCTGTGTGGCGGCGGGGTCGGAATCCGTTCTGGGAGGGCGGCCGCTGTGCTGGAGGACCGGCGGATTGGGATCAGTCGCGCGGTGGAGTTGCCGTGGAGGTTTTTAGAGGCGAAAAGCCCTTGGGTGAGCGTAAAACCGGGTCCGTGGGCAAGGGTGTCCGGTTTGGCAATCTCGTAATCCGGCCCGTGGGAAGAGATCGCGGATCTCACGGAGCTTGACGGGGTGCGCTTCGGGGGACTTTGCGCGACCAGAAAAAGGAAAAGGCCAGCGGAGCGGATGCTCTGGACTGGCCTTTTCGAATCGAATGCGCGATCCGGGAAGCCCCGGGGCGCAGGCTGCTTACTTGGAGTAGCCGGTCGCCGCCTTCTTGGGGGCGGGAGCGGTTTCCTTGGAGGAGCAGGCGGTGAAGGTGAGGGCGGCGAGCGCCAGAGCGACGATGGTGTATTTCATAAGGCCCCGGATTGAGGCGGAATCCGCAACAGGTGACAACGTTTTTTTGCAGGTTTTGCAGGATTGCCCCCCCGGAGAGATGGATCAGGGCAGGATTTCAACCGGAACCCCGTCTGGGACCCTGTCGTAGAGGTCAATGACGTCCAGATTGCTCATCCGGATGCAGCCCATGCTTGCGGGGGTGCCGAGCTTGGATTCGGCGTTGGTGCCGTGGATGTAAATGTAGCGCGCAAGGGTGTTCGCGTTTTCCGGATCCAGACCTTCCAGCCACAGGATCCGGGTCTGGACATGGTCGTGGGAATCCTCCTCGGTTCCGTGCCGGCCGGTGGCGACCCGGCTCACAAAAATTTCGCCGGGTGCGGCGCCATCGCCGATTTTTTCGGCGACGCGGAAGCGGCCGGTGGGGGTTTTATGGCTGCCGGGTTCGGAGCCGAGGCCGAACTTGGAGGTGGAGATGGCGTACCGACGGAGGAGGCCGGAGGGGTCCAAGAGGTCCAGAGTTTGGGAGGGAACGTGGATGCGGATTTGCATTGGAGCAGGAGTGCTATAAGGATTTAACCCTTTTTATGAGCAGAAACTTGCATGTCGCTGTCGTTGGAGCCACGGGGGCCGTTGGAGTGGAGATCCTCAAGACTTTGGAGCGCCGGAATTTTCCGGTGGGCCGTTTGACGCTTCTGGCATCCCCGAAATCGGCGGGCAGGAGTCTGCAGTTCCGCGGGGAATCAGTGCCGGTGGAGGTGCTGGGGGAGGGATCCTTTACCGGGGTGGACGTGGCGCTTTTCAGCGCGGGGGGCGGGATATCCAAGCAGTTTGCGCCGGTGGCCGTGCAGGCAGGGGCGGTGGTGGTGGACAACTCGAGTGCGTTCCGAATGGACGAGCGTGTGCCGCTGGTGGTGCCGGAGATCAACGGACAGGATGTGAAACGCAGCGCGGGGATCATTGCGAATCCGAACTGCACCACGGCCATCACGTTGATGGCGCTGTACCCGTTGCACCAGGCGTTCGGGGTGCGCCGTCTGTTTGCGTCCAGTTACCAGGCGGTCAGCGGCACCGGTGCCCAGGCGATCGAGGAACTGCGGGGCCAGGTGGCTGCAATCGCCGCGGGAACGCCGGTCGAAAAACGGGTCTACCCGCACCAGATCGCGTTTAACGTGCTGCCCCATGTGGATTCGTTTCTCGACGATGGGTACACCCGCGAGGAGATGAAGATGCAGAACGAGGGGCGCCGGATCATGCATCATCCCGGGTTCAAGGCATCAGTGACCTGTGTCCGGGTTCCGGTCTACCGCGCCCACAGCGTGGCGTGCAGTGCGGAATTTGAGCGGCCTGTTTCGCTTGAGAAAGCCCGGGAAGTCTTGGCTGCAGCGCCCGGCCTGGATGTGGTCGACGATCCAGCCTCCTTCCGGTACCCGCTCCCGCTGGACTGCAGCGAGCGTGATAACTGTCAGGTGGGTCGGTTGCGCGTGGATTGCGCGCTGGACAACGGTCTGGCGTTCTGGGTGTGCGGGGATCAGTTGCTCAAGGGAGCCGCCCTCAACGCGGTGCAGATCGCCGAACTGCTCTGAGCCAGCGGGGGGGGCCGGCGCGGTTGAGCCGGCACGGTTCAACCCCTGCCGCTCACCAGAAATACGATCTCGCCTTTCACGGTCTTCTGGGCGAAGTGCGCGAGGAGTTCCGGGGCCGGGCCGCACCGGAATTCCTCAAACTGTTTGGTCAGCTCGCGGGCCACGCAGACGGGCCGTTCCGGGAAGTGTGCGGCGCAGGTTTCCAGGGTCCGAACCAGACGGTAAGGGGATTCAAAGTAGATGGAGGTCTCTTCGCGGGCATTCGCGGCCAGCAACTCCCGTTCGCGTTGCCCGCTTTTGGTCGGAAGGAATCCACCGAAGGTGAACCGGTCCGGAGGAAATCCCGAGCCGACCAGAGCGGTGAGAACCGAGGAGGGGCCGGGCAGGACCGAGTAGGGGATGCCATGAAGTCGGCAGGCTTTGAGAAGCCGGTGGCCCGGGTCGGAAATGCAGGGCATCCCCGCGTCTGTCACCAGCGCCACCGTGCTTCCTGCCCGGAGTTTCTCCAGCAGTTCCTCGGTGCGCCGCGCCTCGTTGTGGGCATGGTAGCTCACCAAGGGGCGCTCAATCTGGTAATGCCGCAGGAGGTTTCCCGAATGACGGGTGTCCTCGGCCGCCACAAGGTCTGCGCTCCGTAGAATCTCCAGAGCTCGCTGGGTAATGTCTGCCCGGTTTCCGATCGGGGTGGGTACGAGGTACAACACGGCGCGCGTTTAGCCTTACCAGCCCTCGGTGAGCTGGCTGACCAGACGGACGGCCATTTCCTCAGCTGCAGTCGGGATGGCCTGCGATTCGTCCTGGTTCACGTCCGCGGAAACAGGCTGGGATCCGCGTGCGACGAAAAAGCTGCTCGTCCCAAACACCGAACGCCGTTCAAGGCTTTCTCCCGTGCGCCGGTTTCTCACCGAATAGATGACGCGCAATTGGAGCGTGTATTCCCGGGCTTGGAGGATGTTGCCGCGCACGTTCCGGGCGGGGCGGCGGTCCACCTCCACCAAGGTGCCTTCCAGAACCGCATCGGCTTCCGGTTCGGTCACAATCCGGTAGGTGCCGTCCTGCTGAATTTGTTTGATCACCGCATTGGCCAGCAGCGATTCGACCCTCGGGTGGAGCGTGTCGTTCTTAAAGTTCGGCACGTAAAGCGTCTGGATCCCGGTGAAAACCCTCGGACGCGGCGCGCCAAGTTGGTATCCGGCACAGCCTGGGAGCAGAGCAGTCGCAAGAACCATCCAGAGCGCTGCAAACGGAATCCGGGCAGATTGGAGGAGACGCTTCATGGGTTTCTTTTCGGAAGCTCAGGCTCGGGAAGCGGTGGCTCGGAGCCGGGGGTGACCGGGCCGATGTCCGGCGAGGATGTCCGCAGCTTCGGCCGTTTGGGCGGCGCAACTTCGTCCGCTGGAGCGCTCACCGGTGGCCCTACGTAGTCTGGACGCGAAATGGTGTTGATCCGGGCTTGCAGCTTTTTGCGCAGACTCACTTTCTCCCCCGTCTCCGCTTTCTCAGGGGCGGACCGCAGGGAATCCTCGCCGAATTGCTGCCGGAGTTCCGAGATCCGGTTTTTCGCGTAAGTCGCCTCTGGCGAGGAGGGCTGGGCTTTCAGGACGTCGTTGTAGTAAATGACGGCCGCCTTGTAGCTCTTTGTCCGATCATAAAACTTGGCCACCTCAAGCTGGGTTTTGACATCCCCGACCTTCAGGGACTCCAAGTTTTCGCGAGCCTGCGCCACTTTTTCACTGTCCGGGTACCGGTTGAGGAATTCTTCAAACGCTTCCCGGGCCTTGTCCGCCGCAGCCCGGTCGTGGGAGCCTTCCCGGAATTCGCGCAGGAGCACATAGCCAATCTGGTAGAGCGCATCGTCTGCAATCTCGTCCGTGGCATGACGGCTGACCACCGCGCGATAGGCTGCGATGGCTTCCGGGTCGCGTTTCTGGCGTTCAAAAACCTGGCCTTGGTGAAACTGAGCCAGAGGCGCCCATTTGCTGTAGGGGGCGACCTTCAGGATTCCACCAAACATTTCCTGTGCCTTCTCCATGGACGGTGCGAGAGGGACACCAAAAATTTTGCGTTTCTGACCGTCCATGAACAGTTTGGCGATCCGGAACATGGATTCGACGGCAGCCGAGAAATCGGAGCCCTCGGGGTGCTGGGTGAGGTAGCTCTGGTAGGCCTCGTAGGAGTCTTCGAATTCGCCGCGGCGTTCCAAAATCTGGGCGGCTTTGAGCCGCGCCTTGGGGACAAGGGCGGAGTCTGGGAATTTCTTCACCAAAGTTTTGCACGCGAGGGTGGCAGATTCGAGGTTGGCAGGGGTGGGGTTGGACTCCAGTTCCTCGATCTTGGCCATCTGCTCGACTGCGGAGGCCTCGGAGGGGTTGTTGCCACTGCCTTCCACTGACCAGCCATCTTTGGACGTGTAGATCAGGGCCGCGGTCGCGGGGAATGCCTCGGAAAGAAGCACGCCCGCCACGAGGGCCAGGCAGGGACCTGAGAGAACCTTCAGCTTGCGCATGGAACGCCCGAACCTAGCTGGGGGGCGTGCAGAGTCAAGAAAGGGAGGCGGGGGAGGAGGGTGAATATTTTTCCGGGGAAAGAATACATTGTATTTGCATTGCATTCATTTTTTGGGCATCCCACTCCCATGCACACGAGCGCTGGTCGGATCAGGTCCGAGAAACGGGGTGGCCTAGGGTGGCCCGGTGCGTTCTCCGGCCCGGCGAGGTCGGGTAGGGCTGTCGGAAAGTGGTTTCGGTATCCGAAGGGGGGGCGAAAGGGCTCCGGTGTGCAGTGTTCAAACCCTCTCCAATCCGCCTCCGAATGATGAAAAGAAACGTCTATCCCCGGGGTGTGGCTCTCGTGGTGATCCTGGCTTTTCTGGCGCTTTTGTCGGCCCTGATCATCGCCTACTTCTCCAGTGTCACTTCGGAGTATGCCAACGCGAAGAGTTTTTCGGACGGTTTGAGTACCCGTCAACTGGCGGATTCCGCGGTGAATTTGGTGATGGGCCAGATTCGCGAAGCCACCACGCAGGAGAACTCGGCGTGGGCTTCGCAGCCCGGCATGATCCGGGTGTACGAGCAGGACGGAAAGGTGGGGGGCTTTTACAAGCTCTATTCCTCGGACAAGATGCGGATGGACGAGGCGACCATCCGGGCGGATGGGTTCCGGCCGGATGCCGATCTGGGAAAGGACTGGTGGAAGACGCCTGCCCTTTGGACCGACCTGAACGCGCCGGTCAAAGTCCCGAATCCCAGCCCAAACTCCAGCGAGAAGTGGATTTACCGGTTTCCCATTTTTGACCCGGGTTACGCGGAGTCGTTTCTGAGCCGGAAGGGCAAAAATCTCGGGAACGTGGTGGAGGGGTTCAATGTGGATGAAGACGAGGCGGTGGCCAGTGGCGCGGTTTCCATCGATGAGCTCAGCGAGTTGCCTCCGGAGGAGAGCCTGGCCCGGATGCCGGTCCGCTGGATCTACATGCTTCGGGACGGCACGCTGACCGTTCCTGAGGCGGGTGCAAAGCCAGGGGAGGCCCGGTGGAGCAGCAGCATGGATCCGCTGCTCCGGCCGAGCCGCCAGAACCCGGTGGTGGGTCGGATGGCTTTCTGGGCGGATGACGAAACCTCCAAGGTCAACATCAACATCTCCGGGGGGGTGTCCAAGAAGGACGTGACCGATTTTAACAAAAAACACGGGACCGCTCTTCAAGAGACGGACTACCCGGGGAGCTTCTGGGACACCCCCCGGTTCTACACTTTTTTTGACCGTGGGAACATCGTGCCGAATGATCTGCCCGGGGCCGGGGAGTATTTGACAACCCCGGATGGCAAGCCGGGCAACAGTCTGGCGTTTTCACAGGCAGTGAACGGAGAGTTTCAGCGGTGTCCGGGGCATCCCGCAACCAACTCCATGGGGGTCATTTTCAAGGAGTTCCTCAGCTCCGAACAGATTTACCAGATCACGCCCAAACTGTTTGGAGGGGGTGCAGCCAGCTCGATGGGGGGGATCAATCCGAAACGGTTGCTGGCTCCGGGCGCGGGGGGGGCCTCGGAACTGGTGGCCTCGCCGCTTTTGAGAAAAGACGAGCGGTTGTATGCTTCCGTGGACGAGTTTCTCATGAGCCCGCTTTGGAGCCACACGGCAGGGCGCGGACTCAACGACGAAAGAACCGGGGCGCCGAATGTTCTCACCCCCGAGTTGCTTGAGAAAACCCGGTTTTTTCTGACGGCCAACAGCCGTGCTCCCGATTTGAACTTGTACGGGCGTCCCCGGGTGGCGCTCTGGCCGCAGAACCGGGACCCGGAGAGGCGGACCTCCACCGACAACCTGCTGGCGTTCTGTTCGACGATCGGCACCGCCGGTGCTTCCGAGGCGGGCAAGGTCAAACCCTTTTATTTCCAGCGTTCGAATCCGTGGAGCGGCAGCTGGGATTTTGACTCCACGGACATCCTCTCGGGGACGAAAAGAAACAGGTTTCTGCTGGAGGGCTACTTGAGGAAGCTGACGCAGGCGCCTGTGCCTGGCTTTGGGGATCCGGCGTTGAGCAAGTTTGGGAGCGGGGCGAGCAGTTTTGCGGCGAAGTACGGTGCGTTGAACCACGCCCAGGTGCTGGTGGAGATGATGGACTACATCCGGACCGTGAACCTCCGCGATTCGACCCAGGACCTCCGGCTCGGATTGACCAACCCGGCCAAGAACGCCTTCAAGTTTTCGCCCTATGGGTTGGTGGTTCCCTCAAGGGTTCAGTTGAAGGATTTGTCCACCCAACTGGTCGGGACGGGCCGGTTTCCCCAGATCTCGGAGGTGTCGCTGGTGCTGTATCATGCGGGGTACGTGGGCAAATACCGGGACAAGGACGGCGTGGACAGAGCGGCAAGTGGAATTGGCGCTGCGGTGCTGAGCGCTGAGAACCTGGCGAAAAACTTTCCGGCCAACAAATGGTATGCGGATACCAAGCCTCCCCTGTATAACGGCAGTGCCAATCCCGACAACGACCTTAGGCCGGTGCCGGTGGTCATCGACGGGGGAACGCTGTGTCCGCTCACGCCCACCCATTCCCTGATCAAGGCCTTTCTCCTGTTGGAATGGTACAACCCCATGCAGGGCTATGCCCCCACCAAGTCTTTTGGTTGGCCGGGGGGTGCTGAAAAAACCATCAACCGGCTTGCAGTCTCCATTAGCGGGCTCGAGGGGTTTCAGTACGATGGATTGCCACTCAACTTCCCGTCTGGAACCCAGACGGAATCCCTCTGGTACGGGCCGGAGCGGGTGTGGGGGGGCAGAAACTCGGGTGGGCCCGAAGGGTTTGGGCACATTTTTCTTCTGCCCCAGTCAAATAGCCTCGCAGCCGTGCTCAGTCCCACGGACACCAAGACTGGCAAAAAATCCGGCGAAAAAAACTGGTACCAGTTTCAGGCCGAGATGCCGATTGCGGTTCCGATTCCGGACCTCCAGTCGCCGTTTGGGGTTTCTGCTCCGAGAGTCCTGAAAGGGGCAGACCTCACCATCCGGGTTTCTGTGTTTCCGGCAGCGACCGCCAGCACATCGGTGGACAACCCCTCCATCCCGACCAGCGAGTCCGCCGGGGGCCTGCCTGTGTCGGGGCAGATCGTCAAAACCCTCCAGATCCGGTTTCCCGATGCCAAGCAGTGTCCTGTCCCTACGGACGATGTCTGGCTGGAGGAACTCCCGGGATTCATGCCAGCGTCCACTCAGTTGGACTTGATTCCGATGGCGGGTGGAATGTGGAAGACGCCCGTGGGGGTGCTCAGCCAGCGCTACCGGAGGATGGGCGGGCTTCCTTCCGGGGGACTGGTGAACTACCCTCCCAAAAACTTCAAGTACAAGGACTTTGTCTGCAACGCGCTGCAGACCAGCAAGTATGCGAGCCCGGGTTCACCTTACGGGAAAGTGGTGGCCTTGGACCCGGTTGGCGAAGGCAGCACAGGGCCGGGCGTGGCTCCGGAGGACGTCAAGAGCCTGGCGGGCCGAATCAAGTGGTCGATGGGATTCCCCCAGTTGCAAATCATGCGGGACGCGGACTGGATTGACAATTTGTCCGTGCCCGACCCCAACAGGCGGCTGAATTACAATGGGATGTGGAGGCAGATTCTGCAGCCGGGGGACAGCGTCCGCAGCGTGGTGATCGGAGGTGTCAAGGAACCCAGCCCAGATACGAGCGTGTTGAAGGCGACGGGCGAAAACACTGCGACCACGGATTCGCGCCTAGCCGCTCTGAGCCCTGTGGTTTACAGCGCAGGTCTGGAGCCCAGTGGCGTCGCGCCGGTGTATTTTCCGCACGCACTCTACAACACCACTGCCCGGCAGGCGCAGAGTTTGAGAACTGCAGCCGGCAACGTTTACTTCTCCGGCTACGCGGCGATGCCGTTCAATCCGCATGCGCTCAAGGGATCCAGCGGTACGCTCACCGACGTGGGCAGGAGTTTCCGGGTGCGGGAGGTGCGCACTCAGTTTGGGAACCTCGCCAGCGGGCTGGCTGCCTCCGACCACAGGGTGAACGGGTGGAGCAGCAGCAGCTTGAATTTCCCGGACTTGTCTGCGCCGTTTGTCGATATGCCGCTCAGTGGCGTCGCCGGGGGCAAACCCCTCTCCGGAATCTCCGGCCCCTACCGGAATTCGATCTCGGCCGACCTGCCTTACTGGTTCAATGCCTCCGGAGTGGTGAACTCCAAAAAGCAGCCGGGAGATTTCGACAACGGGCTGGGCAGCCTTGCTGATGGCGCGTTTGCAGGAAAATCCGACGAGGGCAACCAGGCCTACCGCCGGAAAAACCCTCTGACAGGGGAATGGAATTATGTGTTCAACTATTACGACTGGGCGTACGCGGATCCGTTTGAGAGTTTCTTCAGCCCAAACCGGCAGATCGCCTCTGCCGGAGCAATGGGCTCCCTGCCTGCGGGGCGCGGGGCCGGTTGGCAGACGCTCTGTTTTTCCCCAAACTCGGCGGCCTCCGTCTCAAACAAGATCAAGCTGCCGCATCCGGGCGAGCTGAATCCCCCAGACCATCTCCTGATGGATCTCTTCAACATGCCCATTGTGGAGCCCTACGCCATCAGTGAACCGTTTTCCACCGGGGGCAGGATCAACCTGAACTACCAGATCGCCCCCTTTGGATGGATCAAGCGGAGCACGCCCATCCGTGCCGCACTCCAGGCAGTCCGGATCACCGCAGTCCCGGCTTCAGACGTGTATACCTACAAAAACGGCGTCTGGGACGCCTCCCTGGGGCGTGAGCAACCCGCGAAAAAAGGGGTGAATGGCCGGGTCCTTGAGAACTACCGTCTCTTGTTGGATAGGGATCAGACCGTTCAGGACCTGGACTTGAAGTTTGGCCAATACTCTCCCAGTTCCCCGGAGCGCGGTTTTTTCAAGTCGGCAACCCAGATCTGCGAACAGTTTTTGTATCCGTCCCAGAATTCGCTGCCGCCGGGGGTGACGGTGCCCAAGGCGAGCACCAACCCGGCGGCGAGTCTGGCCTCGAGGGAGGCCGCGATCCGGCAGTTCTGGGATCAGTACGGGCAGTTGACCGGGGACAACATGAGGGAGAAGCCCTACGCCGACCTGTACCCGCGTCTAACGACCAAGTCGAACACGTTCACGGTCCACCTCCGGGTTCAGAGCCTGAAAAAAAGGCCATTTGCTGGCGGGAAAGACGCCGATGCCTTGGAACAGGAATGGCTTGAGGGCAAGGACCAGGTGCTCTCCGAGTACCGGGGGGCGGTGCTGATTGAACGCTACATCAACCCGCAGGACCGGCGATTTGACGCCAGCGACCCCGAAACGGTGAATCGTAAAGACCACATCAATGTGGATGACATGGAAGGAAGGAACTTGGAGTCGGCGTACAAATTCCGGGTGCTGGGGGTCAAGCGGTTCCTTCCCTGAGAGTGGCCGGGGCTTTCCCGGGATGGGAACCGGTTTTTTGGGGGGCGTCTTTTTGCGGAAAAATACAATGTATTTGCATCGCATGGCCTTTTCCGTTAGAGAGAAAAGGCGGGGAACCTAGACCCGGGTGGTTCCCCTGAGTCTTCCCTGAACCTCCCCGAACTTCGCCCAAAGTGCCGTGTTTTTGAGTCCCCAGGGGCTTCCAACCAGCCAAGTCGCCATGAAAAAATTGGATCCAACAAAAAGCGGGCCTGACCGGTTTTCCGGGGCGGGTGGATGTTCGGGGTTTAGTTTGGTGGAGGTGAGTGTTGCGATTGGGATTGTGGCCTTTGCGTTCGTGGCGCTGTTTGCGTTGCTCCCTCAGGGGGCGAATACGTTCCGCAGAACGGTCGAGGTGAATGTTTGCAGTCAGATCGCCCAGAAGGTGATTGGGGACATGCAGCAGATGGACTTTGACCAGTTGGTGAGCTCCACGGACACCGCGGTGGCAACCGCTGGAAGTTTTCGATGGCCATTTGGCACCCCTGGGAAAACCCGTTATTTTGACGAGGCAGGGAATGAGGTGTTGGTGAGCGAAAACGTGGCGTTGAATCCGAAGATGCTTTCGCCCCAGCAGCGTGCGAAGATTAGTTACTGGGTCAACATCCGGGTGGTGCCTCGGGCGCTGATGCCGGCTGGCGGGGGCGGGGCTCGGCGCTGCTCGGATCTTGCGCAAGTGACCGTCCAGGTGGCGTTCAATCCCTCGGGCCAGCCTCTTTCCTTTGCTCAGGATGCGGGGGGCGGAGGGGCAG
>CAIURC010000097.1 GCA_903901425.1 uncultured Spartobacteria bacterium | reverse complement strand
GGCGGAACAGGACGGTGTCGTCAAAGGCACGGTCCTATTGTCGCTGTGCGCCGACGTCATGTTCCATAAGCAGCCTTTCGCGGTCGTTGAAAACATCATCGTTGATCAAGGCGCCCGTTCTGTGGGTATTGGGGCGGCTCTCATGCGTGCAGTTGAAGTTCACTGCAAAGCTGCTGAATGCTCAAAAATCATGATGCTCAGCGCGTCGCATCGCGTAGAGGCGCATAAGTTTTTCGAGCGGCAAGGGTATGTCAGCAGTGCAAAAGTTGGGTTCGTCAAATACCGCAAGGCATTCGCATGAGCGCTATTGAGGTAGAGTTGCCGGTTACCCGACAGCCCCTCGCAGATCCCGGCATGCAGGTTTCCCGTACGAGGCGCCTCTGAGGAACGGTTCGGGGCTCCCCTGTTCAGGGACGCCTTTTTACACACCAACCGCAGCCTTGATAACCCCCGACGGCCTCTCCGGTTCTAGTAACGCTGGCGAACCTTCGACCTGGACTTTAATGGCGTTAAACATCCCGTCGTCCGCTTCTAAAACGCGCTTACTGGGCGGTGTCAGTTCCGCAGGAAGATGCGACTTCCGGGCGGCCTATGTGCCCCGCCTGTTTAGCTTCGGCGATCCGATCCACCCTCCCGCGAGGCCTGTGGTCTCGCGGGCTGGGGCTCAGAATGAGTCTGTCTCTTTTTCATCAACGTCGCTGACATCAGCGCAATGCAAGGCACGTATTGTTTGCTGATTACTTTATGACGCTGGGACTGTCTCCCTGCGCAAAAGCGCCCCGCTTGACAGGACGCACTAACGCCGCGCGGCAATGCAGCCCCTCCCCCATACGTACGTAAAAGGACTTGCTGGCGCTGGCGACTCATCGCGCGTGCCCGCTCTTCGTCCTCCGTTGGAATCCGAAGGCGCCCGCTTAATAACGGGTCATCACTTTGTTCGTGAGCTTCCGCTGTTTTACCACGAACAGAAATAGTTCGTTGTCGGTCATCTTCTGCACCGGCTGAGGTGTCGCGCAGTCGACCTGACGGCCAGTAAAATTTCGCGCGCGCAGCGAACCCAAGTTATTCGCTTCGCAGGAGGGATCGGGAGGATGTGGAGAAAATCGTCGCTCTAAAGAACGCGGCATCTCGCATGACTCAAAAACCTCATGCCATCTATCAGTACCTCACCATGGCTGTGGCGATGGCTGCGGAGGCAGTCCTAGCCGCGACGTGACTACTTTCTTACCTGCGCCGCGAGCATTTCCATTCGAATCATCAATCGGCGCCTGCATGCCTGTGCCGCATTGGCGGGGTAGTGCGAGGAGGGCGTCAGGTTCACACTGAAAAAGTTTTCCCCCGTTTCAGTCCGCCCGATTACAGAACCCCCATAGACATACGGTTCCATCGGCCCGAGTTCTTTGGTGAATCCGTTGATATCCTTCTTGCCCGCAATGCGTCCAAACACGAGGAACGGAAACTCGCTATCGTCCACCATGAGCTCTTTTATCGGATAGCCTTCCTTTTCGCAGAGGCCGGTGAATGCGGCGAGCAAGCCTTTCGCGCTGAATTTATTGTCCAATTCCGCTGGCGGCGGAACCGGTTGACCGAGATACGCAAGGATGGCCTCGTTGGCCTTATCGTTGGCCTTATGATAGCTATCCCCCGAAGTGGGGGTGCCCTCTTTCTTCCCTGCCGCTGCGCCGGTCGCCTGACCGGTCACAGGGCCGAGAAAAAGTCCAGCGTAGGCGTTATCTGTTAAGCTGTGATTATCGAGGTCGTACATGGTCACATGCAGCCGACCAGGCCGATGGAGTGTGAAGATAAAATCGAACGACGTAGCGCCCTGGGCCAGTTTAACGTGGTTCGTTGAACCCTGAGCGGCGGTGATTGCGTTGGAGCCAGTGGAAGTATTGCCGAGATAAAGTTCTCCGTTGGAAAGGGTGGTTTGACGACAGACTCCCTTCACCCGGTAGGTCTCACCGACGCGAAAATCCGGGGCGGTGCCAGTGACCTCCTCAATGTCGATTCTGTCGCTGGCTCTGAACGTTTTCTTCGCCTCTGAAGCGATGGCGATCTTGTGGGGAAGATTCGGAGCAAGCTCGGCGAGAGCAAGGCTGCTTGCAAACGTTGCAGCAATGAGGTGCCGGGCGATGTGTTTTTTCATGGATTTTGTTTTTTGGGAGCTAAAGAGAATCAGAACGGAAATAGGTTATGGGCGCGACTCGCTGAAAGTGACGAAAGCGAAGCTAGGTGCGGTCTCCACATTGTCTTCGCGGAGCCGGAAAACCTGAATTGAAGGGGTATCTACTACGACGACTGTAGGATTCTCGGAAGGCAGCGGCATTTGGACATTCCAAGTGGTGATGTCCGAACGGGATGCTACGCTCTTCTGCCGCGCCTGATCGCTCCAGTGTTGGAAAGCGAACCCCAACGAGATAAACAGAAGCAGCCCGCATGCAACTCGAGCAGGTTGCAGCGAAAGGGTGAGGAGACGCAGCCAGCCACCACATCACGTGGGGCGCTTCTCTTTTGGGGCAATGGCTCGCTGCACGCGATCGTGTAGCCCTGGGTTGAGGGACAGAGATGCGGTGCTTCGCTGAAGCGCCGCGCGAAGCGATCTGCCTGCCGCCTGCTCACGATCGAGCGCGCCACGACAGCTCGCGCATTGGGGTCTGTGGCTCGCCAGTAGTTGGTGATATCGAGGGAGGTGAAGGCGTCCTCTCCAAAAATTTCCGACGCCAGATAGCAAGTTACCCAGGCGAGTGTGCGTAAATTCGCGGTAATGGTGTCCTTGTATTGAACAAACGTGGTGGCGACCTGCTTGATGTTTTCGAAAGTCTCCGGATCGAGTCGGTCTCCGTAACGAATACAAAGGTCCACAGCCGGCCAGATATCAAAGAGGTTTACCTGGACTTGATTTGAGAGGTACGGATTCCGGCGCTGCGTTACGGAACGGCGCTTGTTTATGAGGGGCCGCGTTTTGGCGGGCGTGTGGAGGCCCAACGGGTCAGCGGGCAAACTCGAGTTTCCGCGTTTGAAACGACTACTCCCGGGTACACCTTCTTAAATGCGAACGTGAGCTATTCGTTTGTCGTCCGAGCAACCAAGTGTGACGTGTACTTGCGCGGGACCAATCTCACCGATGCGACGGCTCGAGAACATTCCTCGTTTCTTAAGGAAGTGCTTCCCCTTGCTGGTCGAAGCGTTTCGTTAGGAATGCGCGTTGCATTTTAGCTCCTAATCCAGGGCCTGGCGTGTCTTTGGCGCGCCAGGCCGTGATCGGACTTTGCCTTGGTAGGTTCTCCAACCCTCTCTCGCTTTGCAAAAGGGTGTCCGATCGAATCGGGACAAGTTCTCCCCGTTGGCACGATTACTCTGAAAGCGAGAGTTCGGTGATCAGCGCTCCCATAAACGCCAGAATCACGAGTGCTGACGCCGCAGAGGGGCGTTCGTGTTCAGCAGCCCTCTCGATGAAACCGTACAAGATTCCGGTCAGGTCCTCCATTACCACGGGTTGCGTTGCGTCCTGAAGCCAGCTCTCAGTGGCTTCCTCCAGGCTAAGGGAGTCCATCAGCTCGCTCAAACTTCGTAGTTCCTCCTGAACCCCATCTATCAGGGCCTCAGAATCCCAATCAGGCGCAGGGCCGACTTTGGGCGTCAAAATGTGACAGGCACGCACCAGAAGCAGTTCCAGAAACAACCAGTCTCGCGGTTGAATCAGCCTGTGCAGGATCTCGTGCGTTTCCTCCAGCAATCCGGGGAAAGTTCTCCTCACGTTCTCAAGGGCAGCGTCATGTGTCGGCCACTTGCGACGCATGGTTTTCAAGCGGGCATCGATTTCCTGCGCCGAAAGGATCGGGATATCCCCCTCTGATTCGGGTCCGAAGGCAAAACTCAACACGTTATCCAGATCACTCGCGCCGTTGGCGCCAGACCCCCTCTCTCCTCCGGCCCTAATCCGCTCTCCAACCGTTTCGCGTGACCCGGCCAAAAAAGCAATTTCCTTGCAATAACAGAAATCACGTCTTCGTTTTCCCACGAATCCCGGCCATCAACTTCAGCGGCCGCATAAAGGTCCGCTTCGTTCAAGGTGAAATCCACTTGGTAAACCGCTTGGATAGTAAACGTGCATCGGCAAAGCACAGTGCCTGCACGCAGGTCCAACGTCATTTCTGTCAGCTTGTATTTCATGGGATTAAGGGGCGGTGTAGCCTTGGAAGTTTGCCCGGACGGTTCCGGCCGCAGAAAGATTTGCGTTCAAAGCCGTGTTGGCGGTGGTGGTGATTTCAGTTGGAAGCTCGAACGCGATCGGCACGTTGATTGGAAGCGTGATCCGCCAACGCTCGGTCGCACCGTCGAGGATGATCAGATCCACCGCGGCTGCCCCGGTATTGATCGCCTGAACCGCAGTGCAATGGCGCTTCAATCCAGCGCCAGGGGCGCCTTGAATTGCGGCGGCGGTTGTGGTTGTAAGCGCAAGCGAAGCATTCCATCCAGCCTCCGGAATTGCGTATGGCTTGCTGATCGGAACACCAATCAGCGTTCCAATCGCCTGCTGCTGACGTGCCGTTGTGCCTGCTGTCGGGTTCGCGGAAACGCCAACGATTGAACCCAAGATAGGTTGCGGAACAGTGGTAGCGTTGTTTGCTTGTGCGCCCTGCACGTTTCCTGTCATCGATGGAGTGTTCGTGACCTGAACAGGAACGGCACCAGTCAAATCCCCCTGCGGACGGGTTGCAAACTCCACACGCTCGCGGCTGTAGCTAAAAAGCCTGGCCCAAGAAGCACGACTGCTAGTCCGACGAATCACTGCGCCGCCAATGTTGACGCTTGCCAACGTGGTTGGAATCACGGTTCCGCCGATTGGCACAAGGTCAAGTGAAGTGGTCGCGCTGTTGGTAACCCTGTAAACCCCGTCCAAACTGGCATCAACGCCAAGGGTGTCGTATCCTCCAAAGAAGTTGACGAAGTCTCCGTTCAGAAGTCCGCTCCAGCTCGCAGCCCCCACAAGCGTCAGAACACCGTTAGTGATGCTGGCAGACTGAACCGCCGTGGCCTGCACGCCCTGCGCCGCTTGGCCGCCCTGTGCGCGTGCCATAAACCCTCCGTTGCCTGTCCCTGTAGTGGTTGCCCCCCAGACGACGGTGATCGACGTTGGAGACACCACAGACAGAACCGCCGTCGGCGTGGCGTTGTTCGGGAAGTTTGTCTGATCCCTGCTGCCGTACATGACAACCAAATCGCTGGTGGTGTACCCATGCGGCCTGTCGAAAACCACGGTGGCAGTCGTGGTTCCAGATTTGGTAGCCGAAATCACTCGGACATTGGGAACGGTCAGCCCCTTATTGTTCGTTACCCTGAACCTGAGCCGATACCTTTTCCCGGGACTCGGGCAAATGCTCGTCCGAATAACCCTCTGTGTGGTGCCGGTCGCGACGTCTACAGCGGAATCGAACCACTGGATTTTGTCGCTCGCCATTTGCAAGCGAAACTCAGAAGTGGGAGAAAGAGTGTAGCTGAACGGACTTGAAGACAGAGCAACAGAAGCGTTGGTTGCAACCGTTGAGGAATGGTTTCCAGTGAGGGCAGCCCCGGTGACACCAGGGAAGGCGTCGCCCGAATTGCTTCGAAAATAGAACGAAGCATTGGTTGCCGTGGCGCTCTCGAAAATCATGCTCGTCCCGTCGTTCGCCAACCCTAGGCGGCGCCGAACGTACACGAAAACCCCAGCGGCCGAAGGCGTTGCAGTGACAGACGGAATGTTGCCGGTCGGCCCTGCGGTACAGGTGAAGGTGTTAGTGGTCGGATTGACGCTGGCGACCACCAGAGAAGCGTAGTTGAAGCGCGAATCAGCACACCCATAAATCCCAATGCACTGGCCAATGCTCAGCCCGTGCGAAGCGGCCGTGGTGACGGTGAGCGTGGTTGTGCTTTGAGAGATTACAGAGACAGCAATGTCCGGGACCGCTGCAATCGGAGTCCCGTCATCCACCACTTCAACGGAAAATTCCTGCCCAAGCGCATTCTGAGAACGGTGGATCCCCAACGAAAGCTCGATAGGCATGGGCCAGCTTTCAGCCGTCTCCACAATCGTTTCCGTGCCAGCATTGAAGGGCGATTTGGAAATATCCAAGTAGGACGCCCCAAGCGCGTTGCCTTCTGCAAGCACAAGGTCTCCGGACCCCAGCGACTGATTCCACAGACCTCCAGTGTTCGGGGTGTACGTTTCAAAAGCTTCCCGGAACGGCGTCACGTTCTTCGGGTTTACGTAGTGGTATGCGGAACCGGCCGTGATGCTCATAGTGTTTAGACTTTCAACTCTTGAACGGTGATGCTTGCAAAGGATGCCCCTCCGAACTCTCGGGAATTTGTCGCAATCCCGTTGATCGTAATTGTCCCAGCGGTGGAACCTGCGCGGACTTGATACTGGAAAAAGTCAGAGGCCGGTGTTCCGGTTCTGTGCGCCACTTCAAAATTTACAGTCAACCTCTGACCCAATGTTACTGTATACGAAACAGTGCGAAGACAAGTGTTTAGAAAAAACAAAGATGCGACAAATGTTCCTGCGGCAGAAACAGAACACTGAAAGGAAACTGAAATCCTTGCGCTATTTCCTCCAGTCATTAGCCCACCTGGGAACGTTCCACTGCAAAGGATAAGCTGAACCCCTTCGGTGCTAAGTGGCACCGTGTCATCAACGGCCGGGGTGGCGGTTGCCGCGAACGTGGTGCATGTGGCGTTCGTAAACTGCTCCGAATAAACAACGGATCCAACCGGCGCGAGTGAATACCAGCTTCGCCCCAACCAAGTGCCGCCAACCCTTGAAAGGAGGCGGTTGTCTGTAACTCCACCGGCGGCGTCAAGGAAAGCGGCGAAAGTTAAATCTTCAACATTTCCTGTCCCAGCCGTGGTCCTGCCCTTCAAGATTCCGCTGGCGATATGCGCCAACTTCCCGTTCGTGACCGCTTGCGTGATGATCTTTTGGGTGGTTACCGAAGCGTCCGATGGGTCCGCCTGAGAGGCAACCCAGTTCCCAGCGGCCACCCCGGTGGAATGGTACACCTTGAGCGTGGACCGCTCCAGCCCAAGCTGGCCGAGGAAGTCTGGCACCTTCAGCGCCCGCTCAGACGGGTCGGCCCAAGTGGCTACCGGGAGATCCACCAGAGGAGCCGTCAGGCTCAAGAAGCTGACCATTTCTTGAGACGAGCGGAAAACCAACTGCCCAGCTCCGTCAAGCCCGAGAACCGAAAGCGGAATGCTGGGTTTCTCTGTGGGAGTTGTGCTGGCCTCGGTCACCCGGAAGCACTGCCCGAGTTTCCGCAGCGCCTGCTGAACCAGGTACGTCAGCTTATCCAGCGCACGCTCATGTGAGGCAGCCGGGAAAGAGTCGTTGCTGGCGTAGGTGGTCAACTGAGTCGCCGGAACTTCCCTATAAAAAGTGAGCGTGAAGTCACTCCCCCATCCAAAATCAAAATAAACGGTGCATCCAGCAGGATTCCCCAAGCTTCCCGCCGTGTATTGCGCGGGATTTACAGTCAGCTCAGTGCCTGTCGAGATTTCTCTTGAAACGACAACAAGATCGCTTGCGTTATCAACGCGAAACGGAATGTTGTACGTTATAGGGTAGTCAGATCCTAAAAACGTAATTTTTGAGACTGAGCTTTCGACGGACATTGAGGGTCTTTTTACGGTTTTTCCGTGAGAACTCCAACACTATTCTTCGGCGAGTTCCACAAGCGTTTTCCCAGCATTCCCAACGGCCCCAACGCCACTCATGGTCTTGGATCCGGTGAGCCGTGCAACCGTCTGAATCCAAAGCAGCGCTCCGGAATAAGCGTCCTGCCATCCCTCCCAGTTTGCTGGGTTTGCACCTTTCCTGCGCATGTCACCGATTGCCTGCTCAACCGGGTTTGCTGGCTTCCCCTGAAACACTTTCCCTCCGGTCAACCATGTCAGAAACCCATTCACTGCTGGGCCAATCAAAAACAGGCCGTCAATCGGCCCAAGAACCATCGCCCGCATATAGTCCTCTGGCTGCCAAAGGTCTTCGTCATCGTCGTCCTTAAAAATGGATTGGTAAAGGTCGCCCATGGTCTGGGTAAGAACGCCCCCAAGTGCCCACGAAACCGACAGCGTTTTTACGTTTGCAGCCACGTCCTCTCCACGCCCGAGCCGCTTTGCGGCCAGATAGGAGATGGCAAAGTTCTTCCGGGCCTCGCTCTTGAACTGCATCAACAGCTTTGCCCACACGCTCGCATTCACTTCGTTCAGGGATCGGTCCACATTTTCAGCGGGCTGCGCGGTTCGGTGGATGGTCCGATCCATCGCATCCATTGCGACATCTTTTGCTGCCTCTGGCGAAACCCCAGAATCCACGGATTTCCGGTAGTGGTAGTCGTAGGCGATGGCTGCGGAAATGGTGGTGAACGCTGCGTCGGTGTAAATTATTGGAAGCATTCCCTTCTCGCCAAGGGAAGCCAGCATTGAGGGGGAAAGCCCGTCGGCTGCCATTGCCGTCCGAACCTCTGGGGAAAACCCAGATTCGATCCGGCGCTGAATTGTCGGAGAGTTCCAAACGTCCTTCAGGCCAATGACAAGCTGCCCGGTCATAAACCGGCCCCATCCCGAAACTGCGGCCCCGGGTGGGATTTCCATGGTCGACCCAAGGGCGGCTGATGCCTGCTTCATCAAAACCGCAACTTTCCACGCAAGAGCGATCCTTGAGTGAGCCGCCATGACCGAGTTCAAAAGCTTTGTCACCACAGAAAACATGGCCGCATCCTTGCGCCCGTTCGTTTCAAAAGCTTTCACCCACTTTTTCACGGCCTCTTCCTTGCCAAGCCCAGCCTTTGAACGGATCGCCTGAAGCACTTCAGTCCGGCCAAGTGTGGCTTTCATTTCCCGCACGTTCTCCGCCCACGCCATCCAGTACTCCGAGCTTTGAACGTGCCGGAAATAGGTGCTCAGGGCATCGACACGCGCAAGTCTAGCGTTGTGCTTCTGCCGAGTCTTCACAAAGCCGGAAGACATCCCGGCGCCTTCGCCTCCGCCCATGTCAGACCCCCTCTCTCCTCCGGCCCTAATCCGCTCTCCAACCGTTTCGCGTGACCCGGCCAAAAAAGCAATTTCCTTGCAATAATCGGCTCTCCAACCGTTTCCCGTGATCCGGCCGAAAAAGCAATTTCCTTGCAATAATGCGCAGGCAGTCCCGCACCGCATCGCGTTCTCCGGCAGTCAGGTCCGAAACCATCCGGCTCAGGTCATACTGGATCCGGCGCATGTTGTTTTCCGTCTGGAAAATCATCCATCGCATGCCCCGGCCATTAGTTTCCCACCCGAGAAAATCAAATGCCTAGCAATAATCCGTCCCATGCGCCGGATCCCGACGATTCGATCGCCGATCTTGGAGCCGGACTCGTATTCGACCCTCTCGATTACCCTCTGGCCATCCCCGTTGCCATCAGCGAAATTTCACCCAACTCCCAGAACGGCGACTGGATAGAGCTCCACAACCGGTCGCTCTCGGCGGTGAACATCTCGGGCTGGTTTCTCAGCGACGACAAGGATCTGCCTCAGAAATACGTGATCCCGGCCGGAACCACCATGGAACCGGACTCCTACCGGGTTTTTAACGCGACCCAGACTTTTGGAAACGCCTTTGGCCTTAACCCAAACGGCGAATCCGTGTACCTCACCAACCCCACTGGCGCGCGGTTTAAGGCCAGCTACGGTCCTACCCCGTTTGCAAAATCACAGGGCATCCGGTACGCGGTCCCGGTGGTGGAAACCGATTTCGTGATCCAAAACCGCGCCACGCCCGGCGCCGGCAACTCCGGATCCATTCCGCCCGATATTGTATTTGCCGAGATTCTTCCCCGCTCAAAGGAATCCGGACTCCGAGACGAATTCATTGAAATTTGGAATCGCAGCGCCTCGGCTGTGACTCTGGCTGACCCGGCACTGCGAAAAGGATGGAGGATCACTGGAGGGATCACCCACGCGTTTCCCTCGGCACCGGCGGTTACCATCGCGTTGGGTGAAAGGATTGTGCTCGCAAAGGACCCGGCCGCATTCCGGGCCAGTTTTGGGGCACGGCTACCCGCCGGAACCCGGGTATTCGGATGGACCCAGGGAAGCCTCAGCAATTCCGGCGACTCGTTGCTTCTTGAAAAACCCGCGTCGTCCACCACTTACGCACCAGTGGATTCTGTCACTTTTTCCAACCAGTTCCCTCAACCGGTGACATCCGCCACCCATTCACTGATCCGGACCGTGGCTCCAAAATTCATGAACTGGTCGGCTGAGCCAGCCTCACCCGGAAGCCTGACGCTGGTTTCACTGACGCTCACTCCGCCTGCAGTCTCGGCGGGCAAACTATCGCCCTTTCCCATCCCCACTGGTCTCCGTCCATTCGGGGAGAAACTTGCGCTCCGGGCCATACCAGCCGCGGGTCACATCTTCTCCCACTGGGAAACCTCAGGCGAACCGGTTTTGCAGAACCCACTCATCCTTTTTCTGACCGAACAACTGGACCTTTCTGCCCGGATCATTCCCTTTCCGTTCACCTCTGGCACGTTCTTTGGCGCCCTGTCAGGAAACGGGACAACCGGGTTCTGGAGAGTCTCGCTGGCGGCATCCGGGGCACTCTCCGGGCAGATCCTTCTCAATGGCCGAACCCTCAGCTTCAAGGGCTCCATGGACGCACGAGGCGACTACGCTCTGAACCTCCCCCGGAACGCCGGCCGGATTATTCTCCACCAGAATCTGGGCACGGGGGTTCTGGACGGTTCATTCACCCAAGGCACGCTTTCGGCCACCTTTAATGGTCCAAAACTCCCGACGTTCAGCAACGCCTCCCCCTGCCCACTTGCAGGTCTGCACAACGTGATTCTTCGCCCCGAGGCCCCCCCCCCTCTCCTGCGCCACCCTTTTCCACTGGGTATCTCAGCGTCGCCGTCTCAAAACTAGGCGCCTGCAAGGTCGTTGGAGGACTCGGTGACGGCACCGGGGTGAGTTTTTCTGTTCCCCTTGCTGCCGGAAACAAAATTTCCGCTGGCGTTTTGCTCCCAAGACGCGGTGGCACCCTCAACGGGTCGCTCCAATTTGAACAGACTGTGCCCGAAACCCTTTCCGGAACCATCCGCTGGCAGCGCTCTCCAGATCCAAATCCTGCGCTCCCTTGGGCCTCAGGGTTTTCCTCGTTGCTGACCGCCACAGGATGCCGCTGGACCCCACCCGCAGCCGGGTTGCGGATTATTCCCGCCGTGGAAGCCGCCAGCGGCAGCGCTTTGATCCGCCTGACCAACCCAGAAACGACCCTTTCTTCCGCGTTAACCTTCTCCACCCGGCATGTGGCCGTGGAAAGCCCGGTGACAGATCTCAAGTCCGCCATTTCGGCGTCCGCCTCCACGGGTGCGTTTGCGGGCACGATTCACCCCCCCGGCACCAGCTCGGCCACCCGTTTTTCGTTCCGGGGCGTTTTTCTCCCGGTACAGGGAATTGGCGAGGGCTGGGTTCTGAATAAACTGGTGCCAACCGCACCTTTGAGGGTGGAAATCATCCCCCAAACCGTTCCCTGACCCCGAGCCCGCATTTGCTCGACTGCATGGGTGAACCGCCCAAACGTCGGGCAAGTGCTGCAAGCAAGGAATCCGAGCGGGAGAGACGCCTGCTTACCCCCTCACAAATAGCGTTGCCCACAGATACCGTTTGGATTTATCAAACTGGCCTAGATTTCGATGCCCGCCAACATCCATAGCCTACGTTTCGTCCGCCTCTGGTTGGCACCCGGCATCCTCAGCCTTTCCGCTGCGGCATTGAAGGCTGAATCCGAACCGCGCAAACCCTCCCCCTACCGCGCGTCTTCACCAAAACTACGCAATTTCTTTTCCTCTTCAGAACCCAAACCGGTAGCAAAACCGGAGATCCAAAAAGTCCCGCCAAAGCCGCCCGGACAGTTTAATCCCGATCCCGGCGGGGGAGCTGGGCCAATTGCCGGAGCCGCCCCTGTGCTTCCGGAACTTCTCTTCCCAGACCAACCCGAGCTGCCCCCGGCTTACGGAACCGAGCCCCTGCCTGAACACTTCAGACTGCCCCGCCTTGCAGTGCGCAGCAGGGTGGCTCTGGAGCCCAACAGCGCCGTCCAGACCCCCTCTCTCCTCTGGCCCCAATCCGCTCTCCAACCGTTTCCCGTGACCCGGCCGAAAAAGCAAATGCCTAGCAATAATCCGCTCTCCAACCGTTTCGCGTGACCCGGCCAAAAAAGCAATTTCCTTGCAATAATATATGCTAGCAAATAGGTTGCGTCTTGTTATGAAAAAAGCATCAGGAATTGCGCAAGGCGTGCGCTGGCAAGTGAAGCGATGAACATTTTTTAGGCAGGGCGGAGGTGTTTTCGGATAATGCTCTGGATGAGAAAGATGGCCGCCAGCGCGAGCCCGATCCAGAGCCAGAGATGATACTTGGCATAGAGCATGAACCGATCCCCATAGAATGTAGGGTCGGGCGGGAGGT
>CAIURC010000096.1 GCA_903901425.1 uncultured Spartobacteria bacterium | reverse complement strand
TCCCTGCTGCGCTTGGTCTCCGCACTCCTCTCGGAAATCTCCTCCGAGTGGGCCACCTCAAAACTCTACCTCAACATGACTCCAAACCAGCCTTCCTCTCTCTCCTAATCCACACTTTTACAGAAAAACGCTTGCGCGGCCTCACAATCGCGTTCCGATGCAGATGCGCTGTTGCGAGGATGATACGGTCACAGTGGTCTTTGTGAAGTTGAGGCAGAAGAATGGAATGAACGGCTATTTCGGAGTTTACCGGGATTTCCGTGAGCCGATATTTTTCCCCACCATGGGTGATCCAACGAAGGGCATCGGAGGGGATTCGGGTGTGTCCATGTATTTGCAGCCGGGTGATTTCCAAAGCCGAAATGGATGAGTAAACAAATTAGCGCCACTGTCCAAAACGGCCTGTTGTTGCGGTGGCGAAAATTGGTCTTGATCCATTGCAATCCACAAAAAGGCGCAGGTATCGAGCAGATACATTTTGTGGTTCAGGATTTAACGCAATTCTGCAGGCCATGCATCCTCGTCTAATGGCTGTGAGGGGTCCGTCAATATGGTGCCTTTGAGTTCAGGAAACATCCCTCGGCAAGTCCGTTGGGGAACTGGTTCCGAATGGCGAACCAAATCCGCAATGGGTTTGCCGTTGCGGCAAATAACAACTGTATCCTTCCCAGATTCAACGACCTCCAGAAGCGCAGACAATCGCGTTTCGGCTTCATGTGTGTTCACAGTTATCACGAGACTAGTTTAGTTTATCTGCGGAATCAATGAGGGAGCAAAAGGGGGGAACACCTGTCCGTCCCTCCCCCTTTTTGGTGGCTTGAGTGGGGGCACGGTGCAAAAAGTGACAAAGAGGCGCCGGCTTCCGAGGATTGTGGAATGGCACGAAGCATTCGGATTAAATTTCCAGGTGGCTTTGACAATGTTTTGTCGCCGGACCCCAGTGGTTGACCCGATCCAAGAGAGGGCGAGATGCCGCGAAACTGCCGGAGTTCGCTGCTTGTGAAGCCGCAAGGAGAAGGGCAGGCGGGATGGGGAAAAGGCAGCCCGCATCAGGCAGTCTTTAAATCCAGCACACCGGCACAAGGTGCGCGGATTCCCAGATACTGCAATTTCAGCGAAGGATCGGAGTAGATTGAGCCGGAAGCGATTTCTGGAGCTTTGTGAATCGCTTGGCCGAAGGATTGTACCTCACCACAAAATCTCTCACATGGTGCCCGTCGGTCTCATCGTTACAGGTGCCATGCAGACTCAGTAAAAAACATCCATCGGATTCCCATCCTAGGAGCTCAAAACCCGTGTGATAAAGAGAGGCGCATTTTACCGGTGCCACTCTGTGGTGGAACTCCCAAGCCTTGCTACCCAGATCCTGTCCGGCTGAAACCGTCCCATCTCTCACCTCGTAAAGCCACGCATTATTGTCGCCCGAACCCGTCTTTTGAATTCGTAAAACCCACCGCGCGTCGGGCGATATCGAATAAAAACCTCTCCAACTGATCGGGCTCGGATGAAGGATAAACCTCCTCTGCGAGGACTTGAAAGTGAGAACGCCAGTCACTCCCTCCTCGCCGCGGGTCTGAGTAATTGTGAAAACCCGGTTTGGAGAAATGATGTATTCTTCGGTGCTCGACTCCGGCCTCAAGAGTCCTGGAAAGAAAAATGGATAACAGCAGGCCAGAAGGAGAAGTTTCATTGCGGAGCAAAACAGGTTGCGCGGCATTCGCCCACACTCTGCAACCGGGTGAAACTGGCTACCCGACCGGTGCCTTGGCGACAAACCAAATCAGGCAATCCCAGGATGTCCGTCCAATCAAGCCGCTCCCCCAAGATCCGCGCTCCGGATCATGCCCGGATCCCATCGCGGCACCCCGGGGTTTCCCAGAAAATGGCTCCGACCACCCCACGGCACCGGGAGGAAGGCATTTTTATTCGCCCCACAGCCCCCAGCGCCAGCGGGTTCCCTTGGCTCTTCAGCTTCACCCGTTCTTCAGGTAGCTTCCCCCAATCTCTTCTCCATCACCCCATGCGCCTCCTTGTCGCAGAAGACGAACCCGACATCCTTCGCAGCCTCGCCCTCGCACTCCGCGACGAGGGTTACGCCGTGGATACCGCCGCCACCGGCACCGATGCCCTCTACAAAGCCCTCGAAACCGAGTACGATGCCCTGATCGTCGACCTCATGCTGCCTGAACTCGACGGCTTTTCCATCCTCGCAACACTGCGCACCCGAAAAAACACTCCCGTCCTCCTCCTCACGGCCCGCGATTCCACCGCCGACCGCGTCCGCGGTCTCGACGCAGGCGCCGATGATTATCTGGTCAAACCCTTCGACCTCCCCGAACTCCTCGCCCGGGTCCGGGCACTCCTGCGCAGAAGCTCCGGCAACCCCAGACCCATCCTCGAAGCCGGCAGCGTCCTTATCGATCCCGCCTCCAGAAAAGTCACCCTCCACGGCAACGAGATCCCCCTCACTGCGCGCGAATACGCACTAGTCGAGTACCTGGTCCGGAACAAGGGCACCGTCGTCTCACGCACCGCCCTCTACGAACACCTCTTCGATGAATCCGAGGACTCCCTCTCCAACCTCCTCGATGTCCATGTGTCCAATATCCGAAAAAAACTCGGGCACGATTTCATCGTCACCCGCCGTGGCCACGGCTACTCCTTCGAATCCTGATGCCGCTCCTCCCCCACTCCCTGCG
>CAIURC010000095.1 GCA_903901425.1 uncultured Spartobacteria bacterium | reverse complement strand
GTCGGGAACGACAGCATGAGCACCTTGGACTTCGGCGTGACCACCGCCTCGATGGCCTGGGCCGTCACCGCGAATCCATCCTCAGCCCGGCAAGCCACCGGCACCGGCACGGCATGAGCCAACACCACGCTGGGCGCGTAGCTGACATAGCAAGGCTCGTGGTAAATGACCTCATCGCCTGGGTTGAGCACCGCGCGCAGGGCCAAGTCCAGAGCCTCGCTGACACCGACCGCCACCAGCACCTCGGTCTTCGGATCATAGCGGACCCCGAAGTGCTGCTCGACGTAGTCCGAGATGCACTCGCGCAATTTCAGCAAACCCAGGTTGGAAGTGTATTGGGTGCGACCGCGTTCCAGGGCGTAAATTGCCGCCTCGCGGATATGCCACGGGGTAGCGAAATCCGGCTCTCCGACCCCCAGCGAAATCACGCCCGTGGTGTTCTGGACGAGTTCGAAGAAATCGCGGATGCCGGAGCGCGGGATCCCCGCGACGTGGTGGGCGATGAAGTTGCGATGAACGGAGGACATGGACGTCTCTGGGGAGGTACGCGAACTCGGGGACCTTCGGGAAGAGGAATTTCCCGGATCCGCCGCAGGTTCGCCAGGTTGGGCGTTTAGCGGCGGCTCGGGCGGGGAAACGCGGCAGCCGTGGCGCAGGCGACTGCGGCGGCGGATGGAACTCGGGTGCCGGACTTCATGATGCACGCCTATTCCGGACAAAACGCGGCCCCTGTCAAGGCATGGGTACCGCGGATCTTCAAGAGGTGGGGCATCCTTTTCGAAGTTCTGCCAACGCTTCGAGACACCCAACTGAAACACGACTCCCCCTCGCACTCACCGGCGATCTAAGCTTTATTGATTCCGTGCGTTGTCAGAAAAGGAGGCTCTCCTGGCTTCCAATAGACACCAGCCTGGTACCTGCCATGAACGTCCCATCCCTCAGCCGCTTTGGCCTTCCCGCCTGGATTCTGGCCACTTCTCTGGCCACTTCTCTGACTGTCCGGGCCGACACCGGCCTCGGCTTCATTGAAACCTTTGCGCTGGCTCCCGATCGCGAAGCCACGCTTGGGCAACTCGTGCCCGGCACCGAGGACTATTACTTTTTCCATGCGCTGCACTACCAGTCCTCGGGACAAAAGCAGAAATTTTCCGAGACGCTGACCCAATGGGCCAAGCGCTTCCCGAATTCCGAGCAGCGCCCAATGCTCGAGAACCGAGAAGCGCTCCTGGCCTACGGCACGGATCCGCAAAAAACCCTCCAACACCTGCGCGAACGGCTGGGGCTGCAGTTCAACCATGTCCAGGAGCTCCCCGACCAAAAGCCCGACCTGCCCACGGCCCTGACGCCGTCCATGATCTCGCGGGAACGCTTTCTCAACGTTCTTCCGATAGAGAATCAGCTCGGCGCACTGTCCGATGCCGAGGTGGAACAGCTGCTGCAAGACCCGGCCGCGGCTCTTCCCTACCCGATCGGTGCCCTCCTGCAACGGATCCAACGACCGGACGCCCCGGGCCTGCTACCGCGGATCATCGCTGAATTGAAGACTCCGGAGAGTCGGGGCTTTGGTTCCTTGCCCATCCATCGGGCGCTGCTGCCCGCGCAGCTCGATGCGCTCGAAAAGGAAATCCCTGCGCTGGCCCACCAGTCGACGTTTGTGATGACCCGGATCACCAAGTTGGCACTCGGGGCCGACACCCATTCCCAGACCGATCCAGCCGTACGGGAGGCTTGGCTGGAGCGCGTGGAAAGTTATGTGCGAGGACTGCCGGCGGCGTTCAATTCCCTCAAGGCCCACGTGCTGTATGCCCGCCTGCAACTCGACCGGACCCGCGGTGTCCATGACCGGTCCCGTTTCCTCGGATACCTGAAGCTGCCCCGACCGGCCGCTTACATGAACCCGAAATACCTCGAATCGGTCCAGGCAGACCGCTTTGCGGCCGACTTGAACGCCACTTTCCCGGAATCCGGTCTCGGACTCCCTCCCATCGGAACGGACGAGCCACTGGTCCGTGAATTCTTCCTGCACTTCGCCGC
>CAIURC010000094.1 GCA_903901425.1 uncultured Spartobacteria bacterium | reverse complement strand
GCAGAGGGTGCAACCGACAGGCGGACACTTACACCCAAAGCAGCGGCTGGACTGGCTCGGCATGGGCCGGGACGTGCGAGGAACACGCCGCGACGCGCAGATACCATGAAAGGCCAGACCAGCGCCCGCCGTGCGGCAACCGACGATGGGAGCGACGGCGCGACTCCTGCTGAAGCGTTTCGATCAATCGGCGAAGCCTCACTTATTCGCCCCAGTAGCAGGAGGCGTGACGGGACGGCTCATCGGCGGTTGACGAGGGTTTTGCGGACGTCGCTCCACGAGACAGCGGTTCGGCGTTGCTTCAGGTTGAGGCGTTGGAATGCTTCTTGGCGTATTCGAGCTTTTTGAGTTCGGAGGGATCTAAGTGCTCTTGCAAAGGGGAAAGGGCTTGAACCACTTTCCCGAAGTCTTTTTCTGCCCATGCAGATTCTGACTTATTACGCGCCTGCTTTAACTGAATTTCGAGGGTGTAGTTTTTCGCCCACTCGCTGCGCTGCAACTTGAGACGGGGAAAGAGTTCTCTGTCGTTCAAAATGCCAGCATCAACACATTTCCGAAAAAGCTCGGCCAATCGGCGAACGCCTTCGGCCACGCCTTCAACGGTATGAGCCGCATAATCCCGGTATTGCTCAATTCGTTCGCCATTAACAAGACACAGGACTTCGGAAAAGGAATAGGCATCCGATCCATGCACACTCTCAATCGCAGAGCTGATCTCATACGACAAATTTTCGTGATAAACAGTAACGGCTAGCTTCGTTGACTCAAACCTCACCAAGGTTGCCTCGGAACGCACACAGCGAAAGCCCAAGGTTTCAATGAAAGCAAATCGGGCTTTGACTTCATCGGAAAACCGAAGAAGCGCTCTATTAGCAATAAATTCGGAAGCCATACTTATTGGGGAGGGTTCCAATAGCCGCCTTCTAACTTCCATCCACGGTCTTGGAGCAGGTTTCTTTCGGCATTCAGGAATGGGCCTGTGTTATCTCCTATGGACGCGTCACGGATTGGTTGCCCACGATTCATCTCTTGGCGAAGCACTCCTGAATTCCTTTTCCAATTGGCCTTTGGGCTTCCTAAATCGGGCGTCAACCGATGTAACAGTGATTTTTCTCCCGGCCCTAATTTCTTAAGGTCCTTTACACGTCCGATAACCTTCCCAACGCGCTTTGACAAGCGCAATCCGGTGGAAACGATCCCTCCGAATGGGACCATGGCAGCGGCAGACATGGCCGCCTCTGCATGCTGGCCACGGGCCAGGTAAATCAGGGCGTTGATTCCGTCCACCACATCCCCGGCAAACGGCACCAACCCAAGGACAGAAAGTCCGTCCTGAATCCCGTCAATCAGCCCGTAGCCTGTCTCAGTTTTCGCACTCTTTATAATCTCTATATCCGCACCTTGCTCCGCCGCGTGATTGAACATGTACGTGTACGCCGCGCTGATGGCTCCGTTCTCGAAACTCCCGCCCCCGATCTCCGCTGCCGTGCCCCCGGCCGCTGCTGCAATTGCCGTCCGGACCATGAAACCTCCCCCGGACAATTCCCCAAGTGAGCCCCCAAGCGACCCAATCGCGCCGCTGAAGAAATCTCCACCCTCCGCCACGCTCCCCGCTCCACCAATCGCCGCCTCCGATGCGATCGTCGCTCCCTTAGCCCAGATGCTGGTCCCGAAGATCGACTCACCTCCAGCCCCGTGCGCCACGCCAAATGTCAGCGCCGCCGTCGCTCCGCCCACCACCGCTCCCCTCAAGGACGCCTTGAAGATGTCCGATGCCGAGCCCCCATACAGCGCCGCTGAGAGTCCGCCCCGGGTCGCTCCGGATGCCGCTCCCGCCGCGGTGACTAGTATTCCAACTTCTGCAACTCTACTTTGATGACGGAGTGGCCACCACTAGCACGAATCTCGTCTGCCACGCGCACGCCGTCTCTTCGAATCAGGTCCGATGTTTCAGCTTGAATAATTAATGTCCTACTATTTTTCCAGACCAACCCAATCGAGCATTCACCGTCAAAACCGGCCACGGAGGAGTTTTCAGAAACTTTAAAAGCACTGGACGTCTTTCGGATGTTCACATGGGTAACAAGATCCGCAGTGGCTCCGCAGTTCCGCGTGAAGACTGTAGCAACATACTCACCCGAAGGATCCACCGACTCTTTTACTACAGTATCGGCGCAATCAAACAACCCAACACACCCAGACAGTGAAGCAAACATTAATATCCCGATCCTTTGGTATCTTTTCATGCGGTCACTCGCGTGCTGGCCATATTTTTTTTGAAAAACCCGGCCCCGCTTCGCATTATTTCTTGGTCCCTCGGGTCATCTCCATTGCTTCCTGAGCCCGGCCTTCCGAACATATAGGCCTTGTCCTCGTTGGCCAGAGTTGAATGCAGCACGGCGAGCAGCTTCTGCATGTCCTCCTCGGGCAGCCACTGGGCATAATCCTGCAGCGTGCTTTTACCCGGCACGCGCACCACCTCGAAGTCCGGGCATCCGCAGAACCACCGATAGAGCGGGGTTCGTGCGAGTGCCGCGCTCAGGGACCTGTAAGACTGGTTGGTGAGCTGTTTGAGAACGGTGCAGCGGAGAGCCTGCCGGCTGTTGCGAATGTGCCGTTCCATCGCGTGGAGATGATCCTCGCTTCTGGTGCCCGCGGCCTTCGCTTCGAAGCGCTCGGCGCTCAGACTGAGGAAAAGCTGCTCAACGCCGCTGAGAACCAAAATGCGGTCGATGCGTTCGAGAAGGCGTTTTTCTTGGTTGTAATCCCGGCATCCGTGGACCACGGGAAGTATTGGACGAAGGGTCTCCTGAATCGGTATCACAGTGGGGTAACCATATGGGCAACCCCATCTGGCGGTCGGTCTGGGAGGGTTAGAGAGTGCGGGGATGAAATTCCATTCCAGTCGGAGGAAGCGGCGGAGCGAGGTCGAGATTCGTGAACTGCTCGAGCGCTATCACCGGAGCGATTCTACTCAATCCACATTTGCTCGCAGTGAGGG
>CAIURC010000093.1 GCA_903901425.1 uncultured Spartobacteria bacterium | reverse complement strand
CACATCCGCACGCTGCTGCTGACGTTCTTCTACCGCCAGATGCCGGAGCTGGTCCGCCAAGGCAAGATCTACATCGCCTCCCCGCCCCTCTACCTGATCAAACGGAAGAAACGCGAGGAGTACGTGGACGACGATGCGGCCCTGAACCGCATCTTGATCTCCTTGGGCGCTGACGAGGTGAAACTCAAGAACCTTGCCGATGGGAAGATCTTCTCAGCGGCACAGCTGAAGGAGATCCTCGAGTTGCTGGAGCGTCTGGCCAAGTTCAGCGACGCCATTCGGCGGCACGGTGGAGATTTTGAAGCCTATCTTTCGGAGCGCAACGCCCAGACGGGCGCCCTGCCCACCTACCTTGTCCGGATCCGCGAAGGGAACCAGGAATGGGTCACCTACTTCCCAGGCGAGGAGGAAGTCCGCGCGTTCCACCAGGAGAACCTCGACCTGAACCTGTTTGAGGCCGAGCCAACTGAACCTGCGCCGGAAGGGATTGCTGTCCCGGAAAAAACCGAGCGCAAAAAGAAGGAGGACCAACCCCGGCGCAGGGCGCGTCTGGTGGAACTTCACGAGAGCATGCCGGTGCAGAAACTCATTGGTGAACTGGCGAAAAAAGGGCTCAAAGTGGAGCACTTCGCAGACCGGGACAAACCCATCTTTGAACTGACCGAAGGCGAAGGGGAAAAAGCCGCGGTGCATCCGCTGTTCTCCGTGCCTGACATTCTCAAACGGATCATCGAGATCGGCAAAAAGGGTATGCAGATCCAGCGATTCAAAGGTCTCGGGGAAATGAACCCCAAACAGTTGTACGAGACCACGATGAACCCTGAGAAACGGCGCCTGTTCAAGGTCGACCTCAACGAGGACAACGCCGTGAAGGCCGACGAAATGTTCACCGTGCTCATGGGCGACGTCGTGGCTCCGCGCCGCGCATTCATCGAAGACAACGCCCTCAACGCCCGGCTCGACGTCTAACCCCCGCGGCCGCGCATTCCATCCCGCGGCCAAGGATTCAAACCCTTCCTTTCCATGCCCCATCCGCACGAAAAAATCGAAAAAGTCGACGTCGCCGAGGAAATGTCCAAGTCGTTCCTCGACTATTCGATGTCCGTCATTGTCTCCCGCGCGCTGCCCGACGCGCGCGACGGCCTCAAGCCGTCCCAACGCCGGATCCTGTTTGCCATGAGCGAACTGGGGGTGTCGCCCACCCGCAAACCGCTCAAATGCGCAAGGATCGTGGGTGAGACCATCGGGAAATACCATCCTCACGGGGACCAGGCCGTGTACCCGACACTGGTGCACATGGCGCAGCACTGGTCCATGCGGGAAATGCTGGTGGAAGGCCAGGGCAACTTCGGGTCCGTGGAAGGCGATCCGCCAGCCGCAATGCGGTACACCGAGGCCCGTCTCCAGCACCTTGGCGCCGCCCTCATGGAGGACATGGACAAGGACACCGTCGACTTCATTCCGAACTACGACGAGTCCCTGTCCGAGCCCACCGTGCTTCCGGCTGCATGGCCGAACCTTCTGGTCAATGGCGGCACCGGCATCGCCGTGGGCATGGCCACCAATATCCCGCCCCACAACCTTGGCGAGGTCATTGACGGCATCTGCGCTCAGATTGATGACCCGGACATCTCGATTGAAGGCCTCATGGCCTACATCAAGGGTCCGGATTTCCCGACCGGGTGTACCCTCTGTGGCACCGCTCCCGTCAAACAGTATTTCACCACAGGCCGCGGCTCGCTGAAGGTCAGGGGCAAGGCCGGCGTCGAGGAACTGCGCGGTGGCCGGGAACAGATCGTCATCACCGAGATCCCCTACGGCGTGAACCGCGCCGAACTGGTCAAACGGATCGCGGAACTGGTCAACGAGAAGATCCTTGTCGGCATCTCCGATGTCCGGGACGAGTCGGACGAAAACACCCGGGTGGTGGTGGAACTCAAGCGGGACGCCAATCCCAAGGTGCTCCTGAACAACCTGTACAAGCACACCGCATTGGAAAGCTCTTTTGCCACCACGATGCTCGCCATCGACCACGGCAAACCCAAACTGCTCTCCCTCAAGGATGCCATCACCTGCTACATCGAGCACCGCCGCGAGGTCATCCTCCGCAGAACCCGGTTCCTGCTCAAGGAAGCCGAGGACCGCGCCGAACGCCTCGAGGCCCTGCTCATCGCCCTCGCCAATCTCGATGACTTCATCAAGATCATCCGCGACTCCAAGGACCGCGAGGACGCCAGAGACCGCCTCCTCAGGCTCTCCTGGGCCCGGAAAACGGTGGAACAGATCGGGATCCTGATCCGGGACGAAGCCCGTCTCGAAGACGGGAACTACCGGTTCAACGAGCGGCAGGTGAACGCGATCCTCGATCTCCGGCTCTACCAACTGACCGGCCTCGAACGGGACGCCATCAAGAGCGAGTACGACGAACTCCTGAAGGTGATCAAGGACCTGCTCGACATTCTTAAACGCGAATCCCGCGTGCTGGCCCTGATCAAACAGGAACTTAGCGAGATCAAAGAAAAGTACGCCACACCGCGCCGGACCCAGATCGTTCCGGACGAGGGCGAGATTTCGATCGAAGACCTGATCGCCAACGAGGGCTGCATCATCACCATCACGCACAACGGGTTCATCAAGCGCACCGCTTCAAGCGCCTACCGCGCACAGCGCCGTGGCGGGAAGGGCGTCATTGGGATGTCTACCCGCGAGGCCGAGAACGAGGAGGACAGCGATTTCGTTGAGCATCTCTACTCCGCCACGACGCATGATTACCTGATGTTCTTTACCGACTCAGGCCGCTGCTTTGTGGAGCGCGTGTACGAGATCCCCGAGATGGGCCGCGCCTCCAAGGGCCGCTCCATCGCCAACCTGCTCGAACTCCGGTCCGACGAAAAGATTGCGGCCACCATTCGGATCCAAGGCCAGAAGAACGACGAGGACACCTGGACGGACAAACTCCACATCATGTTCGCCACCCGGTCCGGGATTGTGAAGAAGTCGAACCTGAGCGACTTCAAGAACATCCGGCGCGGCGGGTTGATTGCGATCAAGATTGAGGAGGGCGACAAACTCATCGACTGCAAACTGACCAACGGCCTGAATGAAATCGTGCTCATCACCCACGCGGGGATGAGTATCCGGTACAGCGAGGAGGAACTCCGCGACCAAGGACGGCCCACCGTGGGTGTCTGGGGGATCCGGCCAGAAGACCGCGATTACGTTGTCGGCATGGCCATCGTCGATCCCAACGCCAAGCTTCTGGTCGCAGGCGACCGCGGCATCGGAAAACGCACCGCGTTTGAAGAGTACCGGCTCCAGTCCCGGGGCGGCAAAGGCGTAATCACCATGCGCACCACCGAGCGCACCGGCAACGTGGTCGGCGCACTGAGCGTCCATGAAGCCGACGAAATCATGCTCATCACCAACAAGGGCAAGATGGTCCGGACCCGCGTCCGGGAGATCAGCGAAACCCTCCGAAACGCACAGGGGGTGAAACTCATCGACCTGCGGCCCGGCGAGAAGCTGTCGGCCATAGCGCCGGTTGTGGTCCAGGATGAGGAGGAAGAGGAGGCTGGTCCGGTCGCCTGACCCGTTCCCCGCTTGTTTCAAGCCCTTCCGGGAGGTTGCAATCTCCCGGAAGGGCCTTTTTTTGCCCAGTTCCACCGCCGCGCAGTGCTGGGCTGGAATCCCAGCCGGCCCGCTTTGCCCGGCCCGGCTCCCCGGCATAGCCGAATCTTGCAGGCTCCCCTTTCCTTTTCTCTCCTTCCCGGTAGGATTTCGCGCCCCTGCACGTCATGTCTGAATCCATCGTACCCTTGCCTCAAGTCCCTGCGGTTCCGCCCAGAAAGCCGCGGCGCATCCTGCGCAGCGTTCGCCTGCTTTTCCTTCTGGCGCTGCTCTTTGCGGCAGCCCAAACCGAGCCGCATGTTTACAAGTTCACGCTGCGGTCCATTGCCGAGATCGAGGCATGGCGGGGCGGTTACTCGATCCAGATGGGCGAGATCCGGAGCACCCTGTTTGAACCGCTCGAAATCGGGGGAATCTCAATCGAACGCACCGCACCCAATGGCACCCGGCTCCAACTCGACATCGAACAGGCCCGGGCCGAATTTGCCTTTTCCACCCTCCTCCTCGGTAGCTTCGACCGTTGGATTTCTCACCTGACACTTTCCGGCCTCCAGTGCCGCGTTTTCCTTCCAAAAACGCCCGAACCCGTGACCGGACGTCCTGCCGGAAAGCGGCCGTCCGCATGGATCCCCGTTCCAGAGACCGTGGAACTGCGGGGAGCCGGGTTCCTTCTTGAGAACGGCCCGAATGCGGTGGAACTGGAGGGCGGCCACGCAACGGTCAGCCGTCTTGAGCCGGGCCGGATTCTGGCGGCGCGAATTTCAGTCCGGCAACCGTGGTTGGAACGATCTTTCCGCGGGGTCAGCGGCACCACCGCGCTCCAGAATTCAAAGCTGCTCTTGGGCGGTTTGCGGCTGGAACCGGAGATTGAACTCAAGAGTTTCTCCGTGGACCTGATCAACCTTGCGGGCGTGGAGCCGGCTTTGGAAGCTGAACTGGAGGCGTTTGGAGGCAGCCTCCGCGCCCAGGCCCGCATTCTAAACGATGCCGACACGCTTCTGCTCGATGGCAGCGGGACGTTCAACCGGATCGACTTCGCGAAGTTTGCCACGTTCTTCAAGCTCTCCGATGCGGCGGGCGGGATCATCCGCGAGGGGAAATTCACATTCCGCGGCGCACCACGCCAGCTCGACCGGGCGACGGCCAGCCTGCTGTTGGAGGCGTCTAATTTCCAGTGGGAATCCCGCCAGTGGGACTCTCTGGCCCTCGGTGCGGCCCTCATGGACCGCTCGCTCAAGGTTTCCAAGCTGGACCTGCGCCAGGGGAAAAACCGCCTCAACCTCAGCGGCGAAATGACTCTCCCCACACGCGGCGTCCCTTGGTGGCAGAACGAGTTCCTCTGCGAGCTCTCTGCCGATGTCGAAGACCTGACCGCCCTCTCGGCACTGCTCCTCCCCGAGTTCAAGTATGCCGCCGGCCGACTCAAGCTGGATGGCTCCATCCGCGGCCGGAACCAAAACTTCTCCGGCCAGATCATCGTCTCCGGATCCTCCATCAAATGGAGAAATGCGCCCGTCGAAAACCTGCATGCGGCCGTGAAACTTTCCGGGAACGAGCTTCAGGTGCTGAATCTCGAACTGTTCAACGGGGCGGACTATCTTCGCGGCCACGGGGTTGCCAGCATTCTCGGACCCGCCAGTTACTGGGGCGAATTCCGCGCCTCCATCGAGGAACTTTCCCTGTACTCGCCGCTGCTCCAGCCCATCCTGCCCGCGCCCGTTTCCGGCGGCGCCATCGTGGAATGGAACGGGGAAGGCTCCGCCAAGGGGTCAACCGGCAAGTTTCTCGCGCGCCTGAACCGGATTCAAAACACGGGCAATCCGGCGCGGAACCATCCGGTCAACCTTCTGGCCGAAGGCGCCTATTCTCAAACCGGCGCCCAACTTGCAAGGTTCGAGGTCTGGGATGAAACCAACCGCCTGACCGCAGATGCCGCGCTCGGAAACCACGCATTGAGTCTCAAGTCCCTCCGTTTCCTGCAAGCGGGGAAACCCGCCCTGGACGGAGCCGCAGTGCTGCCGCTGGACATCTGGAAATCCTGGCCCAAGACCTCGTTTGCGGACCTGCTCAATCCCGACACCGTCAGCGAGGTCAACCTCACCGCGGATCGGCTGGATCTCAAAGCCGTCGCATTTCTGACCGGGGAACGGGTTCCGCTGGAAGGGATCTTGTCAGGCCAGATCAAAGCCTCCGGCCCCATCCACTCGCTGGCCGCCAACGGTTCGATCGACCTTGCCGAGGCGGTCCTTCCCCTTCCTACAACCGCCAGATCTGCATCCAAGATCAATGCCCGCATTCACGTGGAGAACTCGCTGGTCCGCCTCGACTCGTTTTCCGCCATGGACTCCAGCGGCCCGTTCAGCCTCTCAGGCACGCTCCACATTGGAGACCTGCTCGCCCCGAAATGCCAACTGAAGGCGGAACTCCCCGAATGCCAACTCCAGCTCTCAGGCGGACTCACCGTCCGCTCATCCCTCCTGCTCGGACTGGAAGGCGCCACTCCAAAACTCAAACTTGGCGGTTCCGGAACCTTCTCGGGCTTCAGTTTCAGCCGTCCGCCCGAAATCGGTTTCCTGTGGGCGGCGCCATCCCCGGACGGACGGCCTCGGACTCTGCCGCCGCTTTTTGGCAAGCCGCCGGTGGCTTGGCAGGGCTGTGAACTTGAGATCCGGCTCACCCCGGCAGGTGCTCCGGCGGACCCGGCTTTGGTGCTAAGCGGAACGCTGGCAGCGCCCCGGCTGGAGGGAACTGTGAATCTGGGTGCATTTGGCGCAACAACCCAAGGTCGGCCCATTCAGGTCGAGGAATCCTCCCTGCTCTTTCACGCCAACACATCCCACGATCCCGGACTCACCCTCCGCATTTCAGGTCAGACGAAGGAACTCAGCTTCCACGCCGGCATCACCGGCCCGCTTTCCAAGCCGGTCCATCAGTTCCATGCATCTGTCCCCGGCCAGAATGAACCCGGGACTGCTCAAACGGCTTCCCCCGAACAGGAGGCGGCAATCCGGAAGTTTCTCACGGAACAGCCTCAAGGGGCTGCCCCCCGGAAAAACGGACCTGCCTCCGCTACAAAACCTGAGCCGCCTGCGGCTCCCAAAAAGAATTGAGCCTGCAGATGCGTGGCCTGCATCTGTTTCGCTGCCGAGGAATCGCGGTCCGGGTCCACCTGTCCTGGTTCCCGGCACTTGCGCTTCTGACGTGGTCGCTCGCAACGGATATCTTCCCGGAATTGGCTCCTGAACTGGTCGGGCCGGCCGCGTTTATCACCGGGCTCTGCGGCGCGCTGCTTTTCTTTCTGTGCCTGCTCCTCCATGAAGCCGGCCACTGCCTGGTCAGTCTTCGCTGCGGGATACCAGTGCACTCCATCACCCTGTCCTGCATTGGCGGAGTTGCCGAGATTGCCCATGAACCCCGCAGGCCCCGGGACGAAGCATGGATTGCCCTGGCCGGCCCTTTGGTCAGCCTTGTCTTGGGCATTGTGTGCCTGACACTGGCTTTCCTTTTCGAATCCCAAAACGCCCTCTTCCCGGCGCTCCTCGCCGCGTGGGTGGGCTGGGCCAACCTGTTCCTACTCCTCTTCAACCTGCTCCCAGGCTATCCTCTGGATGGCGGTCGCGTCCTGCGCGCCGCTCTCTGGGCGCGCTCCGGCCAGATCGCGACTGCCACCCGGGTCTCCGCGCGCATCGGATCGGCTCTCGGTATTGCCATTGCCGGATACGGTCTCTGGTGCCTGATTTTCCTCGGGCAGGCCCATGGGGCAGGCCCGGTGCTGGTGGGGCTTTTCCTCCGCCATGCTGCCCGGAAGTCGAGCCGCCAGATTTCTCAGAATGGCGTGTAACCCTTCCGCTCCGCATGGCGAAAAGGAAGGTGCAATGCAGAGCCCTCACCCCATCCCCAGCCACACGGTCGCCAGACTGCGCAGAGAACTCTTCAGCCCCACGGTTGGCATGCCGAGGAAACTGCTCATGGTTTTGGGCGTCGCGCTCTTGTTCATGGCGTTTCCCATGGTGATTGCGCTGCCATGGCTGGTGGATTCCGCCCGCGAGTACTGGGCACGGGAACCGTTTGTCTCTGAACGCTGGAAGGCCAGCGCCGACTCCGATCAGGCTCATCCACTCCGGATCAGGATGGTAGACGATCTGCTCCGGAAACACCGGCTGATTGGCCAGACCCGCAGCGAGATCGAACAACTGCTCGGGGTCCCGCCCAAAACCCCGTATTTTCACAATTACGACCTGGTCTACTGCCTGGGACCAGAACGGGGGTTGATGAGCATCGACTCCGAATGGCTCTGCATCCGATTTGGCGGAGACCAGCGCGCCACCGAAGCGCGGCTCCTGCGGGACTAGCAGGCTAACAGAACTCCACAAAACCGAACCGCGCGGGACTGTGGAAGGTGCCGCACCGGGTCGGCGCCCATGCACTGAGTTCGCGTTCCCGCCCTTCAGGCCGGTCGATCCGGCAGAAATTGGCGCGCCACACCCCACCCGGCTCCGGCCGCAGAGCCCCCAGCGCAGCGAATGGAATCGAAAGTTCAGCCACCCAACCCGTCTCCAAACGGCGCACTGCGGTTTCCAGGCCGTCGCATTCCCACGAAAAATCCTTCACCCAACCGCTCCGGTTTCTGCGCAAAACAAGATCCAGAACCGTGTTGAGCGGATTCACCTCGATCTCGAAATAACACGCCCCGTCTCCGGTCGGATCCAGAAACACCTCCAAAACCTCCTCCGTGTACAAAGGATCCTTGCGCCGGGTCAGAGTCGCCCATGGATGACGGTCCTCAGCGGCGAGCAGCACCCGCAACCCGCGCCGATCCCAAGCAAGCTGAACCGTGCTCTGCTGTTCAGGCATGGCTCCTGACACGTTCTCAAAAAAGCAGCCTGAGGGCGACCCGTGCCAATGAACGGACCCAGGATCTGCTGTGACGGGCCCCAGAAACCTCTCCGCGCAAGGCAGTCTGGGAGGAAGCTCGGGCCCCTGCCTCGAGTCCGACATGCCCTAGGCTGGTGCCTGCATCGCGAAAACCTGCACCAGCGCGAATCCTGCAGCCAGAACAGACAGGATGCTCAGGACAATCATGGCCATCCCAAGCGGATCCTTGCGCGATTTCCGGACTTGGAAAGGCGACGCATTCGAAAAATTCGCCGGCTTGGAGCTTGAGGCCGCCGCAACCGCAGAGATGGGGGAAGCCTCCACCGTCCGAGATTCACTGGGTTGTTCCGCGCCGTAAACCGCCACTACACTTCCCAAGGTAATTGTGTCACCCGTTGAAAGCGGGTAGTCCTCCTCAGGGGCCGCGGCGGCTCCGTTCACCTGAGACCCGTTGGTAGACCCCAGATCGCGAAACACGTATTCGCCGTCCACCCGCGTCAGCTGGGCGTGGCGGCTAGAAACGGACGCGTCCGGAAGTTCCACTGTATTCCCTGGAACGCGCCCAAGCGTGACCAGTTCTTCCGTCAACTCGTGGGATACAACCGTGCCGTCCTGAAGGGTAAACTTGATGCTTGCCATGGGGGTAGTACCAAGAGCCTAGCGTTTCGCCCCGGCTTCATCAATGAGTTTGGCAAACTGCCCGAAAAAGTACGTGGCATCATTCGGGCCCGGTGCCGCTTCAGGATGATACTGAACGCTGAAAATCGGCAACTCCCGGTGCCGCATCCCCTCCACGGTCCCATCGTTCAGGTTCACATGGGTCACCTTGACGCTGTCTGGCAAAGATTCCGGGTCCACGGCAAAACCATGGTTCTGCGAGGTGATCGCCACAGTGCCTGTCTCCAGATCTTTGACCGGTTGGTTGCCGCCCCTGTGCCCGAACTTCAGCTTGAACGTTTTGCCGCCCAACGCGTACGCGAGCATCTGGTGTCCCAGACAAATCCCGAAAATGGGTTTCCGTCCGATCAACCCCTTGAGGTTCCGGTGCACATAGTCCAAGGCCGAGGGATCTCCTGGACCATTCGAGAGAAACACGCCATCCGGATTCAACGCCAGAACGTCGTCCGCAGAAGTGTCCGCCGGAACAACCCGAACCCGGAACCCTTCCTGCCGGAGGCGCCGAAGAATGTTCAGCTTCATCCCGAAATCGTAGGCCACAATCGTATGCCGCACCGGAGGCAGCGGCTCGAAGTATTCGCCATTCTCGGAAGCATCCTGTCCCTCGCCCGTTCCCCGGAGGAGGGTCCAGCGCCGGCTCAACCGGTCCGACGGATCCCAGTCGTAAGCCTGCCGGGTCGTCACTTCGCGGACGTAATCCATCCCCACCACCCCGGATCCCTCACGGGCACGGCGCACCGCCTCTTCCACCCCTGCCACTTCCGTCGTAAGGCAGCCCTTCATAGCGCCCTTGTCCCGGAGGTGCCGGGTCAGGGCCCGGGTGTCAATCCCCTGGATCCCGGGGATCCCCCACCGCTTCAGGTAGGCGTCCAGAGTTTCCCGGGAACGCCAGTTGCTGGCCACCGGGCTGAGTTCCTCAATCACAAACCCCCGCACATGCGGCTGCCCGCTTTCGTCATCCAGAGGGTTGATTCCATAATTGCCCACCTGCGGGCAGGTCATGGAAACAATCTGACCCCGGTACGAGGGGTCGGTCAGAACCTCCTGGTAGCCTGTCATCGAGGTGTTGAAACACACTTCGCCAACTGCCGTTCCGGAGGCTCCATAACCTTCGCCGACAAAGTGGCGTCCGTCTTCAAGGGCAAGGATCGCGCGCATGCAGCCCGGGAGTAAGGAGGAGCCAGCCGCTTTTTTGAAGCGCAAACCGCTGTGCACCCGCATTTCCCCTCCTTTTTCCTCCATCACACCTCTCTGGAACCGTCCGTTGCCCCCAAACACTCAGTCCAACCGGGAAAAAAAACGTGTCATCCGCGGCTCAAACAGTTTCCGCCGATCCATCGATACCAAAACCCCTTCCGCGCGCCCCAAAATCCGGTCCCCGCCGACACACCCGAAAAACCGGGAGTCGAAACTGTTGTCGCGCGAATCCCCGAGCATGAAATACTCGCCCGGCGGAACCTGCACCGGGCCGAAATTCCGGACCGAAGACCGTTGCGGAAGCGAAAGGGTCCAGTGGGTCCTCCGGTCGCCGGCTTCCTTCTGGACAACCGCCTGAGAATCCTCATCCAGTTCTTGGGAAAATGGATGGTGCGGTTCCTCGACGCTTGGCACCGGTTGGCCATTCCGGAAGAGGCGCCCCTCTCGCATCTCCAAGGTGTCCCCGGGACAGCCCACCAATCGCTTGACCAACCGTTTCCCGTCCACGGGCGAAAGAAACACCACCACGTCCTCGTGCGCGGGTTTCTCCAGGCGCAGGATGCGTTTCAGAGTGAACGGCGCCCGGATGTCGTAGGCCATTTTGTTCACAAAAACCACGTCCCCCTCGAGGATGGTGGGTTTCATGGAGCCGGTGGGCACCACGTTCCAGTCCGCCAGAATCGACCGCAGGGGAAATACCACGGTGCTCATGAACACCACCGAGCGGCACCATCCCCACCCACCCCAAAACAAAAGCAGAAACCGGTTTTTCATCCCCCCTGTGACCAAGGGACCCGGGTTTTGTTCAACAATAGCCCGGCAATTCTGCGGACATGGCCCCCGGCTCACCGCTCCTTCCAACCGACTCTGCCTGAAGACTCCAGCCAGCGCTCCGCAGTTTCACCCGGAACAGGACTGTTCCTCTTCATCCGAACACGGAGGCGCGCCCCTTCCCAGCGCAGCGGCCAATCCACCTTCCACCCATCCTCAAGAGCCGGCACCTCCACCCACTTCACGGCCCCGTCCGCCACCGTCAGAAGTCGCAACCCCAGCCCCCGGCGATCCCAGAGCGCCAACCAATCCCCCCGCAGACACCAGAACACCACCATCTCCCGCAACGCCTCCCCTTTGCGGTCCCGCTCCTGAAACCTCCCTTCGTCCCGGAGGTACGCCCCAGCGGTTTCATCAAAAATCCGGACTTCAAAATCCGCCGGATCCCAGAGGGGCTCGGTCCAGAGCCGGACCTCGTACCGGCCATTGGGGGAAATGCCGCCTGCCACCACATCCTCCCCGTGAGCTAGGGAGAAGCACGGCAGTGCCGCCAGCACCGCAACTACGACTCGGAGAACGGCGCGCATTCGAACGCCGCTGGACGGTTCAGCAGGAAACCGCCCCAGGCAGACAGGAGGCCCGGGGTTCCTGCGGGACAAGGTCGAGTTCCTCGAGGAGAGCCCGGTCCTGGTCGACTCCGGGATTTGCGGCCGTCAGAAGTTTGTCGCCGTAGAAGATGGAGTTTGCACCGGCGAAAAAGCAGAGCGCTTGGGCTTCACGGGAAAGGCGGGTTCTTCCGGCGCTGAGCCGGACCTTGGCCTTGGGGAGGGCGATCCGGGTCACCGCCACCAAGCGGACCAACTGGAAAACATCCACGGGAGGCTGCTCCTCCATGGGGGTTCCGGGCATGGCCATCAGGCAGTTGATCGGCACGCTCTCGGGAGCTGGATCCATCTGGGTGAGAACTTCCAGCATCCGGAGCCGGTCTTCTTCGGTCTCGCCCATGCCGATGATGCCGCCGCAGCAGACGTCCATGCCAGCCTGTTGCACTGCGGAAATGGTGTTGAGCCGGTCTTGGAAGGTATGGGTCGTGACCACCTTTGAGTAGTACTCGGGGGAGGTGTCAATGTTGTGGTTGTAAGCGGTCACGCCTGCATCCTTGAGCTTCTGCGCCTCGGGCAGGCTCAGTTGGCCCAGCGTCACGCACACTTCCATCCCCAACTTGCTCACCTCCCGGATCGTCCCGAGCACCTGCTCAAAACGAGGGTCCCCGTCCCGGACCCCCTTCCATGCGGCGCCCATGCAAAACCGGGTCGACCCGTTCTCCCGGGCACGCTTGGCGACAGCCAGCACCTCCTCGGTTTCCATCAATCGTCCGGCCTTGACCCCAGTCGTGTAGCGGGCGCTCTGGGCACAATAACCGCAGTCCTCGGAACAGCCGCCGGTCTTGATGCTCAGCAGAGTGCAGAGCTGGACCTCGTTGTTGCTCCAATGCTCCAAATACGCCTCGCGCCCCTGGGTGATCAGGTCAAAAAACGGCTGGTGATACAGATTCTGCAACTCTTCGAGGGTCATGAACGTGGTCTCAGTGGATGTGTCTCTTCGCGCTTCCCGCAGGGCAACCAACGGATTGAGCCGCCCGCCCATGTCCCAAATAGGGAACCCGCCTCCAGTCGGCAAGGGTGAAACCTCTGGCACCGGTCAAACCGGCACCTTGGCCTGGACAAAAGCCCTGGGCACTCCGCCGCCGATGCCTATCGTGCCCAGTACCCGCCCTCGCTCGAAAGCCGGGGAAGCTCGTGGGTCTGGTATTCCGTCTTGCCCACGGCCCCTTCCATCTTAACCCCGGTCGCGTGCCGGAACTTCCGGCTCATGCTCTCCCCCGTGTGGCACCCCCAGCTCTTCGCATACGCCTTGGGGGCAAAGATTCCCTTCTGGATCCGGTCCAATTCCGTCTCGTGGAGCCAGACCTTCGAGGCGCTGTCGATGTGGTTGGAGTAATCAAAAAGCCAGCACGCCTTGTTGGAATGCCCAAAGTATTCCAGCCCCGCAATCTTCACCCTGTCCCGCGACTGGCCCCGGTTCAGGTAATCGAGCATCTGCTGGGTCTTGTCAAAGTACACCAGTTTCACCCCAAAAGCCTCCGGTACCGAGTCAATGAACCCCACCAAATCTTTCCCGTCCTGCTTGGACCGCGACACATAAGCGCCCCGGTAAACCAGCCAGGTCACCGGCATCCCGGGATGTTCCGACTGGATCTGCTCGGTCCGGATCCGGGCGGCACGGACAAAGTTCATCCACCAGTTGTCATGGGGCTGCGCCTTGAATTTCTCCCATTTCCAGAGGGAAACACCGCCCACGACCACCACCCATTCCCGGGCCTCCGCGGCCGCTGCCGGACGGGCGCCCCCCAGCAGTCCGGCCATCACCAGCAACAACAGTATCGCGTGTCTCATACAGACTGCCCAGCATGAGGGCTCCCACGCCGGGAAACAAGACCGCACCCTCACGCTTCTCCGGCCAGATCCGCCACGGCACGCAGGGCCGCCTCGCGGCACCCCCGCAAATCCAGTTTGCCGCTGGCCAGAATCGGGATCGCATCCAGACGCACAATCCGCCGCGGAATCCAGAGGTTGGGCAACCCGGCCGCCACCAGCTTTTCGCGGAGGTCCGTCTGCACAATTTCGCGGGTGGTCAGCAGGACCAAGGCTTCGCCCTTGGCGGAATCCGGCACCCCGGTGATCGCCACGCAACGGTCCTCCTGCGAAAGACCCAGCACCTCCACCAAACGCGCTTCGATACTCTCGTGCGGCACCATTTCCCCCCCAATTTTTGAGAACCGCGAAATCCGGCCCTCGATGAACAAAAAGCCGTCCTCATCGAACCGTGCCAGATCGCCGGTGCGAAACCAGCCCTCCTGGAGCACTTCCGCCGTCCGGGCAGGTTCGCCCAAATAGCCCTCAAAAATGTTGGGCCCGCGTAGCCAGAGCATCCCGGTGTCATGCAACCTCAGTTTCGCACCCGTATCCGGGTCGCGGATCTGGGCGGCCATGCCGGGGGCGAGCTTGCCCACTGACCCTTTCCGGTTGCTGGGTTGCACGGACACCTCCTGGCCGGCTGCTGGGTCGGGCTCAGGCAGGTTCACACTGACCACGGGCGCAGTCTCGGTCAGACCATACCCTTGGAGTACTTCCTTCCCAAAACGCTCCTGAAACGCGTCCGCCAGTTCGTTGGGGAGACGCTCTGCGCCGGTCACAATCAACTGCAGCGACTTCAACTGGGCCGGCTCCACCCGCCTGAGATACCCCCGGAGGAACGTCGGCGTTGAGCAGAGCAGCGTGATCCCGTGCCTCTGAATCAGTTTCGCACACTGCACAATGTCCAAAGCGTTTGGAAAGGTCACCGCACGCACCCCTTCCACCAGAGGATACCACAGGGTCACCGTACACCCAAAGCTGTGGAAAAACGGGAGACAAGCCAGGAGGGTGTCTTTCCTGCCCAGGTTCAACATCGATGCAAACTGGGACACATTGCCCAGCAGGTTGCGGTGACTGAGCACCACCCCTTTGGGTTCCCCAGAACTGCCGCTGGTAAACAACAGCACCGCCTCCTCCCGGTCCGCAACCCGTGGAAGCCCGATTCCCCGTGCCAGCCAGCCCGCAGGCACCACCCCAACCGCCAGCCGCCACCATGGGGCGTTCCGCCGGATCTCCGGCAGAAGGTCTTCCAAAAACAGGCAGGCCTCCGGCCATGGAAAATCCCCCAACCGCTTCGAAAAAGCGTGGGCCGTGATGCAGTACCGGATCTCGGCAATCCGCAAAGCCGCCTCCACGGCAGCCCGGCCCACGGTAAAATTCAGGTTCACAGGCACCTTGCCTGCCAGCACCACGGCCAGATTTACCAGCATCCCTGCGCGGCCCGGAGGAATCACCACAGCCACCCGGTACGCGGGGCATTCCCGGGCCACAATCCGGCTCAACGCCAGCGCACCAGCCAGAAGACTGCCCCTGCTGATTTTCCCACCGTCCATCCCGTCCACCATGGCAACGCGGAACTGGCCCTTTTTCAAACCCCGCAAACAGGCCTCACCCAGATGCCCTTTCAAATAATCGCGCTCCTGAAAACAGCGCTCGCCCAACTCCAAAAACACCTCGCGCACCCGCCCAATGTCGGCTTCCCGAGCCGACATCGCCTTCCCAAATGCCACAGTCACCGGATAAGGCAAACGACGGGGCCATTTGAAAAAAAACCGGCCCCCGGCGTACGAAAAAATCGAGCCCCACAACTGGTCCATCCAGACCGGCACCACGGGACACTCCGCCTCCCGGGCCACCAGTTCGTAACCGCGCTTTAACCGCAGCAAAATCCCGGTCCGGGACAATTCGCCTTCGGGAAAAATGCAAACCACCTCACCGCGCCGGATGGCTTCAGCAGCCTTCTGGATGGCATCCTTGGCGTGCCGGGGCGAAATCGGGATGCACCCAACGGCAGACAAAACTGGGTGCAAAAGCCAGTGCCGGTAATAGGGCTCAAACACCACAAACCGGACCGGGCGCGGACAAGCCAACTGCAGCACCAGCGCGTCCACCCAGGTGAGGTGATTGGGCAGCAGCAAAAACCCCTCGCTTGGGATCGTTTCCGGATCAAAGACACGGACCCGGTAAAACAAGCGGACAAGAAGGCCCCCGAAGGCACGGATGAAGCGTTCAAAAAACGTGGGACTGGAGTGCACGCGCCGCACCTTACCGCAAACGTCCGCTACAGACTCCAGTTATTTTGAAAGGCCGCTTCAATCCCGGGCAGCTCAAAAAAGCGCCCCACCCCGGCCTCACTCCAGCGGCTCAAACCGGATGTCGTCAAAAAAGGTCATCTGATCCGCCGTTTTGCTGCTCCCACCTGCAAGGCCGATGCTCGTTTTTTCCACATCCCCGCACAGGGTCTTGTAGGTCAGCGCCTTCTCGCCATCGACAAACGCCGTCATTTCCAAACCCCGCATCTCAACGATCACCTCGTGCCACACATCCGGCGCCACCTCCCGTTTTTCCGTCTTGGGAATGAAGAACTTCCGGTTCCACTCCCCGCGCGCCTTCATCGCCGCGGCTTCCGGTGAATCTTTGGGATGAATCACATCGTTGTCGGCTGCCGATACGGACTGGGTCTGGAGCCGGAACACCGCCACGTGAAAGTTCCGTTCCACAATCGGGTTGTCGCCCCGGATCGTGATCTGTGCCATCCCGCCCGCAGGCAGTTTGATTCGGCACCGCATCCGGATATCGCCCCCAGCCACCTTGTGCGTGATCCCGGCCGGATGCTTCTCCTCCTTGAAGTTCTGCGCCCGCAACGCGCCCTCCACCAACTGCCACCACTCCGGCCGGCTCTGCGCACCGGACACCGATTTCCCAAGCGGATGCTTCGCATCAATCGCTTCCGCCAGAAAACCGTACGGCGCCCAGTCCTTTGCAAACCGGGCGGGATCTGAAAAATCCTCGCTCCACCGGCGCAGATCCTGAGCCGGCTCTGCTGCGGCGCAGGTTCCGGCGGTAGCTGCCAAAAGAAACGCGAAGAGGCCGCGCTGCACCATTTTTTGAAACGGGGTTTTCATCTGGGAAAAAGTTTCAGCGAACCGGGTTCCAGCGGGCGTCGATCAGACCCCGCAGTTGTTTCACTCGGTCCGGATCCTGAGAGGCCAGGTTCCGACGCTCATCCGAATCGGCACCCACGTTGTAGAGTTCCACCGTGTCCTCGGGCTGGTTCTTGGGATCAGGCAGGATCAGTTTCCAGTCGCCCTCCACCACCCAGCGCCAGCGCAGGCTTTTTTCGGGCGCGTCCAGATCCACTGCGCTGTGGGTGAAGCACTCCCCATGCACCACATTGCGTTTGTCGAGTGCGGCATCGTCCAGAAGATCCACGCCGCTCATGAGCGCCGGCACCTGCACCCCGCACGCCTTGAGAACCGTGGGAGCAATGTCGAGCGAACTGGCCAGTTGCTTGCCCTCCATTTTCGGCGCCACATGCCCCTTCCACCGCACAATGATCGGAGTCCGGACTCCGCCATCATACTGGCTCTGCTTGGACCGCGGCGCATACTTCGACGCGTCCGGGTCCTGAATCCAACCGTTGTCGGTGACGTACACAAAGATGGTGTCTTCCGCGAGGCCTTTGCGGTCCACGTAGTCCATGAGGGCCCCGCAGGTTTCATCAAACCATTCCACCATCGCCCAGTACCGCGCCACATGGAGACTTGGGGTTTTGGCCTTGTACTTCTCCAGCAACCGGTCCGGAGGCGTGTGCGGATCGTGCGGCATCATGGGTGCGTACCACACAAGAAACGGCTTCTTCTGCGCGGTCGCATTTTCAATGAAATCGTAGATCGGCTCCATCGTCTTGCGTCCGATATCCAACCCCTTGTCGCCGTGCCGGGTGCCCTCGGTCATCCCATGCGTAAACCCCCCGTGGGTGTAGTTTCCCTGCCACCATTTGCCCGTCTGCAGCGCCAGATACCCCTGCGCCACCAACAGCTTGGGAAGTGTCGGCGAGGCGTCCATGAACGCGTTCATCCGGTCCCTGCCCTGCTGGAAAAGCGGGCTCCGGTTGAATTCTTTCTGCGTCATCCCGGCCGGCAGCGGCGGATCGTTGCTCGTCACCCGGTGCTGGTGCGGATACTGACCGGTGATAATAGACGCCAGACTCGGACAACACAGGCTCGACGGAACGTAACCCCTCCGAAACGTCCGGCCCTCGCGCGCCAACCGGTCCAAGTTCGGCGTCTGAATCTCGCGGTGCCCCATGAACCCGTAATCGCCCCACGCCTGGTCGTCCGAAAGAATCAGGACCACGTTCGGCGGCTTTTGGTCGGCTCGCGCGTTTCCCGAAAAAACCGCGGCAACCACAACCAGACACAGGACGACGATGCCGCGAATCCGGGCGTTCATTAGGGGGAATTGATCAGTTTTCATGGGGTTCTTCGCAAATCCCGCACTCTGCGGTTCAAGCGCTCCTCTCATCAACCCCCGGACCCGGATTTTGTTTTTGGAAAACTCTCCTCTCTCCTCAGAAAACGGTCACGGGTTGGCCACCAACGCCACCCTGAACCCAAGAAACATATGGTATGAGCCGGGCGGAAGGTAATAGCGGAACGCCGAACGGCAATGGTCTGCGATGCTGTGCCATGAACCTCCCCGGTAAACCCGGCCCGGACCAGCGTCCGGACCTTGCGGATCGTCGCCCCCCGCCAGTTGCTCGCTATACCAGTCGCTGCACCATTCCCAGACGTTCCCGTGCATTTCGCAAAGCCCCCAGGCATTTGGCGGATAACTTCCGCAGTCGGCTGTTTCCTCCAAAAAACTGCCCGGCTCCGAATATCCGTACGGATAGTTGCCGTCGTAATTGGCCTGAGCCGAGGAAAGCGTTCCACCGAAGTGGAACGGCGTTGTCGTCCCTGCACGGCAGGCATACTCCCATTGAGCCTCAGTAGGCAGAGCCATGCGATACCCCACAGGAATCCTCAACAAACGACTGGCTCCCTCAACAAACCGCATTGCGTCCTCCCAATTGACGTTTTCCACAGGACGCAGCGGGCCACTGCGGTGACTCGGAGAACTCCCCATCACCGCACCCCAGACCTCCTGCGTCACTTGAGTCCGGCCCATCCAAAACCCGTTCAGGATCCTGACGTTCACAGGCCCTTCGTCCACACCCCTCCCAAGTTCACTGAAAGGACTGCCCATCACAAAACTGCCCGGTGGACACCATTTAAACTCCAGTTCACATCCACCGCGGATCTCCAAGGAAATTCCCCGATCTTTTTCACCATCCGCCTGAACTCCGGGAACCGCTCCTGACTCAGTCTGAATTGAAATCGCGAGCGGCGGATCAGTCCGGGAATCCTCCGAAAGCAGTTTGGCAGACCTTGAACCGGCCGCTGAATGTTCCTTCTCTGGCGCAGATTTTCTGGGCGCGAAAGCCTCAAGCAACCGCATCCGGTCGCCAAGACGCTCCACCCCAAGCAAACGCAAATGCCGGTCCGTCAACTTGCCAAGGTGTCCGTCCTCGACGCCCTCCGCGCGAAACGCAGGCAAGAAATGCAGGCAATCGTTCTCCCGCAGAATACTGATAAGTCGGAGGATCATCCAAGCCGCACTTTTCGGTGCAGGCAGAGATTACCCCCCGCGGCGGCCTCCTGTGAAACCTATTTTCCCGCAACCAATTCCCATCAAAAACGACCTCCTCTACCCGCGCTTTTTCCTTGTATTGCCTTTGACCCCCCTCCTAACCGCATCTTAGTCTCCCAGAACAACCGTTTCCTGCCATGTCCGCCCTTCCCACCATCCTCTACACGATCACCGACGAAGCACCCGCGCTGGCCACGTACTCGCTTCTCCCCATTGTTCAGGCTTTCGCCGGAAAAGCCGGCATCCAGGTGGAGACCCGGGACATCTCTCTGGCAGGCCGCATCCTCGCCAATTTCTCAGACCTCCTCCCTGCACACCAGAAAACGGCTGATGCACTGGCGGAACTCGGCGCGCTTACCCTGAAGCCCGAAGCCAACATCATCAAACTGCCCAACATCAGTGCCTCCATCCCCCAGCTTAAGGCAGCCATCGCAGAACTGCAGTCCAAAGGTTTCGCGCTCCCGGAATTCCCGGAAAACCCGTCCACCGATGCGGAAAAAGACGCCCGGGCTCGCTATGCCAAAGTTCTCGGCTCGGCTGTGAACCCCGTCCTGCGGGAAGGCAACTCCGACCGGCGCGCACCCAAGGCGGTCAAAGATTACGCCAAAAAACATCCGCACTCGATGGGAGCATGGAGCGCCTCCTCCAAAACTCACGTCGCCTCGATGCAGGCCGGCGACTTCTTCGGAAGCGAGAAGTCGTTCACCACGCAGGCCGCAACCACCGTCAAAATCCAACTCGTCCAGAACGACGGGACGGTTCAGGTGCTCAAAGAAAAGACCCCGCTCCAGGCAGGCGAAGTTTTTGATGCGGCCGTGATGAGCCAGGCTGCGCTGGTGGCCTTCTACGCCGAACAGGTCGAACGCGCCCGCACCGAGGGCGTCCTCCTCTCCCTGCACCTCAAGGCCACCATGATGAAGGTGTCCGACCCCATCCTGTTTGGACATGCTGTCCGGGTCTATTTCCGCGGACTCCTGGCCAAACACGCCGCCACCTTCGAAAAACTGGGCGTGAACCTCAACAACGGCTTTGGCGATCTAACCACCAAAATCCTCGCCCTGCCCGAACCGGACCGCGCGGCCATTGAAGCGGACATCCGGGCCGCACTCGAATCTGGCCCCCAACTGGCCTATGTCAATTCCGACAAGGGGATCACCAACCTGCACGTCCCCAGCGATGTCATCGTGGACGCTTCCATGCCCGCCATGGTCCGCGCCGGCGGCAAAATGTACGACTCCAAGGGCGGACTCCAAGACACCCTGGCGCTCATCCCCGACCGCAGTTACGCCGGCGTTTACCAAGCCACTCTTGATTTCTGCCGGACCCACGGCGCTCTCGATCCGCGCACCATGGGTTCCGTGCCCAACGTCGGACTCATGGCGCAGGCCGCGGAGGAGTACGGTTCCCACAACAAAACCTTCGAAGTCCAAAAGGCAGGCACGGTGCAGGTCGTGGACGAAGCCGGCAATGTCCTGCTCTCCCACGCCGTCGAACAGGGTGATATCTGGCGCGGATGCCAGACCAAAGACGCCCCCATCCGCGACTGGGTCAAGCTCGCCGTCTCCCGCGCCCGGCTTTCCAACACCCCCGCCGTCTTCTGGCTCGACGAAGCCCGGGCACACGACGCCCAGATCCTCGCCAAGGTGCGGGAATACCTTCCCCTCCACGATACCACCGGACTCGAAATCCACATCCTGCCGCCAGCCGATGCCTGCAAGTTCAGCCTCGAACGCATCGCCAAAGGTCTGGATACCATCTCGGTCACCGGCAACGTGCTGCGCGACTATTTGACCGACCTCTTCCCCATCCTGGAGGTGGGTACCTCGGCCAAAATGCTGTCGATCGTTCCGCTGATGAACGGCGGCGGCCTGTTCGAAACGGGCGCAGGCGGGTCCGCTCCCAAACATGTCCAGCAGTTCACGGAGGAAAACTTCCTTCGCTGGGACAGCCTCGGCGAGTTCTTCGCCCTGGCCGCCTCCTTCGAACACCTCGGCATCACCCAGAACCATGCCAAGGCCAAGGTGCTGGCTGAAACCCTCGACACCGCCAACGGCCGTTTCTTGGAGGCTGACAAATCCCCCGCCCGCAAGGTGGGCGCTGGCATTGACAACCGGGGCAGCCACTTCTATCTCGCCCTGTACTGGGCACAGGCGCTGGCCGCCCAGTCGCAGGACACGGAACTGAAAGCCGCCTTCACGCCTCTCGCTGAAAAGCTGACGACCGCAGAACAAGACATCGTTTCGGAGTTGGTCGCCGTCCAAGGCAAACCCACCCAGATTGGCGGCTACTACAAACCCGATGACGCTCTGGCCTCTGCCGCAATGCGGCCGAGCGCCACCTTCAACGGTCTTCTCGGACAATTGTAACCCGGGCCCTCCACTGGCCCGGAAACCGTCCCCTGCATCCTGAAGGATGCAGGGGACTTTTCATATCCCCCCCGCGCTACTGCCGTTCAAGCGCGGGCCTTGATCCGCTTAGAGCGCTTTGATCCGCAGGTTGCGGAACCGGTAGGTCTGGCCTTTTTCACCGTGATGCTGGATCCCGATTACGCCGCTGGCATCCATGGCGTCTTCTACATCGGTCACCGTCACGCCGTTCACGGCGATCTGGATCTTCGACCCGCGGCAGGTGATCCGGTAGGTGTTCCAATCGTTCCGCTTGAATGCTTCTCCGGCACGCTTTTGGAACGCGGCTTCGCTCTCGGCGTTGCCTTTGATGGGGCTGATGAACCACATCCGACGCCCCTCATCGTACAACCCGCCGGACCAGCGCCGCTTCGGATCCCCGTCCACCTCCGCCTGGTACCCGTAGACCTTGTTGGGTTCCGCATGCGCCCGGAACATGAACCCGCTGTTGGCCGTGCCTTCCGGCAGCTTGATCTCCCCCTCAAACACAAAGTCGCCATACACCTTCTCGGTCACCAGAAAGAACTTTTTGTCTCCTGTGAGATGCACCTCACCGTCCACCACAGAGGCTGTCCCCCATCCGTATGGGTTTTTCCAACCGGCCAAATCCCGGCCGTTGAACATTGGTTCAAAACCCGCCTCCTTCTCCGCCGCCCACCCCTTTCCCACGGCAAACGCCGCAACTGCCGCCAAAATCCGGACACAAAAAACTGAACGGGGAATCTTCATATTCCTGCTCATTGCCAGATTCCCGCATTTTTGGCACCCCCATTTTAAACTTGGGGTTCCAGTCAGTGGCCGCGACTCTTCCACACATGGCCGTTTCCCGAGCCCGACGCCGCGACTGGAAAGTGCGTGGCGCCATCATGAGCACCTGGCACCCGTCCCGCCTCCTCACCGGCTACGGATGGGACGCCATCACGGCCGCCTGTCTTCTAGGGCCCTGTCCCCCGCGTTCGCTGCTGCTACTCGGCCTCGGCGGCGCAACTGTTCTCCGGCAATTGCTCCATCTTCTGCCAGAACTGGAAGTCACTGCCTTGGACCTGGATCCGCGTGCGTTGGAGGAGGCTCCGCGAAACCTGGGCCACGCCGCAGCCCGGGTCCGGATGATCCAAGCCGATGCCTATGCATGGGCTGCCGAATGCCGGCACCATTTCGACGTCGTGATCGACGACATTTACGCTCAAGGCTCGGAGGATGTCTTCCGGCCCGTTCCCTTTGATTCCCAGCTCGTTGCCAAGCTCCAGCCACGGCTTGCCCCAAAAGGCCTTCTGGTCGCCAATTTCGTGCTTGGGCCTGGCCACCGAACGCCCTTTGTCAAAGCACGCGCCGCTTTCCAGCATGCGTTTCCCCAGTGGCGAAGCGTCCGGCCGCCACTCGGAGCCAACGCCATCCTCGTCGGAGGACAATCCGTTCAGCCAGCTTCTGCACTAAAAGCCCACGCCATGTCGTGGACCACCTCCGAACAGAAACTTTGGAGCGCTCTGCGAGTGGTCCGCTGATTCCACCCCAAAAACGCGGGTTTGCCCCGCCGCCGCGCGACTGGTACACCCTCTCATTGTCGCAGCTCCCCCTCCCGCCATGACACTGAACCGCCGCTCCTTTCTCACCGCCTCGGCACTTTCCGCTGCCGCCGTCCTCCCAACTGTCGCTGCCGCTGAATCCGCTGGCACAGGAAAACCGCAGGCTTCTCGTTCCGGCCCGGAGTCGGCCGACCCCCACTACCGGATCCGAAACTCTGGCATCCGGCACTCGCTCATGGGCTGGTGCTGGAAACCGATGGATACGGTCGAGCTTGCGAAACATGCAAAAGAGATCGGGCTGCAGGGGATTGAAGGGATCGACCGGAAGTTTTATCCCGATGTCCGCGCGCTGGGCTTGGAGATCTCGCTCGTGGGTTCCCACGGCTTCGCCCAAGGCCCATGCAATCCCAAATTCCGGGACGAGGTAGTTTCCAAACTCACCGAAGCCATCGATGTCGCCGCCGATGTCGGCTGCAAAAAAGTGATCACATTCACCGGGATGCGCTTTGAAGGCATGGATCCTGCCCAGGCTGCAAATGACTGCATCGACACGTGGAAAACCGTGCTTCCCCACGCGGAACGGCGCGGCATCACACTGGTGCTCGAGCACCTCAACTCCCGCGACAACACCCACCCCATGAAAGGCCATCCCGGTTACTTCGGAGATGACGTCGAGTTCTGCGCCGAACTCGTCCGCCGGATCGGGAGCCCGCACTTCAAACTCCTGTTCGACATTTATCATGTCAGCATCATGAACGGCGACGTCATCCGCAGGTTCCGCGCCCTGCGCGAACTGATCGGCCATGTGCATACCGCGGGAAACCCGGGCCGCAGTGAACTGGACGATCTCCAGGAGATCAATTACCCGGCCGTGATCCGCGCCGTCACCGAGGCGGGCTACCACGACTTCCTCGCCCACGAGTTCATTCCGACTTGGAAAGACCCCATTCTCGCCCTGCGCCACGCAACCATGGTTTGCGATTTTTAACCCCCTCTCATGACGCTGCGCAGACTGCTTCCGATTTGCCTCGCACTTTCCCTGCAACTTCAGGCGGATGCAGCGCCGGTCAAGATCTCTGCGCTAGTCGAAAAAACGTTGTCATCACACCCGGAACTCCGGCTGTACGAGGCGCAGATCGAAGCCGCAAAAGGTGGCCAGAAATCAGCCGCAGCCTTTAAAAATCCAGACATCCAGACCGGGATCGGCAACTGGCGGGTCCGGGACCTTGCCTCGGGCGAAGTGACTGACGGCCCGACCTGGTCGGTGACACTCACCCAAACCATCGACTGGCCCGGCCGCATGGCACTGCGCCGGGCACTCGCGCAAAAACAGACCGACATCGCCAAACTCGGCTTAGATCAGTTCCGCCTCACCATTGCGGGTCAGGTCCAATCCAAAGCCTGGCAGCTCTTGGCCGCCCAGGAAAAAACCCGGGTCACAAAAGAAGTCTCCTCCCGTCTGGAACAACTCGCTTCGGTGCTACTCCAACGCGACCCCGCAGGCGCAGCCCCACGCATCGAATCCAAAATCATCCAAGCCAACGCCATGACGCTCGGTGCCGAGCATTCCCGGGCCCTCAACGACTTGGCTTCTGCACAGTTTGAACTCAACCGACTCCTCGGCGAAAAACCCGGGAACGCCCTCGAAATTGCACGCGAGAAGCTGGAACTCAACCCGCCGCCACCGCTCGATAAGCTGCTTGAATCGGCTAGGACCCACAATTTTGAGCTCCGGAGCCGGATGCTGGAAGTCCAGCAACAAGGGTTTGAAGTCGCGCTCGCAAAGAACGAGATCTGGCCCTCCATCACGCTCCAGCCTTACATCCAGCGGCAGAGCAACCAGACCCGCGAAACCCAGACCGGGATTGGCATTTCCATCCCACTCCCTCTCTGGGACAGGAACACCGGCCAGATTGAGTCAGCCCGGGCTAGGAAGACGCAGGCTGAGATCCTCTTGAACTCGCACCTCAGCCAACTGGAACGGGACGTTGCTTCTCAGGAAAGCCATTACCGGGTGCATGTGCTCGAGTTGGCCAAGTGGCCACCCAACCTGCTTGAGGAATTCCGAGCCGTTGCCGCAGAGGCAGACGAACATTTCCGGCTCGGCGCACTCCCGCTGGCGACCTACATCGAGCTTCAGCGCCAGTACCTCGAATCCGTTCAGGCCGTGCTCGACAGCCAACTCGGAGCGCTCGAAGCCAGACTGGCTCTGGAACAGCTCACAGGCACTGCGATCCCCCGCTAACCCACGGGATTCATGCTCAACGCACTCCTTGCATTCTCGCTGCGCCAGCGGCTGCTTGTCGTCCTCGGTGCGCTCGGCCTCCTCGCAGCCGGCCTCGTCTCGCTCCTCCACCTTCCCATCGACGCGGTGCCCGACCTCACCGGCCCACAGGTTCAGGTCAATGTCTCCGTTCCCGCCCTCGCTCCGGAGGAATCCGAACGCGCCATCACGCGCCCCATCGAAATGGCGCTCTCCGGCATGCCAGGGGTCACCGATTCTCGCTCCCTGACAAAGTTCGGGCTCAGCCAAGTCACCGTCGACTTCGAGGACGGCACCGACATCTTCCGGGCTCGCCAACTGGTCAACGAACGGCTCACTTCGCTCATCCCAGATCTGCCTCCCGGCAGCTCGCTGAGCCTCGCCCCCATCTCCACCGGCCTCGGTGAAATCTTCTACTACACGCTCCACTGGAAAGCCGATTCCAAGGAGCGCCCGGCTGACCCCAAGGAGGCCCTGATGCGCCTCTGGGAGACCCATGAATACCTGGTTAAACCCGGCCTCAGGAACGTCCAGGGCGTCGCTGAGATCAACAGCAACGGCGGCCTGCAGCGTCTCCTCGCCGTCGAACCCGACCTCAAAAAACTTCAGGCCGCAAACCTCACCGTTTCCGACCTGGCGGACATCCTCCGCAACAACGTCGAAAATTCGGGAGGCGGCATCATCCAGCGGGACGGCCAGCAACTCACCATCCGCAGTATCGGCCGTGTCCGGGATGCCACAGAGATCGCGGCGCTTCCCGTGAAGTTCGGCGCCACGGTGCTTCCGCTTACGGTGGGCGACGTCGCTTCGGTCCGCTGGGGTGCAGCCTTCCGGGGTGGAGCCGCGACCATGGACGGCGGCGAGGTAGTGCTCGGAACCGTCATGATGCTGCTCAACCAGAACGCCCGGACGGTTTGCCACCGGGTGGCGCCGCGTCTCGAAAAAGTCCGTGCGGACCTTCCCAAAGGCATGGATCTGACGGTGGTGTACGACAGGTCGGAGCTTGTCGAATCCACCATCGGCACAGTCCGAAAGAATCTAGCCGAAGGCGCGGTCTTGGTGGTGGTGGTTTTGCTGGTGCTGCTGGGCAACCTCCGGGCCGCTCTCATTGTGGCTCTGGCCATTCCGCTCTCTTTCCTGTTCGCAATCACAGGCATGGTTCAAGGCGGCTGGTCTGGAAACCTGATGAGCCTCGGGGCCGTTGACTTCGGCCTGATCATCGACGGCGCAGTGGTGATGGTCGAAAACATCGTCCGGAGGCTGGGCACCCGCCAGCATCATCTTGGCCGCCCCCTCACCGCCGAAGAACGCAGCCGCGAGGTGCTGGCCGCCAGCCAGCAAGTGGCGCGTCCCATGTTCTTTGGAGTCCTGATCATCACGATTGTTTACCTGCCCATCCTCTCGCTCACGGGCATTGAGGGCAAAATGTTCAGGCCCATGGCTGTCACCGTCATCCTTGCGCTCGCCGGCGCGCTGCTCCTAGCACTGACGCTGATGCCCACTCTCTGCAGCCTGCTCCTTTCAGGTTCCGTTGAAGAAAAGGAGAACCGGCTGATGCTCGGCATCCAGAAAGTCCTCCGGCCGCTCCTGGAAAAAGCGGTCCCGAGGAAGAACCTGGTGCTCTGCGGGGCGCTCCTGCTGTTTGTCCTGTGCGGCTGGATCTTTAGCCGGCTGGGCGCGGAGTTTGTCCCAAAACTGGACGAGGGTTCGCTTGCCGGAATGGTGTACCGCAAGGTGGGCATGGGCCTCGATGAAAGCCTCCGGCAGGACCTCGAACTCGGCCGCAGAGTCCGCGCGAGCTTTCCACAGGTGACCTGCTTTTTTTCACGGAGCGGCACCAGCGAGGTAGCTACCGACCCGATGCCGCCGAATGAGACCGACTTTTACGTGTTCTACAAACCGCTCCGGGACTGGCCCAAGGGCCCCGGCCTGCCCCGCACCAAGGAGGAACTCGCCAAGGCACTCGAAGCGGAAGTGCTCAAAATCGATGCGGACTGCACCGTCGAATTCGGGCAACCCATCGAAACCCGGTTCAACGAAATGATGGAAGGCACCAAGGCCGAACTCGCTGTGCGCGTGTACGGCCCCGAGTTCGACACACTCGAGGACCTCTCCACCAAGATTCGCGACATCCTCAACGAAGTGCCCGGCGGCGAGGCCGAACTCGAGACCGACGGCCGCACCCAGTCGCTCGTCGTAGAGCCCAAACGCGACATGCTCACCAAGTACAATCTTCCGCTCTCGGAAATCAACCGGGCGGTCAGCAGTGGACTCGGTGGCGAGATCGTCGGCCAAGTCGTGGACGGCAACCGGAAACGGGACGTCATGGTCCGTCTGGCCGAGGACGCCCGCAGCAAGGACGAAGTCATCCGCGCCATTCCCCTCCGGGTCGGCGAGACCGGGATGCTCCCCCTTGGAAACGTCGTGGATCTCCGCGTGGAAAAAACCGTGGAACCCATCCGCCATTCGCGCACCCAACGCCGGGCGGCGTTGCTCGTGTCCATCACCAACGGCCGGGACATGGAAGGGTTTGTGAACGAGGCCACCGAACGGATCCGGAAAGAGGTCCGGTTCCCGGAAGGCTATTCGTTTGAGTTCGGGGGCAGCTTCGAGAACCTCCAGGAAGCTAGGGCCCGGCTCGCGATCGTCGTCCCCACGGCCATGCTGCTGATCCTGCTCCTCATCTTCCTCGCATTCAACAGCCTGCGCCAGACGCTGCTGGTGGCCACGGGCATCCCGCTGGCGTTGACCGGCGGGATCCTGGCCCTCTGGCTCCGTGGAATGCCGTTCAGCATCACCGCAGCCGTCGGATTCATCGCACTGAGCGGCGTGGCGGTCCTCAACGGATTGGTCCTGGTCAATTACTTCAACGATCTCCGCGAGGAAGGTGCATCCCTTCAGGACGCAGTCCTGAACGGCGTAGCCACACGGCTCCGGCCCGTGCTCATGACGGCTCTGGTGGCGGCCCTGGGCTTCGTCCCCATGGCACTCGCACACGGCCCGGGCGCAGAGGTCCAACGCCCCCTCGCCACCGTCGTGATCGGCGGGATCGTCAGCTCCACCCTGCTCACCCTTCTGGTGTTGCCCGTCCTGTATGCATGGCTGGAAAAACGCTCGGCACCCGCGCGTTTAACTCCGTGAGCCGCGTGGCTCCGATCTGCGCGCATCTGAATTGACCGCTCTCTTTTCCCGCAGGAAATCCGCAGCTCACCTTCACGGACAAAACAAACCGGGTAGCCGGTGGAGCGGCACAGGCGGCACCAAATTGACTTCCGCCCACCATGCCATCATAATCCTGGCATGGTAAGGGCTCAGATCCAGCTACCGGATGAACTGTTCGCCCGAGCCAAAAAACTTTGTGCAGCCCGGGAAATCTCCCTCGCTGAGCTGGCCAGACGGGGCATTGAGTACACATCGAACGTGTATGCACAGGAAGCCGATCCCGGCTGGCAATTGCCGACTCCGAGGAGTCTGGGCTGGCGCGGACTGACGGATGACGAACTCAAGGTGCAAGCCCGGCCAATCTATACCGAGACCCACGGTTTGTAGTGGGATGCCCTCAACAGACACCAACATTTTGTGGCACGGATTTAACACGGACTCGCCACACCATGGGGCGGCCTATGACTGGCTGCAGTCGATACAGGGTTTAGAGGAGGTGGCGGTTTCAGAGTTCATTCTAGCGGAGTTCTACGGATTGCTACGGAAACCGGTGGTTTTGAAGCACCCCCTGGGCGCTTCGGATGCTGCCGCTGTGGTGCAAGTCTACCGCCGCCACCCCCGGTGGCGGCTGTTAGGGTTCCCAACCGAAAGTCGACCGATGCACGAGCGGATGTGGAAGAAGGCGGGCAAAGAAGGATTCGCTTTCCGTCGCCTGTATGACGTACGTACCTCGCTGAGCCTTCTTTCCCAAGGCGTGACAGAGTTTGCCACTGCAAGTCTCAAAGACTTTACCGGACTCGGTTTCCAACGGGTTTGGAATCCACTGGCGCGCTGAGTTTTAGTCTGAACTCATTGCCCCGGCCAACCCAGCTGCGTGTCTTCTGCCCCCCCCAAAGTCGACCGACCTGAGAGCGCTCCCCTTTGACAGCTACTTGTCGGTGCCGCTGCACTCGGCCCAGAATAGACCGAAAGGAGTGCGGACATTCCTGTCCGCATGAGCACGGCGCACGCAGTCTGGAGAATTCGCGCTCTCGCCCCCCCCCTTCCCGGCAATCGTCGCGAACGGCCGTTTTGCGCCCCCTCAACCGCCGGCTTTCCCGAGAGCCCAATGCGCGCTACGGTCGGAGCCCATGTTCACCAAGCGTTTTTCGCGGCCCGGCACCGCACCCGCCACGCTCACCCCGTTTGCGCCCGGCGAGGCTCTCAAACCCACGTTCCGACTGATTGAGTACGGCCCGGAGCATGTCGAGGAACAGGCTCTGGATTCGTTTGAATCCATCATCAACGCACCCTCCGAGGGAAAGGTCCGGTGGCTGGACATGTGCGGATTGGGGGACGTGGAAGCGCTCAAAAGCCTCGGCGAAAAATTTCAACTCCATCCCCTCGCCCTTGAGGACGTGCTCCATGTTGGTCAGCGGCCCAAGGTCGAACCGTACGCCGATCATCTCTTCATTGTCGCCCAGATGATCTACCTGCAGCCCAACGGCGCGCTCCGCACGGAACAGGTCAGCATGTTCCTCCTTCAAGGAATCCTCATCACCATTCAAGAGGAACCCCTGCACGATGTGTTCGGCCCCGTCCGCGACCGAATCCGGTCCGGACGCGGATTCATCCGGAAATCCGGAGCCGATTACCTCGCCTATGCGCTGCTGGACGCGATTGTGGATCATTGTTTTCCGATTCTCGAATCGCTGGGCGAATCCATGGAGGAGATCGAAACGGAGCTCCTGTCTGAACCCTCGAAGAAATGCGTGCACGCCCTGCATTCACACCGGCGCACGCTCATGCAACTGCGCCGGTTTGTGTGGCCGGAACGGGACGTGGTGAGTCTCCTGCTGCACGAGGAATCCGGCTTGATCGCAGCCTCCACCCGGGTGTTCCTGCGGGACTGCTACGATCACACCATCCAGATCATGGACCTGGTGGAAAGCTACCGGGACGTCGCAGCCGGACTTCTGGAAATGTATCTCTCCAGCGTCAGCCTCAAAACCAACGAGATCATGCGGGTGCTGACCGTCATTTCCTCGGTCTTCATTCCGCTGACCTTTGTGGCTGGCGTGTACGGGATGAACTTTTCCCAGTCATCGGAGAAGGGCGAGTTTTCGATGAACATGCCGGAACTCCACCAACCCTGGGGCTACCCGGCCTGCCTCATTCTCATGGCCCTCATTGCAATCGGCCAAATCCTGTTTTTTAAACGCAAGAAGTGGCTCTGATTGGGCGCTGACAGAGAATCTCTGATCTGTCTTAGGACTCATCACAAACTTCGCACAGGCAGTCGTCCGGGACGGTGGAATCTTTGGGTTCATATCTTATTCCCTGCCCTTCCAACCCAAGGCAGGTTTGTCACTATTCAAGAGGTGCCCCCACGAGTCCTCACACGCTCCCGGCTCCGCCGGCCCTCTGACCTTGGCCACCGGCCATGCGGATTTGATCCCGGAGTTGCTTCTACCCCGGGATGTCCCGGTGGAACTCATGGACCGCATCCCTCCCCCGCACGTTCGGGATACCCTCTGCCCAGATACGCCAGCAGGCCGATCTAGGAATCCCTAGGGATCCAACACCTTACTGACCATTCCAGAACAGGTTCATACGTCTTCGAGGTTGAGCGTGGATTGAATCCAGAACGCTTTTATGCAGCGTGGCATTCGCCGGATTTTTCTCAGCGCCTTCTTCGCCTCGGCACTCAACTCCCAGAGATCCTTGGGTGCAAGGTTGGCTAACTCATT
>CAIURC010000092.1 GCA_903901425.1 uncultured Spartobacteria bacterium | reverse complement strand
TGGGACCGACAAACGCGCTTTCCTAACCCGGCTCAAAGAAATGGAGCTGATTTCCTCCGTAACCGGCCCGGATGGCAGGATCCGGTTTGTCACCACAGCGGAGTTTCTGCGCCGCTTTCAGGCACAGTCCTTGGCGGACATTCAGGCTGCGCTCCAGAAGGAAACACAATAGCACTCTAGCACTCTCACACATGAAGACACTCACCTTACTGCTTGCCCTGGCGGTCTCTGCTTCAGCCGCAGCCCCAACCGGAATTCTTGCGAACCGAGGTAAAAAGAAGCCGGTCGTCACTGTTGCCAATTCCTATTCGGAGAAAGTGGTTCGCACATTCGCAGGGGATGCCAACAACGCGGCAGTCTTCGACGTAGTACCAAACGCGGAAAAGGTGTCGGCCAAGGTTGTTGCGCTGATGGGCGAATACAATTTCGGCGGAATTACCGCTGACACCGAAGTGGCTTTCACTGCCGGCGACTTTACCTTTCAAGCCACCCTTGGCGAGGCCGCTACGAAGACCATTGGGGCCAATGGTAACGCCACGTTTAATTTCACCTTCCAGACCCCGCTCCTAGACGGGGACGGCAACCCGAAGCTGGATGCAAATGAGAATGAGATGTTCTCTACAACACAACTCGGTTCGCTCAAATGGGTATGGAATGCGACAAGCAAGACCGTGACCGCGACTGTGGTTGTGGTTATCCCCGCTGGAGGCCTCCCGGACACAGCAGGCGTCACGGGTATCGCATGTGCAAAATTCGCGGGCCTCGGCCTCACTACGGTCGGGGGAGTGAAGCGATTTGCGAACGTCCCGCTTCCTGTGACAGTGAAGTTCGGTGAGGCTTCCGGCACCCGAGACGTTTTCCTGGGGGGTGTGACGCAAACCAGGTCGGTACAGGTGCGGGGCGTTGGAGCTGATTTGCCAGATACATTTGCAGTAACTTCGGTCGTTATTGCAGGAGCAGCCGATACGCGGGCACCACAATTAACGGTTCGGATGCCAAAGAAGACTGTCTCCGGGGCAGGATTTTCCGTTTTCGGAGTCCTGCTGGACCGTCCAGAAAGAAACGTCAGCTACGCCGGTGTGGTGCTGAATGGCTATGCAGCACCGGAGGTCCAAGTCTATGTGAACAAAGTACCTGGAGAGGGCGTCCCCCCTGATTTTGTTCTTCCCTACAGCGATTCGCGAGGCAATGCAGCGCTGCCTGGCGATACGTTAAACCAGAAAGGCATAGGATATTTGGCTCGCCCTTTGATCTTGTCTGGTTCCGGCCCCCAAATCCTCCGGTTTGTTGCAACCGATTCCGAGGGTAATTCGGCCATGGTAACCAAGGGGACAACCCTTTCATTTGGGCTGATCTCTGAGGATTTTATTCGTGTTGCAGCGGGAACGCTTCCTGTTTCTTCACCACTTGGGGCAGAGGCTGTGAACGCATTCTTCATTGGCAAGCACGAAGTGCAGTGGGATGAGTTTCAGGAGGTTAGGACTTGGGCCGCAGCCAATGGATACGACATCGCAAATGCTGGAGAAGGGGCCGGACCCAACCACCCAGTCATAAACGTAACATGGTTCGAGGCTCTCAAGTGGTGTAACGCCCGGAGTGAGAGGGATGGACGCATTCCCGTTTACCGGATAGCCGGCGCCGTTTACCGCGCAGGACAAGCTATCCCAAGTGTTACGGCATCCGCCAACGGGTACAGGCTACCATCGGAAAAGGAGTGGGAATTCGCGGCTCGAGGTGGGGCAATCTCCTCAGGCTTTACCTACAGCGGAAGCAATAATCTCGAGTCGGTTGCGTGGTTTCGTGGCAATTCTGGGCTCGAAACCCACGAGGTCGGCCAAAAGCTCCCAAACGAATTGGGTATCTACGATATGAGCGGGAACGCTGAGGAATGGTGTTTTGATGAAGTGTTCTTCAACAGTTCAATCTCGTGTCGGCCGTATCGGGGAGGAGGGGTTTTCAGCTTCGCAGATGGTTCTGAGGTCCGCTTTCGGAACGGAAAACCCCCTCTCGAACCTGTGGAACCTGCTGGTGCTCTCGGCTTCCGTGTCGTCGTGAATGCCGAATAATCCGAGTTCAGGCGCTCCAGAAGGAAACAAACTAGCACTCTAGCACACTAGCAAGCTGCCAAAACAACACGCCGCCGCAGGGTGTTTTCATCGCAAAAAACCGCCGACGTAGATGCTGATCAGTATAAAAAACACCGCGAAAACCGCAAAAAAGATGATAAGCACCCGGTCCATGAACCGGTCCCGCTCCTCTTGCTCGGCCTTCGCCCGAAGATCCTCCCAACCGAAATGTTTTCGGATTTGGGTCAGCAATCGGTCCGGGTCCTCTGGCGTTCCAAGGGTCTTGATCGCGTGGTTGAGTTCGAGTGCCACATCGCGACGGCCTTCGAGGAGGGCGTCCTTGGCAAAGCTCTGAACGGCTGGGTGGCTCCCAAAATACCGGGTGAGATATTCGGAAAGTAGGGCATCAGCGGTTTTGTTGAGATTTGCAAAGTTTTTGGTCTCGAGCAAGACGACCTGGAATGCGAAGCCTAGCGAGCGGGAAAAGCGGGCGAGGTTCATGCGCTGGGTTTCCGCCTCCGGGTAGTACCGAAGCACAAACGCCCAGTCTTCATGGGGAACCTCGGGCACCCGATCACTGGCATCCGCATCGCTGGTTCGGCTGTAGTCGCCGGAGCGTTCCTGGGCGGCCGCCCGGCTTGAGTCATATTGAGCCCGAGTTTCTGGATCACCCAATACCTCGTATGCCTCGTTCAGTTCCTTGGTGATCCGCTCAGCCTCCGCCTTCGGGCCGTCAAAAACGTCGGGATGGTATTTCTTGAGAAGGGCACGGTAGACCGCTGCCAGCGCAGCCTGCTCGATGGATGGGAGAACGCCCAGAACGGCGTAGTAGTCCGCGTCGGACCTCATTTTCCGCCTCCTTTGAGTTGCTCCAAGAGGCCGCCGAGGGAGTTGGCAATTTGCTTCCGCAAGTTGGGGTCGTCCGGTGGGGGCGGGGAGGCCTGCGAGGGTTTGGGCGCTTTCTTCTTGGGGGGAGCGGGCGCGCTTTTCGGTGGCTGAAAATCCTTTTTCAGAGCGGCCATGAAAAAAGCGGCTGGGTTTTCGCGTCTGGTGGAATCCGTGACGCCCATTTTCTCGAGGACGTAAGGCTCGCCCCGCGTTTTTAAGAACTCTGCCACCTGATCCCGCTGGACAGCACTGAGCCCGTATTTGGTTGCCACCACATCGGCAAGCGACACCGGGCTTCGCCCGACGGGTTCGTCGAACAAGTCCATGGTTTCTGCCATGGGGACGAGAACGGGTTCGATGGGCGGCGGAACTTCCTTGTTGGCGACAACAAAACGCAGCGCACCCACCGCTTTGGACCCTGGCACTTTTATTTCGGTGAACGAAACCAGGAGATCGGTCTTTGCGTTGCACTCCTGAACGGCGGGGAGGATGGCTCGTTTTCTCAGGTCCGTGTACTGGGGCGTACCTTCGATCCGAAGCATGTCTCGAAAATCGGCCACGGTCAGCGTGAACTCGCCCTTGAACTGCCACCGCTTCAACAGCAGGTAGAGCCGGATGCCGTAACTCGAATCCAGTTTAGCGACATGCTGCAGTTCAAATTTGAAAAATTCTCTTTTGACCTGAAGGAGGTAGGGCTTGAGCACCGGCGCGATGGTTACCCGGATGAACCCGCGCTGCTCGTCGTCGAGTTCGGCCGTCGAGAGCCATGTTGCCGCCAAGGTAACCTTCCGGCCCCGGGCATCGATATGGTTCGGAATTTCGATTTTTTTCGTGAGAAGACCGGTGGTGATCTCTCGCAACTGGCGGTAGAGCGAAAACTTTTCCAAACCCATGATCCGCGCATACTCCGCGATGGCGATGGTAATCTCGGGCATTTCCAGATCGTCACTGGAGATCTGCGAGATGATGTAGAGCATCAGCTTTTGCTCGCGTTGGGTCAGCGAATACCGGGCCTCAGCCAGGTGATTGTGCTGCCAAACTATGAGCGGACGGTCCTCCATGCACAGCCAGAGCAACAGAGAAACCGTCTGAGACCAAGCTTAATTCAGACGTCTTGCGTAAATGTCTGGATTCCCCGTGAAGGGGCCTTTCGGACCTTCTTGCGTAAACGTCTGGATTACCCCGTGAAGGGGCTCTGCGGACCTTCTTGCGTAAACGTCTGGATTACCCCGTGAAGGGGCTCTGCGGACCTTCTTGCGTAAACGTCTGGATTCCCTCGTGTGGGGCCCTGCGGTCCTTCTTGCATAAACGTCCGGATTCCCTCGTGTGGGGCCCTGCGGTCCTTCTTGCATAAACGTCCGGATTCCCTCGTGTGGGGCCCTGCGGTCCTTCTTGCACAAACGTCTGGATTCTCGCGTGAGGGGCCCTGCGGTCATTCTTGCATAAACGGCTGGATTTCTTCTGGGGCGAAATGGGCTAATTCGCGCCCATGCGGTTGTGTAAGTAGCTCACAGCCAGTTTCTTGTGAATGAAACAGCGCCTTTTTTGAAAAACGACTTTTATGCAAGGCGAACCCAAAACGGCTCAGAGGACTTGCATAAACGTCTTTTTTCTCACCAGTGCTGGGTTCTGGAGCCATTTTTGGCATCTGGGAAGGGGTGAAAAGGGGGCCCAAACTTGCATAAACGTCTGGATCGCCCCGCTCTGCCTCCTCCGACTTGCATAAAAGTCGGTTTGTCCGCAAACCCGCATGGGCCAGAGGTTTGGAGAAGACAAAGGCCGGTGAAGTTCTGCAAAATGCGATCTCCTGACTTGCATAAACGTCCGGATTCGCCCGCGGTTTCTTGCATAAAAGGCGGTTTTGCCCCAAAAAAAATTGCGTAAACGTCTGGATCGGGAGACGCGGTTTTTTTCCGCGCCGCCGCCCGAAAAGCCTTTGTGGCAGCGGATTTCCGAAGGGATGGAATGGCAAAAAATGCGAAACCCGCCGCTCCCTAAGAAAAGAAATAAGAAATAAGAAAGACGAGGAGGAGAGTCGTCGTCGTTTTTTTGGGTGGCTCGGTGGCTGGCTGGCGCCAGCGGCACAGAAGAAAACCACCTCTCAGCGGGTAATGCGAGGACTACGCTTTCGCATGAGGAGAGCAGATCGCCTCGAAAGGAGGTGGTTGCGTTTGACGCGGGTGGTGGGAACAAAAGGCGGCACAACCGGCCTAGAACGAAAATTCATGGCTGCCCGCGCCA
>CAIURC010000091.1 GCA_903901425.1 uncultured Spartobacteria bacterium | reverse complement strand
TGTCCGTGACCTTATTCACACCTCATTTGGCTTGCATAAAGCTAGTTGACGCGCCGCTTCGACGTTTTGAATGTCGACCGCCGGATGTAGCTCACTTGATCCCCTCCAGAGCAAGCTCTCCGCTCGAGGGGTTCCAGGAAAATGTGGCCACACGGCCGGGGCCGTTCCCGCCCTCTTCCGCGAACTCCAAGGGAACCAGCAGCTTGTCCCCCCGCCATTTCAGGTAGTCCTCGGAAATGTAAGACATGTAAGGGTCGGCCTTGAACTTCCGCTTGGCAACCAGCTCCAGCAGGCTGTCCCGGTGGATGACACGGGTTCCAGATCCGTGCGTCCAAATCAAAAGACAGACCGTTCCCCGCCGAGTTGCCTGGGGTATCGCAGCGGCCTCCTTCGAAGGGTGCCAGACCACGCTCTTGGGGTTCCCCCAAAAACGTCCCTCCCGTAAATCCGAATCCTGACCGAGCAGCTCCTCGGATCGGCTCTGGACGTCCACGAGGCAGGGCATCCCGAGCCGGTCGTAGATGATCCACCGCCCGTTCGGACTGAGCGATACGGCTTCTGGATGTTCGATGCGCTTTCCGGCCGCCACCTGCAAAAGCGCGACGCCGCGGTAGCACTCGCCCGTGTAGCCTTCTCCCTCTTTCGCCGCGGCCGTCTTCAGCCGCCCGATGAACGAATCCAGCTTGTCTGTAGGGACTTGCCACCAGCGGCTACCGACACCGTGCGCGGCAACCCTGCGGGTGGTGTTTCCGGCGTCGTTGAGTAAGCCCAGCATGACTGCGGGAAGCCGGGGATCCAGCGAGTACTCGAGCTTCCTGAGCGCCTCGAGCCGCCGGTCCGGATCCTTGGACTTCAGCCTCGCGAGACTGGCATTCACATCGATGACTTCGCCGCGGGGAGACGTTGCCAATTCTCCTCCCTGGGCAGGGGGCGTTGGCGAAGGCGGCCGGTCCTGCCGGGGTGACTGGGGCGCAAGTCGGAGCTCCTGGATGCGTTCCCGGGTTAGGCGCTCACCCAAGCCTGCGCGGGCGGAGGGGGCAGTCTTTGCAATGGCTTCGTAAGCGGACTTCAACCATTCGCGCTGCTGGTCGCGGATTTGGGACTGGCCGGCCGGAGGCAGCTGTCTGCGAATGGCGGAGTACAAGGCCGAGAGCTCTTTGTCCGCGGCCTTGAACTGCGGGTCCCGGAGCATTTCCTGGTAAAGGGCCTCGGATTGGGCGGGCGAAAGGGCGGCATTCAAGGGAGCCGCCGCAAGCGAGAGCGCGAGCAGCGGAAGGAGTCTTAAAGAGAGCCGGAGCCGGGTGTGAAACGGAGGAGTGGAACGGTTTGGGGTGGGCATATGGAAAGGCAGGGCGATTTCGGACGCCGGATGGAGGAAGTTGTATTGCAGAAAAGGAAGGCTCCTCAGGTTGAAGGAATGGCCGGCGGCGCGCACCGGTTCACAGTTTCGTGCCTGTCACCTACGTCGACGGGCTCCACGCGCCCTTGGCGTGCTGCCGGATCTTGCGTTCCCAGATCCTGCTGCCGCAGAGGGCGAAAAGCGTGTCCATGTCTTTTCCTCCGATGGCCACGCCGGTCACGCGGCCGTTGCCCGGCACGCGAAGAATGATCTGCGCCCGCGTCGTCCTGCCAGTCGTTGACGTGAAGATGGAAGAAGCGCACCTTGTGGGCGAGGGCGCCGTCGGCGTTAATCCGGTTGCTGTAGGC
>CAIURC010000090.1 GCA_903901425.1 uncultured Spartobacteria bacterium | reverse complement strand
TCGCTCGGATTCCTGTCCTTAGATTTGGACAAAGATCTCAACAAGATCACGGGCACACTGACCACGGACCCGTCCGACGCGCCCATCATCACGTTTGCCACGGTCAGCGCCGACCAGAGCCTCTATACTGACAAGGCGAATCCGGTGGCGCCCTTCCGCAACGTTCCGACAACGGGCGCCAGCGCGCTCATCGGACCCACCACCGACAAGGGCAATTACACCGTGTTGCTCCAAAACAAACAGGCTCCAAACAACGGGTACGCACAGTCCGCCTATCCCTTGGGTGACGGCGTGGGCACGCTGGTGGTAAGTCCGAAAGGCACCGTGACAATCGTAGGGCGGTTGGCTGATGGAACGGCCGTCAGTTACTCCAACGCGCTCTCGTTGCAGAACGAGTTCCCGATGTACGTCCAACTCTACTCGAACCGTGGGTTCATCATTGGGAACGTGGAGTTCGACCCGACCCAGACCAACTCGGACGCTGCAGCGACTGTCTCCTGGTTCCGGCCCACCGGGATCACCACCACCGGGAATTATCTGGCGGGTTGGAAGAAGGGGATCGACCTCGACCTGATCGCAAGCAAGTACGCGCCGGCCGCCGCTGGAAACAACCTGCTGGGTCTGACGCCTGCCACCTCGCTGGTCCTCAAAACAAGCGGCACGCTCGCAAGCACACAAAACCAGGGCACCATTAGCGCCCTGAATGTCGTGACCGTGGGCGGCAGTGTCTCAGGCCAGACCGCTGCCGCAGGGTTGAAGGTCACCATCGATACCAAGACCGGTCTCCTGAAAACACCCTCTGAGTTCCTCTATGGGGCCGGTGCGGTCAAGGCACTCGTAAACGGGGCTGTGTTCCAGAAGGCCAAGACCGTTCAGGGCTACTTCCTGTACGCGCCTGCAAAGGTGAATCCCGTTGGAACCGCCGAAAGCGGCTACTTCGAGATCGCCCGCCCAGCCACTCCATAAGGAAGCAGATTCAAAAAGCCGCAGGTCTCGAGAGGGACCTGCGGTTTTTTTTGCCCCAATCGCAACAAGGCCTGCCGAACAGGACGACGGATAATCCTGTCGTTCGTTGCCGGAAACTCCGGGTTCGGAAACCCCCGCTCCCCTGGCTGAGCTCCCGCCTGAGAGTGTATGCGGAGGAATGGCTGCCCGCGGAACGGTCGGCTGCACCGGAGCGCAAATCCCGGAAAGGCACCGAAAACGGGAGCGCTCTCGGGGGAGAGCCTGAACCCAAAACACCCCAAAAAGCGTGTCACGGGAATGTCACAAACCCGCCATGGAGAAGCCGCCCGGCGCTGAGAGGGTGCACCCAGTTCCAACAGATGGCTGCCCAAAACGAGTTCCGAAACCTCAAAACCGCGTGTCGCCGGCTTGCGCCTGCGATTTGCGGGGCGATGGTGCTGTCTGGAGCGGTTTCCGGTCAGGAGACTGCAGACCCTGTGCAGCCGGCCTCGAATCTGGAACAGGCTTCGGAGGAGCCCCGCCGGATGTTCATCCGCCAGTTCAAGGTCGTGGGTGCCAAGGATCTTCCCCAAGCAGAGGTGGAAGCGGCTGTGTACCCGTACCTCGGCCCCGGCCGGACGGAGACGGACATCGAGGCCGCCCGTGCCGCCCTCGAAAAGGCTTACCACGAGAAAGGTTTTCAGGCTACCTCGGTGGAAATCCCGCTTCAGACAGGGCGACGGGGCCTGATTGTGCTGCAGGTCAACGAAGGGCGCGTGGGCCAGGTCCGGATTCGCGGCGCCCGTTATTTTCTCCCCAGCGTAGTCCGGGACCGTGCGCACTCTCTGGCGGAGGGCAAAGCGTTGAATTTCAACCGGATCACCGAGGATGTGGTCGCATTGAACCAGTGGGCGGACAGGCAGGTGGTGCCTTCCATTGTGCCCGGGAGCGACCCAGGCAAAATGGACATCGCTCTCGAGGTCAAGGACACGCTGCCACTGCATGGCAGCCTTGAACTGAACAACCGGTTCAGTCCCGAGACCAGTGAACTCCGGATGAACGGCGGACTGAGCTACACCAACCTCTGGCAGGCCGGCCACACTGCTGGCGGCAACTTTCAGTTGTCTCCTGAGGACTGGTCCGAGGTGAAGGTCTTTTCCGGGTACTATCTCGCGCGCTTCGAGCAGGCCGAAAACTTCACGCTCATGCTCCAAGGCACCAAGCAAAACTCCAATGTCTCGACTCTCGGCGGCGCCGCAGTCGCCGGGCGCGGCGAGATCGCCGGGTTCCGCGGAGTTTTCTCTCTGCCGGGTGCCGATGCGTTCTATCACTCCCTGAACGCCGGAGTGGACTACAAACACTTCAATCAAGCCGTGGTGTCGGGGCAACAAAGTATCGAAACCCCCATCACGTATTACCCCCTCAGCGCCAATTACTCCGCCACATGGGCGCCAAAAAGCGGCACCACCGAACTCAATCTTGGTGTCATTGCCGGGATCCGAACCCGGAGCAGGGAAGCCCGCGAGATCGAAAACAACCGGGCCTATGCGGAGCAGAACTTCCTGTACCTCCGGGGAGACCTCGCCCATACGCGCGACATCTGGCGGGGTTTCGAGGCACACGGGAAAGTCCAAGGCCAACTCGCCAGTGGCCCTTTGGTGAACAGCGAACAGTTTTCCGGAGGCGGCCTCAACACGGCCCGCGGGTACCTCGAGGCGGAGGCCCTTGGGGACAATGCAATTTTCGGAACGGTGGAATTCCGGAGCCCCTCGCTGCTCTGGTGGCTGCCTGGGCCGGTCCAAAATTGGCGCCTTCATGTGTTCGCAGATGCCGGCGCACTCACGGTCCGCAATGCATTGGCTGAGCAGAAATCCAGCTACCGGCTCGTCAGCTACGGGATCGGGAGCCGGATGGAGCTGTTCAACCATCTCAACGGGTCCGTCGACCTTGCAATGCCCATGACCACCCAAGCCACCACCCAGAAAAATGACCCACGGCTCACCTTCCGCGTCTGGGCAGACTTTTAGAAACACCATGGAGCGCAGAAATCTCATGACACACGAGCGGAACAAATTGGCAGCCCTTGGAAAACCCAGACGCGCCGGATGGCTGGGCGCCGCACTCGCCGGCCTTCTCCTGTGGTGCGCCGGGACACCCGCACATGCGTGGTGGAAAGAGGAATGGACTGTCCGCAAGAAACTCACCGTGGATGGTGCCGCTGTTACCGAACCCGTGGGCGCTGGAGTCGTTCTGGTCCGCCTCCATCAGGGAAATTTTTCATTCGAGTCCGCACGCGAAGACGGAGCCGACCTCAGGTTCGTCGCTGAAGACGACAAAACCCCGCTGCCCTACCACATCGAAAAATTCGACGCCCTGCTGAACGAGGCATTCGTCTGGGTCAAACTCCCGGAAATCAAGCCGGGCGCCTCGACCTCGTTCTGGATGTATTCCGGAAATGCTGCCGAAAACGTCGCCAAAGCCGACGATTCGAAAGCCAGCTATGATCCCGACACGGCCCTCGTCTATCATTTCGCCGAAAAGAGCGCCCCTGCGGATTCAACGGCCAATGGCAACAATGCCCAGGATGCTGGCCGCACCACCGAAGGGGCTCTGATTGGGTCCGGCCTTCGGTTGGATGGAAAGCCGGGGCCAAAACTGCCTGAATCCGACTCGCTCGCATGGACGAGTGGCGGCACGGTCACCATTTCCTTCTGGGCAAAGCCCGCAGCACTCCAGGCGGACGCAGTCATTTTGCAAAGGGGCGAGGGCGACACCAAATTTGTGCTGGGCTTGGACAACGGCAAACTGTTTGCGGATCTTGCCGGCCAGAAAACGGTCGCCGAGGCTGCAGTCGAAGCCGGCGGTTGGCACCATTTCGCGGTCACCGTGGGTGCGGGCCAGACTGCACTTTACGTGGATGGACAAAAGGCCGGCACGGCAGCCGGTGCGTTGCCTGCAGTGAGGACCGCTGCAGTCCTTGGGGCCGCAGAAAACGGGTTCACCGGTGAACTGGACGAACTCGTGATTTCAAAAACCGTCCGTCCCGCAGGCTGGCTGAAATTTGCCGCCGTGGTTCAAGGCCCCACCGACAAGGCAGGCAAACTCTTGGTGATGGCCGAAGACGAAAACTCTGGGCACGGCGGGGAAGGGGAACTGGCCAAGCACCTCGCGCTCATCAAAGACATCTCGAAGTCGCTCACATTCGACGGATGGGCGGTAATTTTCTTCTGTACGGTGCTTGCCGTGGTGGGCTGGGGCGTCACCGGGTTCAAAATCGTTTATCTCACCCGGATTGACAAAGCGAACACAGCCTTTTTGGCAGCCTGGGAGGAAGTGGGCGCCGACCTCAAAGTGCTGGACCATTGCGATGAGAAAAGTATCCGCACGATGGGCGGAAAAGCCAGCGCTGCCGTTCAGCGGATCCTGAAGGATTCCCCGCTGTACCACCTGTACGCGCTCGGATTCGCAGAGGTCCGGCACCGGTACGAACTCGCAGGCGACAACTTTGCGGGCCTTTCCGGACGGGCGATGCAGGTGATCAAAGTCACGCTGGATGGCGGGCTGACGCGCGAGGTGCAGAGCCTCAACTCCAAGCTGGTGTTTCTCACCATCGGAATCGCCGGTGGACCTTACCTCGGCCTCCTCGGGACGGTCATCGGGGTTATGATCACGTTCGCCGTGATCGCCAAATCCGGGGAGGTGGAGGTCAACTCCATCGCACCCGGGATTGCCGGGGCGCTTCTGGCCACGGTGGCGGGCCTCGCGGTCGCGATCCCCGCCCTGTTCGCTTACAGCTACATCAGTTCCCGGATCAAAGACGCGGTGACCGGGATGCAGGTGTTCATCGACGAATTCATTGCGCGTATCGCCGAGGCGTACCCGACGGCCAACGAGTGACGAAAGGAGCCGCATGCAGGCAGGCGACAACAAATCCTACGACGACATCAACGTCACACCGATGGTGGACCTCTACCTGGTGCTGCTGCTGATCTTCATCATCATGACCACGGCCGGCGTGCAGAGCGTCAAGGTCAACCTGCCCAAGGCGGGTGGCGCGGCAGCCAAAAAGGAGGGCCCCAAGCTGCAGGCCGTCACCTTGAACAACGAGGGCAAGGTGTTTCTCAACACCGTCCCGGTTACGCTCACCGAGTTGGAAACCAAGCTCGGCGAGGTCATGGCCAAGGCACCCGACACCACCGTCGTTGTCCGCGGCGACAGCCAGACTCAGTACCAGGGCGTCATGGACGTCCTCGACGTGCTGGGCCGTCTCAACATCTCGCAGATCGGCCTGGCCACAAAACCCAAGAAGTAAACAGGGCAACCTCATGAGCCTTTCCCAAATCGAACCGCCCAAAACCCGGACCAAAAGCAGCCCAGACAGCCGGAAAACCTCCACCCATCCCACTGCCATGCCGGAGGAAACCATCCATTCCAGTCCAACTGCGGTTCGGAAACGTCCGAAGGCTGCCACCCAGGACTTTGAGATCGAAGGAGACCTGCCCGAACCCGGGTTTTTCAAAAAATATAGGATCGCGATCGGAGCCGGTCTTCTTGCCGTGGTCTCCCTCGGATTCCTTGTGGGAGGCGGCAAGGGCAAGCCTTCCGCGCCGGTGAAGCGGGAGAAAGACACCTCGGTGGTCAAGGTCCAGTTGCCGCCACCACCGCCACCCCCTCCGCCGCCGCCGCCGAAGGTCCAGCCGCCCCCACCCAAAAATGAAAAACCCATGGAACAGGCCGCAAAGCCTGAACCAAAACCGGAGGCACCTGTGGAAAAACCGCCGGAAGGCTTGGGGACCAATAACAAGGGACCTGGGCCTGGACTGGCCGGCCTCGGCACCTCTGGAAATGGGGTCTTGGGCGGGACTGGGAGCGGAACTGGGAACGGCAGCGTCGCCGCGTGGTACGGTGCCCGGGTCAAAAACCGGATCGCGGACACCCTGAAACGCAACCAAAAGACCCGGGCTGCAAAGTTCCGGGCTGAGGTGAAAGTATGGCCGGATGCCTCGGGGCGCGTAGAGAAAGTTCAGATGGCGGGATCCACAGGCAACGCAGAACTCGATGCCGCGCTCACGCAGGAGGTGCTTTCCGGACTGCAACTCGAGCCACCGCCAGCCGGGCTTAAGATGCCCATCCGTCTGACACTAAACCTGACCCGCCCCAACTAGGGCACGCCCGTGAAACCAGGGAGCCGCAACCCATTTTTTCATGTCGCATTTTAGAAAACAGAAACCCATCAGATGGAACGCAGGGTCAGGAATGGCCGTTGCGGTTCTTTCGGGACTCCACCTGCTGCACGGCGCGGAAACGCCCAAAACCGCGCCGGAACAGCCCGCAGAAAAGCCGGCCGTAGAAGCAGCTGCCCAGACAAAATCCGGCTCCGAGACGAAGCCCCAGGAGCCCGGTGAATTGGCGTTGATGCCGCCGCGCGGCGCGGCCGCACCAGCGGTGCCCTCCACCAACGTGACGGTAAACCTGATCAACCGCCTCGTGCAGCGCGGACTCTTGCCAGCCGAAGACGCGGCGGAATTGATCAAGCAGGCGGAAGCGGACGCCATCGTGGCGCAGAATCAGGCTGTGCTGGCGGAGCAGGCTGCGGCCGCGGCGACTCAGGCCGTGGAAGCCGTCAAGGCAGGGCTGCCTGCGGAACCCGACCCGTTTGAGGATGACAGCATGCGGGTCACCTATATCCCCGAGACTGTCAAATCCCAGCTCCGGGACGAGATCCGTCAGGAGGTCATGGAGAAGGCCCGGCGCGAAAACTGGGCGGCTCCAAGGACGTTGCCCGAATGGAGCACACGCATCCGCATCTTTGGAGATGCGCGGGTCCGGAACGAGGGCATTTATTACCAGGAAGGCAATGCCACGGACGACCAGACTGGCGACATCGTGGATTTCAACCAGATCAACACGGGACGTCCATATGATGTCAGCGTCAACGCATCCCAGTTCGCGCCCTCGATCAACAGAGACCAGGACCGCCAGCGGCTCCGGTTGCGGACCCGCGTGGGTTTGGAAGCCGACCTCGGGGAGGGATTCACCATCGGAAGTCGGATTGTTACGGGCAACAATAACTCGCCTGTCTCAGCAAACCAGAGCTTCGGTCTCGCCAACCAGCAGCAGGGTGGCAACTTCTCGAAATACGCGATCTGGCTGGACCGCGGCTTCATCAAGTACCAGTACGGGCCGGGTGCGGACAGGAATCTTACAGTCCTTGCTGGCCGGTTCGACAACCCGTATTTCAAGACTAGCGAGATCCTTTGGGACGACGATTTGGGGTTCGATGGGGGCGCGGTGCAGGTCCGGTACGAGACACTGCCCGGGCTCGTTCCGTTCTTCTCTGGAGGTGCGTTTCCGGTGTTCAACACGGACCTGAATTTTGCTTCGAACCAGGCTAAGAAGTTTAAGAGCACCGACAAATGGCTCTACGGAGGCCAACTCGGGGTGGACTGGAAAGCGCACAAAAAGGCCGAACTCGTTCTGGGTGCCGGATACCATCACTTCGATGGCGTGGAGGGCAAGCTTTCCAGCCCGTTTACACCCGTAACCGCCGAGGACGCAGGAAATACCGACGACACACGCCCCACCTTTGCGCAGAAGGGCAACACATACCGCCCATTGCGGAACATCGTTCCCAACGCCCTGAACGACTTTGGAACAAAAAATCAGTTCCAATACTTCGGCCTCGCTTCCCCCTTCGAGCAGGTGGCGCTCTCAGGAAAACTGGATTTCAACCATTTCGAGCCAGTCCAAATTTCGCTGTTTGGGGACTGGGTTAAGAATATGGCGTTTGACCGCGCGGCAATCGATAAGATCGCAGTGAACAACCGTCGGGACGAAGACAATGCCAAAAACCAGTTGGGAGCTTACCAGGGAGGAGACACGGCGTGGCTGATGGGTCTCAGGCTTGGGCAGCAGGTGCTACAGAAGCGCTGGGACTGGAACTGCGGTGTCAGTTATCGCCACGTGGAGTCAGATGCCGTCATCGACGGATTCTGCGATTCGCTCTTCGGCATGGGCGGCACCAACGTCAAAGGCTACATGCTCTTCGGGAACCTTGCGCTTTCCGCGCGCACCTGGCTTGGGTTCCGTTGGATGAGCGCCGACGAGGTGGCGGGCCCCCGGCTTAAGGTCGATGTGCTGGAGTTCTCCTACAGCGGCAGATTTTGAGAGAAACGGACACACAAAACCCACGGACTCATTCGTTTAAAGGAAGGAATAGCGTTATGCGTGAACGTCAATTTTGGATCCAGCCTTGGTACTGCGCGACCCTTGCAACCGTCATGGGAGCTACCTCCGTCTTCGGTGCCGATGCCGGAAGCCCTGAGGCAAAATTGAAGGAAAGTCTTCGGGCCGCCTTGATTCAGGCGCGGACCTTGCAGTCCCAGAAAGAACAGGCCGAGGCCGCCAAGCAGGATGCGGAGCAGAAAAATGAGGCGCTCACCGCAGAGCTCGAGGCATTGAAAGCCAAGGCATCCGAAGAGGGCGAAAAGGCAGCCCGGGAAATCAGCGATCTCAAAAAGCGGGGAGAACAGCAGGCGGCTTCCATCCAGGAACTGCAGGCCGCACTTCAGGAATGGAAGGATGCCCAGCGCAAGGCCGGCGATCTCGCCGCAAAAACCGAGACCGAACGGGTGAAATGGGCCGGGCGCGCCACCGACCTCCAGAAACAGACGGAGGAGCAGCGGGCAAAAAACCGCGAAATGTACCGAATCGGATCTGAGATCCTCGAGCGATATGAGGGATTCGGACTCGGCACCGCCATCCGTGCCCGTGAACCCTTCATTGGCACAATGCGGGTCAAGCTCCAGAACCTCGCGCAGGATTACGCGGAAAAATTGGCCGGCCAGAAGACCAAATGACCCCACGTTCCCCGGACCCTGAATCCACAGGAAGTTCACCGCGTCTCGCGCTCTCCGGCGCAGTCGCAGCCCTTCTTGCGCTTGCACCCTTTGGAGTGGGCGCGGCGCAACCGATGCGTTTGATGACCGGCCCGACCCGAACCGGTGACTCTGGCCGAACCCCTGGCAACAAAACGAACACTGGAAATGCGGAGGCGGCAGCCGCGGCGGCCCGTTCCGGAGACGTATTGGCTCGGAACACGAGAGCCATCCAATCGGTGCAGGCCCTGCAGAAAGCTGCCCGCGAGATCGCTCGCCGGAACCCCGCGACTGTACCAAATGGTCTTGGCGCAGGCGGTTTACAGGTGCATCCCCAAGTCCCCGTCGATTTGGCCAACCCGCAAGCCGGTGAAAAGCCCGAACTTTGGCGGGGCGCAGACCTGCCCGTCCAGACGACTGCCGGGGCACGGACCCGGGTTACGATTTTGCAGAAGCAACCTCAGGCGCTCCTGACCTGGCGGACATTCAACGTCGGGAAGGAAACCACGGTGAAGTTCGACCAGAGGGGCGGAGAACAGCGGGACGGGAGCAACAACTGGATCGCTTTCAACAAAATTCTAGATCCCACAGGGCAGCCGTCCCGGATTCTGGGGAGTATCGAAGGCGAGGGCGCGGTTTACCTCATCAACCGGAACGGGATTGTTTTTGGCGGAAGCAGTCAGATCAACCTTCATAGTTTGGTTGCCTCCAGCCTGCCCATCAACACCAACTTGATTAGCCGCGGCCTGTTGAACAACCCGGACGCACAGTTCCTTTTCACGGATCTTGATTTGCTGAAGGGCCCGAATGGAACCCCTGCGTTCCAGGTCGATCCAGCCGAAAAATTTACGGCGAGACCGGGCAATATCGTGGTCGAGGAAGGCGCCGTCCTCAAAAGCCCGACCACCGCCTCCAAGGTGGGCGGCCGGGTGATGCTGGTTGGGGCGAACGTCGAAAACCGCGGAACCATTTCCACCCCGGATGGACAGACGATCCTTGCCGCAGGCATGCAGGTGGGTGTCGCGGCGCACCCCAGCAATGACCCCAGCCTGCGCGGGTTGGATGTGTACGTCGGAGCGGTCAAGCTCAACCCCGCTGATCCGGTGTCGGACGGCAAAGTCGTCAACAAGGGTATTCTGGAAAGCCCGCGCGGCAGTGTCACGCTCACCGGTCGCGAAGTGAAGCAGAGTGCCGTGGTCCATAGCACCACGTCTGTGGCGTTGAATGGACGCGTCGACTTGCTGGCCAGCTACGATGCGGTTTCCAACCCAAGCAGCGCCTCCAATGCGGTTGCCGCACAAACCATCGCGCCCTTCCTCCCAAGGGCAACCGGCACCGTGGAACTTGGGCCCGGCAGTGTCACCCAAGTGGTGCCGGAACTCGCCAGCAAGGAGACCGTGGTGGGCACCCGCCTCGCTCTGAATTCACAGGTCAACCTCGAGGGCCTTGCGCTGCACCTCGGTGAAAAGTCGACGCTCCTCGCGCCCGGCGGCGATGTGACATTGCGCGCCGGACAATGGATTTTTTCCGCCGGCCAGACTCCGCCCTACCGGTTCGTATCCTCCGCCGGCCAGATCTATTTGGATCCCGGGTCCGAGATCAATGTGGCGGGTACAGCGGGCATCCGGGTGCCAGTGACCCAGAACATCGTTTCTGTCGAACTGCGGGGTGCTGAACTGGCCGATTCTCCGTTGCAACGCACCGGGATTTTGAGGGGGCAAACGATCTCCGTGGATGTCAGGAAGGCTGGGATTTACAATGGGTACGCATGGATCGGGACGCCCCTCGCCAACGCTGCGGGCTACGCTGGACTCATCCAGCGGACGGTCGGCGAACTGACCATCGACGGCGGTCGTGTCCGGCTCAGCGCCGGCGAATCGGTGGTCGTTCGTAGCGGGGCACGGGTGGATGTCTCGGGCGGTGTGGTGGAATACACGGGGGGAATAGTGAAGACCTCACGATTGGTCTATGGGTCCCGGGTCATTGACATATCGCAGGCCACTCCGGACTTGGTTTACGATGGAGTGTACTCCGGCGTTTCCACCGTGGTGCGTCCCCGGTACGGAATCGTGGAACGCTACAAGAGTCCGCTTGCGCTCGACGGAAGGCGGTTTGAGCAGGGCTATGTGTACGGCGGCGCGGGCGGCAGCTTTACGGTCACTGCACCGTCTGTTGCTTTGGACGGTGAACTCCGCGGTGCCACCGTGGCAGGTCCACGCCAACAGGTCGTTCTTCCCGGTCAGAGCACATTCGCCCTGTCTTTCTTGAAGGAGGATTCGGTGGGGCCTCGGTTCCAGCCGTTTTCCCCTACACCGCCCCGCCTTGTTTTTCAGGGAGGTGTCAGCGTTTCCACGCCTGCGGCTTTCAGCTTGGATGGCAGCGGCGTCCCGCTGGCGCTGGCGGCAGACCGCAAGGCTGCGGTATTTCTTGCTCCTGAGATTCTAGGGGGAGACGGATTTGGAGTCCTGCGAATCAACAACAGCGAAGGGGATGTCGTTGTTCCAGAGGGCACAAAACTCGTCGGGAATCCCGGGGGCGAACTGCATCTGGATGGTGCAAACATCCAGGTCAGCGGCGAGATCCAACTGGCGGGTGGCGTTGTTGAGATGAACGCGCTGAGTGTCTCACCCAGGGTGCTCGCGGATCTTCTGGCCAATCCAGATTCAGCTGCCACACCCGCACCGGGCGTCGGCCGCGGCCTTCTGGAAATCCGCAACGGGGCTTTGGTCAGCACCGCCGGCCGTCTCTTGGACGACCGCCTCGGGGCAGCGAGTTTCGGAGGCGAGTCTCTCGTGCTCGATGGGGGACGGATCACCCTCTCAAGTTACAACATGAGCCTCCTGCCTGGGGCTGTCCTGGATGTCTCCGGCGGCGCGCTCGCCACAGCCAGTGCCCAAATCGAATACGGCGCCGGGGGAATCCTCCAGATCGGCGCCGGACAGGCGGCTCCCGCCTCTAAGGAGCCCATCCTCGCCGCCGTCCTCGGAGGAAAATTGGAGCTGGGCGCCGACTTGCTCGGATTTTCCGGAGCCCGCGGCGGCACGCTCTCAATCCTCGCCCCCCGAATCCGGATTGGCGGCTCGGCGGAGAATGGGGTGCTCGTTTTTTCCCCTCAGTTCTTCAGGGAAGGGGGCTTTGCAAGTTACGAGTTGTCAGGGCTGGGCGGGAAAATCAACGGGACGGCCGATTTTCTGCCGGCAGTCGAGATCGAGGCAGGCACCCATGTCCAGGCGCGTGTTCTCAGTACACGGGTGGTGGGCGACGCCACGGGGCTGCGGATGGCGGTGGTCGAGAAGCCTGTGGGCGCAAGGGTTCCCGCGGACCTAAAGTTCAGCGCAGTGGGCGTTCGTGACGCATTCACAAAGCTGCCCATCTTCATCGGTGACCTCGTCGTCGGTGCGGGCGCCTCGGTCGAGACGGATCCGCTGGGTCACATCACACTGAAGGGTGAGACTGTGACGGTCCTTGGGTCGGTCTCCGCTCCAGGCGGCGCCATCACGGTCAGCGGTGGAACGGACTCCAACGCTGTTTTTGTGGAAAAGGCGCTTCTTGAACGGAAGGCTATTTCCACGGTCGCGATTGGTCCGAACGCGCGGCTCTCAGTTGCAGGAACCGCAGTGAAGGGGTTGGACGGCCGCGGGTTCCGTGTGGGGCGTGTCTTGAACGGCGGCGTCTTGAACGTGACAGGCAACATCCTTGCTTCGGCTGGTGCGGTGCTGGACGCTTCGGGCGCCACAGGCACCTTTGACTATGCTGCCCAGGCGGCATTTTTGAACGCGGGCCTGGGGATGAATGGCACCTTTTTGGGAGCGCGCTTTGTACCACTTCGCGTGGACAGCAATGGGGGCCTCATCCATCTGGCCGGCGGCCAGCAACTTCTGGTGGACGCTACGCTTCTCGGCCGGGCAGGTGGCCCGGCTGCCGTGGGTGGGCAACTCGAAATCTCTTCCGGAAGGTACCTGCCCATCAACGACACCACGCCGTTCACCCCCCTGGTCAAGACCGTTACTGTCCAGCAGTCGGGCCGTATCTTGCCCACCGCATTCAGCGGCACCGGCACCAAGGTCGGAATCGCCGTGGTGGATGGCGGCGGACATTCCCTGTCCGAGGCGCACGTTGCGGTTTCCACGTTTGCAGGCGGCGGGTTCCATGAAACCACGCTCTCCGGGACCGTAGAGTTTCTCGGTGACGTTCAAATGACCGCTGGCGGCCGAATCAGCGTGGGAACCGGTGGTGTACTCTACGGGACCGGCCATGTCCGGCTCGCCGCTCCCTATGTCAGCCTTGGCACGCCTTTCCGCGCCCCATTTGCGCCTGATGAACTTCGGAGCCCGTTCCTTTTGGGAAGCGCGCCATTCAACTTTGCACCAGTGCACGGTACTGGCCGGTTGACCGTGGAAGGCTCCCTGATCGACGTGGGCAACCTTTCACTCCGCGGATTTGGCAGCCTTGACCTGATTGCCAATGCCGGAGACGTTCGAGGGAACGGAACACTGAATGTAGCTGGTGACGTCCGGATTCGGGCCGGCCAGGTATACCCGACAACAGCTTCCGCCTTCACCATCACTGCCACAGATTACACCGGGGGGACTGGGTCTGTGACCATCGAGAGGGGAAGCACACGCGCTCTGCCAATGAGCGTGGGGGGCTCCCTCAACATCTATGCGTCCACGATCCGCCAGGCCGGGACACTCCGGGCGCCCCTAGGCACCATCCGCCTCGGCTGGGATGGCACCGGCACCGCTCCGGTCGATTTGATCACCGGCACCGCCGTGCCGGTCACCCAACAGCTCACACTCGCCGCGGGAAGTGTCACCTCGATCTCCGCCATCGATCCCACCACGGGCACTGGCCTGGTACTGCCTTATGGCCTGAGTCTCAACGGCACTTCTTGGATCGATCCCACGGGATTCGATATCACCGCCTCAGGCCCGCCTTCCAAGGGGATTCTCCTCGCCGGACGCGACATCCGAAACGAGGAAGGTTCCCTCGTCGACATCCGCGGAGGCGCTGATCTTTTTGCTTACCGCTGGGTGCCGGGCAACGGCGGGAGCCGTGATCTCCTGCAGGATTCAGTCAGGTTTGCCGTACTGCCAGGTTACGGTTTGGAATATGCTCCTTACGCTCCTTTCGCCACCGCGTCCAAGAGTGGAAACCTTGGTTCGGATCCGGGCTACGTGAACGCCGGATTGCGGGTGGGAGACAGGATCCGGCTTGCGGGCGGGCCCGGGTTTGAGTCAGGCGTCTATACACTTTTGCCGGCCCGCTACGCACTTTTACCGGGAGCCTTCTTGGTAACGCCGCTCAGTGGATTGACGGTTCCGGAAACCAAAACGCCCGAGGGCACACTCCGTGTGGCGGGTGTCCGCCTCGCCTTGAACCAGAATCAAGGGGGTGTTGCCACGGCCTTTGAGGTTGCCCCCCACACCGTGGTCCGGCAGCGGGCCAACTACGAGGTCCGGTTTGGGAATGCCGAGTTTGCGGAGGGCGCGCAGCGGTTCGGACTCACAACACCGCGTTTGCCGGTGGATGCCGGCTTGCTGACATTCTCGGCATCCCAAGCGCTCACACTGAAGGGACGCGTCCTTGCAAGCGCGCCCGGAAGCGGGCGTGGCGGTCAGGTCGACATCTCGAGTGCCCTCGACATACGGATCGTGGGTGCCGGACGTTCTGCTGCCCCGGGCGAACTCGGCCTTGATGCGGGTGACCTGAGCCAGTTTGGTGCGCAGAGCCTGCTCGTGGGGGGGACTCGAACGACCGGTGCAAGTCAGACACAAGTCTCAGTCGTCTCGAACCGTGTGATCCTCGACAATGCCGGCACGGCGCTTCGGATCCCGGAGGTGCTTTTGGTCGCGCGGCAGCGCGTGGAGGCGGCTGCAGGCGCAACGATCCAACAGGAAGGCACCGTGACCGGCCCGGCGCAGGAGTTTCTCATCGGAACTTCTGGTTCTGCTGGTAGCGGCAACGGCGCGGCTCTGTTGGTCAGCGGAAATACGGGCAGCACCGTGAGCCGGGCTGGCGTGGATGGATCCTCCAGCCCGCTTCTGATGGTCGGCGCGGGAGCCGTGTTCAAGGGGAGCCTCATCCAGTTGGACTCCAGCGCCGCGAGCGAACTGGCTTCTTCTGCTATTTTGGACGCCAGCCGCCTCGGCCTGAGTGCCGGCCAGATTGCCCTGCAACTGGATCCCTCTGCAGCCGTCGCTCCGGGTTCCGGGCTGGTCTTGGGGGGAACCCTTTTGGATGGACTCCGCAGCGCGGCCGATCTGTCTCTCCGCAGCTACTCCTCGATTGACCTTTATGGCACCGGAGATTTCGGAGTCGGCAACCGTCTGTCGCTCGATGCTGCTCAAATCCGTGGATTTGGTCAGGGTGCAACCGGCGTGGCCCGTCTTCAGGCGCCAACGCTGGTCCTGCAAAATACGGGAGGCGGCACCGTTCTTGGGGCGGACACACCATCGGGCGGAGTGCTTTCCCTCCAAGCCGAACGCATCCAACTCGGTGCCAACAACCTCCGTCTGGATCAGTTTGCGGACACGCGCCTCGAGGCAAGCCAGAGGATCGTGGTGGCGGGAGCTGGTGGAATCCGGGCCGCCGGTGGCCTGGTTCTTCGCACCCCGCTGGTCACGGCCCAAAGTGCCTCAAAACAGACCATCGCCGCGGACGGCTCGCTTGTCCTTGAATCAGGTTCCAGCGTTGGAGCGATCCAAAACTCGGCAGGCTTTGGCGCCACGCTAAATCTTGAGGGTGCTTCAGTTGCGGTCGGAACACGCGTCCTCCTATCCGCGGGAACGGTGAACGTGCTTGCGCGGACGGGTGCCCTTGACGTGACAGGAACCCTGGATGTGGGTGGGCTCGGTATTCCATTCCGCGAAACAGTCAAGTACACAGGGGGGGGGACTGTCTCGCTCCGGTCTGAAACGGCAGCAGTCAACCTCGCCGCCGAGAGCCGAATTGTGGTTGCGGCTGCCGCAGAGGGTGGTGACGCCGGAAAAATCTCCGTGGCAGCTCCAGGTGGAACTTTCACTGCGGCCGGCTCTCTTCTGGGCGGGGCAGGTGCTGGCGGCGCAGGCGGCAGTTTCGAATTGGATGCAGGCACGATCGACGGCCTTGCCGACCTGACAAATCGTCTGCAAACCGGAGGATTCAGCGCTCTGCGCAGCTTCCGTGCACGGACCGGGGACCTGGTGCTCTCAGGAACCTCCCAAGCCGCAGTCTTGCGTTACTCGGCAGACAGCGGCGGGATCACCGTGAACGGAACCCTCGATGCCTCAGGGGTGACAGGCGGGGAAATCACCCTGAGCGCCCGCGGCAGCGTAACATTGGAGAGCACAGCGCGACTGACGGTCGCGGCACAAACTTTCTCCGCAGCTGGCAAGGGCGGCCGCATCTCACTTCAGGCAGGTGCGACCCGAAATGGCTTTGCAAACTTTGGTGCCACCCTCGATATCCGCTCGGGTGCGGAGCTCGAGCTCGGCGTGGCGGCCAGCAACGCATCCAGCGAGGCGAACGGAAACTTTGCTGGCGTTTTGCATCTGCGTGCACCCCAGAATGCGGCCAGCACCGACCTGCTGATCGCACCGATCCGCGGACAGGTCCGGGGCGCTTCCACCATCGTTTTGGAAGGCTACAAGACCTACTCGGCATCACCAGGCGACATTTCATTGGAGGTGCGGGAGGCTGTCCGAACCAATGGCACTGCATTCGTGGGCAACACCACGGCGATCATGAACCGGGTTTTCGCGGAGAATGCAGGCCTGCGTGCCAGCACCCTGATTCTTCCGGGTGCCGAGGTGTTCGCTCGTTTGGTACCCGGGCTGAACCCCACAGGCAGCCTGACCCTTGGCAGCGTCTCTTCCAATTCCGGCTCCGACTGGGATCTTTCCACTTTCCGGTTTGGAGCGCTCCAGGTGCCAGGCATCTTGACCATCCGCGCCAGAGGCGATCTGGTGTTCTTCAACTCACTGAGCGATGGGTTCACTTCCAGCCAAAACACGGCGCAACTCATCGCGGCGAACCCAGCCCTGCGGAACGTCCAGTCTTGGAGCCTTCGACTCACGGCCGGTGCAGATCTGAATGCCGCCGACCTCGGCGCGACTGCCTCAGGTTCCACAGGCTCACTCCGAATCGGTAAAAACCTCGGCACCAACATTGTTCTGGATGGACGAACCAGCACCGCACTCGGTGCTCAGGGCCAGAACTATCAGGTGATCCGGACCGGCACCGGGGACATCGACATCCGCACAGCAGGCGACGTCCAACTCCTCAACCAATTTGCCACCATCTACACTGCCGGCGCACGGATCGCTTCGCCAACCACTGTACTGACCGCGAACGATTTCGATCTCCCAATCCTCCGCGTGGACGGCTCACAGGGGCCACTCGGAGAAATCCAACAGTCGCCTTTCTACGCGGCCCAGTATGCCATGGCAGGCGGGAACGTCCGAATTCAGGCAGGTGGCACCATCTCGCACCTCACCAGAAACGCTGCCGAACAGCTCGTGCCCGATTCCCAGCGGCAGATGCCAGGGAATTGGCTTTACCGAAGGGGATACGTGGACCCGATGACAGGCCGCTTCGGTGCCACCAAGTGGGGTGATGCCGGGTCCACCACATGGTGGGTCGATTACTCCAATTTTTTCCAGGGCGTCGGGGCGCTCGGCGGTGGCGACGTCAGCATGGTAGCTGCCCGGGACATCGTAAACGTGGATGCCGTGGTCCCCACAAACGCCCGGATGCCCAAGGGGATTCCAGATTCGAGCAAACTCGTGGAGCTGGGCGGCGGCAACCTCTTAATCCGGGCCGGCGGTTCCATCGACGGCGGTGTGTACTACGTCGAACGCGGAACCAGTCTGATTAGCGCAGGTGAAAACATCAAAACCAACGCGACCCGTTCCCCCTCCCTGACTTTCCAGAACAAGGTCGAGTCCGAGGAAGCATGGCTTCCCACCACGCTCTTCCTCGGCAAAGCACGGCTCGATGTCCGGGCCGGCGGTGACGTCCTACTGGGGCCGGTCGCAAATCCGTTCCTTCTCCCTGCAGGCGTCAACAACACCTTCTGGTTAAAGTCCTACTTCTCCACCTTCGGCCCAGAATCCGGGGTCAATGTGGTCTCACTGGGCGGCGATGTCACGGTTCGAACCCGGGGGATGCTCGGAAGCGATTCCGCTTCCACTCCGCTCCTGCGCGCGTGGTTCGAAAAACACCTTCTTTACCAGCCCGCAACCACCAGCACCGCCACCTTCCAGCCCTGGCTGCGACTCTCTGAAAGCGATGTGGAGCCGTTCGCCCAGATGTTCGCACTCCTGCCGCCCTCCTTCTCTGCCGTGGCGTACTCCGGCGACATCCAGCTTGCCGGAGGAATCACCCTATTCCCGGCGCCTCGCGGAAACCTTGAAGTCCTTGCGCATGGCACCGTTCAAGGCCTAACCCCGGTCGGCACAAGCAGCGGACTCCTTCTCGGCCAAACCGTCCGCGGATGGGAACCCGCCCGCGTCATCGTGTCTGACGCCGATCCAGCGGCCGTCCCGGGAACTGGAAACCCGTTTGGCTACCAGACCATCAGCGGAACACTCGCCTCTGCAAGCCAGCAGACTCAGCCACGGTTTTTGGCAGTGGTGGACGGGCTCTTCGCCGAAACCGGTTCCACACTGGGTGCGGCCTCCGTTCTCCAGACAAAACTGGCCCTGCACGCGCCAGGCCCGCTCCACGCAGGAGACCCCGAGCCTCTCCGAATCTACGCCGAAACAGGCGATTTTACTGGAGTGACGCTCTTCTCCCCGAAACCTGCCCGGGTTCTTGCTGGAAGAGACCTCACGGACGTCGGGCTCTACCTACAGAACGTGGCCGCCAGCGACGTCAGCGTCGTCGCTGCAGGCCGCGACATCGTGGCTTACCAGCCCAACTCGCCGCTCAGGATCGTTTCGCAGTCTGCCGGAAACGCGCCGGCCTTTGGTGGAGGCCCGCTTTCCGGTGACATCCAAATCAGCGGGCCAGGCAGTCTGGAGGTGCTTGCGGGACGCAATCTTGATCTCGGAATTGGCCCCGCAAACGTGGATGGCACAGGCCTCGGAATCACGAGCATTGGAAATGCGCGGAACCCTGCGCTCCCAACAGAGGGCGCCTCCATCTTCGCTGGCGCGGGCATCGGACTCGCCTCAGGACTTGGGGCCAGCCGGTTGGACGGAGACGGATTCGTCGGTTCACTCGAAGCCGCCCAGATCACCGGCTATCTCGCCGAACTGCGGCAGCGCAATAACGGGGCCGGGCCCACGACCGCTGCGGAACTCGCGGCGCTGCCGGCTTCCGCCCGGACCCAGATAGCCTTGGAAATCTTCTACCTCGCCCTGCGCGATGCCGGCCGCGATTTTAAGAAAAAGGGGAACTACGACTCAGGTTTTGCCGCCATCGAAAAGCTCTTTGGCGAATCCACCGGGTCTGGAGACATCTCACTCACTTCCCGGACAATCAAAACCCGGAGCGGCGGTGAAATCAGCCTATTCGCACCCGGTGGCGAGTTGAATGTCGGATTGGAAATCGCCGGAGCCCAGGCTCTGGATCAGGGCATCCTGACCGAGGCCGGGGGCGCCATCTCCATTTTCACCAAGGGCAGCATCAACGTCGGCACCTCCCGTATCTTCACGCTCCGTGGGGGCGACGAAATCCTCTGGTCGTCCGAGGGCGACATCGCTGCCGGCGCTTCCTCAAAAACCGTGCAATCTGCGCCCCCCACCCGGGTCATCGTGGACGCCCAGACTGCAGACGTGAAGACCGACTTGGCGGGCTTGGCGACCGGGGGCGGGATCGGCGTTCTCGCCACCGTGGCGAATGTAAAACCCGGCAACGTCGCGTTGATCGCTCCGGCCGGCACCGTGGATGCCGGAGACGCCGGGGTGCGCGCTTCGGGCAACATCACGGTCGCGGCGCGGACGGTCTTGAACGCCGCGAACATCAGCGCGGGCGGTGCCAGCACCGGGGTGCCCTCTGGCGGACCGGCAGTCGCACCGCCAAGCCTGGGCGGACTCGGGGCGGCTGCCAGCACGACCAGTGCCGCAAACACCGCCTCCAGCGAGGCCACGCGCCAGACCCGCTCCCAGCCTCAGGACACCGATGCGGTTCAGTCGAACGTGTCGGTGGAAGTCTCCTTCGGCGAAAGCGACGACCGTGCAAGCACGGAAGAGGAGCAGAAGCGGCGCAAGCCACCGCAGAACTGAGGCGTCTGGCGCGCCTTCATTTGGCCCAAGGAGAATTTCCAATTTGCGCCGTTGTCCGTCGTGCGCACCGGAAGGTCCTGACACACGGCGGGTCTGCGACTGGCTCAGGCAGTGTCCCGCTTCTCGCCAAGAACAGGCCGTGCAACCCGCATTTGCAGCCACTCCACACCCAGGCAGAACGCCATGGCAAAGTAGACGTACCCCTTGGGGATCTTTTGGTGGAATCCTTCAGCCACCAGCAGCGTTCCAATCAAGAGCAGGAACGCCAGAGCCAGAACCTTTAGCGCCGGATGCTTTTCAATGAACCGGACGATCGCCTTCGAAAAAACCAGCATACCCAGCGTCGAAATCACAATGGCTGAGATCATGATCGGAACCGGGCGTTTCAACCCTTCCGTCATCCCAACCGCCGTGATCACCGAGTCGAGGGAGAACACCACGTCCACCAAAAACACCTGACCGAGCACCGTACCCAACGTCACAGGGGTTTCCCCGGCTGAATCCCCGGGCTTCGCAGGCTCCATCTTTCGGTGAATCTCGTACGTCGCCTTTCCCAAAAGAAACAGGCCTCCCAAAATCAGGATGAGATCTTTCCCAGAAACCGCCGCGCCAAAGAGCGAGAACAGCGGACGGGTCAGTTGCATCACCATCCCGATCGCCAGAACCAGAACGGCCCGCGAAACCACGGCAACCGCAAGACCTGTCTTCCGCGCTGCATCCCGCTGTTGCTGGGGCAGGCCGCCCGACAGAATCGCGATGAAAATCACGTTGTCGATCCCTAGCACAAGCTCCAGCGAGGTCAGCGTCAACAGCGCCGCAATTGATTCTGACGAAAACAGGTCGGCCATTGCTCAGGGTTCCAACGGGATCTCCAAATCCTTTTGTTCAGATTCCTCATGTTCCCCGGTGTCCAGAGGACTGCCGAGGTCCGACCATGCCGTGTCCACAGCACGGATTTGAGTCGAGGGATGCTCCACGCTCGTTTGCTCCCGCGACCTCATCGCTTCCTCCGTTGCCAACCGCGCTATCCGCGTGGCCATGAGACCATCCATGGCCGTCGGCATGTCCCGGACTTCCCCCGTCGCCAGCGCGTGCGCAAACTCCGTGTGCATCCCGGCGAAGTTCTTTTCCGGATGCCATGGAAGCCAGTGCGTCCCATGGGAATTCCGCAACTCAAAGGAATGTTCCTCCCGGTTGTAACGCAGCACTCCGTCTGTCCCAATCAGCTCATACTGAAAATGGCTCCGCGGTTCCCGCGAAGTCGCGTTGTAGGAAAAACTCATCTCCACCAGCGTGTGCGCCCCGCACGCGTGTCCCATGTGCAAATAGACATGGTCTGGTGCCTGGTAATCCTCCACCCACACCCCAATCCCGCGTTGCCACTCCACCTCCGACTGCAGCCACCACCGTGCAAGGTCGATTTGATGTACGCCGCAGTCCACCATCGGTCCTCCCTCCAACATCCGGCCCACCCGCAGCGGACTTGCAATCCTTTCCCCACCCTGCGTCCACGTCCACTTCCCGTGCAGGTTCCAAAGATAATTCAAACGCAACGATCGCACTTCTCCAACCGCGCCTGAACGCACCAAACGCTGGATCTCCCTTGCAGACCCGCTGAACCGGTAGGTGAACCCGGTGAACAGCATCAGTCCCGCCTTTGCCATCCTGTCGATCATCCGCTGAATGTCGCCCTCACTCATCGCCAGCGGCTTCTCACACAACACATGTTTTCCATGTGCCGCGGCCTCCATCACGTTCGCAATGTGCAACGGCGCGGGCGTGCAGACCACCACAGCGTCCAAGTCCGATTCCCAGAATGCGCTCTCGGTCGGGTACGCATGGGGTATCCCAAACTTGTGCTGCATCGCCAGGGCCCGGTTCCAGTTCACGTCGTAAACAGCCTCCAAACTCAGGCCGGGAACCAATTTCAACGCCGGAAAATGCCCCAGTTCGGCAATCATTCCGCAACCGAGAACTCCCACTTTCTTTGGTTTCATCGAAGGGATATATGGAATCGTTAGGCTGTGAATCAATCGAATGCAATCCCATTTTCTCAGCAACAGCTCCGGGCTGCTCCTGAGAAACCGCTGTCCGCCACAGCCCGGAACCGAGGGATCTCTGTGCTCCTGCCCGCGCGTCCCTGAACGTGGCATCAGGGCGCCTGTCTGCGGTTGATCGGTGGGCCGGTCCCGGGAATGGGTGGGGCATGAGACAGAAACGCTTCCTCGCAGAACAGGGTGCGCCGGGCACGTACCACGTCACCAGCAGGGTCGTCGACAAGGACCACAAGTTCGGCGAGGAGGAAAAAGCCATTCTTCTGAGCCTCCTCCGCGCCTACGAGGCTTTCTCAGGCGTCCAGATCCTCACCTACTGCATCATGAGCAACCATTTCCATGTGGAGGTGAAGGTCCCGCCACGACCGGAAATAATGCCCGACGACGCCGAACTGGTCCGACTGGCCGCCCTCGCCGATGTCTCCTACGGCGCCAAACGCCTCG
>CAIURC010000089.1 GCA_903901425.1 uncultured Spartobacteria bacterium | reverse complement strand
GCCGGGAGGCGCGGCGGGAGGGTTTGTGGTGGAGAGTGAGGAGGGCAACTTTTACTATTCCGGCGACACGGCGCTGACGCGGGACATGGAATGGGTGGGCGGGGGCAAACCGCTGAAGTTCGGGGTCTTGTGCTTGGGCGACAATTTCACCATGGGGGTGGAGGACGCTGTGCGGGCGGCGGAATGGGTGGGATGCCAGGAGGTGGTGGGGGTGCACTACGACACATGGCCCGGGATTGCGATTGACCATGCGCATGCGCAGGCCGTGTTCCGGGCCCGGGGGCGGCGGCTGCATCTTCCGGCGATTGGGGAGACGCTGGAGTTCTGAGGGGTTCAGTGGTTGGGGGGGATCCCGGTTTTTAGCCCGGGGCGGGAGACTGGAGGTGGGTAATGTAAATGTGAAGTAATCCAAATAAATAACAGTTCTGGTGGTTATCTGTATTGCCATGTCGCACCCAGAAAAACCGCCGGAAGCAGCCGGGGCACCCCGTCCAACCCGCCGCCTTTCCATCGATGCCCTGAGAGGATTCGACATGTTTTGGATTCTGGGTGGGACGCAACTGGCGCAGGGACTGGAGAAGGCCGGTTTGGGAGGCGGGTTCCTGACCCGGCAACTCACGCACTGCGAATGGGAAGGATTCCGGTTTTTCGACGGGATATTCCCGCTGTTTTTGTTTCTGGTCGGGGTCTCGATTGTGATGTCGATGGATGCGGTGGTGGCTCGGACGGGAAAGCGGGGGGCGTTTTTCCGGGTGCTCAAGCGGAGCGCGTTGTTGTTTGGGATCGGTGTTTTTTATTACGGAGGAGTTTCGAAGTTGTGGCCGGACGTGGCGGTGTCTGGGGTTTTGCACAGGATCGCGATTTGTTACCTGGCGGGAGCCAGTCTGTACCTGCTTCTTCCCCGGCGGTTTCTGGGTGGGGTGGCAGTTGTGATTCTGGCTGGGTATTGGGCGCTGCTGAGCTTTGTTCCGTTTCCCGGGATTGAGTTGAAGAAGCTTCCCAAGTCGGAGGTGTTCAAGCGGAGCGCGGAGGAGGTGATCCGGGCCGAGAATCCGGCCTGGGTCCATGGCCGGTTTGAGGAAGGGATGAACCTCTCGGATTCGGTGGATTTCCGCTATCTGCCTGGGCGGAAGAATGCCGGTTACTATGCGAACGAGGGTCTTTTGAGCACGTTGCCTGCAATTGTGACGGTGCTTTTTGGAATTCTGGCCGGGAACGTTCTGAAGGAACCGGGATGGAGCGGGTATCGGAAGGCGGGGATTCTGGCACTGGCCGGATGCGCCGGGATGGGTTTGGGGCTTCTGTGGGGAAGCGAGTTGCCGGTGATCAAGCGGATCTGGACTTCGTCGTTTTGCCTGGTGGCCAGCGGTTTTTCAGCGCTGATGCTGGCCGTGTTCTGGGTGGTGGTCGAGGAATGGAAGTTCCAGCGGTGGACCCGGCCGTTCCTGTGGATCGGCAGCAACGCGATCACCGGTTACGTGCTGGTGCGGGTCGTGGATTTCAATGCGCTGGCGGGCCGGTTTGTGGGAGGCGACGTGAGCCGATTCCTCGAAACTTTCCGGCCCGGCACAGGGGTGCTGTTGCAGGCGTTGGTGGCGCTGGCCTTGCCGATCCTCGTTCTCCGGTTTCTCTACCTGAGATCGATTTTCATCCGGATCTGAGCGGGACCCGGAAACCGTCTGGCGGAAGTTCGGCCTCAATCCATGGAGCGGGAACGCGGTTCCCGGTCCTTGGTGGTGGCGGAAGAAGGGACGGTCACGAAAGGGCCTCCTTCGAGCGGGGCGGCTTTCGAGAAAGCGACATCGGGCATTTCGCTGGGGCGCCCGGCGAGCGGGAAATCTTTGCGCAACGGGAAGTAGGGATAGCCCTCCCACATCAGGATCCGGCGGAGGTCAGGGTGTCCCGAAAACTTGACGCCGAGCATGTCGTAGGCTTCGCGCTCATGCCAGTCGGCGGTGGGCCAGATGTCGGAGACGGTGGGGACCTCTGGATTCTCCTCGGAGACCCGGAGTTTAATCCGGAGGTGGGCATTGGACTGGAGGTTGCAGAGTTCGTAAACGACCTCGAAGCGGGGATCCTCTCCGAAATGATCGACAGCGGATAGATCGACCAAGTAATCGAACCCGAGCTGGTCCCGGCAGAACTGGGCGACCTCCCGGATTTTGGGGGCTTGGATGACGATGCTGAATTCGCCTCTGAACTCGGGGAGCAGGGTGGCGTTGAACTTGGAGCTGAGGGAGCCGAGTGCGGCGGAGAGGGAAGAAGCCATGGGATCAGGTGAGGCTGGCGAGGAGATCCTTTTT